>NZ_CP082292.1:662267-1324535 GCF_019880205.1 Pantoea alfalfae
TCGCGCAGCCGCTGGACGTGGATGGCAAAATCCCGCTGGTGCGCTGCAGCGATAAAGAGCGCTTCCAGACCCTCGAACAGCTCAACCGGCCTGACGTACGGCTGATTGAACCGGCAGGTGGTACTAACGAAGCCTTTGTACACAGCCATCTGCCAGAGGCCTCGCTGACGCTGTTTCACGATAACGTCACCATCTTCCAGCAGCTGGTCGATAACAAAGCGGATGTGATGATCACCGATGCCTCAGAAGCGCGTTTTCAGCAGCAGCATTACCCGACGCTCTGCGCGATCAATCCCGACAAACCGCTGCAGTATGGCGAGAAGGCTTACATGATCCCGCGTGACGACATCAGCTGGAAACTCTATGTCGATCAGTGGGTGCATCTCAGCATCGCCACGGGTGAATATCGTGATATTGCCCGTCAGTGGATAGGGTCAAAGCCCTGATTCACTTCAGCAGAGAGGTCAGGCACTTGCCGGTCTGAATCCGGCGTGCTTCCGGCACATGAAATTGCGCGGCGGGACGCCTATTGTCCCGCGCTTCCCCTGTGACTAACACCAGGGAATAAGGTACTATCCTCGCCAAACCACCGCCGGGTGTCCCGCCGTTGTGGGCCACGATGTGAGGATGAGAAATTAATGAGTGAACTGACTCAGGATGGTGCAGAGCGTCTCGCCCTGCACACATTCACCGAGAATGCGTACTTAAACTATTCGATGTACGTCATCATGGACCGCGCACTGCCTTACATTGGCGACGGATTAAAGCCGGTTCAGCGACGTATCATCTACGCCATGTCCGAGCTGGGGCTTAGCGCCAGCGCAAAATTCAAAAAATCGGCACGTACCGTGGGTGACGTGCTGGGTAAATACCATCCGCACGGCGACAGCGCCTGCTATGAAGCGATGGTGTTGATGGCGCAGCCGTTCTCCTACCGTTATCCGCTGGTTGACGGTCAGGGCAACTGGGGGGCGCCGGATGATCCCAAGTCGTTCGCGGCGATGCGTTACACCGAATCCCGTCTGTCAAAATATGCCGAGCTGCTGCTGGGCGAGCTGGGTCAGGGCACGGTCGACTATCAGCCGAACTTTGATGGCACGCTGCAGGAGCCGAAGATGTTACCGGCGCGCCTGCCCAATATTCTGCTGAACGGCACCACCGGTATCGCCGTAGGCATGGCGACCGATATTCCGCCACACAACCTGCGCGAAGTGGCTCAGGCGGCGATCGCACTGATCGACGCGCCGAAAACCACGCTGGAACAGCTGCTGGATATTGTCCAGGGACCTGATTATCCGACCGAGGCGGAGATCATTACGCCGCGTGACGAAATCCGCAAAATTTATCAGACCGGGCGTGGTTCCATCCGCCAGCGTGCGGTATGGAAGAAAGAAGAGGGCGAGGTGGTCATCACCGCGTTGCCGCATCAGGTGTCAGGCGCGCGCGTGCTGGAGCAAATTGCTAACCAGATGCGCAATAAAAAGCTGCCGATGGTGGAGGATCTGCGTGATGAATCGGATCACGAGAACCCGACCCGCCTGGTGATCGTTCCGCGCTCCAACCGCGTCGATCTCGATCAGGTGATGAACCATCTGTTCGCCACCACCGATCTGGAGAAGAGTTACCGCGTTAACCTCAATATGATCGGCCTGGATAACCGCCCGGCGGTGAAAAATCTGCATGAAATCCTGACCGAATGGCTGGTGTTCCGCCGCGATACGGTCAAACGCCGTCTGAACTACCGGCTGGATCGCGTGCTGCGCCGCCTGCATATTCTGGAAGGTTTGCTGGTCGCATTCCTGAACATTGATGAAGTGATCGAGATCATCCGTACTGAGGATGAGCCGAAGCCGGTCCTGATGTCGCGTTTTGGCATCAGTGAAACGCAGGCCGAATCCATCCTCGAACTGAAGTTGCGCCACCTGGCAAAACTGGAAGAGATGAAGATCCGTGGCGAGCAGGCGGATCTGGAAAAAGAGCGCGATCAGCTGCAGGCGACGCTGGCGTCTGAACGCAAGATGAATACCCTGCTGAAAAAAGAGTTACAGGCTGACAGCGCCAGCTACGGCGACGATCGTCGTTCGCCGCTGTGTGAGCGTGAAGAAGCCAAAGCTCTGAGCGAAACCGAGCTGGTGCCGTCTGAACCGGTCACCATTGTGCTGTCGCAAATGGGCTGGGTGCGCAGCGCCAAAGGCCACGATATCGATCCAGCCGGACTGAGCTATAAAGCGGGCGACAGCTATCTGGCTGCCGCACGCGGCAAGAGCAATCAGCCGGTGGCCTTTATCGACTCCACGGGCCGCAGCTATACGCTGGATCCGACATCGCTGCCTTCCGCGCGCGGACAGGGCGAGCCGCTGACCGGCAAGCTGACGCCACCGCCGGGTGCGGTGGTTGAACAGGTGCTGATGGAGCCGGATGACCAGCGTCTGCTGATGGCCTCTGATGCGGGCTACGGTTTCATCTGTACCTTCAGCGACCTGGTGTCGCGCAACCGTGCCGGTAAAGCGCTGCTGACGCTGCCGGACAATGCCCGCGTAATGACGCCAATGGCGGTCCATCATGAAGATGACATGCTGCTGGCGATTACCCAGGCGGGACGGATGCTGATGTTCCCGGTTGGCGAACTGCCGCAGATGTCGAAAGGCAAGGGCAACAAAATCATCTCTATTCCGTCAGCAGAAGCCGCCGCGGGTCAGGACAAACTGGCCTGGCTGATGATCCTGCCGCCGGGCAGTGCGATCACACTGCACGTGGGCAAACGTAAAATGCTGCTGCGCAGTGAAGAGCTACAGAAATTCCGTGCCGATCGCGGACGTCGCGGCACGCTGTTACCGCGCGGCCTGCAAAAAATTGATCGTGTTGAACTGGATGCACCTGCGCGTCCGGCGAGCCCGGATAGCGAAGCGTAAACTACCCGGCTGACCCTGCGTCAGCCGTGGCTCAATGAGGGAACTATGTTACTGATTCTGCGTGCCATTATCGTCGTCATTTATTCGATCCTAATCTGTATCTTTGGCTGTATCTGGTGTCTTTTTTCACCACGCGATCCGCGCCACGTCGCCACTTTTGGCCGTCTGTTCGGCAAATTATCGACGGTGTTTGGTCTTAAAGTCGATCTGCGCAAACCGGAAGGCGCAGAGAATTATGGTAATGCGATTTATATCGCCAACCATCAGAACAACTACGACATGGTCACCGCGGCTAAAATGGTGCAGCCCTATACGGTAACCGTGGGCAAGAAGAGCCTGCTGTGGGTGCCGTTTTTTGGCCTGCTCTACTGGCTGACCGGCAACCTGCTGATTGACCGCGATGACCGGGCGAAAGCGCGCGGCACCATCGGTGAGCTGGTGGATCAGTTTAACCGCAAGCGCATCTCCATCTGGATGTTTCCTGAGGGAACGCGCAGCCGTGGCCGTGGCCTGCTGCCGTTTAAAACTGGTGCCTTCCACGCTGCCGTGGCGGCGGGCGTGCCGATCATTCCGATTGTGGTCTCCAATACCCATGGCAAGATCGATCTCAACCGCTGGAACAACGGGCTGGTTATTGTTGAGATGCTGCCGCCGGTTGATGTAAAAGCATTCGAGTCTTCGTCGGTGCGTAAGCTGGCTACCCACTGTCGCGAACTGATGGCGGCGAAGCTGGAAGAACTCAACGCCGAAGTCGCAGAACGCGAAAAAAACGGAAAAATCTGACCGGCGAGCCATTCGCCGAACTATCCTGCATGGATGCCGCGCGGCGGGCCTTATCCGGCTCGCCGTGAACGCAGCACAGCAAAAACAGATCAATAAAAACAGGGTCGGCGCTTAGCGCCACGCGTAAAGGGTCAGAAGTTTTATGTCTTTCAGCAGACGTCAGTTCATCCAGCTTTCTGCCGGAGCGGTGCTTAGCGCCAGTTTACTCCCTCATGCGGCACATGCCGCCTCTTCAGCCAATGGCGATACACCGCTTCCGGTTCCGCCGTTGCTGGAATCCCGTCGCGGCCAGCCGCTGTTCCTGACGATGCAGCGCAGCCACTGGTCATTTAATGGCGACAATAACAAAGTGCCGGTGTGGGGTATCAATGGCCTCTATCTTGGCCCGACCGTCCGGGTTTACAGCGGTGACGACGTAAAGCTGATCTACAGCAACCGGCTGAATGAGTCCGTCTCCATGACCGTCAGCGGTTTACAGCTGCCGGGTGCATTAATGGGTGGCGCGCCACGTATGATGTCGGCCGGTGTCGACTGGTCGCCGGTACTGCCGATTCGTCAGGCGGCCTCAACCTGCTGGTATCACGCCAATACCCCAAACCGCATGGCGCCGCATATCTATAACGGTCTGGCGGGTATGTGGCTGGTGGAAGATGACATCGGTAAACAGCTGCCGCTGCCGAAGCATTACGGCGTCGATGACTTCCCCATCATCATTCAGGACAAGCGGCTCGATAACTTTGCCACGCCGGTCTATGACCCGCCGCAGGATGGTGGTTTCCTGGGTGATACGCTGCTGGTGAATGGGGTACGCAATCCGTATGTTGAGGTGTCACGCGGCTGGGTACGCCTGCGTCTGCTGAACGCCTCGAATGCGCGACGCTATGAGATGGTGCTCAGCGATAATCGTCCGTTTATGGTGATTGCCAGCGATCAGGGCTATCTGCCTGCGCCGGTTGCGGTGCAGCGTCTGTCACTGGCGCCGGGCGAACGTCGCGAAGTGCTGGTGGATATGTCGCAGGGCGATGAAGTGTCGATTACGGCGGGAACGGCGGCAGGCATTATGGATCGGCTGCGCGGTTTCTTTGAGCCATCTTCTATTCTGACCTCCACCCTGATCCTGACGCTGCGCCCAACCGGCTTACTGCCGCTGGTGACGGATAATCTCCCGATGCGGCTGCTGGCCGACCAGATTCTGGATGGGGTGGCGGTGCGCACCCGCGAATTCCGCATCGGTGACAGCATGCCGGGCATCAACGGCGCGCTCTGGGATATGAACCGCATTGACACCACTGCGCAGCAGGGCACCTTTGAGCGCTGGATCCTGCACGCCGATCGGCCGCAGTCGCTGCATATTCAGGGCGTTATGTTCCTGATTAAAAGTGTGAATGGCGCACAGCCGATGGGCGAAGATCGTGGCTGGAAAGATACGGTGTGGGTCGATGGCAGCGTGGAACTGATGGTCAGCTTCCCGCAAAGTTCGTCAGATCACTTCCCGTTTGTCTACCACAGTCAGACCCTGGAACTGGCCGACCGCGGTACGGCGGGTCAGCTGGTGGTGCAGCCCACTGCATAACAGCGCGGTCAGGCAGGGAGAACCCGCCTGACCGCATTAAGCCCCCTCTGCCCGTCAACGGCAGGGCAGAGCGGTTAAGGTCACCTTCACGTCAGTTAAAAGTGTCCGGATCCGGCCCCAGACGATTACCGCTGTCCAGTTTCGCAATATCACTCACTTCATGCTTATCCAGACGGAAGTCGAACACCTTAAAGTTCTCTTCGATACGTGCTGGCGTCACCGACTTCGGAATCACCACCAGACCGCTATCCAGATGCCAGCGGATCACGATCTGCGCCGGGGTCTTACCATATTTCTTCGCCAGCGACTTAATGATCTCCTGATCAAAAACGCCTTTGCCGCCCTGTGCCAGCGGACTCCAGGATTCGGTCTGGATCTGGTGCAGCGCGTTCCACGCATGCAGCGTACGCTGCTGTAGCATCGGGTGCAGCTCAATCTGGTTCACGACCGGCGTCACACCGGTTTCATCCAGCAGACGCTTCAGGTGCGCTTCATGGAAGTTACAGACGCCGATGCTTTTGGTCAGCCCCTGCTGCTGCAATTCGATCATCTTCTTCCAGGCATCAACGTAGTGGTCTTTTTCCGGGCACGGCCAGTGCATCAGATAGAGATCGACCTGCTCCAGTTTGAGTTTCTCCAGGCTGGTTTCCATCGCCTGCTGAACATTCTGCTGATCGTCGTTCCACAGTTTGGTGGTCACGAAAATCTCTTCGCGCGGCACATCGGTTTCCTGCAGAGCCTGGCCAATCGCCTCTTCATTCTTATAGGCGGCGGCGGTATCGATTGAGCGATAGCCGACCTCAAGCGCTTTCAGCACCGCATGACGCGCATCTTCGATGCTGGCCTGCCAGACACCGAGTCCGAGTTGCGGCATCATATTGCCATCGCGCAGTTTGATAATGGGTTGGTCTGCCATAGTTGCTCCTTTCCGTTGCGGTTAACCCGTGAGAATTCACTGTGCTTAAGTCTAGCCAACAATTTTCAGCCTGCTCAGCGTCAGCAACAACAGCAGGTCTGTTCTTCTGCCCGATCCGGTAAATTTCTTGCCTGATTCTCCAGGCTGCTGGCGGTTCAGGCATTCGCGCGGCACACTGGCTTTTTGTCCGAAAAGGAGTCGCTATGGCGCACGATGCACTCTGTCACCGGCTGGCACAGCAGGTAGTCACCTTAATGACTCATGGTCGCGACCGTCTTTGCCCGGTCGAAAATGTGTCACTGATTTATGCTAATCAATATCGTCCCCGTACGCCGATGATGTATCAGCCCGGCATTGTTATCCTGTTTCAGGGCAGCAAAACCGGCTATCTCGGCAGCACCGTGTTTCAGTATGACGCCAGCAAATACCTGATGCTGACCGTGCCGCTGCCGGTGGAGTGCGAAACCTGGGCCTCGCCGGAAATACCGATTGCCGGGCTGTGTCTCAGGGTTGATACCGCCAGCCTGCAGGATCTGCTGATTGAAATCGGCGACGACGATCAGTTTCAGCCTCAGCCGCAGACTTCGGGTATCCACTCGGCGTGGCTGACGGAACCGATGCTGTGCGCCGCGGAGCGGCTGCTGGATGTGATGACCCAGCCGCGCGATGCGCGCGTTCTGGGGCCGCACATCGTGCGTGAAATTATTTACTATGTGCTGACCGGTCCGATCGGCGGCGCGCTGCTTTCGCTGGTGAGCCGACAGACGCAGTTCAGCCTGATCGCGCGTGCCCTGCGACGGATTGAGAATCACTATGCGGAAAACCTCAGCGTTGATGCGCTGGCAGCAGAAGTGAACATGAGCGTCTCAGCCTTTCACCATAACTTCAAAGCGGTGACGCAGACCTCGCCGTTGCAGTATCTCAAGCGCTATCGCCTGCATCAGGCGCGACTGCTGATGCTGCACGATGGACTAAAGGCGAGTGCGGCGGCGGTGCGGGTGGGCTATGAAAGCCCTTCACAATTTTCGCGGGAGTTTAAACGCTATTTCGGCGTGACGCCGGGGGAAGAGGTGAGTCGTGTCAGGCAGACGGTAGCGGATCCGTCCGCCTGAGTGGCGGCGGATCCGAAAGCCAGATGCGCGTCAGGCGCGTTTCTGGCGACGCTTTTTCCAGATCACCACAATGCTGCCGGACAGGCCGAGCACCAGCAACACCATCGGCAGTATCATCAGGATCGCCATCACCTGATCTTCATGACGCTTGATAAACGGCACCTGACTGATGCCATAGCCAAAGGCAACGACAATGCCGACCCACAGCACGCCGCTGAGCCAGTTAAACAGCTGAAAGCGGCCATTCTGTAAGCCTGCAATGCCCGCCATAGTCGGCAGGATCGTGCGGATAAAGGCGAGAAAACGGCCGACCAGCAGCGCCATCAGCCCGTGACGGTTAAACATATTCCAGGCGCGCTGGTGATACTGTGCCGGCAGATGCATCAGCCAGCTCTTCACCAGCCGGGTATTCCCCAGCCAGCGGCCCTGCAGGTAGCTCAGCCAGCAGCCCAGGCTGGCAGCGGTCGTGAGGATCACCATTGTCGGCACAAAATCCATCACCCCTTTGGCCACCATCGCCCCGGCCAGCAGCAGCAGGCTGTCGCCTGGCAGGAAAGAGGCGGGCAACAGACCATTTTCCAGAAACAGCGTCAGGAACATTACGCCGTATACCACCCACACTACATCCGGATTTGCCAGTGCGGCAAAATCCTGATGCCAGAGCGCCTGGACAATCTCGTGTAAAACACCCATTAGCGATTCCATCACGTCACAAGGAACAATCCGTCTGCGTTCAGACAGCGCAGTGATTTCACTGATAACCTGAACGATGCGGGATAAATTTTAACAACAAATGAGCCGGTGCCCGGCAAACTCTGCGGGCCACCGCTACGTGGTTTATCTTCTGTTTACTTTCTGTTTATCTGACTTAGCGCGTCAGGCGTGAAAAACCGGCCTCCAGGTCAGCCAGCAGATCATCAACGTGCTCCAGACCAATATGCAGCCGCACCAGCGTGCCGGTGAAATCCACACCGCCCGCCGGACGAATCTCTGCCAGCTCTTCCGGCTGATTCGCCAGGATCAGCGATTCATAACCGCCCCAGGAGTAAGCCATGCTGAAATGATGGAAGTGATCGAGATATTCCGCCAGTTGGGGCGCGCTTAATTTTTCCTGCAGGATGAACGAGAAGAGGCCGCTGCTACCGTTAAAATCGCGCTGCCAGAACGCATGACCTTTGCTTTGCGCCAGTGCCGGGTGATTCACTCGTGCCACTTCCGGGCGCGCCGCCAGCCACTCTGCCACCTGAATCGCACTCTCTTCATGCTGACGCAGACGGGTACCCAGCGTACGCAGACCGCGACTCGCCATGTAGGCGGTATCGGCATCCACCATCTGGCCCATCAGGTAAGAGTTCTCACGCAACTGGTCGATACAGCGCGCATTGGCGACCGCCGTGCCGATCATCGCATCGCTGTGACCAATCAGATATTTGGTGCCAGCCTGAATCGAAATGTCGATACCGTGCGCCAGCGCGTTAAACAGAATACCGGCCGCCCAGGTGTTGTCGATCATGATGATCGCCTCGGGCGCTTTAGCGCGTACCGCTGCCACAATCGCCGGAATATCCTGCACTTCCATCGTTATCGAAGCAGGCGATTCCAGGAAGACAACACGGGTGTTGGGCTGCACCCGCTCACCGATTTCACTGCCGATGCAGTGATCGAACCAGCCGGTGGAAACCTGCAGCTTAGCGAGAATTTTTGTACAGAAGTCCTGTGTCGGTTCATAGACCGCGCCGCTCATCAGTACGTGGTCGCCCGCCTCGACAAATGCCAGAATCGCGTTCGCGACGGCCGCTGCGCCGCAGGGATAGAGCACACAGCCTGCGCCGCCTTCCAGCTCGGTCATCGCATCCTGCAGTGCAAAGTGCGTCAGGGTGCCGCGACGGCCATAAAAAAGTTCGCCTTTTGCCCGACCTGCGGTGGCGCGTTTTTTCTCCGCAACCGTATCAAAAACCAGCGAAGAGGCGCGCTGAATGACGCTGTTCACCGAGCCCTGGGTATAACGCTTGCTGCGTCCCGCACTGACGAGCGTGGTATCAATTTTTCTGGTGGTCATGAGTCGCCTTTACCGCTTCAGACTAAGCCCTCACGTTATCACGAAACGGCCAGCAGGGTTGAGACTCAATGGTGATTATCAGAGTGCGTCGCAGGAAAAAAACCGGCCCGTGAGCGGGCCGGAGATTGATGACTAAGTGTGGCCCGGTTAGCTGTGAGACCGAGCCAGTGCAGGAAACCCGGTCAGACCGGAAAGGCGCTTACGCCAATCCCTGGCTCGCTCGGCCCGTTGCCGGGCCAACGCGTTGCGTTGTTCAAAAACGCTCCCGGCGTTTTTTTCCGGGCGGCGGGCCGCTTTCCTCCTCTGACCGTGTTCCCTGCCTGTTGATCTAATCCATCGCTGCCAGTTGTACCCTGATTCGAGTTTGTCAGCAGTCTGAGACCCGCAAGCGAGCCGGTTTCCATTGCCTTACATGACGCCCATCAGGCGCGGCAACCAGAGTGAAATAGCGGGAATATAAGTAATCAGCATCAGCACCAGGAACAGCATGCCGTAGAACGGCAGCATCGCCCCGACGACCTGCTCAATCTTCTGCTTACTCACCGCGCTGGCCACAAACAGCACGGTGCCGACCGGCGGCGTAATCAGTCCGATGCCCAGATTAGTCAGCATGATCATGCCAAAGTGAACCGGATCGACCCCCAGCGCGGTGGCTACCGGCAGCAGCACCGGCGTCAGGATCAGAATCAGCGGCGCCATATCCATCAGCGTGCCTACGACCAGCAGCAGGATGTTGATGCACATCAGGATCACATATTTGTTATCGGAGAGGCTGGTGAACGCCTCAGTAATAATGGTCGGCAGCTGCATAAAGGTCATCACTGCGCCGAACCCGGCTGCGAAAGCGATCAGTACCATCACGATGGTGACGGTTTTAATGGTGCGGAACAGCAGGATATGCAGCTGGCTCCATTTAAAGTCGCGATAGATGAACATGGTGACAAAGAAGGCCCAGATACAGGCAATCGCAGCGGATTCCGAGGCGGTAAAGATGCCGGAGAGGATCCCCCCCATGATGATCACGACCGTAAACAGACCCCAGAACGCGTCGAAGAAAATCTTCAGCGCCTGACGAAACGGAATACGCTCGCCTTTGGGATAGCCGCGTTTATGGGCAAAGCCCAGACACATCACCATCAGGCATCCGCCGAGCAGCAGGCCAGGGAAGATCCCGGCAACAAACAGCGAGGAGATGGTGACCATGCCGCCGGTCGCCAGCGAGTAGATGACTGAGTTGTGGCTGGGGGGCGTCAGCACCGCCTGTACCGAACCGCTGGCGGTCACCGCCGCGGCGAAGTCACGCGGATAGCCTTTCTCCTCCATCTGCGGGATCATTACCGAACCAATGGAGGCGGTATCCGCCACCGACGAACCGGAGATAGCGCCAAAGAACGTTGAAGCGACGATATTAACCAGCGACAGCCCGCCGCGAATAAAGCCGACAAAGATATAGGCGAAGTTGACCAGCCGGCGGGCGATGCCGCCCTCGGCCATAATCGCGCCCGCGAGGATAAAGAACGGAATGGTCAGCAGGGAAAATTTGTTAATCCCGTTGGTCACCTGAATCACCACCGCCTCCAGCGGCAGGTCGATCCACCAGGCCCCGATAAAGGCGCTCAGTCCCACCGCAAAGGCGACCGGAAAGCCCACCATCAGCAACACCAGCAAACTGCCTATCAAGATCAATGCATCCATTTTTCTGCTCCGCGTTAGTGGGTGCCGCCCAGCGTGACAATCGGTCGCTGGCTCTGATCGCCGCTCAGCAGGCGCTCAACAACAAACAGCAGGGTGAAGATCGCGCCAATCGGGATTGGCAGATACATCTCGCCATAGGTCACCGCTGGAAGTGACGCGAGGGTCTGAACCCACATCGCTTCGCACAGGCTATAACTGGCCTGGAAGATCACCAGGCAGGTGATAATCATCAGCAGATCGCTGACGCGCAGCATGAGGCGCTGCCGGGCAGGCGACAGGCGGTCAGTGACCATCGATACACAGATATGGGTTCCGGCGCGCAGACCCACCGGCGCGCCGATAAAGGTAAAAATAATCATGCAGATAATGGCAACCGGCTCCGGCCAGGAGAGCGCGCCGTTCATCACGTAACGGGCGAAGATCCCAATCGGGATGACCGTTACCATGATCAACAGCGCCACGGCGGCCACCAGCATGCAGAGCAGATAAAGCCCATCCATCAGACGCGTATAAGCAGACATAATTGATACCTGATTAAGCACGCCACACGGCAGTGTGGCGCGGGAAGGGTTATTTCACCTCAGCGATCCGGGTCATCAGATCCTGATATTTGCCGCCAAACTGATCGCGTACTGGCTGAGTCGCTTTGACGAAATAGTCACGGTCAGTCTGCTGGAAGGTGACGCCGCCCGCCTTCATTTTGGCGATCGACTCTTCGGTATAGGTCGCCCAGAGCTGACGCTCCTCATCCTGTGCTTCTTTGCCGAGCTTTTTCAGCAGTGCCTGATCTTCGGGTTTCAGGCGATCCCAGGCGCGTTTTGAAAACAGGATCATCTCTGGCTGGATAAAGTGGCCGCTGAGGGTGTAATACTTCGCAACCGGCATGTAGTTATGAGCGACAAAGGTCGGTGGGTTGTTCTCGGTGCCATCGACCACGCCAGTCTGCATCGCACTGAACACTTCACTGACGCCCATCGCCACCGGATTCGCGCCCATCGCTTTCAGCGTCGCCAGCGAGATGGCGCTATTCTGCACCCGGATCTTCATGCCCTTAAGATCCTCCGGTTTCGCCAGCGGCTTCTTAGTGATCATGTTGCGCTCACCGGCATCGGTCCAGCCCAGGAACACCATGCGGGCATTGGGATCGTTGTCGAACTTGTCGGCGATCTCGCGGCCTATCTCGCCATCCAGCACTTTGTGCATGTGATCAACGTCGCGGAAAACGTAGGGCAGGGTCAGCACGCTGGTTTCCGGGGCAATCGAGGTGACCGGCGCCAGCGAGACGCGGATCATATCGATGGCACCCAGCTGCACCTGTTGCAGCGTCTGATCTTCATCGCCCAGTACGCCACCGGCGTAGAGCTTCATCTCCAGCCGTCCATCGGTGGCCTGTTTCAGTTTGTCGCCCATGTGTTGCAGGGCGACCACGGTGGGATAACCGGCAGGCTGTACTTCAGCCACTTTAATCACCTGTGCCGTGGCGGTGGCGCTCGCTATCATCGCCGCCAGGGCACTGGCTACGCATGTTTTCATCATTCTCATTATATTGTCTCCCGCAGAGGTAAGACGGCCTGCAGTCTGGGCTAACTGCAGAGGGCCGTGAGGAGCCAGCATAGTGAAAACGCGTCTGAGTAAAATGTAGCAATGCTGATTGAATGAATTCCGTCACATTTTGAAACGTTGTTTTAATAAATTTTCATGCAGCTTCACATTTTCGAAACATCCTCACAAGCCGTGCCTGAACCCGCTCAACAACAGGTCAAGAGCGCAGATCAGCTTTGTAAATACTAATGAGAACTACTATCAATTCGCCACCGTTTTGCTATTATTTGCGCTTGTTTCGCATCCCTGAATCAGAAGTTGGAGAAGCAGCGTGGTAGCCAGTGATTTGATGCAAACGGACCTCTCCGTTTGGGGCATGTATCAACATGCCGATATCGTGGTAAAGGTGGTCATGATTGGCCTGTTATTGGCCTCAGTGGTGACCTGGGCGATCTTCTTCGGCAAATATGCCGAACTTAGCGCGGCTAAGCGTCGCCTTAAGCGTGAGCAACTGGCACTGGGCGAAGCCCGCAATCTGAATGACGCCGCCCGCATTGCCCAGTCGTTTACCGGGCACAGCCACAGTGTGGTGCTGCTGAACGATGCGCAAAATGAACTTGAACTGTCGGCGGGTGTGGAAGATACCAACGGCATTAAAGATCGCACCAGTTTCCGTCTTGAGCGCCGTGTCGCCGCCTTCAGCCGCCATGCAGGACGGGGCAATGGCTTCCTGGCGACTATCGGGTCTGTCGCACCCTTTATCGGCCTGTTTGGCACCGTCTGGGGCATCATGAACAGCTTTATCGGCATCGCGAAAACCCAGACCACTAACCTTGCGGTGGTGGCACCGGGTATTGCCGAAGCGCTGCTGGCGACTGCGATTGGCCTGGTCGCTGCGATCCCGGCCGTCGTCATCTATAACGTTTTTGCCCGCATGATCGCCAACTACAAAGCCTCGCTGGGGGATGTCGCTGCTCAGGTGATGCTGCTGCAGAGTCGTGATATCGACCTGGGCACCGTTGCCAAAGAAGTTCCGCGTCCTGCGACCGCCCAGAAACTGCGCTTAGGGTAAGTTGTTATGGCCATGCGATTAAACGACGATCTGGAAACCGATGGTGAAATGCATGAGATCAACGTGACGCCGTTTATCGACGTCATGCTGGTGCTGTTGATCATCTTTATGGTGGCCGCGCCACTGGCCACGGTTGATGTGCGCGTTAATCTGCCCGCGTCCACCAGCGCGCCGCAACCGCGGCCGGAAAAGCCGGTCTATCTGTCGATTAAAGCGGATAAGCAGCTTTACGTGGCTAACGATCAGGTCACGCCGGATTCGCTGGTTAACGTGCTGACCAGCCAGACGCAGGGCAACAAAGAGACCACCATTTTCTTCCAGGCAGACAAGTCGGTAGATTATGAAACGCTGATGAGCGTGATGGATAAGCTGCGCACGGCGGGCTACCTGAAAATTGGTCTGATGGGCATGGAAACTGTGAAGAAATAGCGGGTTATCCGGCATAATGAAAAGGCGACTGTTAAGGTCGCCTTTTTTTATGGCGGCGCTTCAGCCAGATAAAATCAGGCAGATCGGCGGCCAGGCGGATCATTTATGCTGCCTGATTTGAATTGTTAATTGGTTGTTACTCATGTACACAGAATTGTAAAGTGCAATGGTGAGCCAGGTCACATTAATCTCGCCTTAGTCAGGCTAAAACGGCTAAAAAACAACAGGAAGCCGTCATGAGTCACACCCCGTCTTTACAAAAGCCGCCGAAAAGTGCGGCCCGAACCATCTTTAACGTCACCAGTGGTAACTTTCTGGAGATGTACGATTTTATGGTGTTTGGCTATTACGCCACCGCCATTGCCAAAACTTTCTTTCCCGGTGATGACCCGTTTGCTTCCCTGATGCTCACCCTGATGACCTTTGGTGCTGGTTTCCTGATGCGCCCGCTGGGGGCGATCATTCTGGGTGCCTACATCGACCATCACGGTCGTCGTAAAGGCTTGTTGCTGACGCTGGGCCTGATGGCGATGGGTACCCTGACCATTGCGCTGGTGCCAGGCTACGCCACGCTGGGCGCGGCGGCACCGATTCTGATCCTGCTGGGACGCCTGTTGCAGGGCTTCTCGGCAGGCGTCGAGCTGGGTGGCGTGTCGGTCTATCTGGCGGAAGTCGCGCCGAAAGGTCGTAAAGGCTTTTTCGTCAGCTGGCAGTCGGGCAGTCAGCAGATTGCGGTTATTTTTGCCGCGCTGCTGGGCCTGATGCTGAATCATCTGCTGGCGAAAGAGGCGGTGACGGAGTGGGGCTGGCGTATCCCGTTTGTGGTCGGCTGTCTGATTGTGCCATTCCTGTTCTACATCCGCCGGATGCTGGAGGAGACCGAAGCGTTCAGCAAACGTAAACATCACCCGAGCATGACGGAAATCATGCGCTCAGTTGCCAGTAACTGGGCGCTGGTGCTGGCGGGTATGCTGATGGTGGTCACCACCACGGTAATGTTCTACATGATCACTGCCTTTACCCCGACCTTTGGTAAAACCGTGCTGATGATGAGCGACAAACAGGCGTTTCTGGTCACCCTCTGCGTCGGTGTCTCAAACCTCTTCTGGCTACCGCTGATGGGCGCGCTGTCGGATCGCGTCGGTCGTCGTCCGCTGCTGATCATCTTTACCCTGCTGATGATTGTGACTACCTGGCCGGTACTGCATTGGCTGGTGGGATCGGCCAGCTTCGCTCATCTGCTGGAAGCGGAACTGTGGCTGTCGTTTCTTTATGCCAGCTACAACGGTGCGATGGTGGTCTATCTGGCGGAGATTATGCCTGCTGAGGTGCGCGCCGCCGGTTTCTCCATGGCCTATAGCCTGGCGACGGCGCTGTTTGGCGGTTTCACGCCTGCCATCTCCAGCTATCTGATCCATGCAACCGGTGACAAAGCGATGCCGGGCGTCTGGCTGACCTTTGCCGCAGTCTGTGGGTTGATCGGCACGTTGCTGATTGGCCGGATGGTGAAGCAGTATCAGACCCGTCACAGCGCTACGCCGGTCAGTGCTTCACTCTAAAACGACAAATCGACCACCACGCTGTCGCTGTAGTTACCGGCAGGCGGCGTGTTCTGCGTGGTCAGGATGCGCGCGGTGTAGTTAAAGCCGCGCGTCAGTCCATCCGTGGATACCGCCGTCGAGGTGGTACTGCTCCAGCGTTCCGTGCCTGCCGATCCCCAGCGATTGCTGGTGGTACTTTTATAAATTTCATAGCTCAGCCGATTCGCGCCGCTTGCCATATTCCTGACGCTACCCGCCGCATAGCTGCCATTGCTCAGCCCGACGGTATAGGTGCTGCCTTTGCTGCACAATACGTTGATGGTCTGCGAGACGGCGGAGAAGCTGCCGACCAGCGGCGCGCTGCCAAAGCTGATATTGGGCGAGGTGATCGTCGTACAGTCATTGGTCAGGATAGCGGTGATGTTAATCGGAATTACGCCGCTACCGGTCTGCTCACTTAAGCAGAGATTGCCCACCCCGACGCTGGTGCAGATGCGATAGGTCACCGCCATGTTCAGCGTCACCTGATAGGTTCCGGCGGCGACCACCTGTCCGGGAACGGTGCGCAGATAGACCGGGATGGCGAAGTTAAGGCTGCCCAGCAAGCCCGCCAGGTTGATCAGGGTCTGCGAACCATAGACAAACGGCGTGCCGCCAATCGTCAGTTCAGTAGCGCAGGCCGTGTCGGTGCAGAGCCGCACCGGCACATTATCACTGCCGGTATCACCGCTGCGTTTCAGCGTACCGCGCGTGCCGTTGCTATTGGTTGCGCCGGTCAGCTGAAAGGTTATCTGGTTATTGCCTAGCAGCGACAGCGACGAGCCGGAGCCACAGTTGACGTTGGCGTTGGTGGTGACCGAACTGACGGTGGTATTCGCTACAAAGGTGGTGACCGAACCAAAGCTCGCTGTGGAGGCGGGCAGGGTACAGGCTGCGTAACCCAGCGATGGCAGTAACAGCAGCAGACCAGCCAGTAACAGAGATCTCATCATAGTGGGTTTCCGGACGTAAAAGGTTCAGCAGGCGCGGCGGCGCTACCTGCAACTGGAGCCGGCAGCGCGCAGGTCAGGGGGCCATAGGTTTTCAGCGCCTGCGGCTGACCGCTGGCGATATGCAGTTCGGTTTCGCAGCGGCGACCATCGGGCGTCACCACTTCGATCGGGTTGCTGGCGGTAAGATCTTCCATCCAGACGATACCATCCCAGCCGACATATCCGGTGGGATGGTCAGGCCGCTGTACAAGGCTTGAGACCGGCAGCGGCTGGCCCTGCGCATCAACCAGGATTACGCTGGCGGCGCGCAGTTTCTCCACCGGGAAGTTGAGGAGGTAGCCGCTCTGGCGTTTCACCGCAAAGCGCTGCTCAACCCGCGGCGTGGTCATATCTGCCGGCAGGTCGAGGGTGTCGATATCATATTTGGCCGGGTAATAGCTGCTGATGGCGGGCACCAGCAGATAGCCCTGTTGATTGGTGCGTCCCATCGACTGATTTTCATAGCGCACGTTCACGTCGGGATAGCTTGTTTTCACCAGCACAAAGGCGTCGTTGATGGCGTTAGCGGCAAAGACGCTGTTATCCATTAACACCAGCGCACCCGAGAGATCGGCCCATTGCGTGAGGTTGTCATCATCGCCATAGAAGCCCGCTGAGGTATCAATCTGGTTGTTGCGATAGCGCAGACTGCCCTGACGATAATCGCCGCTGTCTCCGCTCTGATTCGCCCACGAGGCATCCCAGGCGAACCCGCCGTCGCTGGGCATGGCGCTGGAGGCATAAACGCGCTGACTGTCGCGGCCACGCTGATCGCGTTCGGTGCTGAGGGCAACGCTGCCCTGTTCGCCAAACGGGATCACCAGCGAGATGGCACCGGTCCAGCTCTTCTCTTCCTGATCGCGGCTGGCCGAGACATACAGACTGCTGTTACCCCAAAGATTTTTACTCCACGAAAGGTTCCATAGCCGGGTGCGATCGCCCTGACCGTCGGTGATGTCGATGAAGGCGGCACCAACGCTGCCAAAGCGATTCAGCGAGACGCTGGCGCTGTACTGCGCACTGCGGCGTGAGAGTGCGTAGCGGCTATCCGCCTGACTACCGGCACGGCTGCCGACCAGCGCCAGATTGCCGAAGTCGCTGCTGCGCTGGGTCTGCTGCGTGCCGATGTTGAACCAGCGGTTGTTGTATTGATATCCCCAGCTATATTGCCTGCCGCTCTCCCCATCGAGCTGACTTTGCGCCACCGCGCCGTTGACCACGCCCCAACTGCCGACGCGCAGCTGACCACCCAGCCCACCCATTGCCAGCGTTTCGCTGCCTTCGGCGTGGCTCTCCAGCGTCAGCCAGTCGGTCATACCGTAACGATAAGAGCCACTGGCCGCGGCCTCACCATAATCGAAATTCTTTATGCCGTAGTTTTCGCGGATTGCCCCGGCAGAGAAGGCGTAGTCCGACAGCCCCGATTTCAGCAGGTTACTGGAGACGTAAAACGGCATGGTGGTGGTGACGCGGCGGCCAACCGCATCGGTGGTGGTGATCACGGCATCACCCGCGCCGTTAACAAACGGCACATTGGTCATCGACCAGGGGCCAGGCTGCACGTTTGCCTGGCTGGAACGATAGCCGTTGATAAAGAGATCGACGGTGGAAGGCACGGCGGCCTGACCGGAAAAGGCGGGCAGCGGATAGGTTACCAGATCGGGACGGACGCTGAAGTCGCGGCCGACGCGGATGCCGCCGAGCCGCACACTGCTGCTCCAGGCCAGCGAATCGGTGATCAGATCCCCGACCCGCCAGCTTACCGCCGTGTTCTCATCTTCATTGCTCCACCAGGTGTCGTAGCGGATATAGCCATCATCCTGATAAGTCGTACTGCCTTCCAGCTGCTGTTGCCAGACGCCGTTAGTGGAGAAATGACCGGCATCACCAAACAGCCGCAGTTCGTTCCAGGCGGACAGGCGGGAGCCAATGTTATCCGTGCGGCTGGCGTAAAGATCATAATTAATCAGCGCGCCGCTGCTGGTACGGCCCGGATAGCGGGGCCCGTTCTTCGCCTCGCCAATGACCTGACCGGGCAGCCACTCAGGCGGTACGGTCAGCAGCAGACGCTGTCGCGCAGCGTCATACTCCACTTTGATGGGTTGCAGCCTGCTGACATCGACCTGCGGCTGCTGGCCCAGCTTATCCGCTGGCAGGCCGGCACGCTGCAGATCGCCGCTGCGAATCCAGAAATGACCGTCGCGCTGCTCTACCGGCACAATATTGCCGTTCTCCTGCTGATTAATCACCAGCTCCAGCATATAACGCTGACCGCTGCCGCTGGTCTGCAGGCTGGGTGGCGGGGGCAGGGATGAGTAAGTCTCCGCCAGCACAGGATCCGGCGTAAGGGCGTAAATCACGCTGGCCACGGCCAGCCCGCAGGGATGCAGGGAAAACGGTCTCATTCAGCGCTTACTTATTGGCGGCGCTGCGCCACGGGCTCTTGTTAACCTCTGCGGTGAGCTCGCCGCTTACCGGCGAGGAGAGCGGCCAGCGGTGATAGCTGTCAGCCAGCACATACCCGTATAATCCTTCGCCCAGTTTGCGACCGCCAATCGCCACATTGCTCAACCGGGCGTGACCGCTGCCGCTGTTGGTTAACTGGAGCCAGCGCCTGCCGCCCTCGCTAATCTGTTGCCAGCGCAGAGCCGGGCGAGCGCTGTCTGTGTTCAGCCCGGCGCCATAAACAAACAGCGGCACCGAATAGCGCATCTGGAAGGTCAGCCCGGCCTGATTCTCGCCGGGATTACGCGGGGTCGGGATCTCATCCAGCACCACCCGATAGGCCAGCTCTTTACCGGCCGCAGGCGGCGTCTGTTTAATCAGCCTGACCAGCTGTTTCTGGCCCGGTTCCATCCGCACCATCGGCGGGCTGGCGACCACCTGCTGCTGAGTCTGATACTGCTCCTGGCCATTGTTCTGCTGCCAGCTGAAGACGCGGATCTGCATCATGGTGGTGCTGTTACCGCGATTCTCCAGCCAGAGTTCGCTGGCTTTCTCTTCAGGATTAATGGCGGGATCGATGGGCCAGATCATGACCGAATTCGCGGCGAAGGCCGGGGAGAGCAGGGTGGAACTTAGCAGCAGCAACAGAGCGCGCAGTGGCTTCATGATCATATCCTTGTTTTCTATCACCTCACCAGCTCAGGGTGACGGTCAGCGTGTCGGTATAAACGCCGGCGCGCGCAGTGCCGGGCAGTTGTAGCTGACCGTAGATCGGCAGCGTAATGTTATTGGCATTGCTATAACTCAACGGCACCGCCTGATTGACCGGGATCACCGTGGTGCGGCTGGCGTTGCTAAAGAGCGTGTAGGGAACGGTATTGCTGAAATTGGGCAGCTTCAGGTTACGGGTCGTGGTGAAATTGTTGCCCTGATTAATGCTCATGCTCAGCGTGGTGCCTGGCGTACAGGCGAGATTAATCGAGGTGCTCTGCAGATAGCTGGCGTTGACGGTATTCGCCGCCACGCCAGACTGCGTACCGAAATTAAGCGTGCCAAAGACGCCGGTATTGGTACCGGATATCACGCAGCCTGCCACAATCGACGCGGTAACCTGAAAGGTGCTGGTAGGCAGACTCCAGGCGCTGATACTCCCTGTCAGCAGGAGCAGACCGCATGCGATCGTCAGGCAGGATCGCCAGAGAACCACCCGTATTTACCTGCGACAGCAGTTAATAGTTCACGGCAACGTTAATCGTGTCGGTATAGGTTCCGGCAGGGATCAGGGGGTTAAAACCGCCGCCGACCACCCGGCCATAGATGGCGTAGTTGGTCCCCAGCGTCGGATCGGTGGTACCGCTGGCGGCGATAGGCGTATTGTTGGCGATCGCCGTGGTAAAGGAGGCGTCACTGTAAAGGGTATAGGCGATGCCCTGCGCATTATTCGATCCCAGTATCAGATAACGCGGCGACGTTGAGGCGGTGCCATAGATAGTGGCTGGCGCAGCATTGCTGCTGGTGACCACCACGTTGTAGTCCTGACCGGTGGTGCAGCGCACAAAAATACCGTTACCGGCTGCACCGACCAGGGTGGCGTTCAGGGTATCAAAGGTGGCAGCACTGCTACCAAAGTTCAGGGTACCGAAGTTAACGCCCGCCGTGGCTGACTGACCATTTACCAGGCAACCGGTAGTTAGCGTTAACGTGGCATTGATGGTTCCCGAGGTCGTCGCCGCCTGGGTTAATGATGGAACAGCAACTGTTAATCCTGCAGCGGCAAACAGAAAAAGCTTGAGTTTCATAATATTTCCTTACGGATTATCGAGAGTCAGTGCTTTTTCACCCGGTGTTTATTAACGATTCAACCCAAAGTAAGGAAATAAAAACAATAAGGCGGGCAGCGCCGCAGTCTTAAGAAAAATCTTAGACTTAAGGATTATGATTTATATCAGTTTTACTTACTATAGATCAGTTAAAGCGTTAGGCGAAGCGCTGCCGTTTAATTTTCGTTAATCAAATGGCCTCTCTGGCCGATAACCCAGTTACAGCAAGGCATAAAAGCGAGGCGGCAAAACAAACATCTTTGTTTTTTCGGCCTCTGGCCTGCTTTCAGCTTCGGTGATATGTTCCTGTACCAATCAGACATAATAACGATTTACCCGCAGACTCAGCAGGCGGGAAATAAGATGCAGGTCATTAATGGCCTGCGTTCGTGGGCCTTTTTTGCCCGGTCTTCAGGGTCAGGAAATACCGGAGTTTATTAACTTTCACCCGTTGGGTGTTTTTAAGATTACTTTTCTGACTTTATACAGCACCTGTTTTTCTGCGGGTGGTGAGGAGTTGCACATGTTGCTTGTCACCTGGAATGGCGTTCTGATCTGCGTTTCGCTGATCGTGGCGTTTATTGCCTCTTTTACAGCGCTGGATACCGCCGGACGGGTGGCGGTCTCCCATGGCTGGAGCGCGCGGTTCTGGCTGCTGGTGGGCGGCACGACAATGGGGATTGGCATCTGGGCAATGCATTTTATCGGGATGCTGGCGATGATGATGCCGATGACGATGCGCTATGACACGCGGCTGACGATCCTCTCGCTGCTGGTGGCGATCCTGGCGTCAATATGTGCTTTCAGCCAGACGGTGAGCGGTTTACATCTCACCCGTCAGCGGCTGCTGCGCGGTACGCTGATCCTGGGCGTGGGTGTGGTAGTGATGCACTATCTCGGTATGTATGCTCTGCTGATTAATCCCCAACCTGAGTGGAACAGGCTGCTGGTGACGCTCTCTGTGCTGATTGCGTTGGCGGCCTCAGGCGTGGCGCTGTGGCTGGCGTTTCATCTGCGGCAGGGTGACCATCATCTGCTGCTGATGCGTGGGCTGGCCTCACTGGTGATGGCGATCGCGATTGCGGGCATGCACTATGTGGGAATGGCGGCGGCGGTGTTCCGCCACGGCAGCATAATGCAGCCGTATGGCGTCAGTAATCCGGGACTGGCGGTATGGGTCACGCTGATTACGTTAATTATTCTGGGGATCACTCTGCTGAGTTCGATGCTGGACGCTCAGATGCGTGCCGCGCGGCTGGCAACCCGGCTCAATCGCGCTAACCAGGAGCTGCGTCAGCTGGCGATGCATGACAACCTGACCGCGCTGCCCAACCGGGTGATGCTGGAGCAGCAGCTTGATCTCGCCATCAAACAGGCGCTGCTGAATGAAGATCGCTTTGCCGTGATTTATATGGATCTGGATGGCTTCAAAGCGGTCAATGACACCTGGGGGCATCATGTCGGTGACCGGTTACTGGTGGCGGTGGCGGAACGGCTGCGCAGTCAGCTCAGTAACACTATGCTGCTGGTGCGGCTGGGCGGGGATGAGTTTGTGCTGATGGCGGAGTGTGACATCAACCCGGCCCGGCAGCTGGCGCAAAAACTGGTTAAAGTGATCGGTACGCCGTTTGAACTTGACCGCTATGTACTGCACGTTTCACTTAGTGCAGGTATTGCAATCTTTCCACTGCATGGTCGCAACCGGCAGGAGCTGCTGTTTAATGCCGACGCGGCGATGTACCACACCAAACACAGTGGACGAAACGGCTGGTGCCTGTTTGAACCTGCTATGAGCGCGGCAACGCAGCATCAGCTGGAGCTGGCCAACGATTTATGGGAAGCGATCGATCGCCAGCAGATGCGGCTGTTCTATCAGCCCAAATTCCGTTCCGGCGGCACACGCCTGATGGGGTTTGAGGCGCTGCTGCGCTGGCAGCATCCGCAGCGCGGTCTGCTGACGCCTGAGCTGTTTCTGCCACGCGCTGAAAAAACCGGCCAGATTGTAGCGCTGGGAAACTGGGTCATCGGGGAAGCATGCCGTCAGTTAAGGATCTGGCACAGCCAGGGCCACGGCGAGTGGACGGTCTCGGTGAACCTCTCGGCATTGCAGTTCCATCAGCGTGATCTGCTCAGCACGCTGAACGAGACGCTGGCGCGTTACCAGCTTTCAGGCAGTGCGCTGATGCTGGAGATTACCGAAGCGATTGCCATGCGCGACCCCGCTTTCAGCCAGCAGCGGATTCGTGAGTTGCAACAGGCGGGCGTCAGCGTCGCCATTGATAACTTTGGCATTGGCTATGCCAACCTGTTACATCTTAAAGACCTGGATGCCAGTGAACTCAAGATTGATCGCAGCTTTATCAACTGTCTGCGACCTGGCAGTGAAGATGCGACCGTAGTCAGCGCCATGCTGACACTGGCGCAGAGTCTCAACCTGCGCATGGTGGCTGAAGGGGTTGAGACTGAAGAGCAGCAGCATCTGCTCACCAGCCTGGGCTTTGATGCATTGCAGGGGTATCTGCTGGGTAAACCCACACCTCCGGATCGGGTTGAGGCGTTCAGTATTCCTGCACTGCGACAGCCAGTGGTGTCGGTATCTGGCTGAGGCTGACGATAGATTTCATCACTCACAATGAGTGGAAAGGATGCAGGGTGCGCGGCTCATTAACTACCGGTCTATGCCGATAACTAATACACATTTTAAAAAACCTCTGCCCTACCACCAGCACGGCTTTCGCGGGAATGCACAATGTTAGCGACCTCATACGACACTTTTATCGTCATCGTCTCCGTTCTTGTGGCGATGCTGGCTTCGTTTACCGCTTTAGATATGGCGGGACGGGTCGTACATTCTACCGGCAAAGTGGCGCTGGTCTGGCTGTTCGGCGGTGGTTTCTCCATGGGCATTGGCATCTGGGCAATGCACTTTATTGGCATGCTGTCGATGAACATGGAGATGGTCATGAGCTACAACGCCGGACTCACCGCTTTCTCCGCCGCCATCGCCGTCTGCGCGTCGATATTTGCACTGTGGCTGGTCTGCAATGGGGATATGCCTTTGCCGCGTCTGGCGGGCGGCGCGCTGATCCTCGGCAGTGGTGTCGCGGCGATGCACTACACCGGCATGGCGGCGCTGATGTTCTCGCCCGGTATCGTCTGGCAATGGGGCTGGGTGGCGCTGTCGGTGGCGATTGCTCTGGCCGCTTCGGGCGCGGCGCTGTGGCTGGCGTTTAACCTGCGTGAGGGGCAGACCAGCCGGGTCACGCTACTGCGTATTGGCGCCTCTGTGGTCATGGGCTGTGCGATTGCAGGCATGCACTATACCGGCATGATGGCGGCAGAGTTTCCCGTCCACAGCCATCCGGTCGGGCAGGGCGTTAACAGCAACTGGCTGGCGATTCTGGTCACGGTAGTCACCATCTCCATCCTGGGCATTACCCTGCTGGTCTCAATGCTGGATGCGCGGATGCAGGCGCGTACCTCGATTCTCGCCAGTTCGCTGGCTGATGCGAATCGCGAGCTGGCTCAGCTGGCGCTGCACGACAACCTGACCCGGTTGCCGAACCGCATCCTGCTGGAAGATCGACTGGAGCAGGCGATCAATAAAGCGAACCGTGAGCAGGCGCAGTTTGCCCTGATGTTTATGGATCTCGATGGGTTTAAGGCAGTTAACGACGCCTTCGGACATCACATCGGCGACAGTCTGCTGGTCGGGGTGACCGAGCGGATGAGTCAGCAGATGACCGGCTACTACACGCTGGCACGGCTCGGCGGGGATGAGTTTGTGCTGCTGGTGGAGATCGACGATCCCAACGATGCCGCGGCCATTGCTGATAAGCTGGTTAAAGCAACAGGGCGTCCGTTTAATATCTCACGCTACGAACTGGTGGTCTCACTGAGTCTTGGTATCGCCGTCTATCCCGGCGATGGCGTGGATGAGCGGGAACTGATGTTCAACGCCGATGCAGCGATGTACCACACTAAAAATAATGGCCGTAACGGCTACACCTTCTTCCAGCCTTCTATGAACATCCAGGCGCAGAGCCAGCTTCAGCTGAATAACGATCTCTGGCATGCGCTGGATAACGACGAACTGCGCCTGTTCTATCAGCCAAAATATTGTGCGCCGCGCGGCCCGATCCTCGGTTTTGAGGCGTTACTGCGCTGGGAACATCCGAAGCGCGGCCTGCTGTCGCCCGATAAATTCCTGCCGATGGCGGAAAAGACCGGCATGATTGTCAACATCGGCAACTGGGTGATCCATGAAGCCTGTCGTCAGCTGCGCCAGTGGCATCTGCAGGGCCATCCGGACTGGTCGGTAGCGGTGAACCTGTCGGCACTGCAGTTTGAGCAATCGAATCTGGTGGAGACGGTGGTGGATGCGCTGACAAAACATCAGATTCCGGCCGAACTGCTGACGCTGGAAGTGACCGAGACCACTGCGATGCGCGATCCCGATGAGAGCGTGCGTATTCTCACCGAGCTGACCCAGCTCGGCGTGAAAGCTTCAATTGATGACTTTGGCACCGGCTACTCCAGCCTGCTCTATCTGAAACGCCTGCCGGCCAGTGAGCTTAAGATTGACCGGGCCTTTGTTAATGAGCTGCAGCATCAGAAAGAAGATGCCACCATCGTGTCGGCGATTGTGGCGCTGGCGCAGTCGCTGCAGCTGAAAGTGGTGGCTGAAGGTGTTGAAACCGCTGAGCAGCAGGCCTTTCTGACCAGCCTGGGCTGCAATACGCTACAGGGCTATTTGCTGGGCAAGCCGGTTCCCCCTGAGCGAGTGCCGAATCTGGCTAACTTTGTGGTGGCGGAAACGGAAGAGGCGATGGCAAACGTGAGCCCGATTGCTGAAGCCGATCAGCCACTGACGCCGCAGTTGGCGGTAATCTGAAGCACCTGATCAGAGCTGAATCAGCGTAATCAGTACGATAAGCGATGCGCGCCGCCTGTCATTGGCTGCCGTGCGTGGTAAAGTCTCGCGGTCAGACTACTCGCGGTAAACAAGGAGAGGCGACCCGTGGCGAAATACCAGCGCTTGATGGATGAGATTCAGCAGCAGATCGAGGCCGGCATCTGGCTGCCCGGCACCCGTTTACCGTCGCTGCGTCAGCAGGTCGCGCAGCAGGGTGTCAGCCTGATGACGGTGCTGCATGCCTATGAACTGCTGGAGAGTCAGGGCTGGATCGTCTCGCGTCCACAGTCAGGTTACTATGTGGCACCGCGCGCCTTAGTGCCCGCACCGCTCAGCGTGGCGATCAGCGAGCAGGTCGATATCAACGACTTTGTGTTTGATGTACTACAGGCCACGCGCGATCCCGCCATCGTGCCGTTTGGCTCCGCGTTCCCCGATCCGGCACTCTTTCCGCAGCGTCAGCTGATGCGTTCACTGGCGAACGTCTCTCATCATCTGACTCCAACCGATGCGCTGCACAATCTGCCGCCCGGCAACGCCACGCTGCGACAGCTGCTGGCGCAGCGCTATGCGCGTCAGGGCATCACCCTGTCGCCGGATGAAATTGTCATCACCAGCGGGGCGCTGGAGGCGCTGAACCTCAGCCTGCAATCCCTGACCGAGCCGGGCGACTATGTGGTGATTGAGCAACCGAGTTTTTATGGCGCGTTACAGGCGATTGAGCGGCTCAAGCTCAAGGCGCTGGCGATTCCGGTCGATGCAAAGCAGGGCATCGATCTCATCCAGCTGGAGGAGGCGCTGCAACGCTGGCCGGTAAAAGCCTGCTGGTTGATGACAACATTGCAGAATCCGCTGAGCGTAACGTTAACGCCGGAGCGCAAACAGCAACTGGTGACGCTGCTGACGCGTTATCAGGTGCCGATGATTGAAGATGATGTCTATGCTGAACTCTGGGCGGGTGAGGCTGCGCCGCTGCCCGCCAAGGCCTGGGATCGGCAGGGAAACGTGTTGCACTGTGGCTCCTTTTCCAAGTCGCTGGTGGCGGGTTTTCGCGTCGGCTGGGTGGCGGCGGGACAGCATGCGCAGCGCATTCAGCGCCTGCAGCTGATGAGCACGCTCTCAACCAGCGCACCGATGCAGCTGGCGCTGGCCGATTTTCTTGCCACGCGGCGTTACGACACCCATCTGAAGCGGTTGCGACAGATACTGGCGAAGCGACAGCAGATGGTGCGTCAGGCACTGCTGAAGATGCTGCCGCCTCAGGCTACGGTCAGCGAAGCGCGCGGCGGCTATTTTCTCTGGGTGACGTTGCCGGACAGCATCAACACTACCCGGCTCTACCAGCAGGCGCTGGCTCAGGGGATCAGTATTGCACCGGGGCAGTTGTTTTCGGCAGGAGAGCAGTTCAGTCACTGCTTCAGACTGAATACCGCCTGGCCGTGGGATAGTCGGGCCGAGGCGGCAATAGCGACGCTGGGTCAGTTAATGGCGGAACCGCAGGCGGATTAGACGCGCGCCGCTTCCTGGTGGCCCCAGGTCAGGTAGTAGACATCATAAAAGTCCACTTCCCCTTTTTGCGTCAGCAGACGCTGGATACCGCTTTTTACCCGTTCCGGTGTTTCAGGCAGCGACAGAATGCGTGAGATAGCCTGTTCGCGCACCGGCTGAACGTAATACCACTCACCGTTGTAGCAGACACGCAGATCGAGCGCATCAATATCTTCAAAGCGATATTTCGGGTTGATATCGAGCAGCATCAGCACGCTCATTACCAGCACAAATGCGGTGGCAAACCAGAAGGCGGGCCAGCCGAGCATCTCGGTGGTGAATATCAGCGCCACGCACAGGCCGTAGCAGAGATACATAACTGCCCAGAGGCCGGGATGGTTCTTCAGAAACGAGAGGCTAAAGCGCGGCAGGTTGTCGCGACGTTCTTCGCGGTTAAGCGTGGCGATCTCGTCAATCAGGATTTGTTTAATAGCGTCCATTGGTTACCTCACTGTCATCTGTTAGCTATTACAACAGATAACAGTCAAGCATATCAGAAACAGATTTGTGCGATTTTTGTATAACAGTTTATCAAAAGACTGCCCTGGCATCGGGCTGCCGTATCTGCGTGCCGGGCCGCCTGACATTTTGCAACACTTTACCGCAGTAAGAACCGCTATCTGCCGCCGTACAGGCACGGTCTCGCCCTATTGTTAGCGACACATTTGGCTTTAGTCAGCAATATCAGTCAATTATCTCAGTTGTGTCGTCCGGCGCACATTGCATTGTGCCGCGGGTTTGCCACACTTATAAAAAAAGCGGAGAACCTGTATGCGTGCCTCATCCTCCAGTCTGATGTTAATGATGTCCTTTGCCGCAGGTACTTTTTCGGCCGGGGCCTCTGATAATCCTCAGCATCTGATGCTCGCCATTCCGTCGGGTGGCGTACCTAATAACCCGTTACCTCTGATTATCTGGCCGCGCGTGGTGCCGGAAGAGGAGGAGATCGCAGCGTGGTTTGAGAAAACGTTCGACGAAAACGGCTGGCCACCCGCCTGGCGCTATCCGATTTTCCCCTATACCCACTTCCATCCCAACACCCATGAACTGCTCGGCGTTGCGGAAGGCTGGGCGGAAGTGCTGTTTGGCGGCGACAGTGGCCGGATGGTCACCCTGCGCGCAGGCGATGCGGTGCTAATCCCGGCGGGTGTCGGTCATCGTCAGGTCAGTGCCAGCGACGATTTTATGGTGATCGGTGCCTATCCGCGTGGCATGTCGCCTGAGACGCTGCGCGACGAACCCGCGAAGCTGAAGATGGCGCAAGAGCAGGTGAAAAAAGTGCCGTTGCCGACCCAGGACCCGTTTACCGGCAAAGAGGGCGCGTTAACCGAAATCTGGCAGCCGATTGCCGCGATGCATTTACAGCAACAGATGGACCTGTAAACGCCGTTTCTCTCGCGAAATGATTAAGCGCGAGCCAGCCTCGCGCTCTGACCTTGCTGACTGTAAAACCTGCCTGAACGCCTGAGCTCAGGCGCTTATCCCAATCATTACACCATTGAACATTTGCTCGCCGCTGCCGATATATCCCCTGATAAGATTAGTTATTCTTCTTAATACGCTTGTCTTCGCAGACCTTTTCCGCTTTAGTCTCGGCTCGCGATTAAGAACATTCCTAAGCCTTTACCGGGCTCCCGAGCAGCAGGCAAATAACAATGGATAATAACTCTGATGTCATGTATCGCATGCTGGTACAAAGCGTGATCGACTATGCGATCACCATGCTTAAACCGGACGGAACTGTCGCCAGCTGGAACGGCGGGGGTCTGCACGTCCTTGGTTACAGGCCAGACGAAATTATTGGACAGCACGCCGCCCTGTTTTACAACGAAGAGGATCGCCGTCGCGGTCAGCCGCAGCGCGAACTCGATATCGCCGCCACCACCGGACGTTACGAAAACGAAGGCTGGCGCTGCCGTAAAGATGGCAGCAGCTTCTGGGCACACGTGGTCATCTATCCCATCCGCGACGAGACCGCTCAGCTGATTGGATTTGCTGCGGTCTGCCGTGACTGCACCCGGCAGCAGGAGCAGCAGCGCAAAGAGCGGGAGCAGGAGATGCGTTTCCGCCTGCTGGTGGAGGGCGTCACCGATTACGCCATCTACATGCTCGATCAGGACGGTAACGTAGTGAACTGGAACGCCGGCGCACAGCGGGCCAAAGGCTATGTGGCGGAAGAGATTGTCGGCCAGCATTTTTCCCGTTTCTACAGCGCACAGGATCGACTCAATCATATCCCCAGCCAGAACCTGCAAACTGCCTATCGCACCGGCCGTTTTGAAGATGAGGGCTGGCGCTACCGCAAAGATGGCAGCGCGTTCTGGGCACATGTGGTGATCGACACGATCCGTGACGATCAGGGCAAGCTGCTGGGCTATGCCAAAATCACCCGTGACTGCACTGAACAGCAGCGTGTCCGCAGCGAGCAGCGCGAGCAGGAGCAGCGTTTTCGCCTGCTGGTTGAGGGCGTAACGGATTACGCCATCTATATGCTTGATACCGACGGCGTGGTTGTGAACTGGAATGCCGGCGCACAGCGCGCCAAAGGTTACAAAGCGGAAGAAGTGGTCGGTCAGCACTTCTCGCTGTTTTACAGTGCTCAGGAGCGGCTGAACAGGACACCGGAAGCTAATCTCGGTATCGCGCTGAAAACCGGTCGTTTTGAAGATGAGGGCTGGCGCTACCGTAAAGATGGCAGCGCGTTCTGGGCGCATGTGGTTATCGACGCGATCCATGATGATGACGGTAAGCTGATCGGTTTCGCCAAGATCACCCGCGACCGCACGGAAGGCCGTGAGCAGGAGCAGCAGATCCTGCGCGCCCGTGATCTGGCCGAAGCGCAGAGCACGCAGAAAACCGCCTTGTCTAAATTTCTGGACAACATCATTGCCAACATTCCCTCCTGCGTGATTGTTGAAGATGCGATTACCCGCGAGATCCTGCTGGTGAATGACCGCACCCAGCAGCTGTTTGGCCTGTCGAAAGCACTGATCGTCAACAAGCGTCCGCACGAATGCATGTCGCCTGAGCTTAGTGACTATTTTAACAATCTGGCGGACGTTGCACTGCGCAGTGAGGGCATGCATGAGCGTGAGCAGTTACTTATGACTGCCAGCGGCGAACGCATTCTGCATACCCGCGCCACCGCGATTAATGGCCAGGATGCGCGCCGCAACTACCTGATGCTGCTGGTGGAAGATGTCACCGACCAGCGCGCCGCCGATGCCCGTATTCACCATATGGCGCACCACGACAACCTGACCAGCCTGCCGAACCGCATGCTGTTCCGCCAGCGTTTGAGTGAGGCGTTGCGCACTGCGAGCCAGACGCAGCGCCAGACCGCCGCGCTGTGCCTTGATCTGGATAACTTCAAAAATGTGAACGATGCGCTGGGCCATCAGATTGGCGATGAGCTGCTGCGCAGCGTGGCTAAGCGTCTGCGAAACACGCTGCGCGATCAGGATACGCTGGCGCGCATTGGTGGCGATGAGTTCGCTATCGTGCTGCCCTCGGTAGCAAACAGTGAGGAGGCGAGCATTGTGGCGCAGCGTCTGATCGAGGCGATTCGTCCGCCGGTTAACGTTGAAGGTCATAATCTGTCGGTCGGGCTGAGCGTGGGTATTGCACTCAGCACCACCATCACCAATACGCCGGAGCAGCTGTTGCGCTGTGCGGATATGGCGCTGTATGAAGCCAAACGTAATGGCCGCAACCGCTATGAGCACTTTACGCTGGAGATGGATGATGTGGCACGCAGCCGACGCCTGATTGAAAACGATCTGCGCGATGCGATCAGCGGCGGGCATTTGCGGCTCTACTATCAGCCTATTACCAATGGCGATCACCGCACGATTATTGGCTATGAAGCGCTGATGCGCTGGCATCATCCTATCCGCGGGCTGATTATGCCCAACGACTTCATCCCGATTGCGGAAGAGACCGGCCTGATTCATATGCTGGGAGCCTTTGCGCTCTATGAAGCCTGTCGTGAAGCGGCGAGCTGGGAAGGGGAGCAGTCAGTCTCGGTCAACCTCTCACCGCTGCAGTTTAAAAACAGCTCGCTGGTGCCGGTGGTTGAAGGTGCGCTGAAAGAGTCGGGTCTCGATCCGGCGCGACTGGAAGTCGAGATCACCGAATCGGTGCTGCTGGATGACTCGCTGGGGAATATCCGTACCCTGCAGAATCTCAAGGCGCTGGGCGTACAGATTGCGCTGGATGATTTCGGCACCGGCTATTCGTCGCTGAGCTATCTGCGTTCCTTCCCATTCGACAAAATCAAAATCGACAAATCGTTTATCAACGATATGGGCGACAGCCGCGAGGCGCTGGCGATAATCCGCGCGATTACCGGCATGAGCCGCAGTCTGGATATCCAGATTACCGCTGAAGGCGTGGAGAGCGATGAGCAGTTCACGAAGCTGCGCGATGAGGGCTGTACGCTGTTTCAGGGCTTCCTGTTCGGACGACCTCAGCCGTCGGAGCTGCGGCTGAAAACGCTGGGTTAATCCGCGCCGGGTTAATCATAAAGGCCATGCTGCTGAACCGGCGCATGGCTGAGATTATCGCGGATACGGCGCACCGACTCGCGCACCACCAGCCTGCCGTTCAGCAGCAGGCTGCCGGTGGGGGTGCCGGGATTCAGCCGCATCTCCTGCAGCATTCTCACTGCCGCTGCGCCCAGCTCATCACGTGGCACCTGCACCGAGGTCAGCGGAATATCGTGGATAGCGGCCAGGTTAAACCCATCCATGCTCATCACTGAAATATCCTGTGGCACCCGTAATCCGGCCTGCTCCAGCGCAGTGACGGCCCCAGCGGCGATGTAATCCCCGCTGGCGAGAATCGCCGTCGGACGCAGTGCGTCAGGGCAGTGGCGCAGATAGTCACCCAGCCGTTCCGCCGCCTCATTGCTGCTGAAGCTGTTCAGGGTCAGCAGGTGCTGGCGGCTGTCGAAGCGCAGATTCATGGCGTGCCAGGCGTCGCGCACCCCCTGAAGACGCTGCTCCATGGTATAGCGGCGCAGGCAGTGCAGCGACAGGATCTGCCGGTGTCCCTGCTCAAACAGATAGCGCGCGGAGAATTCACCAATCAGCTGATGATGCGGCGAAACCGACGGCAGGCGCATCCGGCGATCGCGGGCGTTGATCAGCACGCAGGGTTTGTTCATCTCCGCCGCCAGCTGATGAATATGCTCATCATCAATGCCGATCAGCAGGGCGGCTTCGGTCTGCTGCATCTTATCGATAAACAGCGCGGCATCACTCTCCACCTCTTCCAGCGGACAGTAGCGCAGCCGCACCTCATGTGGCTCTACCGCCTGGCTGATCCCCTGAATCACCTTGTAGTAGAAAATGTCGCTGCGTACGTCAAAGGCGCGCGGCGGGGCAAAGACCATCAGGTTATTCAGCAGCAGACGACCGCTGTGCAGGTTATCCAGCACGCCCTGCTGCTGCGCCACGGCCAGCACTTTGTCCCGCGTCGCGGGCCGGGTATTCGCTTTTCCCGCCAGCACCCGCGAAACCGTACTGATCGAGACCCCGCTCAGCGCCGCAATCTCACCGATTTTCAGCCTTTGTTTCATTCTGTGATCGCCTTCAAATCTGCCAATGAAAAATTTTTCATAGCCTGCTGAATCGCGTCAGATAACCGTTTCAGTGCCATTTTCTGTCGGCATTCAGTCTGCCATGAAAAGCGTTGCAAAAAAGTGGCTGTACCCACGTTTCACACTTTTTTAAGTTCGATAAAAGGACACGCGGTACGCCAGCAGGCGGTGTGCGTCATCAATGGCAATCAGGAGTGGCACAATGAGCCTCGAATCAACAACCAAACCCATCAGTGCATCACGCACGGTGCGCGTGATTAAAAATTTACGCTGGTGGATGCTGGGAATGTTCCTGCTGGGTGTGACCGTCAACTACATCACCCGTAACTCCCTCGGCATTCTGGCACCGGAACTGAAAACCAGTCTGAACATGACCACCGAACAGTATTCGTGGGTCGTAGCCGCATTTCAGCTCGCCTATACCCTGTTTCAGCCGATTTGCGGCTGGCTGATCGATGTAATCGGACTGAAGATGGGCTTCCTGATCTGCGCGCTGATCTGGTCGGTAACCTGTCTGCTGCACGCCGGTGCGGGAAGCTGGCTGCATCTGGCGCTGCTGCGTTTTGTCATGGGCGCTTCCGAAGCGGCGGCCACGCCTGCTAACGCCAAAGCGATCGGTGACTGGTTTCCGAAAAAGGAGCGTCCGGTTGCGGCGGGCTGGGCGGGCGTCGGCTTTTCGATTGGTGCGATGCTGGCGCCACCGATTATCTATTTTGCCCACATTACCTTTGGCTGGCAGGGCGCATTTCTGCTGACCGGCGGCCTGGGCCTGCTGTGGGTGGGACTCTGGTGGTGGGGCTATCACTCGCCGGAGAGTCATCCCCGTCTTTCCGATGATGAACGCGCCTTTATTAACCAGGATAACGAGGCGATTGGTGAAAAGCTGCCGTTCTTCACCGCGCTGAAAGTGATTGGTAAAGAGAAGAAATTCTACGGCATCGCCATTCCGGCCTTTCTGGCTGAGCCCGCCTGGGCGGTGCTGAGCTTCTGGGTGCCGCTCTATCTTGCCAACGAGCGCGGCATGGATCTTAAACAGATCGTGATGTTCGCCTGGCTGCCATTTCTGGCCGCCGACCTCGGCAGCGTTGCCAGCGGCTATCTGACCCGAATCTATGTGCGCTGGTTTGGCATGACCCGCGTGAATTCCATTGTTGCAAGTTCGGTGACCGGCGCACTGCTGATGGTCTCACTGGCGCTGATGACGCTGGTAAAAGATCCCTGGCTGGCGATCGCCCTGATCTCCGTCGGCGGCTTCGGTCATCAGGTGATCTCCTGCATGCTGAGCGCGCTGGTAGTAGAGCGTTTTGATCGCCGCCAGATGGCTACAGTCAACGGCATGCGCGGCTCCTGCGCCTGGATCGCCAGCTTTATCTTCTCGCTGATTATCGGTGTGACCGCCGATACCATCGGCTTTAATCCGCTGTTTGTGGCGATGGGCTTCTTTGACCTGATCGGTGCCGTTTTCCTGGTGATGCTGATCGCCGAACGCCGCCAGCGCCCTGCTAACCCATAAGGATATCGCGATGAAAACCCTGAAGAACTGGACGCTGCATCAGCAGGCCGATCACTTTGTTGAACTCAAGGTCGACGATCGACATTTCCTGCGACTTTATGTACTGGAAGAGAAGCTGATGCGTGTGCTGCTGAAGCGCGACGGTGATCTGGCGCTGAACCGCACCTGGAGCATTGCGCCTGAGCATGATGTGCCCTGGCAGGGACGTGACCGCGAGGCGCTGGATGGCTTTACGCTGCCCGCATTTCAGGTGGATCACGATGCGCAGCAGCTGCGCATCAGCACACCACAGTTGCGGGTGACGATGCATCAGCCGCTCTGCCTGAGCTGGGAGCAGTTTGATGGTGTCAGCTGGCAGCCGCTGACCGCCGATCGTCATACCGGTGCCTATCTGCTCAATGCGCACGGCGACGGCGTCGAGCACTATCAGCGTCGTCAGCCGCAGGATCGGGTGTATGGTCTGGGCGAGAAGAGTGGCGACCTGAACCGCGTTAACCGGCGGTTTGAGATGCGTAATCTCGATGCGATGGGCTATAACGCCGCCAGCACCGATCCGCTCTATAAACATATTCCGTTTACCCTGACGCAGCGCGATGGCGTCAGCTTTGGCCTGTTTTATGACAACCTCAGCAGCAGCTGGCTCGATCTGGGGAATGAGCTGGATAACTACCATCTGCCTTATCGCCGTTACCGCGCCGAGGCGGGCGATCTCGATTACTACATGATGCTCGGGCCGACGCTGCTTGATGTCACCAAAGCCTTTGTGCGCCTGACCGGTCGCACGCTTTTTCAGCCAAAGTGGAGCCTGGGCTACAGCGGTTCTACCATGCACTACACCGACGCGCCGGACGCACAGCAGCAGCTGCAATCCTTTATCCGCCTGTGTCGCGAGCATGAAATTCCCTGCGACTCGTTCCAGCTCTCTTCCGGTTACACCTCGATCAATAACAAACGCTATGTCTTCAACTGGAACTACGACAAAGTTCCGAATCCCAACGCGCTGAGTGATGCCTTTCATCGTGCCGGAATGAAGCTGGCGGCCAACATCAAGCCCTGTCTGCTGCAGGATCACCCGCGTTACCAGGAAGTGGCGTCAAAGGGGCTATTTATTCGTGACTCGGAACAGGATCGCCCGGAGCGTTCGGTGTTCTGGGATGATGAGGGATCGCACCTTGATTTCACCCATCCGCAGGCGGTGCGCTGGTGGCAGGAAAATGTCACGCAGCAGCTGCTGGAGAAGGGCATTGATTCAACCTGGAACGATAACAACGAATATGAGGTGTGGGATGGCGAAGCGCGCTGTCACGGTTTTGGTCAGCCGATCGCCATCAAGCATATCCGGCCGGTGATGCCGCTGCTGATGATGCGCGCCTCGATGGAAGCGCAGCAGCAGTTTGCGCCAGACAAACGTCCTTATCTGATCTCCCGCTCCGGCTGCGCCGGGATGCAGCGTTATGTGCAGACCTGGAGCGGCGATAACCGCACCAGCTGGCAGACTCTGCGTTACAACATCCGCATGGGGCTGGGGATGAGCCTGTCCGGGCTGTTTAATGTCGGACACGATGTCGGCGGCTTCTCAGGCGACAAGCCGGATGCCGAACTATTTGTGCGCTGGGTTCAGAATGGCGTAATGCATCCGCGCTTTACTATCCATTCGTGGAATGACGATCACACCGTGAACGAGCCGTGGATGTACCCGGAGGTCACGCCAATGATCCGCGAAGCGATCCGCCTGCGCTATCGTCTGATGCCTTACCTCTATAACCTCGCGTGGCAGGCCAGCGCGGAAGATGAGCCGATGCTGCGTCCGACCTTCCTCGATCATGAGCAGGATCCGCTGACGTATGAGGAGTGTGATGATTTTATGCTGGGACGCGATCTGCTGGTCGCCAGCGTCGTGGAGCAGGGCGCGCGCAGCCGTGAAGTCTATCTGCCACGCAACCAGGGCGGCTGGTATGACTGGCACAGCGGCAGGGCGTTTGCGGGCGGCGAAACGGTTATGCTGGATGCGCCGCTGGATCGGCTGCCCTTGCTGGTGCGAGCCGGTGCGATCATCCCGCTGGGCGAATGCGAAAGCACCACCGATGCGCGACGCGACAGGGTGCGGCAGTGGCAGTTATGGCCCGCACCGGAAGGTGTAACCACTCAGGGCGAAATGTTTGACGATGATGGTGAGAGCCATGGCTGGCAGCAGGGCAATGCGTTGTGGCTGGGCTGGACGTTGTGCAGCAGCGCGAGCCGAATCGACCTGACGGTGGAAAAACGCGGCGACTATCAGCCTGCCTGGCGGGAGATCGCGCTGTTACTGCCTGCGGGTGAACGTCGTGAGCTGTGGGTGAACGGCGAGAAAGCGGCGAGTTACCGGCTGGAATAGCGGTGGCGTGATGGCCGTTAGACGGAAATAAGTTCGGCCCCGGAGAGGGGCCGACGAGGAAGCTGGCAAAAGCGGGTCCGCTGCCAAACCGTGCCTGCACAGGAAATACGGTCAGATCGGAAAGACGCTCAAGCCAGTCCCCGGGCGCTCTACCCGCGTGATGACGCACCTCATCCCTGAGGTGCGCCCGTAGCCGGACCAACGCGTTGCGTTGTTCAAAAACGCCTGGCGTTTTTGTCCCTGGCGCGGGACGCTTTCCTCCTCTGACCATATTCCCTGCTATCCTGGCTTTATCATTGCTTCCAGATAACTGATTAGGGAATTGTCAGTGGTCTTAATCGGTTGAGAGGCCCGAAAAATATTATTCTGCGTGGTTTTCGGTGCTCATGCGGCCCAGATCTTTATCGACCAGGAACAGACCGTTGCCGCTGTTGCTGACCAGCGCCAGTTTATCCAGCACGGTTTTGAACAGCTTCTCTTCTTCGTGCTGCTCGGCAACATACCACTGCAGGAAGTTAAAGGTAGAGTAATCCTGTGACGTCATAGCAGCGTGAGCCAGCTCATTGATTTTGCTGGTGATGAGCTGCTCATGCTCCAGCGCCTGCTGCAGGATTTCATTCAGCGAGGTGAAAGAAACCGGTGGCGCAGCGATAGTGCCCAGCACCGGCATCGCGCCGGTATCGCTCAGGTAATCAAACAGACGCTGCATATGCTGCATCTCTTCGCGTGAATGCATCTTCAGGAAGGAAGCGGCACCCTCAAAGCCTTTGTCGCTGCACCAGGCGCTCATTTGCAGATAAAGATTGGCAGAGAAGAATTCCAGGTTCAGCTGGTCGTTTAAACGCCCAGTCATTTCAGCAGTCAGCATGGCCGAGTCCTTTTAAGAAGATGTTAAATAAACAGGTGGAAGCGGTGAATTATGCATCATACATGTTAGTAAAGTGAAGCCTTTTCCGCAAAATAAGCTAATTTATCTGATTGATTTAAATAGAATTATTTCGGAAATTGAATGCGAGCAATTCTCATTCTGTATCACGGCTATCAGGCAACAACGTCAGGCGAATCAGCACCATGATAGTGCGGGCGATGGTTATTTTGCTGGTGCAATAAGTCGCTGTAACAGACGAAATATTCGCAATCTGATGCCGTCCCGAAAATATCACCGGGTGGTCTGAAAAATAAATTTCAGAGCGTGATAAGAGGTATAGCGTGGATTAAATGTCCTGCGTGGGGAAATAAGGTGTTAACAATCTCTCTCTTAGCGGCTCTGGCATAAATCCTGCTTAGAACTGAGTTCCATATATTGAAACTTGCTACGGCAGGGAACAGGCGGCAGACCATGTTATCAGGAGAAAGTAATGTCAGATGAGAGTGTGGTTAATCCGGTAAAAATGACGGCGACCAGAGGCAGTTATATCGCATTAATTTTTGCCATTCTGTTTTTCTCAGGGCTGTTTTATAACGTCGAGGGCCTTAAATGGCTGGGGGCGTTTGACTTCACTACGCTGGGCGGCAGCTTCGGCACCATGAAAGATCCCGCCAGCAACACCTTTGTCGGCGCAGGCGGACTCAGTGCTAAAGCGGGCTTCCTGTTTGCCCTGTCGCTGACGCCCACGGTAATGCTGGCGCTGGGCGTGCTCGAAATCTTTACCCACTATGGTGCGATTCGCGCGGCACATCGCTTGCTGACACCGCTGCTTAAGCCGCTGATGGGCCTGCCGGGCCGTTGCGGTCTGGCGTTAATCACTGACCTGCAAAGCACCGACGCGGGCGCGGCATTAACAAAAGAGATGGCTGATCAGAAACTGATTGGTAAAAAAGAGCTGGTGGTGATGAGTGCCTGGCAATATTCCGGTGCGGGATTAATCAATAATTACTTCGCCATCGGTTCAGCGCTGTTCGCCTCTATGACGCTGCCGATTATTATTCCGCTGTTATTAATGTTCGTGCTGAAATTTATCGGTGCGGCAATAACGCGCGCTGTGTTAAACAGTGTTTATAAGAAGGATTTTGCCGATGGAAAATAAAATTGCGACCTGCAGTAATCCGTTCGATGTGTTTGTGACTGGCGCACGCAAAGGCTTTCACATCGCCATTCACAACCTGATGCCGAATGTGGTGATGGCCTATGTGCTGGCGGAAGTGCTGAACCTGCTCGGTATTATGCAGTTCCTTGGACATGCCTTTGCGCCGGTGATGGGGCTGTTCGGCCTGCCGGGCGAGGCGATTACCGTGCTGCTTACCGCCTGGCTTTCATCGTCGGCGGGCACTGGCGTTGCGGTAAGCCTGCTGACCAAAGGGCTGCTGACCGGCGCGGATATTACTATTCTGGCACCGGCGATTTTCCTGATGGGATCGCAACTGCAATATATGGGGCGGCTGCTGGGTGTGGCCGATGTGCCCAAAAAATACTGGCCGCTGCTGATGCTGGTGAGCATCATCAACGCGCTGATCGCGATGTCTGTTATGCGTCTGTTTATTCAGGAGTAACGCTGTGTCTAAGGTATTAGAGCATTATCACTATCTGCACGAAATTCCGGAGCTGGGCTTTCAGGAGATAAAGACCTCGGCCTACATCGCCGATCAGCTGGAGAAAGCGGGCCTGAAGGTAACGCGCAACATCAATAACACCACCGGCATCGTGGCGGAGATCGACAGCGGGGTGCCGGGACCGGTGCTGGCGCTGCGCGCGGATATGGATGCGCTGGGGCACATCATTGATGGCGTGCCGTGTGCGCGCCACACCTGCGGTCACGACGGTCACTCTTCGGTCGTGCTGACGACGGCGACGGCTCTGCTGCAGGAGGGCGTGGTGAAACGTGGCCGGCTGAAGATCCTGTTCCAGCCCGCCGAGGAGCTGGGCGCCGGTGCGCTCTCAATGATCGAAGGCGGCGCACTGGATGATGTGGAGATGATTCTGGGCTTCCATCTGCGTCCGCTGGAGGAGTGCGTGGTCGGCCAGGCAGTGCCTGCCGTGCTCTACTCCGCCTGCAGCACGCTGGAAGCGACCATCAAAGGCCAGCCCGCCCATGCGGCGCGACCGCATCTTGGCATCAATGCGCTGGATGCGGCCGCGCAGGCGGTTCAGGCCGTCAATGCCCTCCATCTGTCCCCGGGCCTGACATGGAGCGTCAAAGCGACCCGCTTCCTGTGCGATGCGGGTGTCACCAACTCGGTACCGGATGAAGCCCGCGTGGTGTGGGATCTGCGTTCGCAGGAGAACGGGCCGATGACGCAGCTGAAAGAGCAGGTCACGCGCGCCATTACTCACAGCGTCGCGGCACTGGGAGCCACCGCCGAGGTTCGCGTGCTGAAAGAGATGCCGGCTGCCGAGATTGATGATGACGCGACGGCGGTGATCCGCGCGGCCATCGTTGAAGTGCTGGGTGAAGAGGGCGCACTGCCGACCCGCACCACGCCAGGCAGCGAGGACTTTTTCTACTATCCCGTGAAGCGTCCGGGTGTGAAGGCGGGCTTCTGGGGGCTGGGCACCAACCTGACGCCAGGGCTGCATCATCCCGATATGCGTTTTGATCTCAGCTCGCTGGAGATTGGTGTGCAGATCTTCAAAGCCTGCGTCAGAAAAGTACTGGGATAACAGAGTGGGGGCGGGTGCAGACCCGCCCGACGCTGTTGCCGCCTCCGCTATTCTCCGATTCTCCGCTCCTGAAATCCTGCCCCTTCCCTGTAGGCCGCGCGCGCAAAATATTGTATGCTATGCCGCCTTAAAGCTGACCAGGTAACCGGACTTCACGCCAATGTAACTTCGCGCTGACCCGCCAACGATGAAAGATCGTTTTTGGCACCGTTTACCCGCCGGTAAGGTTCTGCCGGCCACCGTGATTTATCAGCAGCGCCAGTATGTTGCGCTGCCTATTGAGAAGAATTCCATGTCTAATCCCTTTTTAGAAGAGGTGGCACGCCGCCGCACCTTCGCGATCATTTCGCACCCGGATGCCGGTAAAACCACCATTACCGAAAAAGTGTTGCTGTTCGGACAGGCTATCCAGACCGCCGGTACCGTAAAAGGCCGTGGCTCTAACCAGCACGCCAAGTCGGACTGGATGGAGATGGAGAAACAGCGTGGTATCTCTATTACCACCTCGGTGATGCAGTTTCCTTACCGCGATAGCCTGGTAAACCTGCTGGATACCCCAGGTCACGAAGATTTCTCGGAAGATACCTACCGTACGCTGACCGCCGTTGACTGCTGTCTGATGGTGATCGATGCCGCGAAAGGCGTTGAGGATCGTACCCGCAAGCTGATGGAAGTTACCCGCCTGCGCGATACGCCGATCCTGACTTTTATGAACAAACTTGACCGTGACATCCGTGATCCGATGGAAGTGCTGGATGAGGTGGAAAGCGAGCTGAAAATTGCCTGCGCACCGATCACCTGGCCAATCGGCTGCGGCAAGCTGTTCAAAGGGGTTTATCACCTCTACAAAGATGAGACCTATCTCTACCAGACCGGTAAAGGCCACACCATTCAGGATGTCCGCGTCGTGAAGGGGCTGAACAATCCGGACCTCGACACCGCAGTCGGTGACGATCTGGCGGCACAGTTGCGTGAAGAGCTGGAGCTGGTGCAGGGTGCATCGCACGAGTTTGAGCAGGAAGCCTTCCTGAACGGCCAACTGTCGCCGGTCTTCTTCGGCACCGCGCTGGGTAACTTTGGCGTAGACCATATGCTGGATGGCCTGGTGGCATGGGCGCCACGTCCGATGCCACGCGATACCGACACCCGCACGGTAGAAGCGAAAGAAGAGAAGTTCACCGGCTTCGTGTTTAAGATCCAGGCCAACATGGACCCGAAACATCGCGACCGTGTGGCCTTTATGCGTGTGGTCTCCGGTAAATATGAAAAAGGGATGAAGCTGCGTCAGGTACGTACTGGCAAAGATGTGGTGATTTCCGATGCCCTGACCTTTATGGCGGGCGACCGTTCACACGTTGAAGAAGCTTATCCTGGCGATATCATCGGTCTGCATAACCACGGCACCATACAGATTGGCGACACCTTTACGCAGGGTGAAAACATGAAGTTCACCGGTATTCCGAACTTCGCGCCAGAGCTGTTCCGTCGTATTCGTCTGCGCGATCCGCTGAAGCAGAAACAGCTGCTGAAAGGGCTGGTTCAGCTGTCGGAAGAGGGTGCAGTGCAGGTGTTCCGTCCGGTGCATAACAACGATCTGATCGTGGGCGCGGTCGGGGTACTGCAGTTCGATGTGGTGGTGGCACGTCTGAAAAGCGAATATAACGTCGAAGCGATCTACGAAGCGATTAACGTCTCAACGGCGCGCTGGGTTGAATGTGACGATGCTAAAAAGTTTGAGGACTTCCAGCGTAAAAACGAAGTTAACCTGGCGCTCGATGGCGGTGATAATTTGACTTATATCGCGCCAACCATGGTGAATCTTAATATTACCCAGGAACGTTACCCTGACGTCCGTTTCCGTAAAACACGCGAGCACTAATCGCCTGTTTCCGGGCCATTCCAGCAGGGAGTGGCCCTGATTTTCTCGCTCCAGACTCCTCCTAAAAAACCCTTTTTTCTTCTGTTTTGACGTGTGATCAACCAGTTAGCCAGGCAAATCGCAAAATGCCGTCTATGATTATTCTATCGGACGGCGGAAGAGACTTCTCTTGTCCTTACGTCCTGTAACGCAGCGGCATATGTGCCTCTGTTTCGCCCACATTTTTGGGTGAGTTAACTGATAGAAGGAAGATATCGATGAACAAGACTAAGATTGCTAAAACCCTGATGGCCGCAATGATTGGCTCAGCACTGATCAGCGGCAGCGCACTGGCTGACGAATCTATGTCGCAGAAAGCGTCACAGACAGCCGACAGCGCGGGTTCGAAAATCGATAGTTCTATGAAAAAAGTCGATGGTTATATGGATGACAGCGGCATCACCGCCAAAGCCAAAGCGGCACTGGTGGATGACGACGCTATTAAAAGTACGGATATCTCGGTAAAAACGCATAGTGGCGTCGTGACCTTAAGCGGTTTCGTCACCTCACAGGATCAGGCTGAAAAGGCTGTGGCAGTGGTGCAGAAAATCGAAGGTGTTAAATCCGTCAGCGACAAACTACACGTCAGAGACAGCAAAACCTCTTCAGTGAAAGGTTATGCCGGCGATGCCGCTACAACCAGCGAAATTAAAGCTAAGCTGTTAGCAGATGACATTGTTCCGTCGCGCAACGTTAAAGTTGAGACTACCGACGGTGTTGTTCAGCTTTCAGGGCATGTTGCTAATCAGGCACAGTCAGATCGTGCAGAAAGCATCGCGAAAGCCATTGAAGGCGTGAAAAGCGTTAAGAATGACCTGACGGTTAAATCTTAAGCTTGCAAGCGGCCACTCTGGTGGTCGCTTGTATAAAAACACCCATCCGGGGATTAAATAAGCAGTTCGATTTTAAATAGGGTAAGGAGAGGCTTATGTTTCGTTGGGGCATTATTTTTCTGGTGATCGCACTGATCGCTGCAGCATTAGGTTTTGGCGGTTTAGCGGGCACAGCAGCATGGGCAGCTAAAGTTGTCTTCGTCGTTGGTATTATCCTGTTCCTCATCAGCCTGTTTACCGGCCGTAAAAAGCTTTAGCCGATGAGTCCTGCAGCGTAATGCAACGCAAAGCATAGAGCGGAGACCAGTCATCTGTAGCGACTCACGTGAAGAGAAGGACACCTTCACATCGCTGCGATGGCAAGCCAGTTCAGCTGGCCTGCCGGTTAAAGGAATAGATGACTGGTTCTCCGGAATGCTGCTGTCTTTAACGGATCCCTCCTCCAGCATACCCGGAACCCTTTTTTGAGGTTCGCACAGTGGGTATACGCATTCCCGTCACGCTCGGCGCCATTGAACCTCTGGCCCTGACACCCTTCAAAGCTCAGAAAATTGCCCTTGTCTGTGAAGGCGGCGGTCAGCGCGGCATTTTCACCGCAGGCGTATTAGATGAATTCCAGCGCGCCCGATTCAACCCTTTTCAATTGATGCTCGGCACTTCTGCCGGTGCACAAAATCTCTCTGCCTTTGTCTGTGGTCAGCCCGGCTACGCCCGTCGCGTGATTACCCGCTATACCACCAGTAAACTCTTTTTTGATCCGCTGCGCTTTGTGCGCGGAGGCAATCTGATCGACCTCGACTGGCTGATCGATATTACCCGCAGTGAATTTCCGTTGGCGATGAGCAGCGCGGAACAGCTCTTCTCCAGCGGCCGCGAGTTTTATATGTGCGCCTGCCGCAGCGACGACTATTCGCCCGGCTACTTTACGCCCACCGCCGAGAACTGGCTGGATCTGATTAAAGCCTCCAGCGCCATTCCCGGTTTTTACCGGCTGGGTGTCAATCTGGAAGGGATAAGCTATCTCGATGGCGGCATCAGCGATGCCATTCCGGTGCGTGAAGCTGCCCGGCGCGGGGCCGATACGATTGTGGTGATCCGCACCGTACCGTCGCAGATGTTCTATACCCCGAAATGGTTTAAACGGATGGAGCGCTGGCTCAGCACCAGCGCGCTGCAGCCGATGATTAACGTGCTGAATAAGCATGAGCAGAGCTATCGCGAAATTCAGCAGTTTATCGAGAATCCGCCCGACGATTTGCGCATCATTGAAATCTTCCCACCGCACGTGCTGGCCAGCAGTGCCCTGGGCAGCCGTGTTGCCGCGCTGAATCAGGATTATCATCTGGGACGGCGCTGTGGTCGCTATTTCCTCGCCACGCTGGGCCAGTGGCTGAGCAATGCTGAACCTATGATCTCAGCGCGCATTGTCACCCCACCTGCGCCGGTCGCTAATGCACCGGATACCCGACGGATCATTACGCCGCCGCTGGCGGACAATGATGCGAATTACGACAAAGGATCGCTGGCATGACGTTTATCGATACGCACTGTCATTTCGACTTTCCGCCTTTTGAAGGGGATGTTCCCGGCAGCCTGGCGCGCGCCGCTGAGGCGGGTGTAGAGAAGATTATCATCCCGGCAATTGATGCCAGCCGGTTTGAGCGCGTCTGCGCGCTGGCCGCGGAATACCCGCCGCTCTACGCGGCGCTGGGCCTGCACCCTATCGTCATTGAAAATCACCTTGAGGCGCATCTTGGGCAGCTGGAAACCTTACTGCAACAGCGGCCACGTAAGCTGGTGGCGATCGGCGAGATCGGGCTGGATCTCTATCGCGACAATCCGCAGTTTGATAAGCAGCAACGCTTTCTTGAGGCGCAGCTGAAGCTGGCGAAACAGTATCAGCTGCCGGTGATCCTGCATTCGCGGCGCACCCATGACAAGCTGGCGCAGATTCTGCGTCGTCACGATCTGCCGCGCCGTGGCGTGGTGCACGGTTTCGCTGGCAGCCTGCAACAGGCGCAGGCCTTTATTAAGCTGGGTTATGCGATTGGCATTGGCGGGACCATTACCTATGAACGCGCCAGCAAAACCCGTCAGACCGTGGCGCAACTGCCGCTCTCGTCGCTGCTGCTGGAAACCGATGCACCCGATATGCCGCTGCAGGGCTTTCAGGGCCAGCCAAACCGCCCGGAACGGGCGCGTCAGGTGTGGGAGGTGCTCTGCAGCCTGCGAGAGGAGTCACCCGAAGAGATTGCCCATGCGCTGTGGCACAACAGCCAGCAGCTGTTCCGGCTCGATCCCGCTTTCCCGGCGCTGCGTAACTGACCGGATCTGCCTAACCTGCGCTTAAATGTGATAATAGTAACATTCGGCCAGCTGGCGTATAATGGCTACCAGACGCTGTTATCTGCGATTTTCGTCACAGTGAGTGTGACGAAATTGCACCAATTTCTTATCCCTATGTGACTACTGGCACATATCAGGCCGCTTCTGAGTGTTATTATTATAACATTCCGCCGGCAAGCCGGTGGGTTGCACCCCGATCCTTTGGAGAGCCTCATGACCGATATTAAACCTCTTGCCCTGCGCGCCCTGAAACTGATGGATTTAACCACCCTGAATGACGACGACACCGACGCAAAAGTGATTGCCCTTTGTCATCAGGCTAAATCCCCGGCAGGCAATACCGCCGCCATCTGTATCTATCCGCGCTTTATTCCGATTGCGCGTAAAACGCTGCGCGAGCAGGGTACGCCGGAGATCCGCATCGCCACGGTGACCAACTTCCCGCACGGCAATGACGACATCGATATTGCACTGGCAGAAACCCGTGCCGCCATCGCCTACGGTGCGGATGAAGTGGATGTGGTGTTCCCGTACCGCGCGCTGATCGCCGGTAACAGCCAGGTTGGTTTCGATCTGGTAAAAGCCTGTAAAACCGCCTGCGCTGAAGCGGACGTGCTGCTGAAAGTCATCATCGAAACCGGTGAGCTGAAGGAAGAAGCGCTGATCCGTCAGGCTTCTGAGATTGCCATCGATGCAGGTGCTGACTTCATTAAAACCTCCACCGGTAAAGTACCAGTTAACGCCACGCCGGAAGTGGCGCAGATCATGATGAATGTGATCCGTGACAAAGGCGTCAGCCAGCATGTTGGTTTTAAACCGGCGGGCGGCGTGCGCACCGCTGAAGATGCCGCGATCTATCTGCAGATGGCAGAAGAGACGCTGGGTGCTGACTGGGCTGATGCGCGCCATTTCCGCTTTGGTGCATCAAGCCTGCTGGCGAGCCTGCTCAACACCCTGGGTCATGACAGCGACACCAGCAAAGCGGGTTACTGATCCCTCAGGCGGTCGCTGACCGCCTGTTCTCCATCCTGATTTCCCTGAACCAGGGGGCTACTTTGTTCCTGCCACAAGAAATTATTCGAAAGAAACGTGACGGCCAGGCGCTGACTGAAGAGGAGATTCGCTTCTTCATTAACGGCGTGCGTGATAACACCGTCTCGGAAGGTCAGATTGCCGCGCTGGCAATGACCATCTGGTTCCATGATATGACGCTGCCGGAGCGGGTTGCGCTGACGATGGCGATGCGTGATTCCGGTACGGTACTTAACTGGAAATCACTCAACCTCAACGGGCCGGTGGTGGATAAGCACTCGACCGGCGGCGTTGGTGATGTGACATCGCTGATGTTAGGGCCGATGGTCGCCGCCTGTGGCGGATATGTGCCGATGATCTCCGGTCGTGGCCTGGGTCATACCGGCGGTACGCTGGATAAACTGGAAGCGATCCCGGGCTTCGATATCTTCCCGAGTGATGATCGCTTCCGCGAGATCATCAAGCAGGTGGGTGTGGCGATTATCGGCCAGACCAACTCGCTGGCACCGGCGGATAAGCGTTTCTACGCCACGCGTGACATCACCGCCACCGTCGATTCGATCCCGCTGATTACCGCCTCGATTCTGGCCAAGAAGCTGGCAGAAGGGCTGGATGCACTGGTGATGGATGTCAAAGTGGGTTCCGGCGCGTTTATGCCAACCTATGAAGCGTCAGAAAGTCTGGCGCAGTCGATTGTTGGCGTCGCCAATGGCGCAGGCTGCCAGACCACCGCACTGCTGACGGATATGAATCAGGTACTTGCCTCGTCAGCCGGTAACGCGCTGGAAGTGCGCGAAGCGGTCCGCTTCCTGACCGGTGAACAGCGGAATCCGCGCCTGTTGGACGTGACGCTGGCGCTCTGTAGCGAAATGCTGATCTCCGGCAAACTCGCCGCCAGCGACACCGACGCGCGTCAGAAACTGATGACAGTGCTGGATAACGGCAAAGCAGCCGAGGTGTTTGGTCGCATGGTCGCTGCCCAGCAGGGACCTGCCGATTTCGTTGAACGCTACGACGCTTATCTGCCCGCGCCAATGCTGAGCAAACCGGTCTATGCCGACCAGCCAGGCATCGTCAGCAGCATGGATACCCGTGCGCTGGGTCTGGCGGTGGTGGCGATGGGCGGCGGACGTCAGCGCGCCAGCGACAGCATCGATTACAGCGTTGGCTTCAGCGAAATGATCACCCTGGGCGAACGTGCCGATGCACAACGTCCGCTGGCGGTCATTCACGCCAGCAGCGAAGACAAATGGCAGCAGGCCGCAGCAGCGGTTAAAGCTGCGCTGGTGCTCGGGGATTCCGCCCCGGCTGAGACGCCGGTTGTCTATCGCCGTGTGAGCGATCTCAGCTAACTGACCAGTAACCGGTGCCAGCCGCGATGCATTCGGGTATACTGATCTGATCGCTTTTTTTTGACTTGTCACGCGCCAATGCGCAGGAGACTTGCATGAAACGTGCTTTTATTATGGTTCTCGATTCCTTTGGAATTGGCTCCAGTAAAGATGCCGATAAATTCGGCGACGCAGGTTCAGATACCCTGGGTCATATCGCCGAAGCCTGTTTTAACGGTAAAGCAGACAAGGGACGTAAAGGTCCATTGCATCTGCCTAATCTCACCGCGCTGGGGCTGGGTAAAGCCGCCGAGCTATCGACCGGCCGCTTCCCGGCGGGTCTGGATCCTGAGGCAAAAATCACCGGCGCGTACGCTTACGCCAGTGAGCTTTCGTCAGGTAAAGATACGCCGTCAGGCCACTGGGAGATCGCCGGTGTGCCGGTGCTGTTTGACTGGGGCTACTTCAGCGACAAAGAGAACAGCTTCCCGCAGGAACTGCTGGACAAGCTGGTAGCGCGCGCCGACCTGCCGGGTTATCTCGGTAACTGCCACTCTTCAGGTACGGTGATCCTTGACCAGCTGGGCGAAGAGCATATGAAAACCGGCAAGCCGATTTTCTATACCTCTGCGGACTCCGTGTTCCAGATCGCCTGTCACGAAGAGACCTTTGGTCTGGATCGACTCTATGCGCTGTGCGAAATCGCCCGTGAAGAGCTGACTGAAGGTGGCTACAACATTGGCCGGGTTATTGCCCGTCCGTTTGTGGGTGACAAAGCGGGTCAGTTCGAGCGCACCGGCAATCGTCACGATCTGGCAGTCGAGCCGCCATCCGCCACCATGCTGAAAAAGCTGGTGGATGAGAAGGGCGGTCACGTGATCTCCGTGGGTAAAATCGCCGATATCTATGCTGAGCAGGGCATTACCAAAAAGGTCAAAGCGACCGGTCTGGATGCGCTGTTTGACGCGACGATTCAGGAGATGAAAACTGCGCCGGATCAGGCGATTGTTTTTACCAACTTCGTTGATTTCGACTCCACCTGGGGACATCGCCGTGATGTCGCCGGTTATGCGGGTGGGCTGGAGCTGTTTGACCGTCGTCTGCCTGAGCTGATGGAGTTGGTCGGAGAAGATGACATCCTGATCCTGACCGCTGACCACGGCTGTGATCCGACCTGGGAAGGCACGGAGCACACGCGTGAGCACATTCCGATTCTGATCTACGGACCAAAAGTGGAGCCGGGTTCACTCGGATACCGCGAAACGTTTGCCGATATTGGTCAGACAATTGCACACTATTTTGGCCTGTCCGAGATGGACTATGGCAAGAACATGCTGTAAATCAGCAATTTAATAAGGATTAAACAATGGCAACTCCACATATTAATGCTGAAATGGGCGATTTTGCAGACGTTGTACTGATGCCTGGCGATCCGCTGCGCGCAAAACACATCGCAGAAACCTTTCTGGAAAACGCGGTTGAAGTGAATAACGTGCGCGGCATGCTGGGCTACACCGGTACTTACAAAGGCCGTAAAGTCTCTGTGATGGGTCACGGAATGGGTATCCCTTCCTGCTCCATCTACACCAAAGAGCTGATTACGGACTTCGGCGTGAAAAAAATCATCCGTGTGGGCTCCTGTGGTGCCGTACGTGCCGACGTAAAACTGCGTGATATCGTGATTGGTATGGGTGCCTGCACCGATTCAAAAGTGAACCGTATGCGTTTCAAAGATCACGACTTCGCGGCGATTGCTGACTTCGACATGGTGCGTAACGCGGTTGATGCGGCGAAAAACCTGGGTGTTGAAGCGCGCGTGGGTAACATCTTCTCTGCCGATCTCTTCTACACGCCGGATCCGCAGATGTTCGACGTAATGGAAAAATATGGCATCCTCGGCGTTGAGATGGAAGCTGCAGGTATCTACGGTGTGGCCGCTGAGTTCGGTGCAAAAGCGCTGACCATCTGTACCGTATCAGACCATATCCGTACGCACGAGCAGACGACGGCTGCTGAGCGTCAGACAACCTTCAACGACATGATCAAAATTGCGCTGGAGTCTGTCCTGCTGGGTGATTAATGCACGCGGCGGGTGACGATTCCCGCCCGCTGGCCAATCGCCTGTTCAGATCCTCCCTGACCGGAGGATCTGAGTTCCCGCCTCGCTTTCCCGGTAACATTCACATCAAATGACACACTTTTGCTGAGGCTTGTGCATCTTCGCGCTGGCACGCCTGCGATCGCGCTTTATCATGGTGCGCAACAACAGATAATAATTAATCGCCTGATAATGTCCCCTGATGAACTTTCGTAACTTCGACGCTGAAGAGAAGCTGTTTGCCCGTCGCGCCGCAATCGCCTTTGCCCTGGTCTGTCTCTGTTTCACCCTTCTTGGCGTAAACCTTTTCCGCTTACAGGTGCGCGACCATGCCTACTACCAGACGCGCTCCAACCAGAACGACATCAAGATGATCCCCATTGCCCCGACGCGCGGGCTGATTTATGACCGCAACGGTATTCCACTGGTGCGCAACGTCAGCTGGTATGCCATCACGCTAACGCCTTATAAAATCGACGATATGGACGCCACGCTGCGGGCGCTGACGCCGATCGTAAATCTGACACCCGATGAGATTGACACTTTCCGCCGTGCGCTGAAGCAGACCAGCCGTTACAAGCCGGTCGTGCTGAAAGAGGAGCTGACCGAAGAGCAGGTCGCCCGCTTTGCGGTCAATCAGTTCCGCTTTACCGGTGCCAGCATTGAGACCTACCAGGATCGTGAATATCCCTATGGAGCCGATCTGGCCCATGTGATCGGTTATGTCTCGAAAATCAACGATAACGACTACAAACGACTGAATGCGGAAGGTATCGCCGAAAACTATGCGGCTGACCACAACATCGGCAAGCAGGGGATTGAGGGCTATTACGAAGCGCAGCTGCATGGCAAGCCGGGCTATCGGGAAGTAGAAGTGGATAACCATGGCCGCATTGTGCGAGTGCTGAAAGAGGTGCCGCCGGTCGCGGGTAAAAACCTGACGCTGACGCTGGATCTGCATCTGCAACAGTATGTGGAGAGCCTGCTGGCAGGGCAGCGTGCGGCGCTGCTGATTGAGGATCCGCACGACGGCTCCGTGCTGGCGATGGTCTCCAGTCCCAGCTACGACCCGAATCCGTTTGTGAAAGGCATCAGCTATCAGGCTTACAAAAAGCTGCTGCAGGATAAAGACCTGCCGCTGATCAACCGCGTCACGCAGGGACTCTATCCGCCCGCCTCGACGGTGAAGCCTTATATGGCGATGTCGGCGCTGCTGACTCATGTGATTACGCCACAGTCGCAGTTCTTTGGTGCGCCGACCTGGACGCTGCCGGGGACGGACCGGCGCTATCGCGACTGGAAGAAAACCGGGCACGGCATGCTGGATGTCACTCGCGCGATAGAAGAGTCGGCCGACACCTTCTTTTATCAGGTGGCTTTCATGATGGGCATTGACCGGATTCACACCATGCTCAGCCAGTTTGGCTATGGTAAATCGACCGGCATCGACCTCAATGAGGAGTACAACGGTTTGCTGCCAGGCCGTGAATGGAAACTGAAGGTGCACAAAAAGGCCTGGTATCAGGGCGATACGGTTTCAGTTGGCATTGGTCAGGGCTACTGGATTGCGACACCGATTCAGATGGTGAAAGCGATGGTCGCGCTGATCAATAACGGTCGGGTCATCGCACCGCATCTGCTGGAGAAAACCCAGCGCGGCACGCTGGTGGAGAACTACCATCCACAGCAGCACGAGGCACAGATTGGCGATCCTCACTCACCCTACTGGTCGCTGGTGCGTCACGCGATGTTTGGCATGGCTAACGCACCAAACGGCACCGGTTATAAATATTTCCATACGGCGCCTTATGGCATCGCCGCGAAAAGCGGGACGTCGCAGGTGTTCAGCCTGCGTCAGAACCAGACTTATAACGCGAAGATGATCCCGGTGCGGCTGCGTGACCATATCTTCTATACCGCCTTTGCGCCGTTTGATGACCCGAAAGTGGCTGTGGCGTTGATTCTGGAGAATGGTGGCGGGGAAGGGGTAACGGCTGCGCCCGTGATGCGGGATATTCTGGACCATATCTTTATCCCGCCAGTACCAGACGCGCCGGTGCAGGGCACACCTGATAAATAGGGGGCGAGCGCCCCCGCAGAGTGTCAGATTTTAAGCGTCTTGGTCACCTGGCCGATGGCGCGCACCACGTCCGTTGCGCCTTCACGGATTTCTGCAATCACGCCGCCCGCCTCCTGAGCCAGCTGTACGCCCTGATCGGCACGTTTCAGGTTCGACTCAATACCTTTCAGCGCCCGGCTGGCCAGCAGATGATTTTGCTGAATCCGGTTTTCGATGTCGGTCGTGGCGCGGTTAATGTTGGCTGCCAGCGTGCGGACTTCGTTAGCCACCACCGCAAAGCTACGGCCATGGGTGCCGGCCCTTGCTGCTTCAATGGCGGCATTCAGCGCCAGCAGGTTAGTCTGATCGGCGATCCGACGGATGCCTTCCACAATTGCGCCGATACGATCGGAGGACTCACTCAGGCCGGTAATATCACCGGAGATCCCCTGCAATTCGCCCGCCAGCGCATTCATAGTCTGCACGCTGCTGGCGATAACATCGGCACCCAGCTTTGTGCTTTCATCCGTTTGCAGCGCGGTGTGATAAGCCCGCTGTGCCGCATCATGCTCCTGCTGATTCTTTTCCACCTGTGCCGTCACATCCGTGGCGAATTTGACGATTTTGTAGAGCCGGCCCTGCTCGTCAAATACCGGATTGTAGGTGGCGCGCAGCCAGACCGTCTCGCCACGTTTATTCACCCGGGGAAACTGACCCGAGACAAATTCACCCCGGTTCAGTTGCTGCCAGAACTCGCTATATTCGCGGCTGTCGCGTACAGCCTGCGAACAGAAGTGACGGTGGTGGATCCCTTCTACCTCCTCACGACGGTAGCCCATGGTTTTCAGGAAGTTGTCGTTGGCTTTAAGCACTTCACCTTTGAGGTTAAAGGCGATCACCGCCATTGACCGTTCAATGGCGGTGGTGATGGCGCGCTGCTCCTGTGCATCGTTGATATGACCTGTAATGTCGGTGGCCAGTTTGACGATTTTAATTACCCGGCCATGGCGGTTTTGCACCGGCACATAGTTGGCTTCGAGCCAGATTGGGCGGCTGTTTTTCGCCATACGCAGAAATTTATCGCTGAAACTTTCACCCCGGTTCAGTCGCAGCCAGAAATCCTGATAGTTGCGCGACTGAAGCTGTTCCGGCGTACAAAACAGGCTGTGGTGCTGGCCTTCAATCTCTGTCAGCGTGTAGCCCATGCGCGCCAGAAACAGCGCATTGGCGCTGAGAATGGTGCCATCCGGGGAGAACTCAACCATGGCGATGGAGCCGTTGAGTGAGCTCAGCGTGGCCGCTGAGTGTGCCCGCTTCTGCCAGCCGTGGCGTGAAGCGATACCTGATGTAATGGTGGAAAACATGGCGATCCTTATTATTAGTGTTGGTCTCACCTCCTATATCGGCAAAATCGCGGCACAATGGAGCCTTTACCGCTCTGCTGACTAAAATTTACCCGGTCAGCCACGACATTTTTGCATCAGGTCAAACCCGATATTTGAGTTGATGGAAAAGCCGTCAGTCGATGTGATTTTGGTGAAAAGCGTTTGACGCTGCCGGGCCGCTTTGGTTTAATGCGCCCCGTTGCCCGAATAGCTCAGTCGGTAGAGCAGGGGATTGAAAATCCCCGTGTCCCTGGTTCGATTCCGGGTTCGGGCACCATCTTTAAAGAACCCGCCTCTGGCGGGTTTTTGCGTTCTGAGGCGAACCCGTTATCGACGGTTCGATTCACTTGCCACATCCTGTGACTCGCCCTTCGGGTCGCGCTGGCACGCGATGCAAAAATGCTCCCGGCATTTTTGTCCGGGTTCGGGCACCATCTTTAAAGAACCCGCCTCTGGCGGGTTTTTGCGTTTTGAGGCGAACCCGTTATCGACGGTTCGATTCACTCGCCACTTCCTGTGGCTCCATAAATGAAACCCTCGCTTCGGCGGGGGTTTTTGCGTTTAAAGACAATACTCAGCGAATGTATGCCTCTGCGCTGATTTCAGCGTTAATCTGCACTTCGCGAGCCAACAGATTCGTCGTAAGCAGATAAAGAACGACTGCGCTATGGGGCCGTTTTTCGTACGGCCCGGCCTGGAAGAACCTAATTGATTGTTCGTTTTTTGTTCGATTATTGAAATGAGATACAAGATTTATGAATGTTGCTAAGGCATGCTTAAAACGTCTAAGACAAGGCATAAAAGGGTATTTATAAAAATAAGGGAGTTAACTGTTGAACAGATTGAAACACAAATTTCTCAGCACATTAATGGATTACCAGAGTCGCTGATCAACTATTTTAAAAACGACTATGAAGACGATTTAATGGTCGTCATTGAGGATCTTCTTCCCCTGGATCTACAACAGAAGATGGAAGATGAGGCGCGCTCACTGCTTGAGAAAAATGCGCTGCGTCGTGAAGTTATTATCAAACAGAGTGGTAACAAACCAAGGGCATACGATAGTGTTGGCCGTAATGCTATTCGTGAAGAAGGGAAATATATTCCTGCCTTTTTCGACAGCCCAGGTGTCCTGAAATTTCTTTCCCGAATTACCGGTGAAGAAATTTATCGCGTACCTTACGAGCCTGAAGAATTTATCATCAATTCCCAAAATAAAAGTGGCGATACTCATGGCTGGCATTGGGATGACTATTCGTATGCTTTAGTATGGGTAATTGATGAGCCTGATGTGCTTTCAGGTGCCCGGGTTGAATTTATCCCGCGCATTCCCTGGAAGAAAGAGAATACAAGAGAGTGGATTAAAAAGACGCTGGCTGAATATCCGGTTATTAGTCGTCATGTTGCTCGTGGCCAGTGTTACCTGCTAAGGGCCCGGGATGCTCTTCATCGTATAGCGCCGTTAACACAGGAATCTCGTCGCACAGTTATCGTTTTTACGTATGCAAATGAGCTGGACTTTAACGACGCATCGCTGACACATGATTCAATGGAAGAGATTTATCCACAAGATACAGCTCAATAAAAAATAGTAAGAATAATGGAGGGTACAATGTCAGCAGTTGGCATGAACGATAAAACAGGATTTCCTGTGTTTTTTACAGAAGTGCCCAATAATCTCGGTCGCTATCAGGACTATACTTTCGCATCAGAAAAATTTGCTAATTTGTTCCCTCCATCTGAATACGCGTCTGTATTAGATATATGCTGCGGCATAGGAAAAATGAGTCATGCTTTATTTCTTCAGGGGTATAAAGTGACTGCCATAGATTTATCTTCTGAACAAATTGAAATAGCAAAAAAGGATGCCTCAGGCCCAGGTTATTACCAGGCTGATATGAAAGATAATCCCGGTAAAAATTACGACCTGTTAATTAATATATATACAAGTTTCGGGTACTACACCACTGAGGCAGAAGACCTGTCACTTTTCAGATACTGGTATGGGTTATTACGTCCGGGCGGTGTTCTTGTAATGGAACTTGCTGATATGGAAAGAGCAAGAAATCGAATTAATGCAGAGGGCGTTTTAGTCCGGGAAGATAATGGCGTTACGGAATATCTTCATATGGATTGGAATAAGAGACTGCTTAGGGTTGATTATCATAATCAATCCCAGCACTGGAGTTGCCTCACAAGGCTCTATGAGAAAGAAATGCTCAGAGATGAGTTATTAAATGCAGGCTTTGAAAGCGTGTCGTTATAGGGTGATTTCTCTTTGAAGAAAAAAGAGAAAGACGACAATCTGGTTATCATTGCACGTAAAGGATTAAAATGAAAAGATACATCTGTATTGTTGATGCGTATTCTACAGGTGCTGAGTTAGCGCCTATTTTCAAAAAAGATGGCTGGACTTGCATTCATATTCAATCATCCCCGGAGATTCCACTGGAATATCAGCAAACATTCAGACATGAAACATTTGATTTCCTGATTTCGCCGGGTGATGAATCTCACAGTGAATTTTTGAGGATAGCCGAAGAACTTAAGCAACTGTCGCCAGAATATATTATACCTGGAACAGAAACCGGTGTTTATATCGCAGACCTCCTGTCTTCGTTAGTGGGTACCCCCGGGAATTCAATAGACACCAGTGCTTTGCGTCGTAATAAATATGCAATGCAGGAGGCCTTAAAATCAGGGGGAATCAGCTCTATACCTCAGTTTTTAACCGACTCTGTTGAACAGGCAAAGAAATGGGCTGGTGAGCTGAATAAGTGGCCTGTCGTCGTCAAACCCGTGGATAGCGCTGGAGCGGATAGTGTTCGCTTTTGCAACACGGTTGATGAAGTACAGAATGCCTTTAATAAAATATATGGTAAAAAAATAAATTAGGTTTAAAAAATGGCACTGTTCTTTTGCAGGAACGCCTTATCGGAAGGCAATATATTGTCAATGCGGTCAGCATCAATGGACAGCATCTGATTACAGAGATATGGTCTGATGACAAAAAGGAAGTTGAGAATGCATCGCTGATTTGTGAAAGGGAAATTCTTCTGCCTTACTCGGGTGAAGTACAGGATCAGCTTGTCAGATATATGGAAAAAGCGCTGACTTTTCTCGGTATCGCCAATGGCCCGTCTCATAGTGAAGTAATGATGACGGAATCCGGGCCTGTGCTTATTGAAACCGCTGCCCGAATGCAGGGAACTATCATGCACAACGCGGTTGTGTCTGCATTGGGATATAGCCATGTCACACTTACTGCCGAACGTTATGTGAAACCTCAACGTTTTGCTGCCAGGCTTGGAAAGAATTATATGCTCAAAACTCAGCTGCAATGTATTACACTGGCTTCAGAATTTGAGGGTGTGGTTAAAGTTAATAATTGCGAAAAATTGCTTAAGTTACTCCCATCCTATTTCGGCATGATGCACACGCCAGATGCAGGCGAGAATATATACAGGACGACGGATCTTTTTACTAATCCAGGTATTATTTACTTGTGTCATGAAGATGAAAAGCAAATTGACAGTGATCATGCAAAGATCAGAATTTATGAAAAAGAAGGTAAACTTTTTGATTTAGCCTGAGAATAATATGAATAATAAAAATTATCTTTTTGGTCTATTGATGGTCTTCCTCTATAATTTTCTTGATGCTGTAAAGGAGGTTTATTCGGGATTCCTTGTTCAGGATAATCATCCTTTAAGCATCACTTTTATTGTCTTTTCAATTGCAATGCTCTTTTTTCAGTCTTATGGTGTTATTTTTAACCGAAGGAATTATGTTTCTACGGTGCGATTTTTTGCACCCGTAGTAATTTTAAATATTACTACAGCGGGTTCCTGGATAACATTTTTCTATTGCATGAAGTGCCTTGAGCCCGCGGTGGCGTCTGCTATTATAACAGGCGTAGCACCGTTAATGATTATTTTCATTGCACCAATGTTTTTTAAAAATGAATCTCATCAATACAAAGCTATATATATTTCCGGGATTACTGTTTGTTGTCTTTGGCTCGCTCTGATTAGTTTGCATCAGGGCCGGTTTATCTATAACTATTCTTCATCAGACGTTATGGCTGGCGTGATGATGGCGGTGCTCTGTCTTCAGTATCTTCTCTAATATTTTTAGCAGAAAACTGAGTGACAAAGGTTGCTTACCCTCTTCGATCATGGCACATCGCTTTTACATTACAGTATTTATAACAATGAGTTATAGCATGGATTCATTTGGTTATAGTGCGATAGGTGAAACCCTGTCACCGGGTATCGTCATCCTTGCTATATGTGGCGTGGTTATACCACTTTGGTGTCTGCAGTACGGCATAAAATCTTTACCACCTGCCAGAGTTATGGTTTTTATTTCTGTAAATCCGATTTTTACTTTCATTTTTCAGTTATTTGACCCGAGATTATCGCCATCACTTTCCTCACTTGTTGCAATTCTGTTAATATTTTTCTTCTCTCTTGCATCAGAGATATGGGGCGTAAAGCCGAAAGGAAAGGTTGAATCAGATGGGTATCACGATATATCGGAAGATCGCCGGAATTGAGGTCACATTATCAGACAGCACCAATCATATTTTTCCAAAGCACTCTCATGATGAGTTCTACATTGGTGCTAATGTCTCGGGAAGAGAAAAGATTTAGTTAGATGGAAAAAATGCTGAGGCCAGTATTGATGAGATAACCATTTATAATCCAGGTCAGATTCAGGCTGCTGAGCCTACACCCTATGAATGGTACTACTACAGCTTTTATGTTTCCCCCGAGTCAATGATGGAATTTACCGGTCTCCATTGTGATGATCATTTCAAAAAAAACATTATCGCAGCGCCTGATGTGGCAGCGGAAATACGTCAGGTCGCTGCATTTGCACTCGATCGCCACACGTCAGATTGCGAGATTAACGAACGCGTGGCGAGTGTTCTGCAATCAGTGCTTTCTCGGTCAGGCGCACATCCGCATATCGCGATAAAAACAACAGATAAAACTGTCGTTGATTATGTGGTAACGAGACTAATGGATGATTTTCATTTTCCTCCTACGCTTCAAATGTTGGCAAATGAAACAGGCGTCTCACCCGTCAAACTGGTCAGAATGTTTACTAACGTTAAGGGACTTCCGCCTTTTGCATGGATTAAAGGAGCACGATTGCGTCAAGGTAAGAATATGATTATTCAGGGGAAAGCTATATCTGACATTTCAGCTCAATTAGGTTTCACCGACCAGGCACATTTCACGCGAAATTTTAAAAGCATGTTCGGGGTTACGCCTGGTCAACTTTATAAGCTCGCACAATAAAGATGCTGTGAGGGCGTTAACTTAATTAAGCTTTTTAGCATAGTCAGAATTACGCTGAGCCAGCGTCTGACAGGACACAATCCTGCAGCGCTGCATTACTATCCTTTCTCTTTTGTTTATTTTGCTGTTTCATCTGCTCCTGACGTCCTTAATCCGTAAACCTGACTCACCCGGCAAGGCACCGCCACTGTGGGGTTTAACCGCGGCAGGCTGTGACACGTAAGGTAATCGGGTTCCTGGTCTGGCGTAGCCGCGGGTTATGCACAGCGCCTTGCTGCGGTCAGTGGAATGTAATACCGATGTACTCACTACTGCCTGAAGATTCTGATTTTCACCGCTCTCCGGCCCATTGCTTGTCTCAATTCTACAACGATACAAACAGATTTCATGGCGAAATCAATTTGCCGCTTCGCCTCTGTGCTGCGTTGCCAGACTGGCACCGCCTGATATCCTGTCCAGCCTGCAATTGACCGTGGCTAATCGTGTTTTATAAGCCACCCTTTACAGAATCATCCTGACAGGCACAATACCCCTTTTTCCTCCTCTTACATGGTTATGTCAGAAGAAGCGCTGCGTCTGCAAATACAGAACCTGAAAAAGCACAATGCGCGTCTGAAGCGTATAGCGCATGATGCCCGCACCAAACTCAATGCGGCGCTGGATGGCACCGGACTGTTTCTGTGGCAGCTCGATATTCCCAGCGGCAAGCTGGTGATCTTTAACCGGCGCTGGGGCGCGATGCTCGGCTTCCAGCCAAAAGAGACCGACGCCAACTTCGAATCGTGGAAAGAGAGCCTGCATCCCGATGACGCCGCCGAGGTTTTGCGAGCGTTTAACGATCACATTGCCGGAAGAGCGCCTTATTACGAAGCGCTGCATCGCATGATCGCCAAAAATGGCAGTATCACGTGGGTGCTGGATCGCGGTCGGGTCAGTGAGTGGAACGCGCACGGCGAGCCGGTTAAAGTCATTGGCACTCACATCGACATGACCAAAGAGAAGCAATATGAAGAGCAGCTCGCCCTGCTGGCGCTGCACGATCCTCTTACGCTGCTCAACAATCGCCATGCTCTGCAAAATGATTTCTGTGAAATGAAAGCGCAGGGGCCGCTCTGCGTTGTTTTTATTGATCTGGATAATTTCAAAAACGTCAACGACACCCTGGGGCATCGCAGCGGTGATGAAGTGTTAATTCAGTTAAGTCAGCGATTGACTGATCTTTCCCCGGCAGAGGTGATCATCGGCCGGCTTGGCGGCGATGAATTCGTCCTGCTAATGCCGTTTGCACTAAGCGAGCCGCAGGTCAGACAGCTGGCGCATGCCTGCCTTGACGCGGTACTTACCCCTTTTGATTTGGCTAACGGGCAAGCGCACATAGGCGCGTCAGTAGGCGTGTCACAGGTTCGGGTAAAAGATGACTTTGATACCGCCCTGGCACGGGCTGATGAAGCCATGTACCGCATTAAGAAAAATGGCAAACGCGGTGTGGCCTTTGCGCCCGCTTTCCCGGATCCCTTCTGATACTGCTCTACTGGACCGGACAGCAGCCTGGCCTGCTGTTAGTACGTCATCTCATCTCTCGTCCCGGCTACCTTTAATCCATAGTTTTGAGCCTTGCCTTTGGCGCGACGTGCGATAAAGCAGTAGTAACCGACAAAAAAAGGTTTTTCGTATTATTCTTAATTTTGGTTTTTAGAAGCAAATTGCCTCGCTTTTTCCGCTTCGCTTACCTGGTATTACCACTCCAGAATCAGAAGTGTCATTTGAATTAAAACTCTCGTTAAAACAGCATAACTGATCATTTAATGATCAATTTCAGCTATTTTAAGCGGGTGGATTTAACTCTTTACGCTTCGCTTATTTATAACGTCATGAAAAACTAAATTAGTGTTATTTGCCGCTTCGCTTAGGGAATTTGATCGTTTGTTGATCATCTTCACTAACTGATATTGATGTAGTTTTCTCAGTACCGCTTCGGTTACTATTTTTTCAATTGGACATTTTTCGAAAATGATCGATTAATAGGGCGCGGCGATTTTTGTAAGCAATCTTTTTTACGCCGTATCCCTTTTTTAAATAGTACAGAGCGATAGTTGAAAGGCGTTACCAATCCGGATGAAGTTTGTACTGTCAATAAGGTGATGCTGTAACAGATTTTTATTTGTCTTTCTTGATCGGTCCGATTTTCTGTCTACATTTATGTTGCTGAATCGGCCTGATGAAGCATTAACTGTGCAAATTCTGATTTCAACTTCAAAGAGGAACACAGAATGACTCAATATCGCGGTGGGGCCGGAAATTTTGCGGCTGATAAGGAGCGTGCTGCGGAAGCAGGACGCAAGGGCGGTCAGAAAAGCGGCGGGAATTTTAAGAACGATCCCGAACGTGCCATTGAAGCCGGACGCAAGGGAGGTAAGGTAAGCCGCAGAAGCTAAACGCTTTTAAGGTTGCTGTAACAGCAGTTTAATGCGTTTGCCGGGCTGTGCAGATTCTCTTTTCATTAGCCTGCAAGATAATTACCTCCTGAATTATGTCGCTGATTTATCATCGGCACAGAGAGACACCGTTAATTAAACCGGTCGGGATTTCCCTGCCGGTTTTTTATTTTCTATCGTTTAAAGTTATACGAATTAATAAAGTCCTGTACAACTAAGTTTTAAATGGCGCTTTTTTCATGCACATAATCTGAAAAAATTTATGCAGCGATTTATTGCTTTGTACAAATTCAACCTGCCTGGCGAAGCCGGAGCCATAAAAAATTTATCCGCTAAATCACTGCTGTGAAAAGGAAAATGCATTTTATATGCTACTTCTGTCTTAAATTCAGGCTGATGAAACGTGCGATATTAAGAATCTCCACTAGACTTTTCAGGTGTCAACGACATGACTGGCGTTGCGTTATTATCGACGCAGCTTTTTAAACAATGAGGCTATCTTATGACAGTGAAAACGTTAAACGATCTGTTCATCCATGACCTATCCGATGTATACAGCGCTGAGAAACAGATAACCCGTGCATTGCCTAAAATGGCGCGCGCAGCCAGTGACGAAAACCTTATCGCTGCGTTCAATCAGCACCTGGAAGAGACCCGTGCTCAGATTGAACGACTTGATGAACTGGTGGAAGTAACACCTGAAGTCAAAATCAAAAGAATGAAATGCCATGCGCTCGAGGGTCTGGTTGAAGAGGCGCAGGAAATTATCGACTCGGTCGAGAAGGGCGAAATCCGCGATCAGGGGCTGATCGGTGCAGCGCAGAAAGTGGAGCACTATGAGATTGCGACTTACGGTACGTTGCATGCGCTGGCGCTGAAGCTGGGTTATACCAAAGCGGCAGAGCTGCTGGCCGCGACTCTGGATGAAGAGAAACAAACCGATGAGAAACTCACCTCGGTAGCCGAAGCTATTACTGTCTCTTAAGGAGTAACACATGACAGCGATCGAACACTATCATGACTGGCTGCGCGATGCGCATGCGATGGAAAAGCAGGCAGAAAGCATGCTGAGCAAGATGTCAGGCCGTCTTGAACACTATCCGGCGCTGGAACAGCGTCTGGCGCAACATCTGGAAGAGACTAAGCATCAGCTGACCCTGCTGGAACAACTGCTCGACAGCCACGGTATCGATCACTCTGTGATGAAAGATGCGATGGGTAAAATGGCGGCGACCGGCCAGGCGGTGGGCGGTATGTTTAACTCAGATGAAGTGGTGAAGGGTGCCATCAGTGGCTACGTTTTTGAGAATGCTGAGATCGCCAGCTACACCAGCCTGATCGCCGCGGCGGAGCAGGTAGGCGATACGCAGGGCGTTCGCATTCTCAACGAGATCCGCGATCAGGAAGTGGCCATGGCGGAGTGGCTGCTGCAGAACCTGCCTGACGTGACTCAGCAGTTCCTGCAACGTGCATCACAGCCGGGCACTGAAGCGAAGAAGTAACGCCTGACAGCCTGCATGAAAAAAGCCGGGAATTGCCCGGCTTTTTGCGTTTTAGTAATTTGCAGGCTGCGACACTCAGTCAGCCATTAAATGCCCATACATCGTCATCAGCTTACGGGTAACGCCGTTCGTCCAGCCAAAGCCATCCTGTAACGGATATTCACCGCCGCCGCCGGGGCGCGCGCGTTCTCCGCTGATGTCATACTTCTCGACCAGCTTGTGGTGCAGCTGATAGAAGTTATTCACCGTATTAAGCCAGTTTACCGCGACTTCACTTGCCAGCGTCTCTTCACCGTAGTTATTCAGGCCAACAACGGCCATCCACTGCATCGGTGCCCAGCCGTTGGGACGATCCCACTGCTCACCGCTTTCCACCATTGAAGTCAGCAGGCCACCGTTGCTCAGCAGCAGATGACGCAGTGAGATTGCCTGCAGATGCGCCTGATGCGGCGTCGCCAGACCCACAAATAGCGGAACCACAGAGGCAACGGTAAAAGCACCGAAACGTTCACGACGCCAGTCGTAGTCGCGGAACACACCAGCGGTGCTATCCCAGAGGTAACGGGTGATAGCACGTTTCCGCGTTTCCGCTTTTTTCTGCCAGGCCAGCGCCGTCAGCTCTTCACCTTTGGCGTGCGACAGGGTGGCAATCATCAGCTCCAGCTTGTACAGGAACGCGTTCAGATCGATGGGGATAAACTGCGTTGTACGGATACTCGACAGCCGTTTCGGGTTACGCAGCCAGCGCGAGGAGTAATCCCAGCCCGACTCTGCACCAGCACGCAGGTCACGATAGACTTCGCTGGCCGGACGTCTGGATTCGCGCGCGGTTTCGACATCTTCCATCCACGACTCATCACGTGGCGTATCGCGGTCATCCCAGTAACGATTCAGCAGCGAGCCATTTGGCATCCGCACGACGTGACGATAAGCCTGGTTTGGCATCAGTGAGCCGGCACCATCCATCCAGAACTGGTACTCCTTCATCAGCTGTTCCTGATAGCGCTTAGCACCGCGCACGCCATCTTCTTCGAACAGCTCCACCATCAGGGCAAATACCGGCGGCTGGGAACGGCTGAGATAGTAAGTACGGTTGCCGTTTGGCACATGACCGTAGTTATCGATCAGCCAGGCAAAGTTATCCGCCATGTGACGCAGCAGGTCATCACGGCCCGACTCCGCCAGGCCCAGCATGGTGAAGTAGGAGTCCCAGTAGTAAGTTTCGCCAAAGCGTCCGCCCGGAACTACATAAGGTTTTGGTAACGGCAGCAGCGATGAGTGCGGCATATGCTGCTGTGGCATTTTGGTCAAAACTGGCCACAGGTCATCGATATGCTCATTGAGCGATTTATCCGGGTTGGAGACATAAAAACTTTCGTTTACGCCAGGCAGATAAAAGTGATCGGCAACAAAACGCGACAGGTCAAAATCACTGCTGCGTTTCTGTCGACGATAGCGCATCAGCACATCCAGCGGATCGTACTTAGGCGAACAGTCGGGGAAGGTTTTGCTGTCCTCGAAAATCCGCGACATCTGGACATGTTCAAACAGTTCCAGATAACGATCGGCAGGCGTGAGCGCATCCGGCGCCGGTAAGCCTTCAATCAGCTCCGGTTCCGGTTCAGAATCCTGCATGCGATCCAGTTTCAGTTCATGGGGATCGTATTGATACTCAACTTCCGCCCCGGCACGAACCTCTTCAAGTGCATTTTGTTGCTGGCGATGGGTATTAATAACGGCCTCCTGAGCGGTCGTGGTTGCACAAAGGACAAATTATAGACCTCTCATCCCAGGGAACAACAATGCAGAATATCTATGAACGTAATAAAAATTGTCGATTAATCGAGCTTTTTTAATAAATTCCAGTCAATTCAACCAAATATAGCGGTGTTCACAAAAAACGCATTTCAGATGAATCTCTTAGCGACCCGAATAAAAAAATTTAACCTGAAGAAAACTGGCGTTTATTCACATTTTGTAAAAGAAACCGCAGCTGCAAAGGGTGCAGAAAATGGCATACGCAACGGAAATCAGGGCAGAAGTGGGAAGTGAGCGGGCCAGGTTGCCCGCTCAGAGAAAGCTGGATTAATGGTTTGCCAATGCTGCGCGGATCACCGCCTGCCAGCTTGTGGTCGGGCGACCGATCAGTTTGCTCAGCTGACGCGAATCATCAAACAGACCCCCTTTTTCTGCACCAGCATCAGAATCTGCCAGCATCTCTGCCAGACCTTCTGGCAGGCCAGCGCCTTTCAGCGCGGCGGCAAAGTCAGCCTGAGACAGGTTGACGTAATCGACCTTCTCCCCACTCTGTGTGGCAATCTCCGCAGCAAACTGCGCCAGCGTGTAGCTGTCGTCGCCGGACAGCTCATAGACTTTGCCCGCCTGATCGTCACGGGTCATCACTTCAGCCGCCGCTTCAGCGTAATCCTGACGGGCAGCTGAGGCGATGCGGCCTTCACCCGCCGCGCCGATAAACGCATGATGCGCCAGCGCCGGAGGAATGCTGGCGGCATAGTTCTCGGTGTACCAGCCGTTGCGAAGCAGGGCAAACGGGATACCCGAGGCTTTCAGCAGCGCTTCAGTCGCGCGATGTTCAACACCTAAACCCAGCGGTGAGGTATCCGCATGCAGCAGACTGGTGTAGGCGATAAAGCCCACGCCTGCCGCCTTTGCAGCGTCGATGACAGCTTTATGCTGCGCCTCACGCTGGCCCACTTCACTGCCCGAGATCAGCAGCAGCTTATCCACGCCTGCAAAAGCGGCTTCCAGCGTCTCTGGCTGGCCATAATCGGCCTGGCGCACAATCACGCCCAGCGCAGCAAGATCGGCCGCTTTGGCGGGCGTACGCACAGCGGCAACAATTTCTGCCGCCGGCACTTTTTTCAGTAATGCATCGATAACGATTCGGCCCAGCTGGCCGGTGGCACCTGTAACTGCAATCATGGGATGACTCCTGTGGCTGTTGGTGAAATCCAGACTAAGATATAAACTAATTTTTAGTAAGTACTTACAGAATTGTTAGTTTGAGGTGTGCAGATTAAATGTCTGAAAAACTCAGTGAAAAATTTAGTCGTGGTGAACTGCTTAACGTTAACTGTCCGTCGCGCGACGTACTAAAACGGGTGACCAGCCGCTGGAGCGTACTGATCCTGCTGGCCCTGCAGGATCAGACGCTACGCTTCAGTGCATTGCGCCGTGCGGTCGGTGGCGTCAGCGAACGGATGCTGGCGCAGAATCTGCGCTATCTGGAGGAAGATGGCTTCGTGCAGCGCATCGCTTACGATGTTGTGCCGCCGCACGTAGAGTATCGTCTGACCCCGCTTGGCCGTGAAGTCAGTGAACAGGTGGTGGGGCTGGCGGACTGGCTGGAGCTGAATCTGAGCCGGATTCTGGCACAGCGTGAAAAATCTGCAGCTGAGTAAAATTCTCAGCCTGTCAGCTATCTCGTCGTGAAGGGGGGATGCTGGCAGAAGATTTCTGATCTGCTCTTCTCTTACTTCACTCCCTGAAACCGGAATAACGTAACGGCAGCGAAAATAACCCCAGCGGTTTTTACGCCTCTTTGCTGGTTATTAAATCATTTTATCAAGCTCAGGCCCGGAATAACTGACTGCTTCGTACGTGCTGTTAATTAATAACGGCTTTTTGACCCATTTTATTAACATCTCTGGTGGCGCTTAACTGCGCTGCTCTGGCTATTTTTCGCCAGGATCCAGGTCTGGATTAACCCGGGTAAAGCAAAAAATTAAACAAAGCGGTTCAGATAACTATTTACTAATGTAACTCTTTAAGAAATAAGGTTATTTAAATTATTTACTCTCAATTTTGCCCTTTTTTAAAACCGGATTTATAAAAAAATAGCTTCTGAAAACAGCCGGTTGAAGGCTTTTTTTAGTCAGGTGTTGCTTTGCCGACGTGAAATTTTAAAGTGACAAATACCGTAACATTAACGACACATAAATACGCTCTGATTAACCTTTAATCCTTATTTTTAAATAAGTAATTCCCGCTAAAAACAATGATCAAAATCAACAAAGACTGTTATAGTTTTCATTAACCCCACTGTTTCTGTTTCCTCGTCGCGGATAGTTCTAAATTTGCGGCGGGAATTTCAATAAGCGCAGAGAAGTCAGCGCATCAGGCTTAAGTTGTTAATAATAAGTAAATACATGGTGTTCTATGTGGCAAAGAGGTAAGCAATGTTCGGATTAGATGCCTTTCATCTGGCCAGGATTCAGTTCGCATTTACTGTTTCCTTCCATATTATCTTTCCCGCCATCACCATCGGTCTCGCCAGCTTCCTGGCTGTACTCGAAGGTATGTGGCTCAAAACCCGCGATCAAACCTATCGCGATCTCTACCATTTCTGGTCCAAAATCTTTGCCGTTAACTTCGGTATGGGTGTGGTATCAGGACTGGTAATGGCTTATCAGTTCGGTACGAACTGGAGCGGCTTCTCAGAGTTTGCCGGCAGTATCACCGGCCCGCTGCTCACCTATGAAGTGCTGACGGCGTTCTTCCTGGAAGCGGGCTTCCTGGGCGTGATGCTGTTTGGCTGGAATCGCGTAGGTCCGGGTCTGCACTTCTTTGCCACCTGCATGGTCGCCCTGGGGACACTGATTTCGACCTTCTGGATCCTGGCCTCTAACAGCTGGATGCATACGCCGCAGGGCTACATCATTCAGAATGGCATCGTGGTTCCGCAGGATTGGTTCAAAATCGTCTTTAACCCCTCTTTCCCTTACCGGTTGTTCCATATGTCGGTGGCGGCGTTCCTGGCGAGTGCCTTCTTTGTTGGGTCGTCGGCGGCCTGGCATCTGCTGAAGGGCAACAATAATCCTGCCATCCGCAGGATGTTCTCCATGGCGTTGTGGATGGCGCTGATCGTCGCGCCGATTCAGGCAATGATTGGTGATGCTCACGGTCTGAACACACTGGAGCATCAGCCTGCCAAGATCGCGGCAATTGAAGGACACTGGGAAAACCCGCCGGGTGAAGCCACACCGCTGATTCTGTTTGGTATTCCCGACATGGAGCAGGAGCGCACCAAATATGCGCTGGAAGTGCCTTATCTCGGCAGTCTGATTCTGACGCATAGTCTGGACAAGCAGGTTCCGGCGCTGAAGTCGTTCCCGAAAGAGGATCGACCTAATTCAACGGTGATTTTCTGGTCCTTCCGCGTGATGGTGGCGCTGGGCCTGCTGATGATCACGCTCGGCGTGGTCAGCCTGTGGCTGCGTTTTAAAGGGCGTCTTTATGAGTCGCGTCCGTTCCTGTGGTTTGCGCTGCTGATGGGACCATCGGGTCTGATTGCGATTCTGGCTGGCTGGTTTACTACTGAAATCGGTCGTCAGCCGTGGGTGGTTTATGGCGTTCAGCGTACCATCGATGCGGTCTCGGCACATGGCGATATGCACATGAGCATCAGCCTGCTGGCCTTTATTCTGGTCTATAGCTCGGTGTTTGGCGTGGGGTATCACTACATGATGCGTCTGATTAAGCAGGGACCGGTTGTCGGCGAAGGTCATACCACCGAAGAGGGTGGACCGGGTCAGAAGAAAACGCCAGCGCGTCCACTTTCCGCTGCCACCTTTAAGGATGGAGACCACTAAGATGATCGATTTTTCCGTTATCTGGTTTGTGATTATCGTCTTCGCAACCCTGATGTATATCGTAATGGATGGTTTCGACCTGGGCATTGGTCTGCTGTTCCCGTTCAATAAAGATGCTGGCGAGCGCGACATGATGGTTAATACCGTCGCGCCGGTCTGGGATGGTAATGAGACCTGGCTGGTGCTGGGAGGCGCAGGCCTGTTCGGTGCGTTCCCGCTGGCCTATGCAGTCATCGCCGATGCACTGTCGATTCCGCTGACCGCCATGCTGATTGGTTTGATTTTCCGCGGCGTTGCCTTCGAGTTCCGCTTTAAAGCGGTGGAAGGCCATCGTGCATTCTGGGACAAGTCGTTTATTGCCGGTTCGATTATCGCCACCTTCAGTCAGGGTGTGGCGGTCGGTGCATTGCTGGATGGCATTCCTGTTGAGGGGCGCCGCTTTGCCGGTTCCGCAATGGACTGGCTGGCACCGTTCCCGCTGTTCTGCGGTGTGGGTCTGGTGGTGGCCTATGCGCTGCTGGGCTGTACCTGGCTCATCATGAAGACCGAGAATGAACTACACCGTAAGATGTCTGCGCTGGCGACGCCGCTGGTGATTGCGCTATTAGTGATTATTGGCATCGTCAGCCTGTGGACGCCGTTTGCGCATGCCGACATTTCTCATCGCTGGTTCAGCACGCCAAATCTGTTCCTGTTCCTGCCGGTTCCGGTGCTGGTGCTGCTCTGCTCGTGGGGCATTATTCGCGCCATCAAACGCGAGGCACACTATTCACCGTTCCTGCTGACGCTGGCGCTAATCTTCCTGGGCTTCTCTGGACTGGGCATCAGTATCTGGCCAAACATTATTCCGCCATCCGTGACCATCTGGGCCGCTGCGGCACCTCCGCAGAGTCAGGCCTTTATGCTGGTGGGTAGCCTGCTGATTATCCCGATGATCCTGGGCTATACCTTCTGGAGCTACTACGTATTCCGTGGAAAAATCAAAGCAGACGCAGGATATCATTGATATGAAAAGCCTTAGCAGCATGAAAGACCACAACCACAGCCACAACGCAGAGATGAAAGCACCGTGGTGGAAGCGGGTGATGTGGCTGGTGTTTATCTACGCCGCCAGCGTGCTGGCGCTGGGTGTTGTCGCCTCGCTGTTCCGGATGATGATGACTGCGGCGGGTATGCGTAGTCATTAGTTGTCGCAGGCATGAGTCAGGCTGATGCGGATCTATATTCAGGCAGCTGACAAAGCTCATTCCGGGTGATGCTGGCAGCAACGACTAAGCCCAACGCGCAGGTAACACGGGCAGAAGAGGAAAGCGTCCCGCGCCAGGGACAAAAACGCCAGGCGTTTTTGTACAACGCAACGCGTTGGCCCGTTTACGGGCGCACCTCAGGGATGAGGTGCGTAATCGCGCGGGCCAGGCGTGTCAGGGATGACGGGTTTTGCGACTTTCCGATCTGACCGTGTTCCCTTCGCAGGCTCCGTCTTGCCGCTATACGGCGCAGTTTTTATCAATAATCAGAAGGCTGACGTAAGTCAGTCTTTTTTAGTTAGTAACCTAAGCAATTAATGCGGAAACGCCCTGAACGGGCGCGCAATGCTTACCCATTCCTTACACCGATTTGCGATTTTTGTTATCCTTTTGTAACTGAAATCCCAGTCCTAACCCGCGTCGTAAATCGCCATCATGCTTAGTCAGGCCATTAAAAAACAGCACATCAACGATCTGGTCGAGTGGATAGAAGCCAACCTCACCGACGATCTCAATATCGATCAAATCACCCTGAAATCAGGTTATTCCAAATGGCACATGCAGCGCATGTTCAAGGAGATGACCGGACAGACGCTGGCGGCGTATACCCGCAAACGGCGTCTGACGATGGCGGCCATGGCGCTGCGTCTGACGCGTATGACGCTGATCGATATCGCCGTACGTTTTGGCTTTGATAACCAGCAAAACTTCACGAGAGTGTTCAAAGGCCACTTTTCACTGACGCCTGGCGCGTTTCGCCGTATTCCTCATTTGCCGGTTAAAAACTTCCATGGGCGCATTCTGGTGCGCTCGCTGGCAGAGCGTGCGACGCTGGTGGAACGTGAGGAAGAACTGCACCTGTGCGGAGAGACACTGGAGTGGGAGTGCAGGTTTGGTGAGTATATTGCCGACCACGACCACCGTGTGGCAGAGCAGGCACGGCATCTGGTCGCGCTGGCGGGCAGCCATACGACGCACGGCTGGTTAGGTTTTCAGTATGGTCCCGGCCATAGCTCTGCTGACCAGCAGAATATCAGCCTGTTTCAGGCGCTGGCACCACAACATGCCGGGCTGCTGGGTGACAATACCGCCAGCTGGAGCGAGGTGTGTGGCCTTTATGCGTCGATCCGCTGGAGCGGCAGGCCGGAGCAGCTGACGCGCTTTATCGAGGATATCTACTATCAGCATCTGCCCATGCTGGGCGTGTCACGCCGTCCGGGCAAAGACCTGCTGCGTCTTGATTTTGCGCACTGTAAGCCCGACTGGCTCAGCGGTGTTTTTTCTATTCCGGTGATGCAAGCGTAGCCGGCAGGGCAGGGGCGATCGCTTCTGCCAATGCATCTTTCGTGCGATAAACCGTGACAAACCGCACGATTTTATAAAATAAGTCGCTATTCTGGCGTAAAATCCTCCCCCGAAACCCTGCCATATCTGAATCATCGTGCTTCTGTGGCAGGGCTGGAACATTCATCTGCATTTCAGGCCTTTTCTGGCCAAAACGACAATCGAAGACAACTATGCGACGCTTAATGATTTCCCTGATCCTGGCATTGCCTGCAATGGCGATGGCGCAGCAGGCTGAGCCTTTCTCACCGCCTGCCGGACTGCATCCACACTCTCAGGTCACCCAGCATGAAATCCTGGGTGATGGTGAACTGCCGGATCACACCAGCAGTAATGCCTCCCTTTCCGGATTCAACGACACGCTGTAAGTGTTGATGTGCTGCCAGAACCGGCGGCGCGAGATGATGCCCGGCTCGTCAGGAGCCGGACAGCTTCCGCCTGATTGACCTGCTCACACTCTGCACCTGCGGCTTCCTCTCTGAGGCCCACTCGCCTGCATCTGAAACACTCTTTACCTGCATGCTGCATCTCTGATGCTTCTCATTCATGCCGCTTCCCGTCCGTATCTCCTCGCTTACGACACTGCTTAAAATATATCTTAAGTTGCAGAATCGCATTTTTCGTTCTTGTGCCGAAGATATATCATAGCTAATCTTGTGGCTTCAGATGAGAATGATTGTTATTCCATTGTTGTTTAATCAGGGCGGGTATGCCCCTGACTATCGGGCATAGACCCTGTTTCAGGAGAGAGATTTTGACTACAACAGCCGAAAAGCGAACGCCGCAGCGCGTCCGCAATGAACTGCGTTTTCGCCATATCCAGGTCGAGAGTAAAACGCATATTGCCGGGAAATTCTGGCGCATCCGGTTCAGCGGCAGCGATCTGGCAGGCTTTACGTCGCCAGGCTTTGATGACCACATCAAGGTGTTTTTCCCTTCTGCTAAAAGTGAAACTCTGGCTCTGCCACAGATTACCGACGCAGGCATTGTCTGGCCTGAAGGTTTACGTCCGCAGGCGCGTGATTACACGCCGCTGGAATTCGATGGTGAGTCTTCACTGACCCTCGACTTCTATATTCATCAGCAGGGCGTAGCCAGTGACTGGGCCGCGCAGGCGCAGGTGGGCGATCAACTGATTGTTGGTGGGCCACGCGGCTCGCTGGTGGTGCCGACCGATTACGCATTTCAGCTTTACGTCTGCGACGAAACCGGGCTGCCCGCTTTTGCCCGCCGTCAGCGTGATGCCCGCGCCCAGGCGCTGCATCTCTATGCCTTTACCGATGAAGCGACCGGTCGCGACTATTTTACAGATACGACAGGCGTAACGGCAAACTGGCTGGGCAGCGGTCAGATGCAAAAAGCGCAGCTCAGCCAGCTGATTACCCGGCTGGATCAGCTCACGTTCCCGACGGAAGATTACTTTATCTGGCTGACCGGCGAGGGGGAGTTTGTTAAAGCGCTGTCTGACTACTTTACATCGCAGCGTGGTCTCGACAGCGACTTCGTGCGGGCGGTGGCCTACTGGCATCAGAAGTAAGCCGCGCTGACAATTGAGTTTTGCCAGATGGCGGACTACCATCACTCTCCTTTTTTTCAGCAGGGCAGGTCATGAAACAGCATCCGACTTCTACTTCATCTGACGAACAGACTTCGCGCGCAGGCGGCTGCAGCGGACGACGTAAACGACGTGAAAAGATGCTGGAAGCGGGTGAGATACGCCTGCTGATGCTCCATTTCCTGGCGCAGAATGCGGCGCACGGCTATGAGCTGATCAAGTCCGTTGAGGAGCTGTCAAAGGGAGAGTATTCGCCCAGTCCGGGGATCATCTATCCCAACCTGACGCTGCTGGAAGAGATGGAGGCGATTCAGGTGGTGGATGCGCAGGCAGCGCGTAAAGCCTACCGACTGACGGCGGCTGGTGAGGCGCAGCTGGCGGATAATCGCGAAACGGTAGCCAGCCTGATTACGCGTCTCTCTACGCTGGCAATCGTGGTCAATAACCGCAGCATTCCTGCTGTGGAGCAGGCAATTCACGGGCTGAAGGTGGCTCTGAATCAACGACTGGCGCAGGAAGATATTTCAGAAGCCGCGCTGCAGACGCTGATTAGGGCGCTGCACGACGCGGCTGATAAAATCACCCACAGTTAATCAGCTGATTTCACTCTTATTCTTATCGATGTGACCCAGGGTACGATCCGGGAAACAGATGTCGCGCACGCGCTGTTTCAGGGTAGTCGCATCCGGGAAACCACAGTCCCGCTTACGTTCCCACAGCAGATGACCATCCAGCGTAATCTCAAAAATACCGCCGGTGCCGGGTTTCAGCGTGACCTCTGCCAGATCCTCAGCGAAGGTATGCAACAGTTCCTGTGCCATCCACGCTGACCGCATCAGCCAGTTGCATTGCATACAGTAGTGAATAACAACCACAGGTTTTTGCGCCATAACTCTCTTCCTTTACGTATTGATAAATGCAGATGCATTCGGGTTAACAATTTGAGCGCTGTGGTTATTGATGAATTCATAAAGCTTTTGAATCCCATTCTTAAGTGCAATAGATGGGATAAGAGCCTCGCTTGATCAGCCTGCTGTTTTGTTTTTTTACGGCTTTTATGCAGAACTGTTTTTGTGATGCGAGCGAGCAAGCGAGTGAATACTAACAACTAATCAGGTGATTCGCTCCTGTGTCACTACGTTTTAGGAGATTGACTAAACGGCATCAGCTTCAACAGACGTTACCCGGCACACTCACAGATTCGTAAAATGCTGACTTACTGCTCTCAGTCTCTGTTGCTGAGGGGGAAACAGGCTACGTGTAAACCGCCCGATATTGTGCTGTGTATTCTGGCCGTTTCGCTTTAAAAACATTGCTTTGCGTGTTTTTAATCACTGGTTTTGCGCTATACCTGGTGTTCAGGACAGAAGATTCAGGAGACCATAATGGCAAAATCATTAGATCAAACCGCTGAGCAACTGGGTAACATTTTACTCTCCTCCGGACTTCATCTGACGACCGCCGAATCCTGTACCGCCGGGCTGATCAGCATGACGCTGGCCGCGGTGGAAAGCAGCGGCGACTTCTATACCAGCGGCTTCGTCACCTACAGCGAAAATGCCAAAATCCGTTTGCTGGGCGTGCATCCTGATACGCTGAAACAGCACACGGCGGTGAGCGAGCAGACGGCACGTGAAATGGTACAGGGAGCCTGCGCCCGCTCTGGTGAACCGGTGGGGTTATCGATTACCGGCTATGCCGGACCCGATGGTGGCGAAGATGGCACGCCAGCAGGCACTATCTGGTTTGGCTGGGTATTGCCCGACGGCAGGGACGATGCGGAGTGCCATCAGTTCAGCGGCGATCCGAAGTCCGTGATGGAGCAGGGCACGCAGTTCGCGCTGGAAGGGTTGATCAAACGACTGCAGCGAACCAGTCGATAAAGGCGCGCGATACGCGCCTTTAAACGCGGGTTAGCGACAGTCGACAATCAGACGACCCTGTACGCTGCCATCCAGCAATGCCTGCGCACCTTCTCTGGCTTCACTCAGCGGGATCACCCGGCTCAGTTTGCGGAGCCGATCGCTATCCAGCAGCTCACCGAGCCGCTGCCATGCCTGCTGACGAAGCGGCTTCGGACACATCACGCTGTCGACACCCGCCAGCGTGATGCCACGCAAAATAAAAGGTGCGACGCTGGCGGGCAGGTCGAGTCCCTGCGCCATACCGCAGGCAGCCACCACGCCGTCACGCTGAATGCCGGCCAGCACGTTCGCCAGAGTGTGACTGCCGACGCTGTCTATCGCGGCGGCCCAGCGCTCTTTTGTCAGCGGCTTGCCGGGATGAGAAAGCTCTTCGCGGTTAATCACCGATGCCGCGCCCAGTGTATCGATAAGATACGCATGGTCGCTGGCGCGCCCGCTGGAGGCGATCACCTGATAACCCAGACGCGCCAGCAGGCTGACGCTGTAGCTGCCGACGCCGCCACTGGCACCGGTCACCAGCACGGGTCCGTGTCCGGGCGTGATGCCCTGTTTTTCCAGCGCCATGACGCAGAGCATAGCGGTCAGCCCTGCTGTGCCGATGGCCATGGTCTGCAGCGGGCTAAGAGAGGCGGGCACGCGCACCAGCCAGTCGCCGCTGACGCTGGCTTTCTGCGCCAGGCCGCCCCACTGTTTTTCGCCTGCGCCCCAGCCCGTCAGCAGCGCCACATCATCCTCTTTCCAGTCGGGATGACGGCTGGCCGTCACGCGGCCGACAAAATCGATACCTGGCACCATCGGAAACTGGCGCACAATCGGGCCTTTGTTGCAGATAGCCAGGGCATCTTTATAGTTCAGGGATGAGTAGCTGACGTCGAGCGTGACATCGTGGTCTGGCAGTTGGGATTCGGTGAGATCTTTCAGCAGAGAACGGTAACCTTGTTCGTCATTTTCAATGACCAGTGCCTTGAACATGCAGCCTCCGGCAGAGTGGGAATGAGAGGATCAGTTTACGCCTGGCTGCGGTAATGCGGTAGGGCAATGGCCGAGTCTGCGGATGAAGGCCACTGCAGGAGCGCAAAATTGCGCAGCATGACGTTTGCATAAATCTGCATATAATTCATATAATTAGTCGTATTATGAATTTCTTATAATAAATAGACTATAAAAATCATGTTGTTATCTTTTTATTACATGACTGAATAATTCCCTGGGTCGGGTTGTTCGTGCATAAAAAAGATGACATTATGACCGCCACTTTTTGGCCCTGCTTGTTCACCACAGAGGACGTCGCCATGTCCGGTTCACCGCGCACTTGCCCGGATTACCGTTCGCTTTTTCCGGCGCTCACCGGGTTTTCCTCTTTCCCAAACTCTCCATTATTCACCATGCGGTGAGGCCAGCCAGGCAGCGGCTGTGGATCTGCTCGCCACACTGCAATATGCCTTCTGACGATCAATTATTCGCCGGGGCGCTGTCCCCATAATTGTGCTTCTGGCACGCCCTCCCTGACGTTAGGGATCCTGTTATGACTCCACTGAAAATTGCTGCCAGCGCTGCTGTCGCACCCAGCCTGACCCTGAACACCGCGCGTGACGTAGTGACGCTGGACAATACCGACTTTACGGATGTGGCGGCGGTCGTCGTCTCGCTGGCGGATACCCGCAGCGGTGTGCTGGCGCTGCTGCGTCACACCGGTTTTAATCTGCCGGTGTTTGTCGCGAATGCGTTTGAAGAAGAGGTGATGCACCTGCCTGGCGTTAGCGGTGAGCTGAATGGCGAGCCGCAGGAGTGGCTTGCGCTGGAAGCCGCTGCGCAGGCGTATGAAGCGGCGCTGCTGCCACCCTTTTTCGAGACGCTGACCCGCTATGTCGATATGCAGAACAGCACCTTTGCCTGCCCCGGACATCAGGGTGGGGCATTCTTTAAAAAGCATCCGGCGGGCAAACAGTTTTATGACTTCTATGGCGAGAATGTTTTCCGCTCTGACATGTGCAACGCCGACGTCAAACTGGGCGACCTGCTGATCCACGAAGGTTCGGCTAAAGATGCACAGAAGTATGCGGCAAAGGTGTTTAACGCCGATAAAACCTACTTTGTGCTCAACGGCACCTCAAGCGCTAATAAAGTAGTGACCAATGCGCTGCTGACCCGCGGTGATCTGGTGCTGTTTGACCGTAACAATCACAAGTCGAACCATCATGGCGCGCTGATTCAGGCGGGCGCGACCCCGGTCTATCTTGAAGCAGCACGTAACCCTTTCGGCTTTATTGGCGGCATTGACGCGCACTGCTTTGATGAGGCTTATCTGCGCGAGCAGATCGCGGTCGTCGCCCCCCAGCGTGCAGAAGAGGCGCGGCCTTTCCGTCTGGCGATTATCCAGCTCGGCACCTACGATGGCACGGTCTACAACGCCCGCCAGGTGGTGGATCGCATCGGTCATCTGTGTGATTACATCCTGTTTGATTCCGCGTGGCTCGGCTATGAGCAGTTCATTCCGCTGATGGAAGGCTGTTCGCCGCTGACCCTGGAGCTGAATGAAAACGATCCTGGCATCTTTGTCACGCAGTCCGTACATAAGCAGCTGGCCGGTTTTTCGCAGACCTCGCAGATTCATAAAAAAGATAACCACATTCGCGGACAGCGGCGCTTCTGCCCGCATAAGCGACTGAATAACGCCTTTATGCTGCATGCTTCAACCAGTCCGTTTTATCCGCTGTTTGCCGCGCTGGATATCAACGCCAGAATGCATCAGGGCGAAGCGGGACGTCGCATGTGGGATGAGTGCGTCACGCTGGGTATTGAGGCGCGTAAAGCGATCCTGGAACGCTGCGAAATGATCCTGCCGTTTGTGCCGGAGATCGTTGATGGACAGCGCTGGCAGGATGCGCCCACGCAAACGATCGCCCGCGATCTGCGCTACTTCAGCTTTGAACCGCAGGCGAAGTGGCACGGTTTTGCGGGTTACGCGCGCGATCAGTATCGGGTCGATCCCTGCAAGCTGCTGCTGACCACGGCAGGGATCGATGCGGCCAGCGGGGAATACAGTGATTTTGGGATCCCGGCCACCATTCTGGCCAACTACCTGCGTGAAAACGGCATCGTGCCGGAGAAGTGCGATCTCAACTCGATCCTGTTCCTGCTGACCCCGGCTGAGAGCCCGGAGAAGATGACGAATCTGGTGGCGATGCTGGCGCAGTTTGAGCAGCACGTTAAAGAGGATGCGCCGCTGGCCGAAGTGCTGCCGACGATTTACCGCAAAAACGCGCAACGTTATGCCGGCTATACCCTGCGTCGCCTCTGTCAGGAGATGCACGACCTTTACGTCAGTCATAACGTGAAGGATCTACAGCGCCTGATGTTCCGCGCCGCGGAGTTCCCGCCGGTCAGCGTGAATCCGCAGGATGCACATCAGGCTTATATTCGCGGCGAAGTGGAGCTGGTGCCTATCGCCGAGGCCGCAGGCCGGGTCGCTGCGGAAGGCGCGCTGCCTTATCCACCGGGCGTGCTGTGCGTCGTGCCGGGAGAAGTCTGGGGCGGCGCGGTGCAGCGTTACTTCCTGGCGCTAGAGGAGGGGCTGAATCTGCTGCCCGGCTTCTCCCCGGAGCTGCAGGGTGTTTACACCGAAGAGGATGAGCATGGACGTAAGTATCTGGTGGCCAATATGATGGTGGGGCGCTGATCTGAGGGCGTTTTCGCCTGGCGGCGGGGCACGCTTTGCAGCGGGCTGGCTATGAGTAGGTTACGCTTTGCAGCGGGCTGGCTATGAGAAGGTTTCGCCCGCCAGGCGAGGGGGAGTTTCAGGGTGCCTGTGCAGGCGGACGCGTCAAGGGGCGGACGCCCGCCCCTTAACAATCCCGGCGTCCGGCTGCCTGCGCGCCCCGCTTTGCGGGGTACCCTCGTCACGCCCTGCGGCCGACGGACCGTCCGGACGCGCCCTCCCTGGCGCGAACCGTCCTTTCGCCGACGTCCTGTCGGCTCATCCTGGCCTCCGGTTGTTCCTCAGCGCTCCGGACGCCTCTCACCAACCCCCGCCTGTGATTTCTTTGTGTTAACTGTGGTGCTGTGTTGTCTGCTGGACTTAAAGCCACAGTCAAAGCCAGTCCCTAAAAACCCACAGCGATAAAGTACCCAACACAGAAAGAAGAGATAACAGCAGGGGTTGGGGAGGCCGTCAGAACCGCTGAGCGGATGAGGGATTTCAGGACGAGCGACAGGGATGTCGCGAAGAGGCGGGTTCGCGCCAGGGATGACGCGTCCTGCCGGTCCGTGAGAAATCCGGAAGAAGCGAAGAGACCGCGAAGCGGCGGTGAAGCAGGCCGGAGCCGGGGTCAAGGGGCGCGGCGACTGGCGCCCCTTGTCGGTCGCCTGCAGAGGCGTGTCTGAAACTGCCCAACTAATCAGGCGAACGAAACCCCGCTCATAGCCCGTTCGCGCAGCGAACAAACCCCGGCTTCAGCGCCGCAAGCCCGTTCGCGCAGCGAACAACCCCCCGCTTCAGCGGCTTCGATCAGAATCCCCGATAACTCTTCTGAGCAGTGCTCACCTTATACAGATAACGACGCGACTCCGCCGACGGATGCTGGTTCGCCAGGGTCGAATAGACCTTGCCCGGTGACATGCCGTTAATCATCGAGAACGCGCGATCTTTATCGCTGGAGAAGACGCGCAGCACGCTGCCTGCACCACCGTTATAGGCGGTGATTACTGCATAGCGGCGTGATACCGGATCCTGAATGCCGCCCAGATAGCTGCGTTGCAACAGTGACAGATAAGCCGTACCGGCATCGATATTGTTCTCCGGATCCAGCAGATAGCTGCGGCTCGGTTTGCCCCATTTACCCTTCATGCGGAATACGTCAACACCGGCGGTATGCTGCACCACCTGCATCAGACCCAGCGCATCAGAATGGCTCACGGCGTAGGGGTTAAAGCTCGACTCCGTCTGCATAATCGCCAGGATCAACGAAGCGTCGACACCATACTGCTCGGCGGCTTTACGCACCATCGGCAGGTATTTGTGCGCTCGCTTGTCCAGGTGGTTCGGCACCATCGGAATCGAAATGCTGTAAATCACATGCAGACCCGAGGTGCGGCGCATCAATTTATTCTGAATCAGATAGTCAGCAAAGGCTTCCGCGCGGCCCTGCCAGCGAATCGGCTGACCGGTGTTATCCAGCACCTGACCATAGAGCAGCGGCTCTTTACTGATCTCGATGTCGTTGGCGTCAGAGTAGAGATCGACATTGCCCGGATCTTCGCCAATCAACAGCGTGGTCACGATCGCCTGACGCAGACTGGCCATCGGATCGGTACCAGAAATCGTCTCGATGGTCAGCTTACCGCTTTCAAAGTTGATGTGGCTGCGGGTGTAATAGTTGTCGCTATATTTGACGTAATCTTTAGGTCCGGCGATCAGGACCTCATTGATACCCCAGATATTCTCAATATTGTGAGCAAACTGGCCCATTAGAATATCAAAGCCGTTGGTGTCTTTAACCCATTCCTCGTGGGATTGCTGATTCTTTGACCCGGAACAGGAAACCAAAAGTGGGGCTATCACCAGCAGGGCGATTAATTTTTTATTCATTGGGAATGCAAGCCTGACCTGGATAACCGGCCTCAGCGATGAGGCCCGGAATGTTTACGCTTCTGGCGGTGTATAGCCTTCGATATGAACGTCTTTGCCTTCGAACAGGAAATTGATCATCTCCTTCTCCAGCACTTTACGATCTTCGGGATTCATCATGTTGAGCTTCTTCTCATTGATCAACATGGTCTGTTTCGCCATCCACTTCTGCCAGGCTTCTTTGGAGATGTCGTTGTAAATGCGTTTACCCAGGTCGCCCGGATAGAGCTGAAAATCCTGACCTTCCGCGTCGCGCTGTAAAAAAGTACAAAAAATGGTGCGGCTCATTACTCTTCCTCATTAATCTCACAACTGTCCAAAGCCAGTTGTCGGGGATGGCGCAGCTCGTGTAACAGGCGCTCAACGGGTGCAGCTAATCCCACAGATGGTGGCAGCGCTAAGTTATACCAGAGACCGCCTGCTTCATCCATCGCCGCCCCGGCAGAAGGCCACGACAGCCACATCGGCACGATATCGAGATGGAAATGGCTGAAGGTGTGACGAAACGCAGTAAGCTGCTGTGGTTTTGCATGGATGCCACGCGCTGCCAGCCAGTCATTCAGCGCCGCTTCGGTGGTGAACTGCGGAAAGCAGAACAGACCGCCCCACAGACCCACAGGCGGGCGCTGCTCCAGCCAGACATCATCGCCATCCTGAATCATCAGGAACCAGCCGCTGCGCTCTGGCAGCACCTGCTTAGGCTTCTTGCCGGGATAGCTCGCCCAGCTGTTGCTGGCGTACGCCTCACACCCGCTGTTCAGCGGGCAGATTTCACACTTCGGCTTAGAGCGGGTGCAGACAATCGCACCCAGATCCATCATAGCCTGATTAAACTGGCTGACGCCCTCGGCGGGTGTGACCTCTTCGCTGATCTGCCAGAGCCGTTTCTCGACCTCTTTTTTACCCGGCCAGCCGCTGACGGCATAGCAGCGGGCCAGCACGCGCTTGACGTTGCCATCCAGAATCGGGAAATGCTGACCCAGCGACAGCGACAGGATCGCGCCCGCCGTAGAGCGGCCAACGCCGGGCAGGGCTGAGACATCATCGAAATTACGTGGGAATTCGCCCCGATGAACCTCAACAATCTGCTTTGCGGCTTTATGGAGATTACGCGCCCGGGCGTAGTAGCCGAGGCCGGTCCAGAGATGCAGTACCTCATCCAGCGGCGCCGCAGCGAGATCGGTGACCGTAGGGAAGCGCGCCATAAAGCGTTCAAAATAGGGAATAACCGTGGCAACCTGGGTTTGCTGTAGCATCACTTCGGAGAGCCACACCTTATAAGGTGTTTTCTCCAGCTGCCACGGCAGGGTTTTGCGACCAAAGCGCTGATACCAGTCCAGCACCTGTTGCGCGAACTGCGGCGCTTGCATCATAAGAAGGAAATTTTCCGTGTTTACTCTACACTCAGGCAGGAATTCCAGCACATGCGCACCTGGGTGTAAACCGGAAGATTGCAAAGGCTTGCTTCTGCTTATGAACTTTGCATAATGCCCGTTTCCCGGAACAGGCTAACCAGCAGGCTTTTACATGATTAATGACGTCATCACCCCAGAATTTGATGAGAACGGGCGGCCATTGCGCCGGATCCGCAGCTTTGTGCGCCGCCAGGGTCGCTTAACGAAAGGCCAACAGCAGGCGCTGGACACCCTGTGGCCGGTCATGGGGGTGGAATATCAGCCGGAGCCTGTCGATCTGCCCGCACTGTTTGGCCGCGAAGCTCCGGTCACGCTGGAGATTGGCTTTGGTATGGGCGCGTCCCTGGTGACCATGGCGCAGAACACACCGCATCAGAACTTCCTGGGTATTGAAGTGCACGCGCCGGGCGTGGGTGCCTGTCTCGCCGCCGCCAAAGAAGCCGATGTACAGAACCTGCGGGTGATGTGTCACGATGCGGTAGAAGTGCTGGAGAAGATGATTCCGGATAACTCACTGCGCATGGTTCAGCTTTTCTTCCCCGATCCATGGCATAAAGCGCGTCACAATAAACGCCGTATCGTTCAGGTACCTTTCGCCGAGCTGGTGATGCGTAAACTGAAGCCGGGCGGCGTTTTCCATATGGCGACCGACTGGGAAGCCTACGCGGAGCATATGCTTGAAGTGATGAACAGCATCGATGGCTACCGCAACCAGTCAGAGCAACAGAATTACGTGCCGCGTCCTGAGACGCGTCCACTGACCAAGTTTGAGCAGCGCGGGCAGCGTTTAGGCCACGGCGTATGGGATTTAATGTTTGAGAGGGTGAAATAATGGCCACACAACGCAGCCGCCGTTTACGTAAAAAACTGCACATCGACGAGTTTCAGGAACTGGGCTTCTCCGTTGCCTGGCGCTTTCCGGAAGGCACCAGCGAAAGCGAAATCGATGAGACGCTGAACCAGTTCATCAATGAAGCGATCGATCCTAACGGCCTTGCCTTTGATGGCAGCGGCTACCTGGTGTGGGAAGGTCTGGTTTGCCTGCAGAAAACCGGCAAATGCACCGATGAGCATCGTGCGCTGGTCCGCAAATGGCTGGAAGACCGCAAGCTGCAGGATGTGCAGATGACGGAACTCTTTGACGTCTGGTGGGACTAAGTCGTCACACAGTGTCGGGCTGCGGCCCGATCGGAGGGTTTCAGACCCGATCTTAGGGAGTAGATATGATGCGTAAAGCGCTTCTTGCTGTGCTGCTGGTGGCAGCAACTCAGGCTCAGGCAGCCTACGAATGCAGCGTTAAGCCACAGGACGATGTGGTGATTAAACCGCAGAGCGTGCAGGTGGTCGGTGCCAGTGGCAATATGGAAATCTCGCCGCAGGGCGACGTGCAGTTCAACGGCCAGAAAGTTTCGCTGGATATCGCTGAACGTCAGAAAGCGATCGACTATCAGAACGCGCTGCGTCGCGATCTTCCGTGGATCGATAGCGGAGCGACATCCCGTCTGGAAAAAGGACGTGCGGCACTGGATCGGGTCATCGTTGAAAAACTGGGCACCGACAGCAACGTGCGTAATCGCCTGACCACGCTGAATGGTCAGCTGAAACAGCAGATGAACCGCATCATTGAACATCGGGAAGACGGTCTGACGTTCCACCATCAGGCGATTGATGAGGTGCGCGCCGAAGGCGAACGGCTGGTGCAGTCAACGCTGGGCGGCGTGATGCAGGATAGTCTGAATGAGATGGGCAGTAAGCAGGGCAGCGGCGGCAGTAATCCGCTGCAGGCAATTATGGGCAATCTGGGCGGTCTGCAACAGTCGATTCAGGCTGAGTGGAGCAAGCAGGAGCAGGATTTCCAGAACTTCGGACACGAAGTATGTAATCGCGTTATTTCGCTGGAAGATCAGCGTAAACAGCTTACCCGCGCACTGAAAAAATAAGTTAACGCCTCAGCCTGCCGGGCTGAGGCGCTTTTGCTACTCTTCCGCTAAAAACAGCTCCAGCAGCGAATTCAGGAACAGCTTCCCTTTCTCCGTAATCTGCCACTGATCAGCGGTTTCCGTCACATAACCGGCGGCAATCGCGGCATCCATCTGCGGACGGATCACCTGCTCTGACAAACCGGTGTAGCGGCTGAACTCGTCGCGCGGCGCGGCCTCCAGCAGGCGAAAGCGGTTCATGAAATATTCAAACGGCTTGTCGCTATCGGCAACCTCATACTGCTTTTCGCGGTAGTTACCCTGCATGAAGCCACGCGGATGACGGGTTTTCACCGTGCGGACAATGCGGCCATCCGGCTGCGTCAGCTTGCCGTGTGCGCCACAGCCAATCCCCAGATAGTCGCCAAAGCGCCAGTAGTTGAGGTTGTGTTCACAGCGATAACCCGGCTTCGCGTAGGCGGAGGTTTCATACTGCTGATAACCCGCCGCCTGAAGTAGCCGATCACCCTGTTCGAAAATATCCCAAAGTGCATCATCATCTGGCAGCACCGGCGGGCGTGAGCCAAACAGCGTGTTGGGTTCGATGGTGAGCTGGTACCAGGAGAGATGCGGGGGGTTAAGCGCAATCGCCTGACGTAAATCGTCGAGCGCTTCCTCCAGAGACTGATCGGGCAGGCCATGCATCAGGTCGAGGTTAAAGCTGCGCAGCGACAGCGACTCTGCCAGTTCGGCGGCGCGTACGGCCTCTTCCGGGCCGTGAATACGGCCCAGACGCTGCAGCTTTTGCGGACTGAAACTCTGTACACCAATCGAAATACGGTTGATACCGGCGCGCTGATAGGCGCTGAACCGGTCCGCTTCCACGGTACCAGGATTTGCTTCCATGGTCACTTCCGCATCAGGGGAGAGCGTCAGACGCTCCCGCACGCCATCCATCAGCATCTGCATCGCGCTGCTGCTCAGCAGGCTGGGCGTGCCGCCACCAATGAAAATCGTGCGCACTTCCCGGTCGCCGATCAGCGGCAGGTCGATCTCCAGATCGCGCAGCAGGTGCTGCACATATTCAACGTGCGGCACCTCATCTTTCAGCGCGTGGGAGTTAAAATCACAGTAGGGGCACTTCTGTACGCACCACGGAATGTGGATGTAGAGACTTAACGGCGGCAGATTAGGCATTACGCATCGCTTCCAGCAACAGCGTCAATGCTTTACCCCGGTGAGAAACCGCACCTTTTTCCGCTTTGCTCAGCTCGGCCGCAGTTTTACCCAGCGCCGGGACAAAGAAAATCGGGTCGTAACCGAAGCCACCGGAACCCGCAGCGGAACGCGTAATTTCCCCCTGCCAGCTGCCGTGAAACACCAGCGGGGTCGGGTCTTCCGCATGACGCAGATAGACCAGTACGCAGTGGAACTGCGCCTGGCGCTGACCGTCAGGGACGTTTTCCAGCGCCTGTAATAGCTTCTCCAGGTTCTGCTGATCGCTGGCCTCTTCACCGGCGTAACGCGCCGAGTAGATGCCAGGCGCGCCGCCCAGCGCATCCACGGCCAGGCCGGAGTCATCGGCGATGGCCGGTAATCCGGTGATCTGTGCCGCGTGACGCGCTTTGAGAATCGCGTTCTCAATAAAGGTCAGGCCGGTCTCTTCTGCCGATTCAACCCCAAGGTCCGTCTGCGCGACGATATCCAGACCAAAGGCGGAGAGTAACTCCGCCAGTTCACGCACTTTGCCGGGATTGCCGGTTGCGAGCACAACTTTTTGCATAACAGTTCCAGTTTGATTCATTTACAGCAGATACCAGAGACCCGGAAACAGGTCCATGCCGAGAAAGTTCAGGGCATACAGCACCAGGATGACGATCATCGCAGAGAAATCGATGCCGCCCATCGCAGGCAGAATACGGCGAACAGGGGCCATCATCGGCTCGGTTAACTGCACCAGCAGATAATCGACCGGGCCACGTCCCTGGCTGATCCAGCTCATCAGAGAGCGTACGATAATGACCCAGAAGACCAGATAGCCGGCGGATTTCACCAGCGACAGCAGGCCGACCAGCAGGTTAGTCGGATCGACCGAGAACACGCCCACCTGAATCAGCAGCAGAATCGGGTATTTCAGCGTGGTCAGCACAAAGGCCAGCAGCAGCGAGGCGGTATCAATCGGCCCCAGCGCCGGCAGTATGCGGCGCAGTGGCTTAACAATTGGCTGTGTCACTTTTACGACAAACTGCGCCACTGGATTGTAAAAATCGCAGCGGGACCACTGCATCCAGATGCGTAACAGCAGCACCATGACGTAGAGATCGATCAGCGTTTTTACTAAAAACGTCAGTGTTAACATGAAGTTCCTCTGTTATTGTTGTGAGTTGTGCGCATAATCTCGTGCGCCAAAAATGGCGGTGCCGATACGCACCATCGTACTACCTGCGGCGATTGCCGCCTCCATGTCATCGCTCATTCCCAGCGAAAGCGTATCTATACCAGAATAGTGCTGTTGCAGCTGCCGGAAGGCTTCCGCCATCTGCTGACACACCGCCAGCTGCCGCTGGTAATCACTCTCCGCTGCCGGAATCGCCATCAATCCCCGCAGCCGCAGTTGCGGCAGGGCAGCGATCTGCTCCGCCAGCCCGGAAACGGCCTCCAGCATGATGCCAGATTTGCTGTTCTCGTCACTGATATTTACCTGAATTAACACATTCAGCGGTGGCAGCGAGGCGGGCCGCTGGTCGTTGAGCCGCTGCGCAATGCGCTGGCGGTCAATGGTGTGACACCAGGCGAAATTTTCCGCCACCAGACGGCTTTTGTTGGACTGCAACGGGCCGATGAAGTGCCACGCCAGCTCAGGATGTGCGGCCAGTGCCTGAACTTTTTCAACCCCTTCCTGAACGTAATTTTCACCGAAGGCAATCTGGCCAGCGGCAAAGGCTTCTTCGACCGCGCTCGCAGGTTTGGTTTTACTGACTGCAAGCAGGGTAATTTCTTCTGGTGCGCGGCCGCAACGCGCGGCAGCGGCGGCGATTCGCTGCCGCACTTGCTGTAAGTTCTGCTGGATTGAAGTCATAGTCAGGAGAAATTATGAATCTGGATGAAATGGTGGGGCTTAGTGTAAAGCATAATGCCGCCGATCTGCACCTTTGCTGCGGACATTTGCCCTACTGGCGGCGGCAGGGAAAGCTGGAGGTCATTTCGCAGCAGGGCCCGCTTTCTGCCGCCTGGATGGCAGAGTTTATGACCCGCTGGCTCAGTGACCCGCAGCGGCAGGCGCTGGAACGCGCAGGGCAGCTCGACTTCGCTCTGAGCCTGGCTGGCGGTCAGCGTCTGCGTGCCAATCTGTTTATGCAGCGTAACGGCCTGTCACTGGCGCTGCGCATCATCGCCACGACGAGCCCGACGCTGGAGAGCCTGCAGCTGCCCGCCATTGTGCCGACGCTGCTGGAGCAGCAGGATGGCCTGATTCTGGTGACCGGTGCGACCGGAAGTGGTAAATCGGCCACGCTGACGGCGCTGGTCGATGCGCTGAACCGCCAGCAGGCGCGTCATATCATTACGCTGGAAGATCCGATTGAATTTATCCATCACAGCCAGCAGTCGCTGATTCAGCAGCGCGAAATCGGCCTGCACTGCGATTCGTTCTCGCTGGGGATAAAGGCGGCGCTGCGTGAAGATCCCGACGTCATCCTGCTGGGTGAGCTGCGCGACAGCGACACCATCCGTCAGGCGCTGACGGCGGCGGAGACTGGCCATCTGGTACTGGCGACGCTGCATACTCGTGGCGCGGCGCAGGCGGTGGATCGGCTGGTGGATGTCTTCCCGGCGGAGGAGAAGCAGCTGGTGCGTACGCAACTCGCGGGCAGCCTGAAAGCAGTGATTGCACAGCGGCTGGTAACCTCAGTGGCTGGATCGCGGATTGGACTGTTTGAGATACTGATCGCCACTCCGGGTATCACGAATCTGATCCGGGAAGGCAAGATGCATCAGATCCCCGCGCTGCTGCAGACCGGCGCACAGGCCGGTATGCAGACGTTTGAGCAGAGCCGGCTGGCGCGTCAGGCAGCCGGTCTGATTGAGTAAGCCGATCAGTAATGGTTTTCGAACCAGTCCTGCAAAATGATGGCAGCAGACTGTGAATCGACCGAGCCTTTGTTGAGGGCGCGATAACCGCCGCGCTCAAACAGGCCAGCACGCGCCTCTACCGTGCTGAGCCGTTCATCCTGCAGCTCTACCCGGATGCCAAAGCGACCGTGCAGGCGGTTGGCAAATTTACGCGCGCGGTCAGTCAGCGGCTGCTCGGTACCATCCATATTCAGCGGCAGGCCGACGACGACAAAATCGGGCTGCCACTCTTTCAGCAGCTTTTCGACCACCAGCCAGTCCGGGATACCATCCTGCGCTTTAATCGCGGTCAGCGGACGGGCACTGCCCGTGAGTTCCTGACCTACAGCGACACCAATACTTTTAGTGCCGAAGTCGAAACCTAACAGAGTCTGAGTTGACATCAGGCGTGTCCCGCGTCGCTGGCCATGTTGTGAATATCGACGCCAATACTGCGCGCCGCTTCGCGCCAGCGCTCTGAAATCGGCGTCTGGAACAGGATATTGCTGTTAGCGGGCGTGGTCAGCCAGGCATTTTCCATCAACTCATTTTCCAGCTGATCTTTTTCCCAGGCGCAGTAACCCAGCGCGACCAGCACATTGGTGGGCTGAGACGCGGTGCCAATCGACTCCAGCACGTCACGGGAGGTAGTGATAATCGTATTATCTGAGACGCGAATGCTGGAGGTAAACGTGCGTTGTGCTGAGTGCAGAATAAAGCCACGATCTTCCGCCAGCGGACCGCCGGTAAACACCGGTTTATCCAGCCTGATGGCCGGGTCGCGATCGTCAGCAGGGATTTTCAGCTTCTTCAGAATGCCTTCAACCGTCAGGTTTTCCATGGGTTTATTGATGATCAGTCCCATTGCACCCTCTTCGTTATGTTCGCAGAGATAGACCACGGAACGTTTGAAGAAAGGATCCTGCAATGAAGGCATGGCAATCAAAAAGTGATGTTGTAAATTCATTCTCACACGATGTACCAAAAAAATAACCGGCACGCGACGGCCGCACCGGTATTGGGTTGATCACGGAGCCACGCCCCGGCTTCTTGCTCAGCCCAGGCGCTTCTCAATGGCATCCATCAACATGCCGGTGATGGAGATCGGGAACGCAGCCTCAATTTCACGAATGCAGGTTGGGCTGGTCACGTTAACTTCAGTCAGTTTATCACCGATGATGTCGAGACCGACAAAAATCAGTCCTTTTGCTTTCAGCGTTGGGCCTACACGGCGCGCAATTTCCCAGTCGCTTTCGCTCAGCGGACGCGCTTCACCGCGACCACCGGCGGCGAGATTACCACGCGTTTCACCACCCTGCGGGATACGCGCCAGGCAGTAAGGGACCGGTTCGCCATCTACAACCAGCACGCGTTTGTCGCCTTCTTTAATCGCCGCAATGTAGTTCTGTGCCATGCAGAAACGGCTCTCATGCTCGGTCAGGGTTTCGGTAATCACACCAAAGTTAGGATCGTCTTTCTTCACGCGGAAGATAGAGGCGCCACCCATGCCATCCAGCGGCTTCATGATGATGTCGCCATGCTCCTGCCAGAAGTCACGCAGCTGCGCTTTGCTGCGGGTCACCAGGGTGTCAGGCGTAAACTCGGCAAACCAGGCGGTGTAGAGCTTTTCGTTACAGTCACGCAGGCTCTGCGGTTTGTTCACGATCAGTGTACCCAGCTCTTCTGCGCGCTCCAGAATGTAGGTTGCATAGATGAACTCGGTATCGAATGGCGGATCTTTACGCATCAGCACCACGTTCAGGTCAGCCAGCGGGATCACCTGCTCGCTGCCGAATTGATACCAGTTGTCAGGATTCTGCTCGACGGTCAGCAGACGGGTGCGGGCAGAGGCCACGCCACCGCGCATGGAGAGATCGTGCATCTCCATGTAGTGAATTTCGTAACCGCGGCGCTGTGCTTCCAGCAGCATAGCGAAGCTGGAGTCTTTTTTAATATTGATGGACGAAATAGGGTCCATCACGATGCCAAGTTTAATCATTATTATCTCCTCGGTGAGGCGGTGTTTACCGCCTCGTCTGGTTCGGTCTGCAGTGGGCCGATCGGTCAGGACATCATGCCTGCGCTCTTTCCGCTGAAAGTATCGCTTAACCCAGGTCGCCAAACCTCACCTGAAGTGCCGTAATGGCCGTCAGCGCGGTGGTTTCGGTACGTAATACCCGTGGGCCAAGCAGAATGTCAGTAAAGTCGTGCTGGGCCGTCATCGCAATTTCGTCCGCAGACAAACCGCCTTCAGGGCCAATCAGCAGCCGTACCCGCTCAACAGGCTGTGGCAGCGTATTGATGCTGTGACTGGCGCGCGGATGCAGGTTGAGCTTCAGACCGCTGTCAGCCTCTGCACACCAGGCTTCCAGCGTCATCGCTTCACGAATCTCCGGCACGCGATTACGGCCACACTGTTCGCAGGCGGCAATAGCAATTTTCTGCCACTGCTGGATCTTCTTCGCCAGACGTTCAGCATCAAGCTTTACGCCACAGCGCTCGGAAAACAAGGGTGTAATGACATTCACGCCCAGCTCGATCGATTTCTGGATAGTGAATTCCATTTTTTCACCGCGCGACATCACCTGACCTAAATGCAGATGCAAAGGTGACTCGCGATCGTCCGGCTGGCTCTCTGTGAGCGATACTTTTACACGCTTTTTATCAACATGCGTGATCTCTGCTGCAAAAGTCAGATTAGTGCCATCAAAGAGTTCCAGACGCTGGCCTGCCGTCATCCGGAGTACCCGGCCCACATGATTGGATGCATCTTCATCCAGGGTAATTTCACTGCCGATCTCTAATGGCCCGGCGTGATAGATGCGAGGTATGCGCATAAGGTTCCTGAAACCGGACGCCGCACTGCAGCGGCGTCATGGGAAAAAAAGCTAGTGTAGGGCAGGGATTTTAGCGCTGGCAAGCCTGCTGCACATAAGGATTGTGATTGCCCTGAACCTTTGCAATGCGCTGATCGCGTTCACACTCCCACTTTGTGACGGGATAGAGCTTGTCCCAGGCGGTAAACAGCTGCGTCTGCTGGCGCGAAATGCGCAGATGGTACTGATCGCGCATGTAGAAATAGGTTCGGGCAATAGCTCCCCGCGCCCGTGCGGGTGGCTCCGCCTGTTTGAGTTTAAAGTCGATCTTCATCTCACACTGGCCGTACTGCTTCTCGCTACCGTTCCATTGACTGTAGGCGAAGTTACCACGGTCACCATTCACTTCACCCACTGCAGGCTGAAGGTTATGCAAATCTGTTTCGATGCGGCGATAGTCGGGGTCCTTGCTGCAGTTTTTGCGGCCTCCGTCCTGCCAGCACTGACGCTGATGACCAAACTCCCAGGCCGGCATCACATGTTCCCACTCAATGCGCCCGGCGCGATTGGCGTTCCTGCGCACCTGATAACCACAGCTGTTGAGATCGGGAATGCCCTTTTTGCCCTGCCACTGAATCTTACAGCCACAGTAGAATGAACCCGGCGCATCGGCGTTAATCGCCGCCGCAAAGGTTTTAGCCTGCTGGAAGTTATTTTGATGATAGTTATTCAGATTAAGGGCGTCAGCGGCAGGTGCAAATAGCAGCGCAACCGCCAGACTTAGTATGCGAGACATATTCCAGATTTCTTCCTGGTACGAAAAAGGGCGGCAGGTTAACAGAATGTGGAATAGGGCGGAATGGGGATTGTTCTCAGGAAGCGACAAACTCGCCTGCGACCAGCAGGCTGCCACAGTGCACGCAGCGATATTCACTTTCTTTACGCAGAACACGATTGTGGCGGCGAACCGTCAGCTGATGCTGCTGGCACTGGCAGCGGTAAGCAAAGGTGTTACTGCGTACGGAGGCGATCTCAAACTGATGGGTGCGCCGTGCCGGAACGCCCAGAACCTGCTCCATCATCCACTTCCACTCTTTGCCGTGTGGTGCGACGCGGCCAAACTGTTTCCACACCAGCAGATGCGCCAGCTCATGCGGCACCACTTCATCGATAAATGTCTGCTGATTTTCCAGCAGCAGCACCGGATTGATGCGGATCTCCCAGGACGCCAGCCAGGCGGTGCCCGCCGCCGTACCGCGCTGCTGGTAAAGCAGCTTCGGTTCCGGATAATGGGTTTTCAGTGCCAGATTTGCACGCTCAAGCGACTGGCGCAATGAGCGCATTACGGCCTGCTGCAGGGCAATGGGGAGACGAGGTGTTTTCATGGCGCTCAGAATAATCGCCGTCGTCCAGGAACTCAACGTTACCCGTGAAAACGACAGCGCAGCGACTATACTCTTTCGCCAGTTTCGATCCATACGATCCACCGCGGGAGAGTGGCCAGGAGTGTCCCTGCTATTGGCTGAAATTTCTGGATTAAATATGGTTACGGCCTTTTTTAGAATATCCTGTTGCTAATGTTCACAGCAGAGTGAATGGATCAGAAGCGGAAAGCACAGTGTACGGACAACGCAATGAAAAATAATAACATCAGGAAACAGCGCATTGTGCTGGTTACCGATCTCATGGCTGGCCGCGGCGGTATGGAGAATGTGACCTGCCAGCTGATTACCGCCCTCAATAAGGAATCCGGAACGGAAGCGGGGCTGTTTATTATCAACAGCGGAGAGGAGAGCCTCTCCCGCGCCTGGACTGCCAACGCCGTTTTATCAGAGAGCGTCTGCACGCTGCGGAATAAGAAAATAAAAAATCTTATTCACACGCTGAGAATGGCCGCCTTCTTTCGTCGTTATCAGCCTGATCATGTTCTGACCCTCAACACCATTCCCTGTCTGATGACGCGCCGGGCCATTACGCTCTCAGGACGTAAAATCATGTTGTCGAGCTGGATGCACCTGCCACCGCGTGAACGCTATCGCCCACATTATCTGCTGCGGGCCGATCACCATTTTGCCATCAGTAAGCAGATTAAAGAGCAGTTGGTGGAGTTAGGTGCACGCGCCACTGACGTGGACGTTATCTACAACCCGATCAGGCGTAATGACGTGGTTATCGGCAGGCCGCAGGGGCTGAAGTTTCTCTATATCGGCCGCGTCCATTTTCAGCGGCAGAAACAGCTTAAAGATCTGTTTGATGCGTTAAAGCATCTGGATGCGCCGTGGACGCTGGAAATTGTCGGGGATGGGGAAGATCTGACGCAATGTCAGCATTACGTGTCGGAACTCGGCATTCAGGATCGTATCACCTGGCATGGCTGGCAGGAGAACGCCTGGGAGTATGTCATCCGCCATATCAGACAGGTCACCTGTCTGCTCATGACCTCGAACTTTGAAGGCTTCCCGCTGATCCTGCTGGAGGCGATGTCACGGGGCGTCTACTGCGTCTCATCCGACTGCATCAGTGGCCCGTCAGAAATTATTCAGAACGGTCTCAATGGTCAGCTCTACCCCACCAATGACAGCATGGCGCTTGCCGCTATTCTCAACGCCATGAGCCGGGATTACCCCTTTCCCGATCATCAGGTTATTAAAGCGAGCATCACCGGTTTTTATGAGGAAAATTATATGAAGCACCTGATGAGTGCATTTAACCGTCTGACTGAGGTTAAGCATGACAAATAAAAGCAGCCGTAATGGATTAACGTTAATGGTTAATGCTTCAGTTGTTGCGCTCTGTCTGGCGCTGTCACTGAATATGTTTGTTTCCGGCCTGCCGCAAAAAATATTTTATCTGGTCTCTTATCTCTCCGTCGCGTCTGTGTTGTATGGCGTAGTGCGCAAGCGAGTAGCGTTTAAAGAGAACGGTTTTTATGTCGTCCTGTTTGCTGTGCTGATTATCTTTGCTCTGATCCGTCTGTTCTGGGCAATACACACAAAGGGGATTGAGACCGCGCCCTCAAACGATGCCATCACCAATATCAGCAACTATCTGCTGGGGGCGAAGCGGCTGTTGCTGGGCGCCTTTGTGCTGCTTAGTCTGGCGATTTATGGCAATCGGGTCTCTGCAACCACGCTGCGTATTGGAAAGGTGTTAATTCTGGTCGGTCTGCTGATTACGCTGGGCTTTGGTATTCATGAGCATCTCTATACCGAGAATATCCGCATTAAGCTCACCACCGAAGCGGCCTCCATGTCCTCCTACATGATTCTGTTTATCTACTGCGCCTGGCTGTGGCTGAGCCGTTACGAGACGCACAGATACTGGAAGATTGCCGACATCGCCGTACTGGCGGTGACCTTTGCCTTGCTCTACCTGTGCGGCACCCGCGTAACGCTGATTGCGCTGATTGCCGTGGGGCTGCTGTTCCTGTTGCAGACCTGGCGGCTGTCGCTGCTGACCAACTGGCGGATTAGCGCACTGTTAGTAGGCGTACTGGCGGTGCTGATCCTGATGACCAGTAACCGTTGGGTGGAAGGCGTGCAGGACATTGAGAACTACGGATCAAACAGCTCGACCTCTCTGGGCGCACGTGTCGCGATCTGGGGCGGGGCGGTCAACTTTATTGAGCATCATGGCAGTTTTGCGACGCCGGATGCGCGCACTACCGAGGCGCGTCAGTTCATCATGGCGCACTATCCACTGAATGTTGAAGGCTACACCAACGTTAAATACAACATGCACAATGAGTTTCTGGAAGTAACCACGCTACAGGGCTGGCTGGGTACGCTGTCGCTGGTGCTTCTCTATCTGACTGTGGCTGGCGGCATGCTGAAGAAGTGCGATCTGCGCGGCGTGGCGCTGCCAATGCTGGCACTGTTTATCTGCGGATTAACCGATTCGGTACTGCCGTATAATCAGACCGTCACCATTTTCATTATGGCGCTGGCGCTCTGCTGCATACGTCAGCCATTGCCGGCAGGGCGAGTTAACACGCTGTAATCCTGTATTGAACAAATAAAAACGGCGGGGTTTCCAGAGAAACCCCGCCGTTTTTTTTACCGCGTTTTATCCGGTAATGTTAATCGCGTGAACCGATGTCACGCAGTTTTTTACCTGCCATCAGGTTACGTTCGATGTGCTCCAGTGAGACGTTTTTGGTCTCCGGGATCAGCATCAGCGTCAGCAGAATAAAGAACAGGTTAAGCAGTGCGTAGACCCAGAAGGTGTTCGCGTTGCCCAGCGTATTCAGCATCGTAAGGAAGGTCGCACCCACGATCATGTTTGCGATCCAGTTGGTGGTTGTGGAAACCGTGATACCGAAGTCGCGGCCTTTCAGCGGCTGAATTTCGGAACAGAGTACCCAAATCAACGGACCGGCTGACATCGCAAAACCAACGATGAACATCAGCAGCATACCTACTGCGAAGTACTGCGCGCCCGCAGAGTGGATACCGAAATGCAGCATCGTACCCAGCACGCCCATACCGGCTGCCATCACCATAAAGCCCAGAATCAGCGTAGGTTTACGGCCCCAGCGATCCACCAGACCAATAGCGATGAAGGTGGCCAGTACGTTGACCAGACCCACAATCACCGTGCCCCACATCTGCTGGGTGGTGTTGGTAAAGCCCGCGATTTCGAAGATTTTTGGCGCGTAATACATGATAACGTTCATACCGGTAAACTGCTGCATGACCTGCAACAGGATGCCGAGATAGACCGCACGACGGAAGTGGCTGCTGCTGGTGAACAGACCCCAGCCAGACTGCTTGACCTTCAGACTTTCACGAATCTCTTCCAGCTCACGTTTTGCCTGCTCACTGGTATCACGCAGACGATCCAGTACACGTTGCGCATCGCGGAAGTTGCCTCGCGCCGCCAGCCAGCGTGGGCTGTTTGGCAGGAAGAAAACACCAACCAGCAGCAGCAGTGCCGGAATGGTGATAATGCCCAGCATCCAGCGCCAGTTGCCGGTAAAGCTGAAGGCGGTATCAGTAAGGTAAGCACCCAGAATACCGATGGTGATCATCAGCTGGTAAAGCGAAATCATACTGCCGCGAATTTTTTCCGGAGCGATCTCAGAAAGATAAAGCGGGGCAGTATAAGAGGCGATACCCACTGCCAGGCCCAGCAGAACGCGGGCGCTGATCAGCATTTCCGGGTTCGGCGACATTGCCGACCAGAGTGAACCGATAACGAACAGAATCGCACCGGCCATCAGGCTTTTTTTACGCCCCAGGCGGGAAGACATCCAGCCGCTGCCGATAGCACCGACCGCCGCACCAAACATCATGGAACTGACGATCCACTCCTGCTGATGAGGAGTAACGTTAAAGTCCTTTGCGATAAACGGCAGGGCACCGGCGATAACGCCGATATCCAGGCCGAACAGCAGTCCCGCAAGGGCCGCCAGAAAGCAGACAAATAAGGTCATCGCCTTATTTGAAGTTCTGCTTTTGTGTGTATTGCCAGGCATGGGAGCCTCCAGGTTTATCCATCATTGTTTTTATCAATGTTAAAAAACCTTTAGCGGGAAAAAAGTGAGTCTGATCACATCAGTGTAATCGCTTACACACGCTGAAACCCTGAAATTCAGCATATTTTTCCCGGAAAGATTAATTAACCAGTGAGGTATAGCACTCATTAAGTTTCTGACAATGCTCTATTTAGTGGCTATCAGACGACGCTGAAAATAACGCATTTTCAGCATAATAACTACGTGCGTTAATTCCTAAATATCAGAAAAACAAAGCATTTCAATTTGTAATCGTTAACATTTTGTCGTCAGAAAAAGCGAAAGGAAGTGTAGCTGAGAATGGAAAATTTGCTTCAGAGTGAAGGAGATGCCGGGCAGATTTATTTTTATAACGTCTGAAGGTCGCCGGGAACTGCGCGAATATGGCGTTCAGTCTGCGTGCGTGAGAAAAAATTCTCTGGTCAGCTGTGGGGCTGAAAAGGCGATAAAAAACCCCGCCGCAGGGGCAGGGTTTTATTAGCAGTCGCTGATCTTACAGGCCAGCTGCTTCACGCAGCAGGGCTGCTTTGTCGGTTTTTTCCCACGGGAAATGTTCGCGACCAAAGTGACCGTAAGCGGCGGTCTCTTTATAGATTGGGTGCAGCAGATCCAACATCTGAATCAGACCATATGGACGCAGGTCGAAGAACTCACGTACCAGCAGCGTCAGCTGTTCGGTAGAGATTTTCTCAGTGCCGAAAGTTTCCACCATGATGGAGGTCGGTTCAGCCACGCCGATAGCGTAGGAGACCTGGATTTCACAACGGTCAGCCAGACCGGCAGCCACGATGTTTTTCGCCACGTAACGCGCTGCATAGGCTGCAGAGCGGTCAACTTTTGACGGATCTTTACCCGAGAACGCACCGCCACCGTGACGCGCCATGCCGCCGTAGGTGTCCACAATGATTTTACGACCGGTCAGACCGCAATCGCCCATCGGGCCGCCGATCACAAAGCGACCGGTTGGGTTGATGTGATATTTGGTTGAGGCGCTCAGCCATTCTGCTGGCAGAACCGGCTTGATGATCTCTTCCATCACCGCTTCCTGCAAATCTTTCTGGCTGATGGATTCTGCGTGCTGGGTAGAGAGCACGACGGCATCGATGCCGACGATTTTGCCATCGTCATACTGGAAAGTGACCTGGCTCTTGGCATCCGGACGCAGCCACGGCAATGTGCCGTTTTTACGCACTTCAGCCTGACGCTGCACCAGACGGTGCGCATAGGTCACCGGCGCAGGCATCAGCACATCTGTTTCGTTGGTGGCATAGCCGAACATCAGGCCCTGGTCGCCCGCGCCCTGTTCCAGTGGATCGGTACGGTCAACGCCCTGATTGATATCCTGAGACTGTTTACCAATCGCGCTTAATACCGCACAGGAGTTGGCATCAAAGCCCATATCGGAATGAACATAGCCGATTTCACGTACGGTTTTACGGGTGATCTCTTCGATATCGACCCAGGCGCTGGTGGTGATTTCACCGCCAACCAGCACCATACCGGTTTTAACGTAAGTTTCGCAGGCCACGCGCGCTTTCGGATCCTGTTCAAGGATTGCATCCAGCACAGCATCGGAGATCTGGTCGGCGATTTTATCGGGATGTCCTTCTGATACGGACTCGGACGTAAAAAGGTGTTTAGCCATTCTGTTCTTTACCTTAAATATGGTTTGAGTACGACTGCATAGCGCCAGTGAGGTTGTCTGACCTGACGCCCCTTCAGGCAAAGCCGCGAGCAGTGAGGTTGTGTCAGCACAGCGGGCCAACACCGCCTGGATAGTAACCTGTTTAGATGGAAAACCATCTGGATGGCTATTTTAGGATAGAGGGGAAACCAATTACCAGCCCTTTTTCTGTTTCAGCATTTAACCTGTTAGCGTTATCGACATAATTTGCTGACACTTCACGCAATTCCCGGATAATCTTTTTGCATTTTAGAGCCGTAAACGGTATAAAACGCCGCTGCTTCGAGAGCAGCAGCAAGAATGACGCTACTCTTTGCGTCGCGCCTGTCGGACTCTGATCTGGCTTTCACCCAGGTTGTTTTCCATGTGCCCCTGGCATATGCGGAGGTGATACAAGTAATGAACCACGCTTTTTCTCTTTCCGGTTCTCTGCGCTGCGGCGTGGCGCTGGCTCTCTCCCGCTTCCCATCTGTTTCTCTTTTCTGCCGACACAACGTCCGATGCGGTAATTTTACCGACACAGGCGCCGGCTAATCTTTATCTCTGCTCAAGCGATTTTGTCTCTTCTCTGCGCCCGCGCAGCGGAACGACACAGATTATCCATGGTCAATAGTGATCGGTTAAATGTTCTCTGTTTCAACGGAGATGGCCAGGGTGTTTTACACTTAACTCTCATGCGTGAATCGCGCTGACGGCGATGTCAGGTGAACAGGACAGTGCATTTAATGTGGCAACAGGTTTTCAGATTAGCGGCCATAAAGCCGGTTAACAGTTCTATCTTTCAACGGAAAATTGAGGTTCGCGATGTCTGACGACATGAAGAATATCAAAGGTTCGTCAGCTGGCGAACAGGGTACACTCCGCTCCATGCAGGAGGTTGCAATGAACGATCAGGATGCGAGCAAAATGTTGCGTACGTACAACATCGCCTGGTGGGGCAACAACTATTACGACGTTAACGAACTGGGCCACATCAGTGTCTGCCCCGATCCGGATCGTCCGGATGTGCGCGTCGATTTAGCCCGCCTGGTGAAAGAGCGCGAAGCCCAGGGTCAGCGTCTGCCTGCCTTATTCTGCTTCCCGCAGATCCTGCAGCATCGTCTGCGTTCGATTAACGCCGCCTTTAAACGTGCACGTGAATCCTACGGTTACAAGGGCGACTACTTCCTGGTTTACCCGATTAAAGTTAACCAGCATAAACGCGTGATTGAGTCGCTGATCCACTGTGGCGAGCCGCTTGGGCTGGAAGCAGGTTCCAAAGCAGAGCTGATGGCGGTGCTGGCGCACGCCGGACAGACCCGCTCGGTGATCGTCTGTAACGGCTATAAAGACCGTGAATATATTCGTCTGGCGCTGATCGGCGAGAAGATGGGCCACAAGGTCTATCTGGTGCTTGAGAAGATGACAGAAGTACGGTTGGTGCTGGAAGAAGCGGAGCGTCTGAATGTGGTGCCGCGTCTCGGTATCCGTGCGCGTCTGGCTTCACAGGGCTCCGGTAAATGGCAGTCGAGCGGCGGCGAAAAGTCGAAGTTTGGTCTGTCCGCGACCCAGGTGCTGAAGCTGGTTGAGATCATGCGTGAAGCAGGTCGCATCGACAGCCTGCAGCTGCTGCACTTCCATCTGGGTTCGCAGATGTCCAACATCCGCGACATCGCCACCGGTGTGCGCGAGTCGGCGCGCTTCTACGTCGAACTGGCGAAGCTGGGCGTCAACATCAAATGTTTCGACGTCGGCGGCGGTCTGGGCGTCGATTACGAAGGCACACGCTCGCAGTCTGACTGCTCGGTCAACTATGGCCTGAATGAGTACGCTAACAATGTGATCTGGGCGATTGGCGCTGCCTGTGATGAGCACGGTCTGGACCATCCGACGGTGATCACTGAGTCCGGTCGTGCCGTGACCGCGCACCATACGGTGCTGGTCTCCAACATCATCGGTGTGGAGCGTAACGAGTTCAGCGAACCCGAAACGCCGGATGCGGATGCGCCGCGCCCGATCCTCAGCATGTGGGAAACCTGGCAGGAGATGCACGAGCCGGACACCCGTCGTTCGCTGCGTGAATGGCTGCATGACAGCCAGATGGATCTGTCTGATATTCACACAGGCTATGCGTCCGGCACTTACGATCTCAAACAGCGTTCATGGGCTGAGCAGCTCTATCTGAGCATCTGTCACTACATTCAGCAGCATCTTGATCCCAGCAACCGTGCGCACCGTCCGATCATTGACGAACTGCAGGAGCGGATGGCGGATAAGATCTACGTTAACTTCTCGCTGTTCCAGTCAATGCCGGATGCATGGGGTATCGATCAGCTGTTCCCGGTCCTGCCGCTGGAAGGGCTGAACAAGAAACCAGAGCGCCGCGCCGTGTTGCTCGACATCACCTGTGACTCTGATGGCACCATCGATCACTACGTCGATGGCGACGGTATCGCCACCACTATGCCGATGCCGCAATATGATGTTGATAACCCGCCGATGCTGGGCTTCTTTATGGTGGGTGCTTATCAGGAAATCCTGGGCAACATGCACAACCTGTTCGGTGACACCGAGGCGGTGGATGTTTACGCGCGCGAAAATGGCGAAGTAGAAGTGCAGCTTTCTGATGAAGGCGACACCGTGGCTGATATGCTGCGTTACGTGCAGCTGGATCCTAACGAGCTGATGGCGCTGTTCCGCAATCAGGTGCAGGCGTCCGATCTTGACGACGAGCTGCGCGCGCAGTTCCTGGAAGAGTTTGAGAGCGGCCTCTACGGATACACCTATTTGGAAGATGAGTAACCGGCCCCGGCAGCCCGTAATCGCATATTGCAGTTGCCGTTAACTATGTCGATAATCTGAACCACTCAATCCCTTCCTCGTCGGGCCTAACGACGCGGAGGGGATTTTTTTCATCTCAACCTTAATGGCTTGCGGGCCTGGCCCGACTTACGCACATAGAGAGAGCAATTATGTATAACACGCTTGGCAATCAGTACGACAACTCCCTGGTTTCTAACGCCTTTGGCTTCATGCGTTTTCCGCTGAATTTCCAGCCTTACGACAGCGACGCCGAGTGGGTTATCACCGGCGTGCCGTTTGATGCCGCCACTTCTGGTCGTCCGGGCAGCCGCCTCGGTCCGGGCGCAATCCGCCAGATCTCTACTAATCTGGCCTGGGAAGGCTGCCGCTGGCCGTGGGATTTCGATCTGCGTCAGCGTCTGAACGTCGTCGACTGTGGCGATTTGGTTTACGCCTTCGGCGACTCGCAGGATCTCTCAGACAAGTTACAGGCCCATGCTGAAAAACTGCTGGCCAATGGCAAGCGCATGATGACCTTTGGCGGTGACCACTACGTCACGCTGCCCCTGCTGCGCGCTCATGCAAAACACTTCGGCAAGATGGCGCTGGTGCATTTTGATGCCCATACCGACACCTACTCCAACGGCCCGACCTTTGACCACGGCACCATGTTCTTTACCGCGCCGAAAGAAGGCCTGATTGATCCACAGCATTCCGTGCAGATTGGTATCCGTACCGAGTTCGACAAGAGCCTGGGCTTCAACGTGCTGGATGCGGCACAGGTCAATGACCGCAGCGTTGACGATATCCTCGCCGAAGTAAAACGCACCGTCGGCGATCTGCCTGTTTATCTGACCTTCGATATCGACTGTCTGGACCCGGCCCATGCGCCTGGCACCGGCACACCGGTCATTGGCGGCCTGACCACTGATAAAGCGACCAAGCTGATTCGTGGCCTTCAGGGCATGAACATTGTTGGCATGGATCTGGTAGAAGTGGCACCGGGTTACGATCATGCGGATCTGACTGCACTGGCGGCGGCGACGCTGGCGCTGGATATGCTGCATGTTCAGGCTGCGAACAAAGGCTAATTCCGTCTCTGATAAGAGAAGCCTGCCGGGTTTGCCTGGCTGGCATTGCGCCGCTAAGTGAGGCGGCGCAATGCCAACAACTCTGCCCATCCGCTTTTCGCCTTCAGCTTGTCCCCCTTTGATAGCGCACGCACATCAGGCGTAACCGCGCATCAGCAACTAAACTGACGGATATCAATTCTCAACGTGGAGGCAATTATGGGCTTTCTGGATGAACTGGCGGGAGCGCTGCAGGGCAACCAGAGTGACGGGCATCTGCCCGGACAGTTGCAGGCGGTCTGGCACTGGGTACAGGAGCAGGGCGGCATCGAAGTGCTGCTGCAAAAATTCCAGCAGGGCGGGCTGGGTGAGGTATTTGGTTCGTGGATCGGCACCGGGACGAATCAGCCGGTAGAACACAGCGACATCCACACAGCGTTTGGTGAGGCGGAACTGCAGTCACTGGCAGATAAGCTGGGAACCGACGTGAAGGGCGCCGCAGGCACGCTGGCGGTTATTCTGCCGCAGCTGATCGATAAGATGTCACCTCAGGGGCACATGGATGAAGCATCGCTGCACGAGAACAAACTCGATTTAGGTTCGATGGTGGATCAGATATTCAAGCGTTAGGTCAGTGATGTTGACCTGATACGCCTTACAGGCGCATGCACCGTACATGCGCCTGACGTCTCTATTACTTCGCGTCAGCGGCAATACGCTCACGGATGTGCCCGGCGCGCGCTTCAGAAGCAGGGTGCGAGTCAAACATCGAACTCTGACGTCCCTGTTCCAGTTTCGCCAGTTTCTCAAAGCTGGTCACCAGGCCTTCCGGATTGATATTGCGCTTCTTCATCAAATCGTAAGAGTAGTCATCCGCCTGCGATTCCTGCGTCTGTGAGAACTGCGCATTCACCAGTTTTTCACCCATTTCACCCAGCTGCGACTGCGACAGTGAACCAATCACGCCGCCCACGGAGGCCGCTGCCGTGCGGGCTGCGGTCGTGGCATACGCCAGCTGCATTGCCTTGCGCGTATGACCTAACGCCACGTGACCCATCTCATGGCCCAGGACGCCTTCCACTTCATTATCGGTCATCATATCCATCAGGCCGCTGTAAACGCGGATACAGCCGTTTGCCATTGCCCAGGCGTTGACATCTTTGGTCTGATAAACCTTGTAGTTCGCCGGAACGCCGTTGATGTTGTCGCCCAGCGCGGCGGCGATCTTGTTCAGGCGCTGCTGATACTCACTGCCTGCAGGCGCAACCTGATTATCTTTGTCCATCTGCTCACAGGATTTATCACTGAGCTGCTTAACCTGATCGTCGCTCAGGGAATAAGCCTGATACGCCTGCGCGCCCGACTGCATCAGCGCATTATTGTCTAAACCCTGACAGCCGCTGAGCAGCGTTGCCAGCCCAAGCGCTAACACCGTTTTCTGGATTTTCATGCTCTATCCCATTCATAACAAGGTAAGAAAAACAAACACCTGAAACTCACTCAGGTGAATAAACGATTTGGTTATAGCGTGCCAGTCTGCACTTTGCTAGCAGAGTTGGCCGGAAAAGCCATACGAAGCGGTTACATTTAGCGTTTTACAGCATGTACTTTTGCCCCGACTTTCATGTACATTGATGGGCAACTTTTTCCTTGTTTTGCCCACTAACTCATTAATAACAATGGGTTAAGGCGCGAAGCATTAATCCGACCTGGAGTAGAAAATGCCCTCTCGTAAAGAGCTTGCCAACGCCATTCGTGCGTTAAGTATGGATGCAGTACAGAAAGCGAAATCGGGACATCCGGGTGCCCCAATGGGCATGGCGGACATCGCTGAAGTACTCTGGCGCGGCTACCTGAACCACAACCCAACCAACCCGCTGTGGGCCGACCGCGACCGTTTCGTCCTCTCTAACGGCCACGGCTCCATGCTGATCTACAGCCTGCTGCACCTGACCGGCTACGATCTGCCACTGAGTGAACTGGAAAACTTCCGCCAACTGCACTCAAAAACTCCAGGTCATCCGGAATATGGCTACACAGTGGGCGTTGAAACCACTACCGGCCCGCTGGGGCAGGGCATCGCAAACGCAGTCGGCTTCGCCATTGCAGAGCGCACGCTGGCCGCACAGTTCAACCGTCCGGGTCATGACATCGTAGACCACAACACCTATGTCTTCATGGGTGATGGCTGCATGATGGAAGGTATCTCGCACGAAGTCTGCTCGCTGGCGGGTACGCTGAAGCTGGGCAAACTGGTTGCGTTCTATGATGACAACGGCATCTCTATCGACGGTCACATTGATGGCTGGTTCACCGATGACACCGCGAAGCGCTTTGAAGCGTACGGCTGGCACGTGGTGCGCGGCGTTGATGGTCACGATGCGGATGCGATTGCTAAAGCGATCGACGAAGCGAAAAGCGTCAGCGACAAGCCTTCACTGCTGATGTGCAAAACCGTTATCGGCTTTGGTTCACCCAACAAAGCAGGTACGCATGATTCACACGGCGCACCGCTGGGTGATGATGAAGTGGCTCTGACCCGCAAACAGCTGGGCTGGAACCACGCACCATTCGTTATTCCTTCTGACATCTATGCAGAGTGGGACGCGAAAGAAGCGGGACAGGCAAAAGAGTCTGCATGGGATGAGAAATTCGCTGCGTATGCGCAGGCGCATCCTGAACTGGCTGCCGAGTTCAAACGTCGCGTCAGCAACGAACTGCCTGCTAACTGGCAGGAAGAGTCACAGAAGTTCGTTGAGCAGCTGCAGGCGAACCCGGCGAAGATCGCCAGCCGTAAAGCCTCACAGAACGCTATCGAAGCTTTCGGTAAAATTCTGCCGGAATACCTGGGCGGCTCAGCCGACCTGGCACCGAGCAACCTGACTATCTGGTCTGGCTCCAAGCCAATCAACGAAGATGCAGCGGGTAACTACATCCATTACGGCGTGCGCGAGTTCGGTATGACCGCTATCGCTAATGGCCTGGCGCTGCATGGCGGCTTCCTGCCGTACACCGCGACCTTCCTGATGTTCGTTGAATATGCGCGTAATGCAGCGCGTATGGCGGCACTGATGAAGATCCGTCAGATCATGGTCTACACCCACGACTCTATCGGTCTGGGCGAAGATGGCCCGACGCATCAGCCGGTTGAGCAGATGGCGAGCCTGCGTACCACACCAAACATGAGCCTGTGGCGTCCCTGTGACCAAGTTGAATCTGCCGTGGCGTGGAAATATGCCATTGAGCGTAAAGATGGCCCGACGGCACTGATTTTCTCTCGTCAGAACCTGGCGCAGCAGGAACGTGATGCTGCGCAGCTGGCTAACGTGGCACGTGGCGGTTATGTGCTGAAAGATTGCGACGGCACACCTGAGCTGATCCTGATCGCCACCGGTTCAGAAGTTGAACTGGCTGTCGGTGCATGGGACAAACTCACCAGCGAAGGCCGCAAAGTGCGCGTGGTCTCTATGCCGTCAACGGATGCTTTCGACAAGCAGAGCGATGAATACCGCGAATCTGTACTGCCGAAAGCGATCAGCGCGCGCGTCGCTATCGAAGCGGGCATTGCGGATTACTGGTTCAAATATACTGGCCTGAACGGCGCTATCGTGGGTATGACCAGCTTCGGCGAATCTGCACCTGCGGATCAGCTGTTTGAACTGTTTGGCTTCACCGTTGACAACGTGGTCGCGAAAGCGAAGGCGCTGCTGGCGTAAAAACCGCCCGGGCGGGTCTGTTCCCGTCTGGCAGCGAAATAAGAGGGACGAAATTTTCATCCCTCTTATTTATTATTCCTCCAGTAATAACTGACAATGGCTCGAATTTGTGACGCAGATCCAAATTTAAGCAGTCAGATTGATCACAATCATTCCTGTTATTCCTTCCTTCTATTATTGTGGCTGAACCGTTTCAGTTGCCGTGCAGACCGCCCTGATTTCGGACAATGCCGGGTAAGAATCTCCTGTACAAAATGCAGTGAAACGCTCAGGCTAACGGCACGTTTTTTTCAGTCTGACGTGGCAGGAGAGAAATGACGGTACGGGTAGCGATAAATGGTTTTGGCCGGATTGGACGCAACGTCCTGCGCGCGCTCTATGAAACGGGCCGACGCGCAGAGATCACTGTGGTCGCCATTAACGAGCTGGCAGAAGCCACCGGTATGGCACACCTGCTGAAATACGATACCAGCCATGGCCGTTTTGCTTTCGATGTCCGTCAGGAGCGCGATGTGATGTGGGTGGGGGGGGATACCCTGCGTATTTTGCACCGTGCAGACATTACCGATTTGCCCTGGCGTGAACTCGACGTGGATGTGGTGCTGGACTGCACCGGCGTCTATGGCTCGCGGGCTGATGGCGAAGCGCATCTGCAGGCGGGCGCTAAAAAAGTGCTGTTCTCTCATCCCGGTGGCAACGATCTCGACGCCACGGTGGTGTATGGCGTTAACCAGCAGGCACTGACCGCCAGCGACCGCATCGTTTCCAACGCCTCCTGTACGACGAACTGCATTATTCCGGTGATTAAGCTGCTGGATGATGCGTTTGGAATCGAATCCGGTACCGTCACTACGATCCACTCGGCGATGCACGATCAGCAGGTGATCGACGCCTATCACAGCGATCTGCGCCGCACACGCGCAGCCAGTCAGTCGATCATTCCAGTGGATACGCGTCTGGCGGCCGGCATTACCCGTATTTTTCCGAAATTCAACGATCGCTTTGAGGCAATAGCCGTTCGCGTCCCGACGATTAACGTGACGGCCATTGATCTCAGCGTTTCTGTGCATAACGCGGTGACAGCGTGTGATGTTAACACCCTGTTGCGGAGCGCGGCAGAAGGGGCATTTCGTGGTATAGTTGACTATACGGAATTACCGTTAGTCTCAGTAGATTTTAACCATGATCCGCACAGTGCCATTGTGGATGGAACACAAACGCGGGTCAGCGGTCAACACCTTATCAAGACCCTGGTCTGGTGTGACAACGAATGGGGCTTTGCTAACCGAATGCTCGACACGACGTTAGCGATGGCCGCAAGCGGTTTCAGGTAAGACGCGGTTTGCGTCTGGCAAAACTTATGAGAATCAACGAGAGGGTTCACCATGTCTGTAATTAAGATGACCGATCTGGATCTGGCTGGCAAACGCGTTCTGATCCGTGCCGATCTGAACGTACCAGTTAAAGAAGGTAAAGTGACGTCTGATGCACGTATCCGTGCTTCTCTGCCAACCATTGAAGCGGCGTTGAAACAGGGCGCGAAAGTAATGGTTACCTCCCACCTGGGTCGTCCGACCGAAGGTGAGTACAACGAAGAGTTCTCGCTGCTGCCGGTAGTTAACTACCTGAAAGAGAAGCTGAGCGGCACCAATGTGACCCTGGCAAAAGATTACCTCGATGGTGTTGAAGTCGGCGCTGGCGAACTGGTGGTGCTGGAAAACGTTCGCTTTAACAAAGGCGAAAAGAAAGACGACGAAGCGCTGTCTAAAAAATATGCTGCGCTGTGCGACGTATTTGTGATGGACGCCTTTGGTACTGCGCACCGTGCGCAGGCGTCTACCCACGGCGTCGGCAAATTTGCCCCTATCGCCTGTGCTGGCCCGCTGCTCTCTGCGGAACTGGAAGCGCTGGGTAAAGTCATGAGCAACCCGGAGCGTCCGCTGGTGGCTGTCGTTGGCGGTTCTAAAGTCTCTACCAAATTTGACGTGCTGCAGTCTCTGGTCAAAATCGCGGACACCGTGATTGTGGGCGGCGGCATCGCGAACACCTTCGTCGCTATCGACAACAAAGTCGGTAAATCACTCTATGAACCCGACTTCGTTGAAGCAGCCAAAGGCCTGCGCGATCAGCACGGCATCCCGGTTCCGACTGACTCACGCGTCGGCACAGAATTCTCTGAAACTGCGCCAGCGACCGTGAAAAAGGTTTCGGAAGTGGCGGATAACGAAGAGATTATGGACTTCGGTGACGAAACTGCACAGGCAATGGCTGCTATCCTGAAGGATGCTAAAACCATCCTGTGGAACGGCCCGGTGGGCGTATTTGAGTTCCCTAACTTCCGTAAAGGCACCGAGATCTTGGCTAACGCCATTGCAGACAGCGATGCCTTCTCTGTTGCTGGCGGCGGCGATACCTTAGCGGCTATCGACCTGTTCGGCATTGAAGACAAAATTTCCTACATCTCTACCGGCGGCGGCGCGTTCCTTGAGTTCGTGGAAGGCAAAAAACTGCCTGCAGTTGCTATGCTGGAAGAGCGTGCTAAGCAGTAATCCTTTGGGGGCGATGCCCGTGGCATCGCCTGAAGTCTTGCCCGTCTGGGCGTTTAAATCGACGTTCCTCAAGGGGAACAACGGTCACGAAACAGGACACAATCATGTCTAAAATTTTTGATTTCGTAAAACCCGGCGTTGTCACTGGTGATGACGTACAGAAGATCTTCAAAGTTGCGAAAGAGAACAAATTCGCACTGCCAGCCGTAAACTGCGTCGGCACCGACTCTATCAATGCCGCACTGGAAGCCGCTGCGAAAGTTAAAGCGCCAATCATTATCCAGTTCTCTAACGGCGGTGCTGCATTTATCGCGGGTAAAGGCTTCAAGACTGATAAACCACAGGGCGCGGCCATTTTCGGCGCTATCGCGGGTGCACACCATGTTCACCTGATGGCTGAGCAGTATGGTGTGCCGGTTATCCTGCACACTGACCACTGTGCCAAGAAACTGCTGCCATGGATCGACGGTCTGCTGGACGCAGGTGAAGAGTATTTCCAGAAAAACGGTAAACCACTGTTCTCTTCTCATATGATCGATCTGTCAGAAGAGTCTCTGGAAGAGAACATCGAGATCAGCAGCAAATACCTGGCGCGCATGGCGAAACTGGACATGACGCTGGAAATCGAACTGGGCTGCACCGGTGGTGAAGAAGATGGCGTGGATAACAGCCACATGGACGCATCTGCGCTCTACACCCAGCCAGAAGATGTGAACTACGCGTACGAAAAACTGCATGCGATTAGCCCGCGCTTCACCATTGCGGCCTCATTCGGTAATGTGCACGGCGTTTACAAACCAGGTAACGTGAAACTGACCCCAACCATTCTGCGTGATTCGCAGAAATATGTGTGTGAAAAACATGGCCTGCCGCACAACGCGCTGGACTTCGTTTTCCACGGCGGTTCAGGTTCTTCAGCTGCAGAAATTGAAGAGTCTATCAGCTACGGCGTGATCAAGATGAACATCGATACCGACACCCAGTGGGCAACCTGGGACGGCATCCTGCAGTACTACAAAAAGAACGAAGGCTATCTGCAGTCGCAGCTGGGTAACCCGGAAGGCGACGACAAGCCAAACAAAAAATACTACGACCCACGCGTCTGGCTGCGTTCTGCCCAGGCCTCTATGGTCGTGCGTCTGGAGCAGGCTTTCAAAGAGCTGAACGCTGTCGACGTGCTGTAACTGACATACAGTTATCGTACAAAAAAGGCCCGAAAGGGCCTTTTTTTTGACCTTTTTTTGTCAGGTTTGTGTCAAAAGCCATGCAGGTTTGGCACACCGCCATTTATTGTTTACCCTTTTGTCAGGGATTGTCAGAGCGGTTCTGACAATGTGTTGTTATTTCCCCGGGAAATTTGATTACAGGATGGTTCCATGCAGGATACGGGTATGTTTGATGAGCTCAACAACGCGGGTAACTGGATAGTACGCAATCAGGAGCTGCTGATTAGCTATGCGGTAAACATTGTCGCAGCTATTGCGATTATCTTTGTGGGGATGATGATTGCACGCATCATCTCTAACACCGTTAATCGTCTGCTGCGCGCGCGTCATATTGATACGACTGTTGCTGATTTTCTGTCGGCGCTGGTGCGCTACGGTATTATCGCCTTCACGCTTATCGCGGCACTTGGGCGCATTGGTGTCCAGACAACCTCGGTCATCGCCATCCTTGGTGCAGCCGGTCTGGCTGTCGGTCTGGCATTAAAAGACTCCCTGTCAAACCTTGCTGCGGGCGTACTGCTGGTGATTTTCCGTCACTTCCGTGCCGGTGAGTTCGTTGATCTGGGTGGGATCATGGGTACGGTAATGAACGTGCAGATCTTCTCCACCACGCTCAAATCAGCCGACGGCAAGCGAGTGGTGGTGCCTAACGGTAAAATTCTTGCCGGAAACATCGTTAACTTCTCGCGTGAGCCGGTTCGCCGTAATGAATTTATCATTGGCGTCTCTTACGATGCTGATGTTGATGAGGTTCTGACGCTGTTGCGTGAAGTGGTCGACGCTGACAGTCGTGTATTGCAGGATAAAGGCGTGCAGGTTGGTCTGAATGAGCTGGCCGCTTCCTCCATGAACTTTGTGGTGCGCTGCTGGAGCAACAGCGGCGATCTGCAGGACGTCTACTGGGACCTGCTGAAGAACTTTAAGCGTGCGCTGGATGGCAAAGGGATTGGTATTCCTTATCCGCAGATGGATGTGCATCTGCACCGTGTCAGACAGTCAGACGCAACTACGCCAGAGACTCAGCCACAGTAATCTTTCAGTGGGCGGCTTCTGTCGCCCATTCATTTTGCTAATCGCAGATTAATTCTTTCAATTTCCGCTAATCATCCTCTCTCTTTATACTTCTCCTCCTCTAACGATGTGAGGAAATAATCCTGTGTTATCTCTCTATTTTCAGGGGCTTGCCCTTGGCGCCGCGCTGATTCTGCCGCTGGGCCCGCAGAACGCTTTTGTGATGAATCAGGGGGTAAAGCGTCAGTATCATCTGATGACGGCAGCCCTCTGCTCGCTGAGTGATATTCTGCTGATCTGCGGTGGGATCTTTGGCGGCAGCGCCTTGCTGAGCCAGTCTCCACTGCTGCTGATGGTGATCACCTGGGCGGGTGTAGCCTTTCTGTTGTGGTATGGCTGGGGCGCATTGCGTAACGCTTTTCGCGGCGACGCCGATCTGTCGGATGGTGAGCCATTAAAGCAGAGCAGGGGACGCATTATCGCGACGCTGCTGGCAGTGACCTGGCTCAATCCGCACGTCTATCTCGATACCTTTGTGGTGCTGGGCAGTCTTGGCGGTCAGTTGCCGACCACCACCGCGCGTCAGTGGTTTGCGCTGGGCACCATCAGTGCGTCGATCCTGTGGTTCTTTAGTCTGGCGCTGCTGGCCGCCTGGCTGTCACCACGCCTGCGCACCGCCAAAGCCCAGCGCATCATTAACCTGCTGGTGGGCGCGGTGATGTGGTTTATCGCCCTGCAACTGGCGCGCCAGGGCATTGCCGGATTTTGATCCCAACGTCGATCCGGTGCGGTTATTGCCGCGCGGAGGCCGAACTTTTGCCATAATGACCACTCAAAGCATGGCGCATACCGATGCGCTGTTGGGCTTCGCCGGTTGGAAGCCGTCATAGTACCTTTTCAAGGAGGACTTTCATGAAACTGAAAGCATTGGCTCTGGCCGCAATCATGAGCGCCGGGGCATTGCCTGGCGTATACGCTGATGAGTTACCGAACGGACCGCACGTGGTGACCTCAGGCAAGGCAACGGTCGATGCCCGTCCCGATATTGCGACGCTCTCTATCGTGGTGAACGTGTCGTCTAAAGATGCCGCAGATGCGAAAAAGCAGGCGGATAGCCGGGTTGCGCAATATTTCGATTTTCTGCAGAAAAACGGCATTGAGAAGAAAGATATCGATGCAGCTAACCTGAGCACACAGCCTGAGTACGATTACACCAAAGAGGGTAAATCGGTACTGAAAGGCTACCGCGCGGTGCGTCAGGTACAGGTCACCCTGCGTCAGCTGGATAAGCTGAACGATCTGCTGGACGGGGCGCTGAAGTCCGGTCTGAATGAGGTACGCAGCGTCGAGTTAGGCGTGGCAAACCCGGAAAGTTACAAAGAGCAGGCGCGTAAAGCCGCGATTAAAAACGCGACTCAGCAGGCATCACAGCTGGCTGAAGGCTTCAACGCGAAGCTGGGATCCATCTACAGCATTCGTTATCAGGTTGCCAACTATCAGCCGATGCCAATGAACCGCATGTATAAAGCGGCTGCCGCGGCGGATACGTCGGCGCAGGAAACCTATGATCAGCAGAGCATCAACTTTGACGATCAGGTGGATGTGGTGTTTGAGCTCAAGCCCAACACGCCATAATGCAAAACGGGGCTGATGCCCCGTTTTTGTTTTCAGGCTGCCACGTCATCCTGCCGCAGCACCCGATGTCCATGCGCAATCAGCGCATCGGTCACCCGACGCATTAACCGGCTTTCCGGCGCAAACCGATGCCAGTAGAGCATCCGCCGCTGACACAGACCCGGCGTCAAATCGATTAACTCACCGCTTGCCAGCTCACGCTCAATCTGAAGATGTGGGATCATACAGCAGGTCGAACCCTGTCGCGCCATCTGCACAAAAGCTTCAGAGGAGTTCACAATGTGACAGGGCACGCTGCCCGGTGAGAGATCAAAGTTCTGCTGCAGGAAGGCCTGATGCATATCATCAAGATGGTCAAACGCTACCGCAGGCGCTTTCAGCAGGGCAGAGCGGGTGACGCCGTTTGGGAAGAAGCGATCGGCAAAGTCGCGTGACGCCACAAACAGATAGTCGAGCGCACCGAGCTGATCCACCAGGCAACTTGGCAGTGGCTGCGGCTGAATACTCACCGCACCCACCACTTCACCCCGACGCAGACGCTCCTGAGTGCGGGTTTCATCTTCGACCTGCAGATTCAGACGCACAGGTGAATCCGCCAGTACATCTTTCAGTGCGGGCAGCAGCCAGGTCGCCAGACTGTCGGCATTGACCGCCAGCGACAGCAGCAGCGGCGTGGTGCCACTGTTCTCGTCGCCCAGCCACTCCTCTTCCAGCAATTCTACCTGATGCAGCAACGCCAGCAGTTTTTGCCCCTGTTCAGTCGGACGCGGTGGCACGGTACGTACCAGCAGCGGCTGACCAAACAGGTTCTCCAGCTGCTTGATACGCTGTGAAACCGCCGACTGGGTGATACATAACTTTTGTGCGGCACGCTCAAAGCCGCGTTCGCGGATCACTGAATCCAGCGCCTGAAGCGTTCGATAATCCGGGCGTTTCATTCTTCTTCTCTCTCCTTCAGGGTGGACGTCACTATGCCACAAAAGTGTCACCTGTGATGGCTCTCTTATTTTTTGTGGGCTGGCTTCCAAAGCGATAAATCCACGTCGGACAGCCGAGCATTTTCAGCAAGCCTTGTTTTATACTACGCGCACTTCGTTGTCGCACAGGTTTTAAACATACCATGACCCAGGATGAACTGAAAAAAGCCGTTGGCTGGGCTGCACTTGAGTACGTGCAGCCGGGCACCGTTGTTGGCGTAGGCACCGGATCCACCGCTGCCCACTTTATTGATGCGCTGGCCACAGTCAGGCATCAGATTGAAGGTGCTGTCTCCAGCTCGGATGCCTCAACCCAGAAGCTGAAGAGCCTGGGTATTCAGGTGTTTGATCTGAACGAGATTGACCTGCTGTCGGTATACGTTGATGGCGCGGATGAGATCAACCCACAGATGCAGATGATCAAAGGCGGTGGCGCAGCGCTGACGCGCGAAAAGATCGTGGCCGCGGTGGCAGAGACGTTTATCTGCATCGCTGACGCCTCAAAAGAGGTCGATGTGCTGGGGCGTTTCCCTCTGCCGGTCGAAGTGATTCCGATGGCGCGCAGTTACGTGGCGCGTCAGCTGGTGAAAATGGGTGGCTTACCTGAGTATCGTCAGAACGTGGTCACGGATAACGGCAACATTATTCTTGATGTGCATAATCTCCGCATTCTCGATCCGATTGAGCTGGAAAAAACCATCAATGCTTTGCCTGGCGTCGTGACCGTTGGCCTTTTTGCCGCGCGCGGTGCCGATATCGCATTGATCGGCGGTCCTGATGGCGTGAAAACCATCAAAAAATGATCTGTCTGGCGCTGTAAAGGCGCCGGTTATTTCTGCCTGCAAATCATCTTTTCTCGCGTCGGTGAAATTTGGTGACTTATGTCACATAACCGTCATCGACAGTAGGTTCGTTCTCTCTTCATCGCTGACCTCATGATTTTGTCCGGCAATGTGCTGCTGCCAGCCATTGCCATGCTGGCTGGCGGGCAATCGTTTGTATTGCCGGACGCGATTTTTTTGATATTTTGACAGAAGGCTGGCTTATGGTAGTCCTCATTGAATGCTGAATAGGATCGGGAAATGGCAAAGGTATCACTGGAAAAAGATAAGATTAAGTTCCTGCTGGTGGAAGGTGTCCATCAGAGCGCGCTGGAAAACCTGCGGGCTGCAGGCTATACCAACATCGAATTCCACAAGGGCGCACTGGACTCCGACGCGTTAAAAGCATCGATCCGCGATGCGCACTTCATTGGTATCCGTTCCCGCTCCCAGCTCACTGAAGAGATTTTTGCGGCGGCTGAAAAGCTGGTCGCCGTGGGCTGTTTCTGTATCGGCACCAACCAGGTTGATCTGCAGGCGGCTGCCCGCCGGGGTATCCCGGTGTTCAATGCGCCTTTCTCGAATACCCGCTCGGTGGCGGAGCTGGTCATTGGTGAGATGCTGCTGATGCTGCGTGGCATCCCGGAAGCAAACGCGAAAGCACACCGTGGCATCTGGAATAAGATTGCCAAAGGCTCATTTGAAGCGCGTGGCAAAAAGCTGGGCATCATCGGTTACGGTCATATCGGTATGCAGCTGGGCGTGCTGGCAGAAAGTCTGGGCATGCATGTTTTCTTCTACGACATTGAAAACAAGCTGCCGCTGGGTAATGCCACGCAGGTACGCCATCTTGCAGACCTGCTCAACATGAGCGACGTTGTCAGCCTGCACGTGCCGGAAACGGCCTCTACACAGGATATGATCGGTGCAGAGCAACTGGCGCAGATGAAACCCGGTGCGCTGCTGATTAACGCCTCACGCGGTACAGTCGTGGATATTCCCGCGCTGTGTGATGCCCTGGCCAGCAAGCATGTGGGTGGTGCAGCCATCGACGTCTTCCCGACCGAGCCAGCCACCAACAGCGAGCCGTTTATCTCTCCATTGAGTGAGTTCGACAATGTGATCCTGACGCCGCACATTGGCGGATCGACAGAAGAAGCGCAGGAGAATATCGGGATTGAAGTGGCGGGCAAGCTGGCAAAATATTCCGATAACGGCTCGACTCTCTCAGCGGTCAACTTCCCGGAAGTATCACTGCCGATTCACGGTATCAGCGCCAGTCGTCTGCTGCATATCCATGAGAACCGTCCTGGCGTGCTGACGGCCATCAACCAGATTTTTGCCGAGCAGGGTATCAACATCGCCGCCCAGTATCTGCAAACTTCACCGTTCATGGGCTATGTGGTGATCGACATTGATGCAGAGCCGGAAGTGGCCGAGAACGCGCTGCAGCTGATGAAGGCGATTCCGGGTACTATCCGCGCGCGTCTGCTCTACTAAGCGCTACCAACCTGAACAGGCGCTTAGTCGCGTCTCTTCAGGTAGGTAATACAGGCTGTCGCGATTTACTGTAAGATCGAGACTGCGAAGAGAACACGGTCAGATCGGAAAGACGCAAAATCCGCCATCCCTGGCATGCCCGGCCCGCGCGATTAGGCACCTCATCCCTGAGGTGCGCCCGTAAACGGGCCAACGCTTTGCGTTGTTCAAAAACGCTCCCGGCGTTTTTGTCCCTTGCGCGGGACGCTTTCCTCTTCTGACCATGTTCCCTGCGCGTTAAGCTTTTCCATTGCTGCCAGATGCGCCCAGGTATGGGTTTTCACTTGTCTGCAAAAGCGACGCATCTACTCCCACTGCCAGAGTTTTGATGGCGTCATTACCGCCGGCAAAGGCACATCCCATTCTGCCACCGGCAGGCTATCGACCTGCTGACAATCGTGTGCCAGGCCCACCGGCAAAAAACCGTGCTGCCGCCAGTTCTGCAGGGTACGATCGTAGAAGCCGCCGCCCATCCCCAGACGCTGTCCATGCTGATCAAATGCCACCAGCGGCACCATCATCAGATCCAGTTGGTCAAGGGTGATCAACTGCCGGATATCCAGCGGCGGTTCAGGAATGCGCAGCTTATTTTTGAGCAATGGGGTATCGGGCGAGTAGCGCAGAAACAACAAATTACCGGGGGAGAAGGGGTGTAAAACCGGCAGACAGACCGTTTTCTTCAGATGCCAGAGGCGGGCAATCAGCGGACGGGTATTCAGTTCGCCATCCACCGACAGAAAAAGGGCGATATTGCGCGCTTCAGTCACCGGGGCGTAGTTGAGCGCATGTTCAGCGAGCTGCTCAGCGGCCTGCGTTTGCTGCTCATCGGTGAGTGCCCGTCGCAGATGTCGCACATGCTGGCGAATCGCCTGACGCTGGGTCATTGAAGGTTCAGACATGGAAGGTTCAGACATGGAAGGTTCAGACATGATTTCCCCGCCGGATAAGTCGCTGTTGAGCGACTATAACATGTCAGTCAGGGGAAAAAGCAGGACTACAGGAAGAGAGATCTCCGAGATGCCGCCGTAGGCTGTAACCCTTGAACCCTTGGTTCAAGGTGAACATGCCGTCATAACCATCAGGCTTCTCGGACGAACCGAGCATGCACACAGGTTACGAGCGTCACATTCTGTTTTTTCGAAATATCGGCTCAGGGGACTGGCCCACATGCAAACATCTCAGAGAAGATTTACCTCACCGTTACTTAAGTATAGCAACCATGAAGTTTTATTCGAATTTCGCACCCTCACGCTCAGAGATGCGACCCTGCTCAACTAATGCCTGTTCAATCGTCTGCTGCAACATACGGATACGTTGTTCCATATTAGCAGCATAATCGCGCGTTTTCACTTTCTCTTGCGCCAGCTCGTGGCAGACGTTTAACGCTGCGATGAACACCAGTTGTTCTGTATTGGTGACTCTAGTGCGAACTTTTAGATCTTGCAACCGTTGATTGAGATCTTCAGCCGCGCTATTGAGCGCATCTTGCTGCTCTGGCGGACAATTTACTCTCAACGAACGACCAAAAATTTGTAAATCTACCGGTTGTGCAGACATGCCACCTTCCTGACTGATTACTTCGCTCGCAACTCCCTTAGCAGTCAATGGCTTGGGAGGCGGGCAACTATATAGACCCACGAAATAAGATACAACCCCTTTTCTGGAAACCTTGAGGCAGCTAGTGGTAGCATAACACGAACTTATTCTGCCAACGACGATGAAAACTTATGTCCTTACAGAACGCAACCCCCGATTACAACGCGCTCGCGGCGGTGCTCTCACAGCAGGGTGTTGGAATGACGCCCGCGGAAATGCATGGCCTGTTGAGCGGGATCCTCTGCGGTGGTAACCAGGACACCAGTTGGAAGACGCTGGTACACGATCTGGCTAACGAAGGCATGGCGTTTTCACACACTCTTGCCGTGCCGCTGGCGGAGCTACACGAGCATACGGCGACTACGCTGGAAGATGAAGGCTTCCTGTTTCAGCTACTGCTGCCTGCTGACGACGACATCACCGTATTTGACCGTGCCGACGCGCTGGCGGGCTGGGTTAACCATTTTCTGCTCGGCCTGGGCGTAACACAGCCTAAACTGGATAAGGTCACCGGCGAAACCGGCGAAGCAATCGACGATCTGCGTACTATCGCCCAGCTCGGTTACGAAGAAGATGAAGACCAGGAGGAGCTGGAGCAGTCGCTGGAAGAGGTGATTGAGTATGTACGTGTCGCCGCACTGCTGTGCCACGATACGTTTACCCGTCCACAGCCTACTGCGCCAGAAGTGCAAAAACCGACGCTACACTAATTTCAGGTCAACGCGTTTAACCGGTCAGTTTACAGGGAGTGCAGAGATGATTTCACTGGAACGATACCTGCAGCGTCGTCAGGCGCTGCTGGCAAAGATGGCGCCTGGCAGCGCAGCGCTGATTTTTGCTGCGCCCGAAGTGACGCGCAGTAATGACACGGAATATCCGTTTCGTCAGAGCAGCGACTTCAGCTATTTCACCGGCTTTAACGAGCCGCAGGCACTGCTGGTACTGATCAAAAGCGATGAAAATCACAACCACAGCGTGCTGTTTAACCGCGTTCGCGACCCGGCAGCGGAAGTCTGGTCTGGCCGTCGGCTGGGCCAGGAGGCGGCTCCCGAAAAACTGGGCGTCGATCGTGCCCTCCCCTGGAGCGATATCGGCGAACAGCTGCACCTGCTGCTGAATGGCCTTGACGTCATTTATCATGCGCAGGGCGAATATGCCCATGCGGATACGCTGGTGTTCAGCGCGCTGGACAAGCTGCGTCGCGGTTTCCGCCAGAATCTCAGCGCGCCTGCCACCGTCACTGACTGGCGTCCGTGGGTGCATGAGATGCGTCTGTTTAAAGATGCGGATGAAATTGAGTTGTTACGTCGCGCCGGGATAATCAGCGCACTGGCGCATACCCGTGCCATGCAAACCTGCCAGCCAGGCATGTTCGAGTATCAGCTGGAAGGGGAAATTCTTCACGAGTTTACCCGTCACGGCGCGCGTTTTCCCTCCTATAACACCATTGTGGGTGCTGGTGAGAACGGCTGCATTCTGCACTACACCGAAAATGAAAGTGAAATGCGCGACGGCGATCTGGTGCTGATCGATGCAGGCTGTGAATTCTACGGCTACGCTGGCGATATCACCCGCACCTTCCCGGTTAATGGCAAATTCAGCCCGGCGCAGCGCGCGATTTATGACATCGTACTGGCTTCGCTGAACCGATCGCTTGAGCTGTTCCGGCCCGGCATCAGCATTCGTGAAGTGAATGATGAAGTGGTGCGCATTATGGTGACGGGCCTGGTTGATCTGGGCATCCTTGAAGGCGACGTTGATACCCTGATCGCTGAAGAAGCACATCGCCAGTTTTACATGCATGGCCTGGGGCACTGGCTGGGGCTGGATGTTCATGATGTCGGTCACTATGGTACCCCGAGCCGCGACCGCGTATTGGAGCCGGGCATGGTGTTAACCATTGAGCCGGGCCTTTATATCGCCCCGGATGCGGATGTGCCCGCACAGTATCGCGGCATCGGTATCCGAATCGAAGATGACATTGTGATCACTGAAGATGGTATTGAAAATCTTACCGACAGCGTCGTGAAAGAGGCGGATGAGATTGAAGCACTGATGGCGGCGGCAAAACAGGCATGACGATTCTGATTGCCGGCGGCGGCATGACCGGGGCGACACTGGCGCTGGCGCTCTCCCATCTCACTCAGGGTACCCTGCCGGTGACGCTGATTGAAAGCAGTGAGCCGGGCAGTCGGGCGCACCCCGGTTTCGATGGCCGCGCGATTGCGCTCTCTGCCGGCACCTGCCAGCAGCTGGCGGACATCAATCTGTGGCAGCGCATCGCCAGCTGTGCCACCCCGATTACCGACATCCATGTCTCCGACCGCGGGCACGCTGGCTTTGTGTCGCTGGCAGCGGCGGATTACGCTATTCCGGCGCTGGGACAGGTGGTTGAACTGTTTGACGTCGGTCAGCGGCTGTTTGCGGAACTGAAAAAAGCGCCAGGCGTGACGCTGCGCTGTCCGGCGCGCGTTGCGCATGCCCAACGCAGCGAGCAGCAGGTGGAGGTGACGCTGGACAGTGGCGAGCAACTCAGTGGCAAACTGCTGGTGGCGGCGGATGGCACGCGCTCTGCGCTGGCCGCCTCGTGCGGTATCCAGTGGCAACGGGACGACTATCAACAACTCGCCGTGATTGCCAATGTCACCACTGCGCTGCCTCATCAGGGCCGGGCATTCGAGCGTTTCACCCAACATGGCCCGCTGGCGCTGCTGCCGATGTCCGGCAACCGTCTGTCGCTGGTCTGGTGTCATCCGCTGTCGCAGCGTGAACAGATTGAGGCGTGGAGCGAGGCTGAATTTCTCAGCCAGTTGCAGCGTGCCTTTGGCTGGCGCCTGGGCAAATTCACCCACACCGGTCAGCGTGAATATTACCCGCTGGCGCTGCACCGGGCGATGTCGCCCGTGACGCATCGCGTGGCGGTGGTGGGCAATGCGGCGCAGACGTTGCATCCGATTGCTGGTCAGGGCTTCAATCTTGGCCTGCGTGATGTGATGTCGCTGGCTGAAACCCTGGCCGCCGCCCATCGCCAGCAGCAGGACCCCGGCAGTTATGCAGTGCTTAACCATTACCAGCAGCGTCGTCAGCCCGATCGCGCCGCGACTATCGGTATTACCGACGGGCTGGTTCGCGTCTTTGCGAATCGCTATGGCCCGATGGTAGCCGGTCGCAACCTGGGCCTGCTGGCGATGGATCATCTGCCGTGGCTACGAAATCAACTGGCTAAGCGTACGCTTGGCTGGGTTAAGCGTTAATAAAGAGGCTCAGATGCAAACTTTTGATGTGGTGATTGCCGGTGGCGGTATGGTGGGACTGGCGGTGGCCTGCGGCTTGCAGGGCAGCGGACTGCGCATCGCCGTCCTGGAAAAATCACCGGAGCCACCGCTGGCGATGAGTGCATCACCGTCCATTCGCGTGTCGGCGATCAACGCCGCCAGTGAACGGCTGTTGCAGAAGCTGGATGTCTGGTCGACCATTCTCTCGCTGCGTGCCAGCGCTTATCACGGCATGGAAGTGTGGGATAAGGATAGTTTCGGTGCCATCGCCTTTGATGATCAGCACCAGGGCCTGTCGCATCTGGGCCATATCATCGAAAACCCGGTGATCCATAACGCGCTCTGGCAACGCGCCAGTGCCTGCAGTGACGTAACGCTGATGGCACCCTCGCAGTTACAGCAGGTGGCATTTGGCGACAACGAAGCCTTTATTACCCTGCAGGATGGCAGCATGTTAAGCGCGCGATTAATGATTGCCGCCGACGGTGCCAATTCCTGGCTGCGTAATAAAGCCGATATTCCGCTGACCTTCTGGGATTACGATCACCATGCATTAGTGGCTAACGTCCGCACTGAGAAGCCGCATGACATGGTGGCGCGCCAGGTGTTCCACGGCGACGGCATTCTGGCTTTCCTGCCAATGCAGGATCCGCATCTGAGCTCTATCGTCTGGTCCCTCTCGCCGCAGGAAGCGAGTCGTCTGGAAACTATGCCGGAAGCGCTATTCAATCAGCAGCTCTCGGTGGCGTTTGATATGCGCCTCGGCCTGTGCCAGCTGGAGAGCGAGCGTAAGTCGTTTCCGCTGGTGGCACGCTATGCCCGCAACTTTGCGGCACACCGTCTGGCACTGGTGGGCGATGCGGCCCACACCATTCATCCACTGGCGGGTCAGGGCGTTAACCTTGGCTTTATGGATGCCGCCGAATTGATTGGTGAGATTCGGCGTCTGCATCAGCAGGGCAAAGATATTGGTCAGCACCTCTATCTGCGTCGCTACGAGCGCAGCCGTAAACACAGTGCCGCCATGATGCTGGCAGGAATGCAGGGCTTCCGTGAGATGTTCGCTGGTAATAATCCGGCGAAGAAACTGCTGCGCGACGTGGGTCTGAAGCTGGCGGATCGCCTGCCAGGGGTAAAACCGATGATGCTGAAGCAGGCGATGGGCCTGAATGATTTGCCCGCCTGGCTACGCTAAATCCACGCCTCCTGATAAGCCAGCATCTGCTGGCTTTTTTTATATCTGAACCCCTCTGCACCACCAAAAGGCAACGCTGCACCATCAGGGATCTTCGTTTGATTTATTCTAATTTTGCGGCTGAATTCGCATTACTTTTTCTCATTCATCTCCTGGCGAGCTGCGGGATTTTTTTAACATCCTGAATGCCATCTCGCATAAATTTGCTGCGTATATTTATAATCACTGAATTTATTGCGCGATTAATCACAAAATTGCAGTTTTTTATCCTGTTGGTGGTCGTTCCTGGTTAGGCTGTGCATCTGCTTTCGACCCCAGTTTGCTTATGGTTAATCGTCAGATTCGGTGGTAACGTCAGCCCTAAGAGAACGTTTGCGTCGGCACTGAATTCCGGCGCACTTTTGCACTCAACCGCTTCTGCACAGGATGGTTATGACTCAGCAAACACCTCTGTTTGAACAGCATCAGGCCTGCGGTGCCCGCATGGTGGATTTTCATGGCTGGATGATGCCGCTGCACTATGGCTCCCAGATGGATGAACATCATCTGGTGCGCAGCGATGCCGGTATGTTTGATGTCTCTCACATGACCATTGTTGACCTGACAGGTCAGCGGACCCGCGAATTCCTGCGCTACCTGCTGGCAAATGATGTGGCAAAACTGACGCAGCCGGGTAAAGCGCTCTACACCGGCATGCTGAATGCATCGGGTGGCGTCATTGATGATTTGATTGTTTACTTTATGAGCGAAACGTTCTTCAGACTGGTGGTGAACTCTGCCACCCGTGAGAAGGACCTCGCCTGGATCATCCAACACGCAGAGGGCTATGGCATTACGCTTACCGAACGTGATGACCTGGCGCTGATTGCCGTGCAGGGGCCGCAGGCGCAGCAGAAAGCACAGACGCTGTTCAGCGAAGAACAGCGTCAGGCTGTCGCTGGCATGAAGCCGTTTTTCGGCGTGCAGTCAGGTGACCTGTTTATCGCCACGACCGGTTATACCGGCGAAGCGGGCTATGAGATTGCTATGCCTGCAGAGGAGGCGGCCGATTTCTGGCAGCGTCTGCTGGCCGCAGGCGTAAAACCTGCTGGCCTTGGCGCGCGCGACACGCTGCGTCTGGAGGCGGGTATGAATCTTTATGGTCAGGAGATGGATGAAGGCGTTTCACCGCTGGCCGCCAACATGGGATGGACCATCTGCTGGGAACCCGCTGACCGCGATTTTATCGGCCGGGAAGCGCTGGAACTGCAGCGTGAACGCGGCACCGAAAAGCTGGTGGGACTGATCCTCACAGAAAAAGGGGTGCTGCGTAACGGCCTGCCGGTGCGTTTCACCGATGACCAGGGGCAGTTGCAGGAAGGGATCATTACCAGTGGTTCTTTCTCACCAACGCTGGGTTGCAGCATCGCCCTTGCGCGTGTTCCGGCCTCTATCGGCAGCACTGCCATCGTTGAGATCCGTAACCGTCAGATGCCGGTTCAGGTTACCCGTCCCGTTTTTGTCCGCGCCGGTAAGCCGGTCGCCCAGTAAATTTTATTCAGGAGAAATGGCCAATGAGCAATGTGCCGAATACGTTGAAGTACCGCGACAGCCACGAATGGGTGCGCAAAGAAGCCGATGGCAGTTACACCGTGGGAATTACGGAACATGCGCAGGAGTTACTGGGCGACATGGTGTTTGTCGATCTGCCGGAAGTGGGCGCGACGTTTGCCGCTGGTGAAGAGTGCGCGGTCGCAGAATCCGTTAAAGCGGCTTCAGATATCTATGCGCCGATCAGCGGTGAGATTGTGGCGGTCAACGAAGCACTGACTGACTCACCGGAGCAGGTCAACAGCGAGCCTTATGACGGCGGCTGGTTATTCAAAATCAAAGCCAGCGACGCGTCTGAAATCGACACGCTGCTGGATGCGGATGCTTACAAAGCCTCCATCGACGAGTAGTCGTCAGGCGGCCTCACACAGAGGCCGCAGATTTCTGTTTGCTCTCCGGTTCCCCCAGCCCGATTCAGGATTTACTGCTAATGACTCAGACTCTCAGCCAGCTTGAACACAACGGTGCATTCATTGAGCGCCATATCGGTCCTTCACCTGAGCAGCAGGCGCAGATGCTTGACGCGATTGGTTCCCGTTCGCTGGACGCGTTAATCAGCACGATTGTGCCGGCAGACATTCAGCTGCCAGGCCCGCCAGCGGTTGGCGAAGCCGCTACGGAACAGCAGGCTCTGGCCGAACTGAAAGCGATTGCCAGCCAGAATCTGCGTTACAAATCCTGGATCGGTATGGGATACAGCGCGGTGATCACCCCGCCGGTCATCCTGCGTAATATGCTGGAGAATCCGGGCTGGTACACCGCCTATACCCCGTATCAGCCCGAGGTCTCCCAGGGCCGTCTGGAAGCGCTGCTGAACTTCCAGCAGCTGACGCTGGACCTCACCGGCATGGATATTGCCTCCGCGTCACTGCTGGATGAAGCCACTGCTGCTGCCGAAGCGATGGCGATGGCAAAGCGCGTCAGTAAGCTCAAAAACGCCAATAAATTCTTTATTGCCGACGATATTCATCCGCAGACGCTGGATGTGGTCCGCACCCGTGCAGAGACATTTGGCTTCGAACTGATTATCGACAGCGCCGACAAAGCGCCCGATCACGACGACCTGTTTGGTGTGCTGCTGCAACAGGTGGGCACGACCGGCGACGCGCACGATTACAGCGCGCTGATTGCCGGACTGAAAGCCCGCAAAGTGGTGGTCAGCGTGGCGGCGGACTTTATGGCGCTGGTATTACTGGAAGCGCCAGGCAAACAGGGTGCAGACATTGTCTTTGGTTCCGCTCAGCGTTTCGGCGTGCCAATGGGCTACGGTGGCCCTCACGCGGCCTTTTTCGCCAGCCGCGATGAACATAAACGCTCTATGCCAGGTCGCATCATTGGTGTTTCACGTGATGCGGCGGGCAACACGGCGCTGCGTATGGCGATGCAGACCCGTGAACAACATATCCGCCGTGAAAAGGCCAACTCCAACATCTGTACGTCGCAGGTGCTGCTGGCAAACATCGCCGGTCTCTATGCGGTATTCCACGGCCCGGCGGGCCTGAAACGCATTGCCTCACGCATTCATCGCTTCACCAACATTCTGGCGGCGGGACTGCAACAGGGTGGCCTGAAGCTGCGCCATCAGCACTGGTTCGACACGCTGACGGTGGAAGTGGCGGATAAAGCCGCCGTGCTGAATCGCGCCCTGAGCTTTGGCGTTAACCTGCGCAGCGACATCCATAACGCCGTCGGCATCACGCTGGATGAAACCACCTGCCGCGACGATATTCTGGCGCTGTTCGCTATTCTGCTGGGTGATGAGCACGGCCAGGATCTGGAAAAGCTCGACAGCGAAGTCGCCGGCGAAAGCCGCGCGATTCCGGCTGGCCTGCAACGCCACAGCGAAATCCTGACCCATCCGGTGTTCAACCGTCATCACAGCGAAACCGAGATGATGCGTTACATGCACAGCCTGGAGAAAAAGGATCTCGCGCTGAATCAGGCGATGATCCCGCTGGGCTCCTGCACCATGAAACTCAACGCTGCTGCCGAAATGATCCCGATCACCTGGCCGGAATTTGCGGAGCTGCATCCGTTCTGCCCGGCGGAACAGGCGACCGGCTATCTGCAGATGATCGGCCAGCTGTCGCAGTGGCTGGTGCAGCTCACTGGCTATGACGCACTTTGTATGCAGCCGAACTCCGGCGCGCAGGGTGAATATGCCGGGCTGCTGGCGATCCGCCGCTATCACGAAAGCCGTGGCGAGGGCGATCGTCATCTCTGCCTGATCCCGAGTTCAGCGCACGGGACTAACCCGGCTTCCGCCCAGATGGCGGGCATGGACGTGGTGGTCGTGGCCTGCGATAAACAGGGCAACATCGACCTTGGCGACCTGCGGGAAAAAGCGGCGCAGGCGGGCGACAAGCTCTCCTGCATCATGGTGACTTATCCCTCCACCCACGGCGTCTATGAAGAGACCATCCGTGAAGTGTGCCAGATTGTGCATCAGTATGGCGGCCAGGTTTATCTGGATGGCGCGAACATGAATGCGCAGGTCGGCATCACCACGCCGGGCTATATCGGCGCGGATGTCTCGCACCTGAATCTGCATAAAACCTTCTGCATTCCGCACGGCGGCGGCGGCCCGGGTATGGGACCGATTGGCGTCAAAGCGCACCTGGCCCCGTTTGTGCCGGGACACAGCGTGGTACAGATCGACGGTGTGCTGACGCAGCAGGGTGCGGTCTCCGCAGCGCCGTTTGGCAGCGCCTCTATTTTGCCGATCAGCTGGATGTACATTCGTATGATGGGCGCCGAAGGGCTGAAACAGGCCAGCTCGGTCGCGATTCTGAATGCCAACTATATCGCCAGCCGCCTGCAGTCCGCCTATCCGGTGCTCTACACGGGCCGTGACGGCCGCGTGGCGCACGAATGTATTCTCGACATCCGTCCGCTGAAAGAGCAGACCGGTATCAGTGAGCTGGATATCGCTAAGCGCCTGATTGATTATGGCTTCCACGCGCCGACCATGTCCTTCCCGGTAGCGGGTACGCTGATGGTGGAACCAACCGAGTCCGAGAGCAAAATCGAACTGGATCGCTTTATCGACGCGATGCTGTCGATCCGCATGGAGATTGACCGTATCACGGCAGGTGAGTGGCCGCTCGACGACAACCCTCTGGTCAATGCGCCGCATACCCAGCTGGAAATCGTCAGTGAGTGGTCACATCCTTACAGCCGTGAACTGGCGGTCTTCCCGGCGGGCAGCCACAACAAATACTGGCCGACGGTAAAACGTCTGGATGATGTGTTTGGCGACCGCAATCTGTTCTGCTCATGCGTACCCATCAGCGACTATCAGTAAGCGCCCTGCAGGCAAACATTAACGTTTAAGGGGCGATTCGTCGGCCCTTTTTTCTGGAGAATCCGCATGAAAATGGCGCTGGTTACGGGTGGCAGCCGCGGTATCGGACGGGCCACGTCGCTGTTACTGGCAGCGCAGGGTTATCGTGTTGCGGTGAACTATCGTCAGCGTGAGGCCGAAGCGCAACAGCTGGTGGCGCAGATCCAGCAGCAGGGCGGTGAAGCCTTTGCTGTTCAGGCAGATATCAGTGATGAAGCCCAGGTGATGGCGATGTTTGCGCAACTCGACCAGCAGTCTGTGTCGCTGGCGTTGCTGGTGAACAACGCCGGGATTCTTTTTCAGCAGTGCCGCACCGAGCAACTGGATGCAGCGCGACTGCATAAAGTCTTTGCCACCAATGTTATCGGGACCTTTCTCTGCTGTCGTGAGGCGGTTAAGCGGATGGGCACCCATCATGGCGGTCAGGGCGGTGCGATTGTCAATGTCTCATCGGCCGCATCCCGTACTGGTGCGCCCGGCGAATATGTTGATTACGCCGCCTCAAAAGGGGCGATGGATACGCTGACGAAAGGTTTGTCGCTGGAAGTGGCGCAACAGGGGATTCGGGTTAATGGCGTACGTCCGGGATTTATCTATACAGAGATGCATGCCGATGGCGGCGAGCCGGGCAGGGTAGACAGGCTTGCCAGCGTGATCCCGATGGGACGTGGCGGTGAGGCAGAAGAGGTGGCGCAAGCGATCGTCTGGCTGGCCAGCGACGCGGCCTCTTACGTCACCGGCAGCATCATTGACGCTGCCGGTGGGCGTTAACGGGTTTCGTCTGAGCGAAGTAATGAATCAGAGGTTTTCGCCGTTGCTGGCGATAACCTGCTGATACCAGTCAAAGCTCTTCTTCTTCGCACGAGAAAAATCACCGCTGCCATCATCATTTTTATTCACATGAATAAAGCCGTAACGCTTGTCGTACTGACCGGTAGTGAACGAAACGCAATCCAGGCAGCCCCACGGCGTATAGCCCATTAAATCCACACCATCATATGCCACCGCTTTCTTCATCTCTTCGATGTGCGCACGCAGATAGTCGATGCGGTAATCATCTTCAATCAGCCCGTCGGCATTGGGCTTATCGATAGCACCAAAGCCGTTCTCTACAATGAACAGCGGCTTCTGGTAACGCTCGTACATCTCGTTCATGGCATAGCGCAGGCCCACCGGGTCGATCTGCCAGCCCCAGTCTGACGCTTTCACATGCGGGTTTTTCACCACACCTTCAAAGCCGGTAATCGGGTCGTCAACGCCGCTGGCATCGGTCTTCACGGCGTTGCTCATGTAGTAGCTGAAGCCGACATAGTCGGCGCAGCCCTGACGCAGTGTCTCGGCATCGTCCGCTTCCATCTGGATGTCATACCCTTTGCGCGCCCACTCTTTCAGGGTGTAGGCCGGGTAGTAGCCGCGCATTTGCACGTCACTGAACACATAGCGCTGATGCATCGACTCCTGCGCCAGCACGACATCGTCCGGGTGGCAGGAGAACGGATAAACCGGGACCATGGCAATCATGCAGCCAATCTGAAAGTCTGGATTGATATCGTGGCCGAGTTTGACCACTCTGGCGCTGGCAACAAACTGGTGATGCATCACCTGATACATCGCCTGCTCAGGCTTCTCGTGTTCGGTGAAGATCACGCCTGAACAGCAGTAACCAAACAGCGGATACTGCCAGTTACGCTGGTTGTTGATCTCGTTAAAGGTCATCCAGTATTTCACTTTGTTCTTATAGCGATTCATCACCACTTCGCTGAAGCGCACAAAGAAGTCGACCACTTTACGGTTATGCCAGCCGCCATACTCTTTGACCAGGTGATAAGGCATTTCGAAGTGCGAAAGGGTGATGACCGGTTCAATGCCATACTTCAGCAGTTCATCAAACAGATCGTCATAGAATTGCAGGCCCGCTTCGTTGGGCTGCTGCTCATCCCCGTTGGGGAAGATGCGGGTCCAGGCAATGGAGGTGCGGAAGCATTTGAAGCCCATCTCGGCAAACAGCGCGACATCCTGTTTGTAGTGGGAGTAAAACTCCACGCCTTTGTGGTTCGGATAGAAATGGCCAGGCTGCACGCCGTCGGTGATCACCCGGTCAACGCCATGCGAACCGCCGGTCAGCACGTCAGCAATGCTGACGCCTTTGCCGCCCTGATCCCAGCCGCCTTCAACCTGATGCGCTGCCACTGCGCCGCCCCAAAGAAAGCCTTTTGGTAACTGCAATTCTGCACTCATGCTTCACCCTATTGCGAATATTGAAATTGCGCTGAGTGTAGCAAGGAAATAATGAAAGTCACGATATAACAGCGCGCAGAAAATGGCGTTTGTTACATCTGAAAAACAGGCTGTTTTATTTCCCCAGCTGACGGCCTATAGCTTCAATAATATAGGTCACTGGCACCTGAGTCGTAATATCGGTGTTGTCCGCCATGCGGATAATCGGCACGTGATAGCAGAGGTTGAAGTCACCAATCTTCGCCAGTGAGCAGCTTTCCGTATTGGTTATCGCAATGATTTTGCACTTATTAATACTAAACTGGCTGGCAATGCGCAGGATCTCTTCGGTTTCGCCTGAGACCGATAAAATAATGGCAATATCATTTTCATAGAGATCGGGTGCGACAGGATAATAGGGATCGTCAATCGCATGACTGAATTTACCGAGGTTTGAGAAAAAACGCGCGCCATATTTTGCCAGGCTGCCGGAGGTGCCGACGCCAATAAAGAAAATTCGCTCCGCCTGATTAATCTTCTGCGCGGCCTGGGCAATAAGCTGTTCAAACTCCGGGTTATTTATACTCTTAAAAAAGCTCAGCATTTCGCTGACGCCGGCCGTGTTCAGCAGCGGCGCGCTCTGTTGTTCGCTTAAGCGCAGGCGGATGCGGAATTCCGACCAGCCTTCGCAATCCATCTTGCGGCAGAAACGTAGCACGGTAGTAGTAGAGACACCAGCCTGCGCAGCCAGCTCGCGGATCGTCATGTAGCTGACGCCTTCGCGGTGCTTAATGATGAACTGATAGACCTGCATTTCCAGATCGTTAAGACGAGCGAGATCGCGATGCGAAAACATGAATGACTCATAGAACAGTTGACCGGCGGTCAGTTTACCAGATTCAGCATCCGGTTTAACGGATAGCGAAATTCATCAGATAATTTTAGCGTACAGGTGTACACTGAAATCGCTATCATCCCGTCTGGAGAATATTATCACTGCAATTACGCTGTTCAGGACACACTTATGACCCCCACACTTTCTCACAAACAACGACACGCGGCGGACGAGTGGTTCGGCGAAGAAATTGCCAACAGTATCAGTCATGGTCTGGGCTGTCTCTTCGGCATCGTCGGACTGGTGCTGATGCTCAATCAGGCAACGGAGAGGCAGGCTGACACCGTCACTTTTATCAGTTATAGCCTCTATGGTGGCAGCATGATCCTGCTGTTTCTGGCCTCGACGCTTTATCACGCTATTCCGGCTGGCCCGGCCAGGCCCTGGCTGAAAAAGTTTGATCACTGCGCCATTTATCTGCTGATTGCCGGCACCTATACGCCGTTTCTGCTGGTCGGGCTGAGAACGCCGCTGGCGTATGGATTAATGGCGGTAATCTGGGGGCTGGCACTGACGGGTATTCTGTTCAAGCTCACGATTGCGCATCGCTTCAAAGCGCTGTCGCTGGTGACCTATCTTTGTATGGGGTGGTTGTCGCTGATTGTGGTTTATCAGCTGGCGATGATCCTGCCTGCGGGCTGCATCTGGTTGCTGGCCGCAGGCGGAATTATCTATTCGCTGGGCGTGATCTTCTACGTGGCGCGCCGCATTCCCTATAACCATGCCATCTGGCATTTGTTCGTGCTGGGCGGCAGTCTCTGCCACTTCTGCGCTATCTACTTTTATGTGCGCTGATCTGAATTGCAGCACTGGCCCTTCCCTTAACGGAAGGGCCATTTGGCGGAATCAGCTCTCATCCAGTGAGTAGGGCAGCGGCTGAATGGTCAGATGGCCGCCTTCATCACCTTCAACCCGCAGCACGCTATCCGGCTCCAGATCGTTATTCAGCACCACCTGAATCCAGCTGATGCCGTCATCTAATTGCAACGCAGCCAGCACGCTGCCGGTCCGACGCCAGCGATCACCCATCTGCAACTCCAGCGGGGCATTGGCTTCCGGCAGATGACTGGCCTGACCCGCCAGCCAGTAAAGCGCGCGTTTATTGGCACCGCGATATTTCGCCCTCGCGACCATCTCCTGACCGGCATAGCAGCCCTTTTTAAAGCTGATGGCATCCAGCGCCTGCAGGTTAGTGGCCTGGGGAATAAACTGCACGCTGGTGGCCGGATCGATCACCGGAATGCCCGCTTCAATCTCCAGCGCCAGCCACTGCTGACTGTCATTGAACTGTGCATCATCGTTGAGCTTCTGCTTCAGCGCTTCTGCCTGAGACAGCGAAGTGACAATCAGAAAACGCTCGGCCGGATGGGCAAACCATAGCAGCGTCGTTTCGCCCTGCTGTACCACCGGTTTCTCGCTGTCGGGCAGGCTATCAAACAGATTCGCCAGCGCAGCGCGCGCCTGAAAACCGGCAACGCCCAGCAGAACGGACTCATCGTCAGCCGCCATCGTCACTTTCGAAAACACGGCGTATTTCTTTAACTCAGTCAACTGGGTGTCGCGCAGTTCACGGCGGATCAAATAGGCATAGCCTTCGCCGCGATGGAACAGGCGCATATTGCTCCACATTTTGCCTTTGGCATCACAGTGTGCGGCGGGCGAATGGTGGTCTGCATCCAGCGCCGCGACATCCAGCGTTAACTGACCCTGCAGGTAAGCGGTGCTGTCGGCACCGGTAATGGAAACCAGCGCCCAGCTATCCAGTGACATCAGGGTTAGCGGCAGACGAGACGACGCGGCAGGCTGGCGCGGCGGTAAAGTAAATGTGGGCATGGAGATATCCTGTATAAGAAGGTTCATCCGGAATAATATCTTCAATGTTAAAAGAGCCGACTGGCAATGCAACCTGTTTACGGAAAACGGCGCACAAAAGGCGTGATAACCCTGAAAAAATCCAGCCTGAAATGTGGCAGGTTGCACAGCCTGCGACGCTGTGCCTGCGAGCCGCAGTAAACCAGGTTACACTAGCGGCCACGTTGAGAATTGTGGAAATTGATGCATGGATATTAATGATAAATCACGTATTCAGTGGGCCTGCCGTCGCGGCATGCTGGAGCTGGATGTGGCGATTATGCCGTTCTTCAAATTTGAGTATGACACGCTGAACGACACCGATAAGCAGGTCTTTGTTGCCCTGTTGAAGAGTGACGATCCCGATCTGTTTAACTGGCTGATGAACCACGGTGAGCCAGCCGATCCGGAGCTTAAGCGGATGGTAAAACTGATCCAGCAGCGTAACCATGATCGCGGCCCGGTGGCAATGTAAGCTGCGACCCTCTCGCCTGGCGTGCGGATGTCTGTGCGCCTGGCTGGTGGCTGCCGTTCCTGGTGTAATGCTGATGACGCTGCCTGTGAGCGGCTGGCTGATTAAAACGCCGGTTATTCTGCTGATGCTGGCTGAGGGCTGGCGCAGCGTTCGGCGATTAATTCAGCGGCACGGTACGTTACAGCGGGAAAGCGTTCATTGCTGGATCTGGCAGGGAAAACGCTGGCGGCCAACCCAGCCGCTGCGCTGGTTGCCGATTGGCGTGCTGCTGGTGGCAAAGAGCGAACAGGGTGCCACGCTGCGCTGGTGGCTGATGCGGGACAATATGCAGCCTGGCGAATGGCGGGCGTTGCGCGCCTGCTGTTTCAGCAAAGCGCGGCATTAACGGCAGCAGGCCAGGCAATCATCGTCTGCTGGCGCCTGGGTTCGACAACAGCAAACCAGCGCGCCTGACCGGTCAGAGTCGTGCAGCGGTTTCGGTCAGCACCTGCTCGCACCACTGCTCAACGCGCTCGTCGGTGACCTCGAACTGATTCACATCATCCAGCGCCAGACCTACAAACTGCGAGCCATCGGCACTCAGCGGTTTCGGGCTGGTGAACTCATAGCCCTCAAGCGGCCAGTAGCCGACAAAATGCACGCCCATTGGCTGCAGCAAATCGTGCAGCATGCCGAGCGCATCTAAAAACCACTCGCCATAGCCAATCTGATCGCCCATGCCATATAGCGCGACAATCTTGTTTTGCAGATTCAGTGCGGGCAACTGCGGCCAGATCGCCTCCCAGTCCTCCTGCAACTCACCGAAATCCCAGGTCGGGATGCCCATGATCAGCAAGTCGTACTGCTCCATCAGGCGCGGATCGTCATCTTTGACGTTATGCAGCGTCACTAACTCTTCGCCAATAAAATCGCGAATTTTTTCCGCTACGATTTCGGTGTAACAGGTACTGGAACCGTAAAAAAGACCGATTTTCATGCAGATAACACTCTGTAAATACTGACTTTGGCGCAATTGTACCAGAAGCACCGCTGAATCAGGCATAATGAGCATGATTTTACACCAGACGGCGGAGATAACGTGCAGGACAGCGATCTGACAGAACAGTTTCTTGATGCGCTCTGGATTGAACGCAATCTGGCGCAGAATACTCTCTCCTCTTATCGTCAGGATCTTCAGACGCTGACCGGCTGGCTGACGCATCACCAACTGACGCTGCTCAGCGTGACGCCGCTGGATCTGCAGCAGTTCCTGGCCGAACGGCTGGAGGGCGGCTACAAGGCGACCAGCTCAGCGCGGCTGCTCAGCGCGATGCGTCGCCTGTTCCAGTATCTTTATCGCGAAAAGCTGCGCCCGGACGATCCCAGCGCGCTGCTTTCTGCACCAAAACTGCCGCAGCGTCTGCCGAAAGATCTCAGTGAAGCCCAGGTTGAACGGCTATTGCAGGCACCGGATACCAACATCCCATTAGAGCTGCGCGACAAAGCGATGCTGGAAGTGCTCTATGCCACAGGCCTGCGCGTCTCTGAACTGACTGGACTGACGCTCAGCGACATCAGCCTGCGCCAGGGGGTTGTCAGGGTTATCGGTAAAGGGGATAAAGAGCGGCTTGTGCCGTTAGGTGAAGAAGCGGTTTACTGGCTGGAGCAATATATGGAACATGGTCGTCCGTGGCTGCTCAACGGGCAGACACTGGACGTGATGTTTCCCAGCAACCGGGCGCAGCAGATGACGCGCCAGACCTTCTGGCATCGCATTAAACACTACGCCACGCTGGCGGGCATCGACAGCGAAAAGTTATCGCCGCATGTGATGCGCCATGCCTTTGCGACCCATCTGCTGAACCACGGCGCGGATCTGCGTGTCGTACAGATGCTGCTGGGACATAGCGATCTCTCCACCACCCAGATTTATACGCACGTCGCCACTGAGCGCCTGCGTCATTTACATCAACAACACCATCCGCGAGCCTGATTCGCGGCCATAAGGATAAAAATGAACAAGCATTTTGCCATGCTGGCCCTGTTAGCCAGCGCCTTTTCCGGTCTGGCCCAGGCCGATGACAGCGCCATTCAGCAATCTCTTAAAAAGCTCGGTCTGAATCAGACGGAGATCAGCCCGTCACCGCTGCCGGGGTTTAAAACCGTGCTGTCTGAAAGCGGCGTGCTCTATGTTACCGATGACGGCAAACATATGATCCAGGGCCCGCTCTATGATGTCAGCGGCAAACAGCCAGTCAACGTCACCAATCAGCTGCTGGACAAAAAAGTCGAGGCGCTGGTGCCGGAGATGATCGTCTATAAAGCGCCAAAAGAGCAGCACGTGATCACGGTCTTCACCGATATCACCTGTGGCTACTGTCACAAGCTGCACGAGCAGATGGCGGACTACAATGCGCTGGGCATCACCGTGCGCTACCTGGCGTTTCCGCGTGAAGGACTGAATGGTCAGATCGAACCAGCGATGAAGGCGATCTGGTGCAGCGCTGACCGCAATAAAGCGTTCGACGAGGCGATGAAAGGCAATGCGCCGAAGATGGCCGCGCCGGACAGCTGCAAAATCGATATTGCCCAGCACTACAAACTGGGCGTGCTGTTTGGCATTCAGGGCACGCCTGCGATGCTGACTGACACCGGCATGATGATCCCGGGTTATCAGTCGCCGCAGGAGCTGAAGCAGGTGCTGGACAATCAGAAGCGTGGTGGTTAATCGGTGTTAAAACAGGAAGTGGAACTCCGTCGCCGTGAGGTGACGGTTGACGATGCGCTACCGGCCACGCTGCCGCCGCTGCTGAAAAGACTTTATCTGCAACGCGGCGTGTGTGACGCCGCGGAGCTGGAGCGCGGTGCGAAGAACCTGCTGCCCTATCAGTCCTTAAGCGGGATTGAGAGCGCCGTGGAGTTGCTGCATCAGGCGCTGCTGGATGGGCGTCGCATTATGGTGGTAGGCGACTTTGATGCCGATGGCGCAACCAGTACCGCACTGACGGTGATGGCGTTGCGCAGCATGGGTGGCAACAACGTGCAGTATCTGGTGCCTAACCGCTTTGAAGATGGTTATGGCCTCAGTCCGGAAGTGGTTGAGCAGGCGCGCGCACGCGGTGCTGCAATGATTCTGACGGTCGATAACGGCATCTCCTCTCATGCCGGTGTGGAGTGCGCACATCAGCACGGTATTCCGGTGCTGATTACCGACCACCACCTGCCGGGCGAAACCCTGCCGGCCGCTGAGGCGATCGTTAATCCCAATCTGCCGGACTGCAACTTTCCTTCACGCGCGCTGGCGGGCGTGGGCGTTGCGTTCTATCTGATGCTGGCGTTGCGCGCCCATCTGCGTACCCAGGGCTGGTTCGGCGCTACCCGCACTGAACCGAATCTGGCAGAGATGCTGGATCTGGTCGCGCTCGGCACGGTTGCTGATGTGGTGCCGCTCGACGTTAATAACCGCATTCTGGTGTGGCAGGGGCTCAGCCGCATCCGGGCCGGAAAATGTCGGCCAGGCATCCGGGCGCTGCTGGAAATTGCGAATCGCGATGCCCGTCAGCTGGCGGCCAGCGATCTCGGCTTTGCGCTGGGGCCACGGCTCAACGCCGCAGGCCGCCTCGACGATATGTCGGTGGGCGTGGCGCTGTTAATGACCGACGATCTTAGCCAGGCGCGCATGCTGGCCAGTGAGCTGGATGCGCTGAACCAGACGCGCAAAGAGATAGAGCAGGGCATGCAGAGTGAAGCGCTGGCGCTGTGTCAGGCGCTGGAGCGTGAACAGAGCGATCTGCCGCTGGGACTGGCCTTCTATCATCCCGAATGGCATCAGGGCGTGGTGGGCATTCTCGCCTCTCGTCTGAAAGAGCGTTTCCATCGTCCGGTCATTGCCTTTGCGCCCGCGGGCGACGGCACGTTGAAAGGCTCGGGCCGCTCGATTGCCGGTCTGCATCTGCGCGATGCGCTGGAGCGCCTGGACACGCTGAATCCCGGCCTGATGCTGAAGTTCGGTGGTCACGCCATGGCGGCCGGTTTATCACTGGAAACCGCACGCTACGAGGAGTTTCGTCAGCGCTTTGCCGACCTGGTCGGAGAGTGGCTGGATGGCGAAGCCCTGCAGGGCATCATCTGGTCTGATGGCGCGTTACAGCCGCAGGAGTTTTCGCTGCAGACCGCAGAGATGCTGCGCGAAGCCGGTCCCTGGGGCCAGGCGTTCCCGGAACCCGCGTTTGACGGCAAATTTAAGCTGCTGCAACAGCGTCTGGTGGGCGAGCGACATCTGAAAGTGATGGTTGAGCCGCTGGATGGTGGGCCGCTGATCGATGGTATCGCCTTTAATGTCGATACTACGCTGTGGCCCGACAGCAGTATTCGTCAGGTCGAACTGGCGTATAAGCTGGATATTAATGAGTATCGCGGTAACCGCTCAGTGCAGCTGATCATTGACCATATCTGGCCGCTGAACTGAGTTAAACAGGTCACGCGCGTCTCCGGCCACGGCAGAGGCGCGACAGCCTGATTATCCCCGGCGTTAACCTGCCGCGCGCGGGGATGCCACGTAAATGCGACACATCACGCAACCCCGGCATCCGCCCGCTGTCTCAGCGCTACAATCTGCCGCCAGTTTCGGGTAAACTTGTGCGTTAATTTTCCTGTCCCATCGAACATAAGAAAGACGCTAAAGCCATGTTTGAAATCAACCCGGTCAAAAACCGTATTCAGGACCTCAGTGAGCGCAGCGACGTTCTTCGGGGGTATCTTTGACTACGATGCCAAGAAAGAACGCCTCGAAGAAGTAAACGCCGAGCTGGAACAGCCCGATGTCTGGAACGAACCTGAGCGTGCTCAGGCGCTGGGCAAAGAGCGCGCCTCGCTGGAAGCGATCGTGCAGACGCTGGATCAGATGTCGCAGGGCCTGGAAGATGTGCAGGGTCTGCTTGAACTGGCGGTAGAAGCGGAAGACGAAGAGACTTTCGACGAAGCGGTTGCCGAGCTGGATGTCCTTGAGGGCAAGCTGGGCGAGCTGGAATTCCGCCGCATGTTCTCTGGCGAGTATGACAGCGCCGACTGCTACATCGATCTGCAGGCGGGTTCCGGCGGCACCGAAGCGCAGGACTGGGCCAGCATGCTGATGCGTATGTATCTGCGTTGGGCCGAAGCCAAAGGCTTCAAAACCGAAATTATCGAAGAGTCTGAAGGTGAAGTTGCAGGCATTAAATCTGTGACTATTCGCGTGTCAGGCGACTACGCCTTTGGCTGGTTACGTACCGAAACGGGCGTGCATCGCCTGGTGCGTAAGAGCCCGTTTGACTCCGGCGGTCGTCGTCACACCTCATTCAGCTCCGCCTTTATCTACCCGGAAGTGGATGACGATATTGATATCGACATCAACCCAGCCGATCTGCGCATTGACGTCTATCGTGCGTCAGGGGCGGGCGGCCAGCACGTTAACCGGACGGAATCTGCGGTACGTATTACCCATATTCCAACCGGTACCGTCACCCAGTGTCAGAATGACCGTTCTCAGCACAAGAACAAAGATCAGGCGATGAAGCAGATGAAAGCGAAGCTGTACGAGCTTGAGATGCAGAAGAAAAATGCTGAGAAACAGGCGCTGGAGGACAACAAGTCCGACATCGGCTGGGGAAGTCAGATCCGTTCTTACGTTCTCGATGATGCACGCATCAAAGATCTGCGCACCGGCGTAGAGACGCGTAACACCCAGGCGGTGCTGGACGGCGACCTGGATCGATTCATTGAAGCTAGTTTAAAAGCAGGGTTATAAGGAACCGACATGTCTGAACAACAACCGCAGAGCGCTGATGCCGCCGTTGAGTTAAATAACGAACTGAAAGCGCGTCGCGAAAAGCTGAGCGTGCTGCGTGCAAATGGCGTGGCGTTTCCTAACGATTTTCGTCGTGACAGTCTCTCAAACCAGCTGCATGAGAGCTATGGCGAGAAGAGCAACGAAGAGCTTGAAGAGCTGGGTATCGAAGTCAGCGTTGCCGGACGCATGATGACCCGTCGTATCATGGGTAAAGCCTCTTTCGTGACCCTGCAGGATGTGGGTGGCCGGATTCAGCTTTACGTCTCGCGTGACGATCTGGCTGAAGGCATCTACAACGAGCAGTTCAAAAAGTGGGATCTCGGCGATATCCTGGGCGCGCGCGGCAAACTGTTCAAAACCAAAACCGGCGAACTGTCGATTCACTGTTCTGAACTGCGCCTGCTGACCAAAGCACTGCGTCCGCTGCCGGACAAGTTCCACGGCCTGGCCGATCAGGAAACGCGCTACCGTCAGCGTTACCTTGATCTCATCGCCAACGAGGAGTCGCGTAACACCTTCAGAATTCGTTCGCAGATCATGGCTGGTATTCGCCAGTTCATGGTGGGCCGCGACTTTATGGAAGTGGAAACCCCGATGATGCAGGTGATCCCCGGCGGCGCGTCTGCGCGTCCGTTCATCACCCACCACAATGCGCTGGATATCGACATGTATCTGCGTATTGCGCCAGAGCTTTATCTGAAGCGTCTGGTGGTGGGTGGCTTCGATCGCGTGTTCGAGATCAACCGTAACTTCCGTAACGAAGGTATTTCGCCACGTCATAACCCTGAGTTCACCATGATGGAACTCTATATGGCCTATGCGGATTACAAAGATCTGATCGAGCTGACCGAAAGCCTGTTCCGTACGCTGGCGCAGGACGTGCTGGGCAGCACCGTAGTGCCTTACGGCGAGCAGGCGTTTGATTTCGGCAAGCCGTTTGAAAAACTGACCATGCGTGAAGCGATCAAGAAATACCGTCCGGAAACGGATCTGGCCGATCTGGAAGACTTCGATAAAGCCGTGGCGATTGCACAATCCCTGCATATTAAAGTGGAGAAGAGCTGGGGTCTGGGCCGTGTCGTAACCGAGATCTTTGAAGAGACGGCAGAAGCGCATCTGATTCAGCCGACCTTTATTACCGAATATCCGGCTGAAGTCTCGCCGCTGGCCCGTCGCAATGACGAGAACCCGGAAATCACCGATCGCTTTGAGTTCTTCATTGGCGGTCGTGAAATCGGTAACGGTTTCTCCGAGCTGAACGATGCGGAAGATCAGGCTGAGCGTTTCCTGCAGCAGGTAAATGCCAAAGATGCGGGTGATGACGAAGCGATGTTCTATGACGAAGACTATGTCACCGCGCTGGAACATGGTCTGCCGCCAACTGCCGGTCTGGGCATCGGTATTGACCGCATGGTGATGCTGTTTACCAACAGCCACACTATCCGCGATGTGATTCTGTTCCCGGCACTGCGTCCAGGCAGCAAGTAAGTAATATTCTGCCCTTAGCACAGAATAAAGCTGCACCTCAAAGGTCTGTTTCAGGCTGAATAGGGTGCAGCTTTTTTATGTCTGTAACGACCATACGATATCGCGTGGCATCGTAACTAAAAGGAGTTAATAACAAACAGTTAAGCCTAAAAAAAGAACTTATTAACAGCGTTTCAGGCATTTTAAAGGGAAAACTGGCCCGGTTAATAGAATCGTTTAAATGGTAATTTAATAACTGATTTTAAAAAATTGTTTCTCGAATCAGCGGAATATAAAAAATCGCATCAAGTTATCTCAGTAACCTATTGTTATTGTTCATTAAAGATAAAGGCATGCGAGTGATGCGTTTTTTTATATAGTTAAAATAATAAGAACTTTCATTTTGGGTGTCATGTTTTAAATGTTAAAGCACGTTAAGATTAAATCCTGTCTGTTTACCTCCTTATCATTTGCCAGATAAAGATTCACCCCACCCGCTATTTATGGCAATATGTATTTAACAGGAATAATCATAATGAATTACGACTGGTTCATTCTTACTGACGACGAGATGCTTTTGTTCGGGGCGCAGGCGCTGGCGGATAGTATGCTGATTGGCAGAACCATTACTATTACGATAAAACGTGTGACGCTGATTGAATTGATGAGGATCGATGCAAATTATAAGCGCAGTAGAAAAAAGAGCGTCGCCATAGTTCCCGATGACATGTATGAGGCATTAAATATTTTTTCTGGCATGGAAACGATAAAGCTTGTTTCCAGCAAAATGAGCTTACTTTCCTATTATGCATTAATTAATGACGCCATTTTGCTAAAGGATTCGGCTAAAGAAGGCGATAAAATGCGCACCTTCTTTCTTACCGCTAAAGAGAGACGTTACTGCTATATGCTTTACAACGGCGTACCCAGTAAAAAAATCGCCCTTTATTTTCAGTGCAATAACAAAAATATCAGCTATCTTAAGCGAAAGATAATGTCAAAGTGGAACTGCAAAAATAAAATAGATTTTTATAAAATAATAAACTATTTTTATCATTAACTATTTAATTTTTTCAATCAGATTTTTGCTCAGCCAAGGTAATAACAAGACCAGCTAATGACTGGTTATACCCAAAGGCTGAGCTATTATCCCCATAGCGCATCATACTCCTGCTTTCTCCTCTATTCCTTAATTCTCGTCTGGTGATGCTTTTATCAAAGCTCCCGAAGTGTGGGATCATTCATTTACGATAATCTTTAACATCTGATTGACTGAATTTTTCACTTTCATTGCGGTTTGACTGCGTTCGTCATTTTTTATTTAAATCTTCAGGTTAATGTTCCAAATAAATACTGAATGCCAAAAAGGGTGAAAGTAGATTAAGGAGTATTGATCGGCTTTTTAATAGCTCATTAAATGTTCTTGTTTTTCATGCAGTAAAGTAACAATCACTTTCTTCTGAGCGAAAATTCTTAAAAATTTCAGGAGTGAGAAGGCGCGTCTTTTCTCATTACCCAAATGAATTACCAATTCTTTTTTTGTTTTGCTGTCATTTGATACTGATGGCAGGCATGCCTGCTTATCCCGATTTGGATTTTTCTTATATGTCCTCTGCTTTTCTTTTTTTTATTTGGTTGTATAAATAGCGCCGTCAGAACGTGCTGGTAACGTTTCTGGGGTGTTTTAATTAAAGATAAATGTTTTCCTTGAACCGTTAACAGGATGGATTGAGTAAACATTTATATAACATGTGCGGTCAATTTAATTTAAGGATGATGTAAATGAACTTCAATTTAAAAGCTGTTGTAACTGCTATGGGTCTCGGTCTGGCTCTGTCTGCTTCTATGGCACAGGCTGCGACGACTACAGTTAATGGCGGTACAATCAAGTTTGAAGGTGATGTTGTCAACGCTGCCTGTGCAGTCGATTCTAGCTCCACTAAACAAAATGTACAGATGGGGCAGGTGCGTGTCGCCGATCTGAAGAAAGACACTGAAGCATCTACCCGCATTCCGTTCACTATCCAGCTGGAAAACTGTGATACCACGGTAAGCACCACTGCAGCGACCTATTTCACCGGTACAGCAGCAAGTGGTTATACCAATGCTCTGCAGGCGGGTGAAGGTACTGATGCTGCTTCAGGTGTGGGTATCCGCATGTATGATCAGGCTAGCAAGGTTGTGACGCTGAACACGCCTGCTACTACCACTACCGCGCAGACTTTGGTTGATGGTTCGAACACCCTGAGTTTCAACGCGGTATATGTGGGTGTGGCTGATACCATTACGGCAGGTAATGGTGACGCGACTGCTACCTTCAATATGGTTTACAACTAATTTTTTACTTTAAAGTCCGGGGAACACTCCGGGCTTTTTTCCTGAGGAAAAATTTTATCTTCAGGCATTTTCATACTCGCAAAAAATAAAAATACGATCAGAACTAAACGGTCGCTTTGCACTAATTATGTCAGGGAGCTAACATGCTTAGTTTATCCAAAAATTATAAAATATTTATAACCTTGCTGAGTCTGGTGCTGTCTGTTTTCTTTTCTGCCGCTCAGGCTGGTGGAGTAGGGCTGGGAGCAACACGCCTGATTTTTTCTTCTCAGAATAAACAGGTGTCACTTTCCATCAATAATACAGATGATGAGAATGTATTTTTGATCAAATCCTGGGTAGAGGACCAGGAGGGCAAAGTCACCAGTGACTTTTTAGTAACTCCCCCTCTTTTCCTGATTAAGCAGAAAAGAGAAAACATATTGCGTATTATGTCAGTGAACAAAAATCTTGCTACTGACCGTGAAACCGTTTATTGGCTGAATGTTAAGGCCATTCCATCACGTCAAAAGGATTCTGACAGCCAGCAGAAAAACGCATTGCAGTTGGCAATACAGTCGAGGATTAAGCTTTTTTATCGCCCAGGTAATCTTCAGGGTGATCCTATGACAGCTTATAAAGAGCTGGCATTTTCTCGTGTCGATAACACGGTGACAGTAAAAAACCCTACGCCTTACTATGTTAACCTTGTCAATATTAAATCGGGTGAAAAAAAGTTTGCGCAGATGATAGCCCCTAAATCTTCGGTGCCACTTAATGTTGATTTACATGGTAGTAATACAATCAGCTTTCAGGCGATTAATGATTACGGCGCTACCATGCCAGTACGCTCTGCGAATATAAATTAATTTTTGTTTGGCATGGAATGGCCAGGGGGCAATTGTGCACTTTTACGATTTTCGAAAGTTAACAAAATCAAAAATAAAAAGAATCGCTATTCTGGTTTTTTTATCCTGTTACTCAGGGGTAGGCTATGCGGGGGAATATAACTTTGATCCCTCTTTTTTATCAGATAACCCAGAAGATGTTGCCGATTTAGCGCGTTTCAATAAAGGCCTTAGCGCCGCGCCAGGCAGTTACCACGTTGACGTTTATGTCAATGGAACGGCCGTTGGTGCACGAAATATTACTTTTTTTGAGAAAGAAAGGACGAATGCGCCGTCCGAGCTCAGTCCTTGTTTGAATATGGAAAAACTGCGCGACTTCAATATAAATATCGAAATGCTCGAAAGATTAATCAAAAATGAAGTCGAACGTCATGCAAAATGCGTCGATATTGCACGCTATATTCCTGAAGCCAGTGCCGATTTTGATGTTGAGCATTTACGACTCGATCTGAAAATACCCCAGGCAATGATGAGCCGTAATGCACGTGGTTATATTCCCCCCTCTCAGTGGGATGAAGGCATTCCCGCCGCGCTGTTAAGCTATGCATTTACAGGCTCCAACTCCCGGGGCGATGCGTCAAAAAATGACAGTTATTTTTTACGCCTGAATAGTGGCCTTAACGTCGGACCGTGGCGTCTGTACGATCAGTCCAGTTTTACCTACTCAAAATCCCGTTATGGAGATGCGACGCGAGACTGGAACCATATGCAGACTTATCTGCAGCGCGCCATCATTCCATGGGATTCTCAACTGACAGTCGGTGATACCTTTACCTCATCCGAAATTTTTGACTCCGTCAGCGTTCGTGGGGTCACACTTGCCACTGATGAATCAATGCAGCCCGACAGCTTGCGCGGCTTTGCGCCAGTTATTCGCGGCATTGCCAATGGCGATTCACAGGTTACGCTCAGGCAGAACGGCAACGTTATTTATCAGGCTTATATGCCTTCCGGTCCGTTTGAGATTAACGATCTCTATCCTACCGGCTCCAGCGGCGATATTGAGGTTACTGTAAAAGAGAAGAATGGCAACGTTCGCACTTATACTGTGCCTTTTGCTTCAGTGCCAAAACTTCAGCGTGAAGGGCATCTGAATTATTCCATTATGGCCGGACGCTTCCGCAGCACGGATGGAAATCAGTCAGAGCCGTATATGACTCAGGCGTCACTACTCTGGGGGTGGCGAAATGGGATCACGCTGTATGGTGGCAGTCAGGTTGCAGAGCGTTATCTTGCTTTCACAGCCGGTGCAGGTAAAAACCTTGGCTTTCTTGGCGCAATTTCGATAGATGCGACGCAGGCTAATAGTAAGATTGCCGATGGCACACGTCACAGCGGCCAGTCTTTCCGTTTTCTCTATGCTAAATCGCTTAATGAACTGGGCACTCGCTTCGAGCTATTAGGATATCGTTATTCAACCCGCGGTTTTTATACGCTGGCGGAAACTACGCGCGAAAATATGTCTGGCGGCGTGACGCATAACAGCGATGGCGAGCTCGACTATTCCGGCTATTACAACCTTTACAATAACAAACGCAGCCGGGTTCAGATTTCGCTGACTCAGCAGCTGGGTCGTGACTATTCCGTCTATGCCAGCGGTAGCGATCAAAGCTACTGGAATACGGATGGCAAGACACGTCTGCTTCAGCTTGGTTTTACCGGCATGGTAAAGGATGTCAGCTACAACCTGAATTACAGCTACAACAAGAATACCTGGAGCAGCGAAGCCGATCGCGTCTTTAACTTCACTCTGTCACTGCCAATAGGCAAATGGCTGTCAGGAAACCGAGCCAGCAACAGTAACCTCGACTCAATGAAGGCTACGTACGGTCTTTACAATGATGGCGAAGGGAATATGACGAACACGGCTGGGTTATACGGCACCATGCTGGCTGATAAAAACCTGTCTTATAACATGCAGATGGGCACCGTTAACCGTGGTAATGGCAGTACCGGTAGTCTCAATCTTGATTACTACGGTCGCTATGGACAGGTCAATGCCGGGTATAGTTCCAGCCAGGATGCTCACCGTGTCAACTACGGTGTGCAGGGTGGCATGGTCTTCCATCAGGATGGTCTGACGCTTTCTCAACCTTTAGGTAAAACCAACGTTCTGATTAAAGCGCCAGGCGTTAAAGATGCGGCCATCCAGAATAAAACCGGTGTACGTACTGACTGGCGAGGCTACACCGTTGTGCCTTACGCCACTAATTATCGCCTTAACCGTATCGGCCTGGACGTGAATTCCCTTGCTGCGGATAGCGAGATTGATAACTCCGTGGTCTCAGTGGTGCCGACCGCGGGTGCATTAGTGAGGGCGGAGTTTAAAACCCATATCGGTCAGCGCGCATTAATTACCCTGACACATAAAGGCAAGCCGTTGCCGTTCGGCACTACTGTTGTGGTCGTGCAGGAAGGTAACGAAGAAAGTACTGGAATAGTGGGGGATAACGGACAGGTTTATCTCTCCGGGCTGCAACCCTCAGGAATGCTGGAAGCGGTGTGGGGGGCGTCCGCAAATAGCCGTTGCAGAATTCCATATCAACTGCCACAAAACAAAACGCAACAAGATATTGTTTATCTTAAGGCCCGCTGTAACTGAGTCTGGCTAATAATAGCCGGGCGCAGACAAGGATATTAAATGAAAAAATCAATTATTTTTTTTACTTTATTATTGTGTTTCCAGATCCTTTTATTTCCTCACGTCTCTCAGGCAGCATTAACGAATGTAGTCCCTGCGGGAGGAGCAGGCACTGTTACAATAAGTTTTCCGTCTGTAACTGTAATGAAAGATGCACCAGTAGGAACTGTGCTATCGACGCAAACGGTTTATACAGGGCTAGAATCATTTTTAACCACATCATCCGGCACGTTAGGTTTCCTTTTCTCATGTGAAGCTGACACCTGTCCAACCGGTGTGGAGGGCATCAGCTATAAGCTGAGCGCCAGTAGTAACACTTTTCTTTGGCCTCATACCTTTACTAATGTGCCAGGGGGTATTGGCTGGAGCTGGGGTACGGGGGGAATGAGCGTCGTTGTAGAGCTTTATAAGTCTGGTGAGACAACAGCTTCTGGAACTATTCAGCCGCAATCTATCGGAAAATACAATGTGCAGATGGAAGAGGATGCTACACCACAAACACTTGCCGAAATCGTCTTGTCTGGAGCCGTTCAGGTTACAGCACTTGGCTGTACTCTGGCTTCATCCGATAGCCTGACTGTAGACCTCGGCAATGTGCCGTCACGTAATTTCAGCGGTGTTGGCTCTACAGCCGGAGCCAAAGATTTTAATGTTAATCTCGAATGTGATGCCGGCACCAACGTTAATGTCAACATGACTGGTAAACAGAGTGCGGATTCGACGGATGTGGGCGTGCTGGCGCTAACCGGTGCTGGCAGCACGGGCGTTTCGAGTGGTGTCGGCGTGCAGGTTCTCTACAACGGGACTCCGCTGGCACTCAACAGCGATGTGGTATTGGGAACGTCTGTTGCAGGTGGAGCGAGCACGTATACCTTTTCTGCTCGTTATATTCAAACGCTCTCGAAAATTACGGCGGGAACCGCAAATACGATTGCCACACTCAATATTAGTTACGAGTAGTCAGGAGCCGGTTAATGATGATCAACAGAAAACTAGCGTTAATAGCTATCCTTTTTTCAGGCAGTGCCTTGAGTGCTAGTGAGGTAACGGTCAATATTAATGGCAATATTTCCTCAAATACTTGCGAAGTCGATACAGCTTCATCGAAACTGACTGTTCAGATGGGAATGATCGCCACCAATACCTTTTCGCAGACAGGCGCAGCCAGTCCATCCGTACCTTTCGATATTAAACTTGTCGATTGTGGCGCGGACGCTTCCAGCGTGTCAGTCACATTTACCGGAACGGGCGACTCGACAAACGGCGATTTGGTGGCTGTTGCAAGTGGTGGTGCAACCGGCCTGGGGATTGCACTTTATGATTATCAGGGCAAACAAATTGCAGTAAATAAGGCGAGTAACGCTGTGACGCTGAATGCTAACGCGGACAACACGCTCAATTTTAGCGCTGCCTACGTCTCGACTGCACCAAACGTGACGGCCGGAGCCGCAGATGGCAGCGCGACTTTTTCGTTAACTTATGAATAACACTGTGTGAGCAGAATACTTTAGTGCTTAAAACAGGGCGTATTACGTCCTGTTTTCTCAAATCATTCTGCCACTCGCATCTCAGGATTTAATCGCCTGATCCAACCATGTCTGAAATCGCGAGTAAGGTACATAGAGCGCAACGTTCTTATAAAGTGTTTTACCGCTGGCATTGTCGTTGATGTCATTGCTGTAGCCGATAATCACGCCCGCCAACGTATCATCAGAGGCGTTATAGACTGCGCCGCCCGACATCCCTTTCACCACACCTGCATTCGCCGCCACGACGACGCAGTCCGGCTTGTTCCAGCGGTTTGCCAGCGTGGTATTAATCAGGTTTTGTCCGCTGGAGCTGACCGGCATGGCCGAAATGAAACTGTAGCCGTAGAGATTCACCTGGTCGCCGATATGGCTGTTGCGGAAGCTGGGTGGAAGGTTTATTTCACTGTTTTTGTGGTAGACCACCGCCAGATCGCATTGCGGATGCCAGGCTTTGACGCGATAAAGCGAAAACTTCGCCACGTGCGCGGCGGTCAGGCTGTACTCCGGCGTCAGCGGGATAGTGGTTCCAAGCGTGCCAAAACCCAGCACGGTGGGAATGCCGGTCACGGTCATATCAACCCGTTTTTCAGCTTCTTTACTGTACTCATAATGACCTACCGAACAGCCGGTTAAGCCAAACACCATTAAGGCTATGAGTCGTTGCATTCTCTCTCCCTGCGTCAGAAGTTGATCACATCACCTGGCAATTGATTAGGGATATATCGGCAACGTTAAGGATTTATTAATTAAATACGCACTAAAAAGCGTAACGGTTTCGCGGGAAATGACAACCTGCCCCTGGGTCATGCGCGCTTTAACGGGCTTAGCCAGAAGGCTGACAAAGCCATTTGTTCCGAAAAAGCAGCAGGATTATTGCGGCCCCGGCAATAATCCTTTGCTGCGCGCAGGCTATGTCGCGCATCAGCACTGTGCTGTAATGCTCACCGTGACGCAGATCAAATTTTAATAAGCGTCGTGGGGCTGCGCGTCTGTGCAGTTCACCTGCAAATGATATTGGGAGAGTGTTATGCCTGTAGCATTAATGGCGCTGGCGTTGAGTGCGTTCGCCATCGGAACCACGGAGTTTGTCATTATGGGATTGCTGCCGGAGGTGGCGCGTGACCTTCAGGTGTCAATTCCGTCGGCGGGCTGGCTGATCAGCGGCTACGCGCTGGGCGTGGCGATTGGTGCGCCGATTATGGCGCTGCTCACCGCCAGACTGCCGCGTAAAAAAACGCTGATTCTGCTGATGGTGATATTTATTGTCGGCAACCTGCTGTGTGCGCTGGCTTACAACTATAACCTGCTGATGCTGGCACGCATCGTCACCGCGCTTTGTCACGGTGCCTTCTTCGGTATTGGCGCGGTGGTCGCCGCCAGTCTGGTACCAGCCGGTCGTCAGGCTTCCGCTGTCGCACTGATGTTCACCGGACTGACCTTAGCCAACGTGCTGGGCGTTCCGCTGGGAACCAGTTTCGGACAGATGTTTGGCTGGCGCGCCACGTTCTGGGGCGTGGCTGTGATCGGCGTGCTGGCGTTTATCGCCCTGATCGTGAGTCTGCCGAACAATAAAGAGGAGAAGCCGGTTCATCTGGCGAGTGAAATCGGTGCGCTGGCCAACGGGAAACTCTGGCTCTCGCTGCTGATGACGGTGTTCTTTGCCGCGGCGATGTTTGCACTGTTCAGCTACATTGCGCCGCTGCTGTTAGAGGTAACGGGCATCAGCGATCGGGGTGTCAGCTGGACGCTGTTCCTGATTGGCGCAGGCCTGACGGTCGGTAACATTCTTGGCGGCAAACTGGCCGACTGGAAAGTCTCTTTTAGTCTGATCCTCAGCTTCTCCCTGATCGCCATCTTCTCGTTGCTGTTCAGCTGGACCAGCCATGCGCTGTGGCTGGCGGAGATCACCCTGTTCCTGTGGGCGATGGCGACCTTTGCGACGGTACCGGGTCTGCAGATCAACGTGGTCCGTCACGGTAAAGAGGCGCCGAACCTGGTCTCAACCCTGAACATTTCGGCATTTAACGTCGGTAATGCGCTGGGTGCCTGGGTCGGCGGTGCGGTGATTGGCCGTGGATATGGCCTGACGGCGGTGCCGGTTGCTGCCGCTGCGCTGGCGGCAATTGGCCTGCTGATCTGTCTGATCACCTTCCGCAAATCGGGCCGCGCAGCCGCCAGGGTTCGCGCTTAAGCCAGGCGGGCGTCGATGCGTGCCGGAAAGTCAGCCACCTGCCGTTGCAGATGACTGACAAAAGCATCGACCAGCGCCGACGCAGGGCGGTGCTGCGGCCTCACCAGGCTGACGGTAAAGGGTACCGCCACGCTGAACTTACGCATCACCACACCGCTGTCGGCGTAATCCAGCGCCGTCAGCGGATTCACAATCGAAATGCCCACGCCCGCTCTGACCATGGCGCACACCGAAGCGGCGCTGTGCGTCTCCATCACCAGCCGCCGTTCGACGCCCTGCTCATGAAACAGCGCATCCAGCAACTGACGATAACTGTCACTGCGCGACAGGCTGACATACTGTTCGCCCGCAAAATCGTGCGGTGTCAGTTCTGCACGCTGACTCAGAGGATGATGCTGTGGCAACACGCACACTTCATCACAGGTCAGCAGGGCGAGACGATCAGTCCCGGCCGGCGCGTGCTGGGTTTCGGTTAAGCCGATATCATAGCGCTGGGCTGACAGCCACTCCTCCAGCAGCGGCGACTCCTGAGGAATCACATTCAGGCTCACATCCGGGTAGCGCTGTAAAAAGGGCTGACACAGTGGTGGCAGCAGCGACTGCGAAAAAACGGGCAGGCAGGCGATCGACAGCTCACCCTGACGGAACTGGCGCAGCCCTTCAGCCGCTTCCATGATGCGATCCAGGCCGTACCAGGATCGCTGCACCTCTTCAAACAGACGTAATCCCTGCACCGTCGGTTGCAGGCGACCACGAACCCGTCCGAACAACTCTAATCCCAGCTGCTGCTCCAGGCGTGCCAGCTCCCGGCTCACCGTCGGCTGTGAGGTATGCAGTAGCGTTGCAGCCTGGGTCAGGTTGCCGCTGGTCATCACCGCATGAAAGATCTCAATATGCCGCCAGTTAATGTTTGCCACGCCGCCTTCCTATATCCATTGTGAATAGATGCTATTAAAACAGATATTTTTCGCTATGGCATGATTCTGGCTTAATGCGGTTATTGCCACAGGAGAATTGCTATGCCACGTTCCTTACAGAGTACCGACACCGCCCTCAACGCCGCTAACCTGCTGCCGCTGGCACGCCGTTATGCCGGGCCATTCTGGGCTTATGATGCGCAGATTATTCAGGCGCGTATTGCCCAGCTGCAGGCGTTTGATGTGGTGCGTTTTGCGCAGAAAGCCTGTTCAAATATTCATATCCTGCGCCTGATGCGCGCAGCGGGTGTGAAAGTGGACTCGGTATCGCTGGGTGAGATCGAACGTGCGCTGGCTGCGGGCTACGAGCCTGGTGGTGATGAGATCGTCTTTACCGCGGATCTGTTCGATCAGCCAACGCTGGCGCGGGTGACCGCGTTAAAGGTTCCGGTCAATGCCGGATCGATCGATATGCTGCATCAGCTCGGCGCGGTCTCACCGGGACACGCGGTGTGGCTGCGGGTTAATCCAGGCTTCGGTCACGGCCATAGCCAGAAAACCAATACCGGCGGCGAAAACAGCAAGCACGGTATCTGGCACGGCGATTTAGCCGAGGCGCTGGCAGCGATTCAGCAGCACGGCCTGAAGCTGGTGGGCATTCATATGCATATCGGCTCAGGCGTCGATTATGCGCATCTGCAGCAGGTCTGTGATGCGATGGTCGAACTGGTGATGGCGTCAGGTCAGGATCTGACGGCGATCTCTGCGGGCGGCGGCCTCTCTGTGCCTTATCGCTATGGCGAAGAGGCGATCGATACCGATCACTATTTTGGCCTGTGGGATGCAGCACGGCAGCGTATCGCTCAGCATCTGGGTCACGCGATAAAGCTGGAGATCGAACCAGGCCGTTTCCTGGTGGCCGAGGCGGGTGTGCTGGTCTCTCAGGTTCGGGCAGTGAAGTCGATGGGCAGCCGTCACTTCGTGCTGGTCGATGCCGGTTTCAGTGACCTGATGCGCCCCTCAATGTATGGCAGCTATCACCATATCTCGCTGATGGGAGGCGATGAGCGGGCGATTGAGGAGCAGCAGACCATCGACACGGTGGTCGCGGGTCCGCTGTGCGAATCGGGTGATGTCTTTACCCAGCTGGAGGGCGGCATGGTCGAACCACGCGCGATTCCGGCGGCAAAGGTTGGCGATTACCTGGTGTTCCACGACACCGGAGCTTACGGTGCATCCATGTCCTCTAACTACAACAGCCGTCCGCTGATCCCGGAAGTGCTGTTTGAGCAGGGCCAGCCGCGGGAAATCCGCCGCGCGCAGACTATTGAGTCGCTACTGGCACTGGAAATCAGCTAATCACCTCGCTCAGGCGGCCGGCGCGCCGCCTGTCAGCTATAGATCTCTTTGCGCAGCATGACCAGCTCCTCTGCCAGCTCGCGGCACAGCATTGCATTCATCAGATGATCCTGCGCATGCACCAGAATCAGCGTGACCGGCAATTTTCCGCTTCCCTCATCTGCACTAATCAACGCGGTCTGAATTTTATGTGCCGCTTTTGCCGCGGTATCTGAAGCTGCCAGCGCTGCGTCAGCCCCGGTCCAGTCGCGTTTGCGCGCACACTGAATCGCCATCATCGCCGACGAACGGGCTTCCCCTGCATTGATCAGCAATTCCATCATGGTCTGTTCGTAATCCATAACGCCTCCGCTATTGGTATGCCAAATTGGCCGTTTTTATCATACTGGAATGCCAATAAGCGTTTCCGGGAGATCCATCACAGAAAAAACCGAGGAGATTCGTCATTTTGGTATGCCACTAACAGGGAAGACCACGACGATTACAGGAATACCGATCTTACATCTCTGAGGGTTGATCATGTCTCTACAGGACCGCCTTATCGATTCCCTGGGCAGCTTTGCCACCCGCTTTAACAGTTATCGCTACATCATGGCGATTAAAGCCTCGTTCATTACCCTGATGCCGGTGATCATTGTTGGCGCCTTCTCGGTATTGATCTCTAACATGGTGCTGGACAGCAAAAATGGCCTTGCCAGCTTTGCCGCCCTGGCTTTTTTAGCTGATCTTAAGCCCATCACCAGCAGTATCAATTACGCCACGCTTAGCTTTCTTAACATTGGTGCGGTGTTCCTGATTGGTATTGAGCTTGGGCGCATCAACGGTATAAAAACGCTGTTTCCCGGCCTGCTGGCAATCATCTGCTTTGTATCCGTGACGCCGACCACCTTACAGATGATGGTCGATGGGCAGATGCACCTGGTTACCGACGTACTGGCCAAACAATTCTCCGATACCAAGAGCCTGTTTCTCGGCATGTTTATCGCCATTCTGTCCGTAGAGATTTACTGCCGCCTCGAACAGGTTGAACGGCTGAAAATCAAAATGCCCGACACGGTGCCGCCCAACGTGGCCGCCTCTTTCTCCGCGCTAATCCCCTCAATCATCACCGTAACGCTGATAGCGACCTTCGGCTTTATCTTCCATCGCGTCACCGGCATGTACCTTTACGACGCGGTATACCAGGTGGTGCAGCAGCCGCTGGAGTCGGTGGTGCAGAGCCTGTGGGGCATTCTGATTCTGATGTTCGTCGCCCAGTTGTTCTGGGTGATTGGTATTCACGGCAACCAGATGGTGAAACCGATCCGTGAGCCGCTGTTGCTGGGCGCGATTATGGTCAACATGACCGCTTTTGAGCAGGGGAAAGAGGCACCAAACATCATCACCATGCCGTTCTGGGATGTTTATATGAGCATCGGCGGTTCCGGCCTGACCATCGGGCTGCTCACCGCCGTGATGCTGGCGACGCGACGCAAAGAGATGCGTGAAATCGCCAAACTGTCGTTTGGGCCAGGCATTTTCAATATCAACGAGCCGGTTATATTTGGTATGCCGATTATGCTTAATCCAATCCTGGCTATCCCTTTCATCATCACACCGCTAGTGACAGGTTCTATCGGTTACTTCGCTACGGTGATGGGATTTGCCGGGAAAGCCGTGGTGATGGTGCCCTGGACCACGCCTCCGATTATCAATGCCTGGCTGTCAACGGCCGGATCGATGGGTGCGGTGGTGACGCAGATCGTCTGCATTCTGGTATCAGTACTCATCTATCTGCCATTTGTGAAAGTCGCAGCCCGCCGCGCGGATGCAGCGGAAGCAAAGAACCTGCAACCGGAGCTGAATCCCAACCGAACGGAGGTGTTATGAGTCGTCAGACTGTCCACATACCTGAGAATTTCATTCTGGGGGCTGCTGCCTCCGCCTGGCAGACGGAAGGCTGGAGCGGAAAAAAAGCGGGGCAGGACTCCTGGCCTGACGCCTGGTATCAGCAGGATCGCCACGTCTGGCACAACGGCTACGGTCCGGCGGTTGCCACCGACTTTATTAACCGCTTTAGTGAGGATGTTGCGTTAATGAAGGCCAGCGGGCTGACCCACTACCGCACTTCGATCAACTGGTCGCGTTTCCTGATCGATTACGAAACCGCTACGGTCGATGAGGAATACGCGGCTTACTATGACCGGCTTATTGATGAAATGCAGCGCCAGGGCATTGAACTGATGCTCTGTCTGGAGCATTACGAGCTGCCCGCCACGCTGCTGGAGCAGTATGGCGGCTGGCAGTCAAAGCATGTCGTTGAACTGTTTATCCGCTATGTCGAACAGGTGTTTAAACGCTATGCCGGTCGGGTCACGCGCTGGTTTGTGTTTAACGAGCCGATTGTGGTGCAGACCCGCGTCTATCTCGACGCGCTGCGCTGGCCTTATGAGCAGAACACCCATAAATGGATGCAGTGGAACCACCACAAGAATCTTGCTACCGCCCGGGTAGTGCAGCTGTTCCGCGCGGCAGGCTATGCCGGTCGCATTGGTACCATACTCAATCCGGAAGTCACCTATCCGCGATCATCAGCCCCGCACGACCAGAAGGCGGCGCATATTTATGACCTGTTCTACAATCGGGTGTTTCTCGATCCCGCCATTAAAGGCGAGTATCCGGCGGAGCTGCTGGCGCTGCTTGATAAGCATCAGATTGAGTGGGAAACCACCCCGGAAGAGCTGGCGATTATTGCCGCCAATACCGTCGATGAGGTCGGGCTTAATCTCTACTATCCGCATCGCGTGAAGGCACCGTCCCGCGCCTGGCATCCCGAGACACCCTTTCATCCCGCCTGGTATTACGAACATTTTGAACTGCCGGGGCGGCGGATGAACCGTTCACGCGGCTGGGAAATTCAGCCTGAAATTATCTGGGATATGGCGCAGCGGATGCGCGATGAGTACGGCAATATCCCGTGGTTTGTGGCTGAAAGTGGTATGGGAATTGAGGACGAAACGCAGTTCAAAAATGCCGACGGGGAGATTCAGGACGATTACCGCATCGCGTTTATCAGCGAGCACCTGCATCAGGCGATACGCGCCAGCCAGGCGGGGATTAACTGTCAGGGCTATATGCTGTGGGCGTTTACCGACAATGTCTCGCCAATGAATGCCTTTAAAAATCGCTATGGTCTTATCGAAATCGACTTAGATAAGCAGCGTCAGCGCCGTATGAAGAAATCTGCCCACTGGTTCCGTACGCTGTGCGACACGCAGCAATTCACCCTATGGCTTGATGATGAGCCGAAATAACGCGAGGAAACGCGCATGAAACGAATTGTTCTGGCCTGTGCTGCAGGCATGTCGACCTCAATGGTGGTGACGCGGATGGAAAAGGAGGCTGCCGCTCGCGGACTGGCATTTCAGATCTACGCTATTCCGGAGCAAAACCTGCGTGAAGAGCTGCAAAACTACGGCAACGAGGTGGTGGTCGTGCTGCTCGGGCCACAGGTGCGCTTCAAACTGGAAGAGAACAGAAAACTCACCGACAGCTATCAGTTGCCCATCGCGGTAATTGATACGGTTGCTTACGGCACGCTGAATGGTGCAAAGGTACTCGATCAGGCGCTGGCTTTGATACACTGAGCCCCAGTTTGCGAGCCAGCCTCTCCGGTTCGCGGGCATTGTCGCGCAGGGAACCGCGGCAATGCCGTTAGCGCATTGATTGCAAAGGGTGACAGTGTGGACAAAGCCGAAGCGCCGCAAGAAAAAAAGCAGTATCAGGAAATTGGTCAGCACCTGCGTCAGCAGATTTGTGACGGACACTATCCGGTGGGATCGCGCCTGCCGCCTGAACGTCAGCTGGCTGAAACCTGGGGCGTCAGCCGGACCATCGTGCGCGAGGCATTATTGATGCTGGAGCTGGAAGGTACGGTGGATATCCGCCAGAGCTCCGGCGTCTATGTGATGCGTATTCCTTCCGCCAGTGATGATGAAGAAGAGGCCTTCTTCCGCAGCGACGTTGGCCCGTTTGAAATGCTACAGGCACGTCAGTTGCTGGAGAGCAATATTGCAGCCTTTGCCGCAAAAATGGCGACCAAAGCGGACATCGAAAATCTGCGCCGAACGCTGGAACAGGAGCAGCGTGCTATCGCCGCCAACGATAGCAGTCAGGACAACGATAAGTTGTTTCATCTGCTGCTGGCGGGTGCCAGTCAGAACCAGATGCTGCTCGATACCGTCACCAGTATCTGGCGACATCATGACAGTAGCCCGCTCTGGCAGCAGCTGCGCCCGCAGTTTGAAACCCGCGCCTATCGCCTGAAATGGCTCGGCGATCACCAGACCATCCTGGCCGCTCTGCGTCGGCGTGATGTGATGGGGGCCTGGCAATCTACCTGGCAGCACCTCGAGAACGTCAAGAATACGCTGCTGGAGCTTTCCGACGCCGATGCGCCTGACTTTGATGGCTACCTGTTTGATTCAGTCCCGATCTTTCAGGGGAAACTGATGTGATTGAAATCGTCTCGCTCAGCGATGCCCCCCAATTTGCCGATCAGATCATCGACTGGCAGTGGCGCGCATTTGGTGAAACCACAAGCCGGGCGTTCTTTGCCAGTGTGGTGAACAGCAGCCTGACCGGTGCTGATTTTCCGGTAACGTTTGTCGCCGTGGAGGCGGGCAGGGCAATCGGCACGGTGGGATTCTGGCGTTGCGACCTGATCAGCCGTCAGGATCTTTTCCCCTGGCTGGCGGCGCTCTATGTTGATGAGTCGGTGCGCGGCAAAGGTGTCAGTGAGGCGCTGCAGCAGCATGTCATCGCCTATGCACAGGCGCAGGGCTATCCACGGTTGTGGTTGTGGTCAACGTTTGGGGGGTATTACGAACGGTCTGGCTGGCTGCCACAGGGCGAAGCGCTTGAGTATCCCGATAAGCCGGTAAAACTCTATTATCGCGACCTGTGAGAAAGGCCAGCCGCCACAGCGGCAGCTGGCAACAGAGTACTTATGGCGCAGGATAGGTGTAACGGCGGTGGATCGCCTCAATACCTTCCAGAATCTCTGCATTTAAGGTCAGATTGACGCTGTCGATATTAATCTGTAACTGCTCAAGCGTGGTGGCGCCCAGCAGCGTGCTGGCCACAAACGGCTGCTGACGCACATAGGCCAGGGCCATCTGCGACGGGTCGATCTGATGCTGCTGAGCCAACGCCACATATTCGGCAATTGCCTTCTGTGACTGCTCGCCGCTGTAGCGAGTAAAGCGGCTGAACAATGTGTTGCGTGCGCCCGCAGGCTGCGCGCCATTCAGGTATTTGCCGCTCAGCGTACCAAACGCCAGGCTTGAATATGCCAGCAGCTCTACGCCTTCATGCTGGCTGATTTCGGCCAGACCCACTTCAAAACTGCGGTTCAGCAGGCTGTAGGGATTCTGAATGCTGATAATGCGCGGCAGCTCATGCTTCTCTGCCAGTTGCAGATAGCGCATCACGCCCCACGCCGTTTCGTTCGACACGCCGATATAACGGATTTTGCCGGCGCGCACCTGCTCGGTCAGCGCTTCCAGCGTCTCCAGCAGCGTCACCTGCGCCGTGGTCTCGCTGTACTGATAGCCCAGCTTGCCAAAATAGTTGGTCTGGCGCTGTGGCCAGTGCAACTGGTAGAGATCAAGGTAGTCGGTGTTCAGGCGTTTCAGGCTGGCATCGAGTGCGGCGCGGATGTTTTTACGGTCAAGTGCCATATCCGGGCGAATCGAAGCATCATTGCCGCGTGACGGACCCGCCACTTTACTGGCCAGGATGATTTTGTCGCGGCTGCCGCGCTGTTTAAGCCAGCTGCCAATGTATTGTTCGGTCAGACCCTGAGTTTCCGGGCGCGGTGGCACCGGATACATCTCGGCAGTATCAATAAAGTTGATGCCGGAACGGATAGCCAAATCCAGTTGAGCATGGGCGTCGGCTTCACTGTTCTGTTCGCCAAACGTCATAGTGCCCAACCCCAGCTGACTCACTTCCAGCGTGCTGTGGGGAATACGATGATAGTGCATTGCCAGCTTCCTTTTTTTATGGAATGGAATGTTGTGTCCTCAGGGACTATAGCGCGAGCAACGGCGGGGAAGGAAGGGGGAAAAGTCGGGGAAATCGCCTGCCAGCGTGGAATCGATGGCAGGTGATTAAATCGGGCACTTAACGTTCAATGATCGTTGAGACCTCGTCGCTGTTAATCTGCACCTCGTGACCCGTCTGGTCGGTGTACTGCACCAGGCCGGTCTCTTTATCAATGCTCGGCTTGCCTTCGGTCATGATCATCCGGCCATCTTTGGTCGCCATGACATAATCAGAGCTGCATCCACTCAGGAACGCTGCGGTTACCATCACCATTGCTACGCCTGCCCACCCTTTCATCTCGCCTCTTCCTCACAAATCGTTAAGTGCAAAAAGTGTAGTAATAAATGGTTTTGCCGGCAGGGTTAATCGTAGGATTCTGAAAATAACCGGGCGAGCAGGCTCGCCCTTGACTTTATCAGGCGTGCTTTTTCTTGCTGCGCATCAGGTTAAGGCACTCAACCGCCATGGAGAAGAACATAGCAAAATAAATGTAACCTTTTGGTACGTGAACCGCGAAACTCTCCAGAATCAGGGTAAAACCGACCAGAATCAGGAAGGAGAGGGCCAGCATTTTGACTGACGGATGGCGTTCAACAAACTCACCAATGGCGCGTGCGGCAAACATCATCATCAGCACTGCAATGACCACTGCCGCCATCATAATAAACAGATGATCAGAGAGGCCGATGGCGGTAATAACGGAGTCAAGGCTGAAAATAATGTCGAGCATCATGATCTGCACTATGGCACCAAGGAACGAATGAACGCGGGTGTTGTGCTCGCCTTCACTGCCTTCAATCGTTTCATGGATCTCCATGCTCGATTTCCACAACAGGAACAGACCGCCAAACAGCAGAATCAGATCGCGCGCCGAGAATGCATGATCCATCAGCGTAAACAGCGGATTAGTCAGACGGGCGACCCACGCGATGGAAGCCAGCAGGCCAAGACGCATCAGCATCGCGCCCATCAGACCAATACGGCGTGCACTGGCTTGCTGGTGTTTTGGCAGCTTAGCGACCACCAGCGACAGGAAAATGATGTTATCAATACCCAGCACCACCTCAAGGATGGTCAGGGTGCCCAGCGCCAGCCAGGCGTTGGGATCGGAAATCCACTCAAACATACCGGCATTCAATCCTAAACGAAAAGTAAACGGCGATTATACGCATTGAATTCGCCAATCTCCCACAAAATTGCGACATTGGTCGCGCAGGAGACGCGATTTACAGGAGAAAATGGCGCGCCAGCAGGGGACCGGTGAAGCTCTTCTTCAGGTAGAAGCCGCGCGGCAGAGTCATAATGGGCTGGCCCTGATCGCCGATTCCCTCGGTCAGTGCCTTGCTATTGGCGGCTTTGGGCCGGATTTGCAGCCAGGCACCATGCCGTGCGGTAATCTGCTCAACGCGCCCCAGCACGATCATATCCATCAGTTCCTCCCAGTCCTGTCGCAACATCTCATCTTCTTCCGCATTCGGGCTCCACAACAGTGGCGCGCCGACACGGCGTTCCCGCAGCGGAATCTCACGCCCACCTTCAACCGGGATCCACAACACCCGCGCCAGCTTGTGACGCACATGGCTGGTAAGCCAGGTTACGCCGCTGTTACCGGTCAGCGGTGCGACACAGACAAAGGTGGTTTCCAGCGGTTTACCCTGTGCATCAATCGGGATGGTTTTCAGTTCGATACCCAGATGGGCAAAGTCCTGTTCCGCTTTGCTGCCCGCGCTCGCCCCAAGGTGCCACTCCAGCAGCATGCCGACCCAGCCTTTATCGCGTTTAAGATCCGCAGGCATGGGCAGGCCGGCACGTGCAGCCAGCGTTTCCATAGGTAATCCGGCTAGATCCTGCGCGCGTGCCAGCAGGCTGGCTTCATCTTCGGGTGGTCCTGGTGGATAACGCATGTTGATAACTCATAATGATTAAAATGTGTACAGGTACGGATAAGTAAGTTGTCCCGCTAAAATAAATCGTGTCCGGGCTCGATAATAACATGATAGATCATGCTTTTTTGAGCGGATTGCCCTCATGCTATCTGCAGTGGGTCAGGGTTATCCCAGCTTACCCGCAATAATGAACAGGATCTCCAGTCCGGTTATCCACAGAAAAGTGGGATAACCCCCTTATCTTTGCGGTACTGGTTCCATTTACAGCCTTGACTTTTCGCCATTTGAACATAATTTCACCGGCCTGACCTAACCCTGAGCGATTATCTGTGGATAAAAAGCACTGTGATTATAATTTAACCAATTGTCAGTGGGCGTAAAAATATTCGCTGTTTATAAAAAGCCAATGAAGCGTGATTCTGCATTAATTTCATTTTTAATCAGTCAGATAAGGAATTAACTCTTTTCGGTATTCCCAGGTGTGATAGCAGGGTTATTCAGTTAACTCCCGCGTTCTGCACAAAGCTATCCACAGAAAAGGTGAATAAGATCGAGCTTTTTTGCAGTCTTTGTTTATAACTATGCCCTTTTCTGTGAGTTATCCCGCTATTGATGCCTCAACCCCCCATGAATCCAGTGGTTTACCGCCTGTAAGGAGTGTGAAACAATCAGGCCATTCAAATTTTGCTTTGAGGTAGTCCGGTGATCGATGATGATGGCTACCGCCCGAATGTTGGTATCGTAATCTGTAACCGGCAGGGACAAGTATTATGGGCCAGGCGCTTTGGACAGCACTCCTGGCAATTTCCTCAGGGAGGCATCAATCCCGGTGAAACCGCAGAACAGGCGATGTATCGCGAACTGTTCGAAGAGGTCGGATTACACCGGAAAGATGTTCGAATACTTGCCTCTACCCGTAACTGGTTACGTTACAAGTTGCCAAAACGTTTGGTGCGTTGGGACACAAAGCCGGTATGTATCGGCCAGAAACAAAAGTGGTTTCTTCTGCAGTTAATGTGTAATGACGCGGATATCAATGTGCAGCACAGCAGCACGCCGGAATTTGACGGCTGGCGCTGGGTCAGTTTCTGGTATCCGGTGCGTCAGGTTGTCTCCTTTAAGCGCGACGTCTATCGTCGGGTAATGAAGGAATTCGCTGGCGTGGTGATGTCTATGCAGGAGAGTGCGGGGCAGCGAAATAATCCTGCCCATCGACGTAAGAGAGGTTAGGCCACGCCCTTTATGCTCACTCAGTTGCGCGAAATTGTAGAAAAAGTGGCGAGTGCGCCGCGTCTCAATGAAGCACTCGACATCCTGGTCAATGAGATCTGTCTGGCGATGGATACGGAAGTCTGTTCCGTTTACCTCGCCGACCACGATCGTCGCTGCTATTACCTGATGGCGACGCGCGGCCTCAAAAAACCGCGTGGCCGCACCGTGACGCTGGCGTTTGACGAAGGTATCGTCGGTTTAGTGGGCCGTCTGGCCGAACCGATTAACCTTGCTGACGCCCAGAGTCACCCCAGCTTCAAATATATCCCCGCAGTCAAAGAGGAGCGCTATCGCTCCTTCCTCGGCGTGCCCATTATCAGCCGTCGTCAACTTCTTGGCGTGCTGGTGGTGCAGCAGCGCGAACATCGTCAGTTTGATGAAAGCGAAGAGTCATTCCTGGTTACGCTCGCCACTCAGATGGCGGCGCTGCTGTCGCAGTCTCAGATGGGGCAGCTATTTGGTCAGTTCCGGCAGACACGGGTGCGCGCTATTGCGGCAGCGCCTGGCGTAGCGGTGGCACCCGGCTGGGTCGATGAGACGCAGCCTCTGCTCGATCAGGTTTCAGCCGCCTCAACGCTGGATGTGCAGCGTGAACGTGAGCGTCTGTCGCTTGCCATGAGCGAAGCAACCAATGAATTTCGCCGTTTCAGCAAACGTTTCAGCGCCAGCGCACAGAAAGAGAGCGCGGCCATTTTCGATCTCTACTCTCACCTGTTAACCGATGCCCGGCTGAAGAAAGATCTGTTCGACGAGATCGAGCACGGATCGGTCGCGGAGTGGGCCGTGAAACAGGTGATCGAGAAGTTTGCTGAACAGTTCGCCAGCCTGACTGACAACTATCTGCGTGAACGCGCAGGCGATCTGCGGGTGCTGGGTCAGCGTCTGCTGTTTCACCTCGATGATACCCTGGTCGGCACCAATGCCTGGCCGGAACGCTTTGTGCTGGTCGCCGATGAGCTGACCGCCACCAGCTTAGCGGAGTTGCCGCAGGAGCGGCTGGCGGGTGTGGTAGTGCGTGACGGCGCGGCTAACTCCCACGCGGCGATCCTGACCCGCGCCATGGGCATTCCGACGGTAATGGGCGCTGACATCCAGCCCCATCAGCTCAACAAACGCCTGCTGATTGTTGATGGCTATCGCGGTGAGCTACTGATCGATCCCGAGCCGGTGCTGGTGCAGGAGTATCAGCGGCTAATCAGCGAAGAGAACGCGCTGAGCAAAATGGCGGAAGGCGTGGTCGATCAGCCGGGTGAGCTGAAAAGTGGCGAACGTATTCAGGTGATGCTGAATGCCGGATTAAGCCCGGAACATGAACAGGCGCTGGGCAGCTGGGTCGATGGCATCGGCCTCTACCGCACCGAAATCCCGTTTATGCTGCAGAATGGCTTCCCGTCGGAAGAGGAGCAGGTAGCGCAGTATCAGGGCATGTTGCAGCTGTTCCACAACAAGCCGGTAACGCTGCGAACACTGGATGTGGGAGCAGACAAACAGCTGCCTTACATGCCGATCAGTGAAGAGAATCCCTGCCTGGGCTGGCGCGGCATCCGCCTGACGCTCGACCAGCCGGAAATTTTCCTGGTGCAGGTGCGCGCGATGCTGCGCGCCAATGCCGCCTCCGGCAACCTCAGTATCCTGCTGCCGATGATCAGTCATATCGACGAGATCGACGACGCAAAACAGCTGATTGAGCGCGCCGGACGCGAAGTGGAAGAGATGCTGGGCTATACGATTCCCGCGCCGCGTATTGGCATCATGATCGAAGTGCCGTCAATGCTGTTTATGATCCCGCATCTGGCGTCACGGGTCGATTTTGTCTCGGTCGGCACCAACGACCTGACGCAGTATCTGCTGGCGGTGGATCGTAACAACACCCGCGTCGCGAACCTGTACGACTCGCTGCATCCGGCGATGCTGCGCGCACTGAATGCGATCGCGCAGGAAGCCCGCCTGGCCAATCTGGAATTGTGCCTGTGTGGTGAAATGGCGGGCGATCCGATGTGCGTCGCGCTGCTGGTCGGCCTGGGGTATCACCATCTCAGCATGAACGGTAAAAACGTACCGCGCGTGAAGTATCTGTTGCGTCATCTGGATCACGAAGAGGTGCAGAAGCTCAGCGAGCAGGGGATGAATGCCGACACCGCCACCGAAGTTCGCCATCTGGTCTCGGCCTTTATGGAACGGCGCGGGCTGGGTGGATTGATTCGCGGCGGTCGCTAACTACGAAGCCCGGCGGGTTATCCGCGTTTACATTTGCAAGACAATTCACAAAACCGGCTGTGCTATGATGCGCAGCCTTAATTTATGTGCCTGACAACGCCCCTTTTCAGGGTTGAAAAATAGACGGTGAATGATGAATAACGGCTATATTGCATTTCCGCAGTTCGATCCGGTGATCTTCTCGATCGGACCGGTTTCGCTTCACTGGTACGGTCTGATGTATCTGGTGGGCTTTGTTTTCGCCATGTGGCTGGCAGTACGCCGCGCCAATCAGCCAGGCAGCGGCTGGAAAAAAGAGGAAGTTGAGAACCTGTTGTACGCCGGTTTCCTGGGCGTCTTCCTGGGCGGGCGTATCGGCTATGTCCTGTTCTACAACTTACCGCTGTTCCTTGAAAATCCTCTCTATCTGTTCAAAGTCTGGGATGGCGGCATGTCGTTCCACGGTGGCCTGATCGGAGTGATTGTGGTGATGCTGATCTTTGCCCGCCGCACTAAACGTAATTTTTTCCAGGTTTCGGATTTCATTGCGCCGCTGATCCCGTTTGGTCTGGGTGCCGGTCGTCTTGGCAACTTCATTAACGGCGAGCTGTGGGGACGTGTCGATCCGGGCTTCCGCTACGCCATGCTATTCCCGGGTTCACGCAGCGAAGATGTTGCGCTGGCCGCCACCAATCCACAATATCAGGAACTGCTTAACACCTACGGCGTACTGCCACGTCATGCTTCGCAGCTCTATGAACTGGCGCTTGAAGGTGTGGTGCTGTTTATCATTCTGAACCTGTTTATTCGCAAGCCGCGCCCGATGGGCAGCGTCTCAGGCCTGTTCCTGATTGGCTACGGTGCCTTCCGTATAATCGTTGAGTTCTTCCGCCAGCCGGATGCCCAGCTTGGCCTGTTTGAAGGCGGAATCAGTATGGGGCAGATCCTTTCTGTGCCGATGATTGTTGCCGGTATTATTATGATGATCTGGGCGTATCGTCGTCGCCCGCAGCCACAATTTCGCGAGGAAAAATGAAACAGTATCTGGATTTAATGCAACATGTGCTGCAGGAAGGCACACCAAAATCTGACCGTACCGGCACCGGTACGCTTTCAATTTTTGGTCACCAGATGCGTTTCAATCTGCAGGATGGTTTTCCGCTGGTCACCACCAAGAAATGCCATATCCGCTCCATTATTCATGAGCTGCTGTGGTTCCTGAAAGGTGACACCAACATCGGTTATCTTAAGGAAAACAACGTCTCCATCTGGGACGAGTGGGCAGATGAGAATGGCGACCTTGGCCCGGTGTATGGCAAACAGTGGCGCAGCTGGGGAACGTCCAGCGGTCAGGAAATTGACCAGTTAAGCCAGGTGATGGAGCAGCTGAAGCGCGATCCTGACTCACGCCGGATTATTGTTTCTGCCTGGAACGTCGGCGAACTCAGCGAGATGGCGCTGGCCCCCTGCCACGCGTTCTTCCAGTTCTACGTAGCGGACGGCAAGCTCTCCTGCCAGCTTTATCAGCGCTCGTGCGACATCTTCCTGGGCCTGCCGTTTAACATCGCCAGCTATGCGCTGCTGGTGCATATGGTGGCGCAGCAGTGCGATCTGCAGGTAGGCGACTTCGTCTGGACCGGCGGTGACACGCATCTCTACAGCAATCATCTGGAGCAGGCGCGCCTGCAGCTGACCCGCGAGCCGCGTCCGCTGCCAAAGCTTAAGATCAAACGCAAACCAGCGTCACTGTTTGACTATCAGTTCGACGATTTCGAGATTGAAGGCTACGATCCGCATCCCGCGATCAAAGCGCCTGTCGCCATCTGATCCGCAGTAAACGATAACGCCCTGGCAACTTCGCCGGGGCTTTTTTTTGCCTGCAAACCGGTAAATTTGCGGCACCGCTCGCACGCTTCTGCCACTGCCTGTTTGCGGGGGATGATTCTCTGCTGCACGCTTTCCAGCCTGTCACAACGCCTGTTGTTTCGCCCGTTCATCATCCGCACTCTGTCGTTATGAAAACAGCACACTTACGCGGTTTTACCCTGCCAGAACTGCTGCTGGTGATGGTGATTACCGGCATGCTGAGCGTTGCTGCGCTGCACGGCTGGCAGCGCTGGCAACAGCGGCAGCAACTGCGCGACAGCGCTCAGCAATTGCAGGGATTCCTGCTACGACTGCGCGCCCAGGCCAACCGGCAAAATAGCGACCTGGTGTTATGGTCACAGCCTGGCAATCCCTGGTGCATCGGTGCCGGCAGCCGCCCCATTACGGGGTGTGATCAAGGGAAAAGGTTGCATTTCATCGTGCCGCACGCGGGCGTTACACTCTATGACATTCGGGGCGAGCCGGGCTTCTATGGCCGCCGCAATGTCGCTAAAGCGGGCAGTATTGAGCTGGGGAACAGCGCCGGACGCATGCGGCTGATTATCTCAGCCAGAGCCCGAATTCGCCTCTGCATAACGGATGAGGAGACGTGCCGTTGAAAATCGACGGATTCAGCCTGCTGGAGATGCTAATCGCCATGGCAATCAGCGCCGTCGTGATGCTCAGTACCGGTCGTTTTCTGCCGCTGCTGCTGGCGGAGAATGCGGGCGTGCTGCAACAGGCGCAGCTGCGTCAGGAATTACAGCAGATTATGGTGACGCTGGAAAAGGCGGTGCGGCGTGCCGGTTATTGTCACGGTGAGTGCGGCAGTGGCGCACTGAAAATCAGCGAGCACTGCCTGCTGCTGCGCTGGGATGAGAACAGCAATGGTAAATGGGAACCGGTGGGTCATGCAGAGAGTGACTATTACGGCTTTCGCCTGCGCCAGCAGCAGCTTGAGATGCAACGCGGTGTTGACCAGTGTCAGTCAGCGGGCTGGGAGCGGCTCTCCGATCCCGCATTCATGACAGTGGAGCAGTTCGGCATCAGCCAACAGGGCGCTCAGATCAGGATAGTGCTGCAGGGGCGGGCCGGACGCTGGCTTGAAACGGTGGAGAGTTGGGTGGAGGGCGCGAACCTGTGAGGCAGCGGGGCAGCAGTGCGCTGGGCATGGTGTTAATGATTATGGTGATCGGCAGTTTTACGCTACATGCCAGCCGAAAGATGTCTGAGCAGGGAATGCGACTGCTGGCGGATGAGCAGCAGTTTATTCAGGATTTCTGGCGGGCACAGTCGGCGCTGCAGTGGGGTCTTTCCCTGAGCTGGCCAGCGACGGAGTCAGCCCTGTGTCAGCAGGATGATCGCCAGGGCTGGCGCAGCTGTTTACAGCGAGGTGAAAAGGATGAAGGTCTGCTTAAAGGTGAGGCCAGCGGCAGTGGCATGGCGGTCTGGCATTGGGTACGTTTACGGGGCAATCAGATTAGCGCGCTGCCGCACGGCTGGATTGACTATTGCCCGCTCACGTCCCCGGCAACCTGCCAGTAAATGCGGCGGATTCAGTCTGCCGGAAGTGTTGTTTGCTCTGCTGTTAATGGCATTAAGCAGCAGCACGCTGTTGCACTATCATCGCGCACTGGCGCTGGGATTCAGTCAGCAGTGGTATCAGCGCGAGGCATGGCGGGTGGCTGAGCAGGGACTGGCAGGGCATGACGTTGCCGGGTGGACATCGACGCTGCAACAGCAGAGCGGCCCTTCAGGCTGCACCCTGGAGCGGGCTGACGTGAAGGGGCCTTTTCAGCGCAACGCTACGCTGACGCGCCTGCGATGTTAAAGGTCGCGGTCGCCCTTTTGATGGGTTTCAACCGCGATACGCGGTAAAGTGACAGAGCCGCAATACCGCAGTCACGTTCTGAGTTATCACAGGAGTTTTCATGTTTCACGTTTATCACTCAAATCAGCTTGATGTGCTGAAGATTCTGGCGGCGGCGGTGATTAAACATGACCCTCTTGATGATCCTTTCGCCTCAGAAATGGTGCTGGTGCAGAGCCCGGGAATGGCGCAATGGCTGCAGATGGAGCTGGCGCAAACCTTTGGCATTGCCGCCAATATCGAATTTCCGCTGCCTGCCAGTTTTATCTGGGAGATGTTCGTCCGCGTACTGCCCGATATCCCGGTAGAAAGTGCTTTCAGCAAGGCCAGCATGGGCTGGAAGCTGATGCACCGGCTGCCAGTGATGCTCGAACATGAAGAGTTTGTCTCTTTACGCCACTATCTCCATGACGACGGCGACAAACGAAAACTGTATCAGCTCAGTTCACGCGTGGCCGATCTGTTCGACCAGTATCTGGTTTATCGTGCCGACTGGCTCAACAGCTGGGAACGTGGCGAAACCATTGAGGGGCTGGGTGAAGCGCAGCGCTGGCAGGCCGCACTGTGGCGTGATCTGGTAACTTATACCCAGGCGCTGCGCCAGCCCGAATGGCACCGTGCCAACCTCTATTCGCGATTTATTCAGACGCTGGAGCAGGCGAAAACCACGCCAGAAAATCTGCCGAAACGGGTCTTCATCTGTGGTATCTCTGCGCTGCCGCCAGTCTATCTGCAGGCGTTGCAGGCGCTGGGACGTCACATCGACATCCATCTGCTGTTCACCAATCCCTGCCGCGACTACTGGGGCGACATTCAGGATTATGCGTTTCTGGCGAAACTGCAGAGCCGTCAGCGCCGACGTCATGGTGCCGATGAATCACGCGGACTTTTCCGGGATGCAGAACAGGCACCGGCACTGTTTAATGACGCTGGCGAACAGCAGCTCACTAACCCGCTACTTGCCTCATGGGGCAAGCTGGGGCGCGATAACCTGTATCTGCTCAGTCAGATGGAGTCAAACGACGATATTGATGCGTTTGTGGATGTAGAACCGGATAACCTGCTGCACTGCATGCAGCACGATCTTCTCAACCTGCAGGATAACGCCATCATCGGACTGAATGCGGCGGAACTGGCGCATAGCGATAAGAAGCGCTGTCTGGATCCGGATGACCGCTCTATTGTGGTACAGGTCTGCCACAGCGCTCAGCGTGAAGTCGAAGTATTGCAGGATCATCTGCTGGCGATGATGGAGACCGATCCGACGCTGAAAGCGCGTGACATTATCGTCATGGTGGCAGACATCGACGCCTACGCGCCGTTTATTCAGGCGGTGTTCGCCAACGCGCCCCCTGATCGCTACCTGCCGTTTGCGATTTCAGACCGGAGGGCCAGTCAGGCGCATCCGGCCATTGTGGCATTTCTGAATCTGCTGGCACTGCCGGACAGCCGTTTTGTCTCAGAGGATGTGCTGGCGCTGCTGGATGTCCCGGCGCTGGCTGCTCATTTCTCTATTGATGAAAGCGGCCTGCGCTTACTCCGGCGTTGGGTCAGCGAATCGGGTGTGCGCTGGGGGCTGGATGATGCCAGCGTGGAAGCGCTGTCACTCCCGATTACCGGCCAGCACACCTGGCGCTTTGGCCTGCAGCGCATGCTGCTGGGCTATGCGATGGAGAGCCACAACGGTGACTGGGAAGGGATTCTGCCTTATGACGAGTCGAGTGGTCTGGTGGGGGAACTGGCGGGACATCTGGCTGAGCTGCTTTCCCGGCTTAATCACTGGCGGCAGCTGCTGGCCGAACCCCGTCCGCTGGTCGCCTGGCTGCCACTGTGCCGGGAGTTGCTGAATGCCTTTTTCAGCCCTGATGCAGAAACCGAGGCTGCTCTGCTGCTGGTGGAAGAGCAGTGGCAGCAATTGATCGAATATGGCATGGATGCGCGCTTTGAAGAGGCGATTCCGGTGGCGCTGCTGCGCGATGATTTACGTAGCCGGCTTGATCAGCAGCGCATCAGCCAGCGTTTTCTGGCTGGACAGATTAACTTCTGCACCCTGATGCCGATGCGCTCCATTCCTTTTCAGCTGGTCTGTCTGCTTGGCATGAACGACGGCGTCTATCCCCGGACCCTGGCACCGTTAGGCTTTGACCTGATGCAGCAGCAGTCCCGCAAAGGCGACCGCAGCCGCCGCGATGATGATCGCTACCTCTTCCTGGAGGCGATGATTTCGGCACAGCAGCAGCTCTATATCAGTTATATCGGCCGCGCGATACAGGATAATACGGAACGCTACCCTTCAGTACTGGTCACAGAACTGCTGGATTACATTGGTCAGAGTTTTTATCTGGAGGGTGACGGTCATCTTGAGCTGGATGAGAGTGCCGCGCGGGTGCGGATGCACCTGCAGCACCTGCACAGCCGGATGCCATTTGCCGCGGAAAACTTCCAGCCGGCTGCCAGACTCCAGAGCTTCGCCCGTGAGTGGCTGCCTGCCGCGCAGGGAGCAGGGCAGCCGCAACCCGCTTTTGTTCAGCCGCTGGAAGCGCCGCTAATTGACGCGCTCACGCTGGAGGCGTTCCTGCGCTTCTGGCGACATCCGGTCCGCGCCTGGTTCCACCAGCGGCTCGGCGTGAGTTTCTGGCTGGAGGAGAACGAACTGCCCGACAGCGAGCCATTTGCCCTGGACAATCTGGAGCGTTACCAGATCAATGCGCAACTGCTGAATGCCCTGGTCGAAGGCGAGGATACTCAGCGACTTTATGCGCACCATCGTGCGGCCGGTAATCTGCCTTATGGCGCTTTCGGTGAGCTGTTCTGGCAGGCGCAGCGCGATGAGATGCAGGAAGTAGCGGCAGAAGTGGTCACCCAACGCAGCGACGGCGAGAGCTGGGAAGTGAATCTGCAACTGGAGCAGATCAGCTTAACCGGCTGGCTGACGCAGGTACAGAGTGATGGATTGCTGCGCTGGCGGCCTGGCGTGCTCAACATGAACGACGGACTGTTACTCTGGCTGGAGCATCTGGTCTACTGCGCACTGGGCGGCACCGGCAGCAGCCGGATGTTTGGCCGGCAGCAGAGCCGCTGGTGTTTCCTCGCCGTACCGCAGGCTGAGGCGATCGCTGCGCTGAATGAATATGTCGCAGGCTATCTCGCGGGTATGCGCCAGCCGCTGATGTTGCTTAACAAGAGTGGCGGCGCGTGGCTGAACGCCAGCTATGACAAAAAAAGCCAGCAGTTGCTGACCGATGAAGCGACGCAGCTCAAAGCGCGTAATCGACTGCTGACCGCCTGGCAGGGTAACTATCAGGTGGAGGGCGAGGGCGGCGATCCCTATCTGCAGCGTCTTTGCCGTGTGCTGGATGAGCCACAACTACAGCAGATAACTGAGGCGGCACAGCACTGGTATTTACCAGTGCTGGCTGCACATCAGGATGATGAATAGCAGGTCAGAAGGCATTTTTGCTAACTGGCTTATTACACAGAAATTTTGCTCTGCTTTGAGCCGCCGGGTACGTCATTGGCGGTTTATCGGGAAACGAGAGGGGTTTACATGCGGGTATACGCACGCTGGATAGCGGCGCTATTGTTAAGCCTGGTGGCTTGTACAGCACAGGCGCAGACATCATCAGGCTGGCAGCCAGTTAACGACACCATTCGCAAAAGTGAACAGGATCCTCGCCACTATCAGGCGATCCGGCTCGACAACGGGATGACCGTGTTACTGGTTTCCGATCCTGTCGCACCGAAATCGCTTGCGGCGCTGACGCTGCCGATAGGATCGCTGGACGATCCTGATCAGCAGGCGGGACTGGCACACTACCTTGAGCATATGGTACTGATGGGCTCAAAGCGCTACCCGCAGCCGGACAACCTGGCCGAATTTCTGAAAAAGCATGGCGGCAGCCACAACGCCAGCACGGCCTCTTACCGCACCGCCTTTTATCTGGAAGTGGAAAACGATTCGCTGGAACCGGCGGTTGATCGCCTGGCGGATGCGGTGGCTGAGCCGCTGCTGGATCCGGTTAACGCCGATCGCGAACGCCACGCCGTGAACGCCGAGCTGACGATGGCGCGCTCGCGCGATGGCCTGCGCATGGCCCAGGTGGGCGCTGAAACCCTGAACCCGGCGCATCCGGCGTCACGTTTCTCGGGCGGCAATCTTGAAACATTGAAAGATAAGCCCGGCAGCAAACTGCACCAGGCGCTCCTGGATTTTTATCACACCCATTACTCTGCGAACCTGATGAAGGCGGTGATCTACAGCAACAAACCGCTGCCGGAGATGGCATCGATTGCGGCCAGAACCGTTGGCCGGGTGCAAAATCATGACGCCAGCGTGCCGGAGATTACGGTGCCGGTAGTGACGGATGTGCAGCAGGGCATCATTATTCATTACGTTCCGGCCCAGCCCCGCAAGCAACTCAAAATTGAATTTCGCATTGCCAATAACAGCGATCGCTTTCGCAGTAAAACCGACACGCTGATTAGCTATTTAATCAGCAACCGCAGCAAAAATACGCTGACTGACTGGCTGCAAAAGCAGGGGCTGGCCGACGGGGTCAATGCGGGCGCTGACCCGATGACTGAGCGTAACAGTGGCGTATTTGCGATTACCGCGTCACTCACCGACAAAGGCCTGGCTCAGCGTGACAAAGTGGTAGCGGCCATATTCAGCTACATCAATCTGCTGCGTCAGCAGGCCGATGATAAGCGCTATTTCGATGAAGTTTCACACGTGCTGGCGCTCGACTTTCGCTATCCCTCCATCACCCGCGATATGGATTACATCGAATGGCTGGTTGATACCATGCTGCGCGTGCCGGTTGAACACACGCTGGATGCGCCTTATCTGGCGGATCAGTACGATGCTGCCGCGATTAAAGCCCGGCTGGAAGAGATGACCCCTCAGCATGCGCGCATCTGGTATATCAGCCCGCAGGAGCCGCACAACAAAACAGCCTATTTTGTGGATGCGCCTTACCAGGTTGAGAAAATCACATCACAAACCTTTGCCGACTGGCAGCAGCGCGCCAGCCAGATCACGCTGGCGATGCCCGTGCTGAACCCCTATATCCCGGACGACTTCACCCTATTGCCGTCAGACGGAAAAACGTATCAGCATCCGGTGAAGCTGGATAACAATGACGGTATGCGCATTTACTGGATGCCCAGCCGTTATTACGCCAGCGAACCTAAAGCGGCGATCACGCTGGCATTACGCAATAAAAACGCCATCAGCGACGCCCGTCAGCAGGTACTGTTTGGCCTGAATGACTACCTCTCCAGCCTGGCGCTGGATGAGCTTAACTCGCAGGCCTCCGTGGGCGGCATCAGCTTCTCAACCGGTGAAGATGAGGGGCTGGTTTTCAGTGCCAACGGCTTCACGCAGCGCCTGCCGACGCTGCTAAAGAAACTGGTTGAGGGTTATGCCACCTTCCAGCCGACAGAGCAGCAGCTGGAGCAGGCCAAATCCTGGTATCTGGAGCGGCTGGACGCGGCAGAAAAAGGCAAGGCGTTTGAGCAGGCGATTCAGCCGATGCAACTGCTGTCGCAACTGCCTTATACCCAGCGCGAGACTCGCCGCAAGCTGGTAAGCACAATCTCACTTAAAGATGTGACGACCTATCGCGATACGCTGTTCCGCGATGCGACGCCAGAGATGCTGGTGGTGGGTAACCTTAGTGCTGACAGCGTGACGCAGCTGGGACATGAGCTTAAGCAACAGATGCAGAGTAATGCGACCCGCGACTGGCACAGCCAGTATGTGACCATAAAAAAATCGCTGAAAGCCAACCTGCAACAGCAGGGCAGCAGCACCGACTCCGCTCTTGCCGCTCTCTATGTTCCACTGGGATACGGTGAATATCAGAGCATGGCGCACAGCTCGATGCTGAGCCAGATCGTTCAGCCGTGGTTCTACAATCAGCTGCGTACTAAAGAGCAGCTCGGCTATGCGGTCTTTGCCTTCCAGATGCCGGTGGGCCGCCAGTGGGGTGTGGGCTTCCTGCTGCAAAGTAACAGCAAACAACCGGCCTGGCTGTTGCAGCGTTACAAAGCCTTCTATCCACAGGCAGAAAAACGATTACGCAGCATGAGCCAGGCAGATTTTTCCCAGTATCAGCAGGCGATGATCAATGATTTGCAGCAGCGTCCTCAGACGCTCTTTGAGGAAGCGGATCGTTTTAGCCGCGACTTTGATCGCCAGAATGATCACTTTAATACCCGGCAAAAAGTGATCGAGCAGGTTCAGCAGTTAACCCCGACCAGCCTGGCAGACTTTTTCCGGCAGGCCGTGATTGAACATAAGGGCATGGTAATGACCTCGCAGATTGCCGGCACCGGCACCGGCAAAACTGAATTTGCCCGTCAGCCTGGCTGGAAAACCTGGAATGAAGTGGCGCAATTGCAGCAGTCGCTGCCGGTAAAGAGTGAGACCCAATGACGCAGTTACCTCCTGTATCGCTGAATCCTTTAACGCTGCCGCTCAGAGGCGAGCGGCTGATTGAGGCGTCAGCGGGCACCGGAAAAACCTTTACCATTGGTCTGCTCTATCTGCGCCTGCTGCTAGGGCTGGGCGGAGAAAACGCTTACAGCCGCCCGCTTTCGGTAGAAGAAATCTTAGTGGTGACCTTCACCGAAGCCGCCACTGCGGAACTGCGCGGGCGAATCCGCGAGAATATTCATCAGTTACGTCTGGCCTGTATCCGCGGCAAAAGCAGCAATCCGATGCACCAGTTACTGCTGGATCAGGTGCCTGATCTCAGTCAGGCGGCCGCGCAGTTGCTGGCTGCTGAGCGGCAGATGGATGAAGCCGCTATCTTCACCATCCATGGCTTCTGTCAGCGGATGCTTAATCTCAACGCCTTTGAATCGGGCATGCTGTTTGAGCAGGAGTTAATTGAAGATGAGCAGGCGCTGCTGAAGCAATCGACCGCTGATTTCTGGCGTCGCCAGTGCTACCCACTGACGCTTGATGTGGCGCGCATTATCGCTGCAGAGTGGAGCGGGCCCGACAGTCTGTTGACCACGCTGCGCCCCTGGCTTCAGGGAGAATCACCCAGCCTGAAGCATCCGCCCGCAGCCGATGAGACGCTGGCGTCACGCCACGCCCGTAACCTGGCGCGCATTAAGGCTATCAAACAGCAGTGGCAGGCGCTTAGCGCCGATGTGGAAGGCATGATCAGTGCTTCTGGCGTGGATAAGCGCAGCTACAGCAGTAAACATCTGCCCAACTGGGTCGCAAAAGTCACGCAGTGGGCCAGCAGTGAGACGCTGGATTATCAACTGCCGAAAGAGCTGGAGCGCTTTGGGCAGCAGGTGCTGGATGAGAAAACCAAAAAAGGCGACGCCCCGCGACACTCGTTGTTTGAGGCGATCGATCAGTTTCTGGCTGAACCCTTGTCGCTGCGCGATGTGATCATCGCGCAGGCGCTGACCGATGTGCGTGCCACGGTGCAGCGCGAGAAGCGGTTACGTGCGCTGTTAGGCTTTGACGATCTGCTCAGTAAACTGGATGAGGCGTTGCAGCAGTCTGGCGGCGTGTTGCTGGCCGAAACCATCCGGGCGCGTTTCCCGGTGGCCCTGATTGATGAATTCCAGGATACCGATCCACAGCAGTATCGCATCTTCCGCACGCTCTATATTAATCAGCCGGAGCAGGCGCTGTTTCTGATCGGCGATCCCAAGCAGGCAATCTACGCATTTCGCGGCGCGGATATTTTTACTTATCTGCGGGCCAGAAGCGAAGTCAGTGCTCACTACACACTGGATACCAACTGGCGTTCTTCACCTGAGATGGTCGGGAGCGTCAACCGCCTCTTTTCTCAGCTTGATTCGCCTTTCCTCTTCTCGGCGATCCCCTTCCAGCCGGTTAAGCCTGCCGCACCAAACGAGTCACTGAACCTGATTTTTGACCAGCAGCAGCAACCCGCATTACGTTTCTGGCTGCAGCCTGGCGAGGGCGTCGGCAACAGCGACTACCAGCAGTTTATGGCGCAGCAGTGTGCCGCCGATATCAGCCGCTGGCTGGTGGCAGGACAGCAGGGACGTGCCTGGCTGGGTAAAGGTGAGGTGCTGCAGCCGGTGCGGGCTTCCGATATCACCGTGCTGGTACGCAGTCGCAATGAGGCCGGTTTAATCCGCGACGCGCTGAATGCGCTGTCGATTCCGTCGGTCTATCTCTCCAGCCGGGACAGCGTCTACACCACGCCGGAAGCGCGCGAATTACTCTGGTTGTTGCAGGCGATACAGGCACCGGAACAGGAACGGCTGCTGCGTAGCGCGCTGGCGACGTCGATTTTTGCCATCGATGCGGCGACGCTGGACGCGTTAACTCAGAATGAGCGCGAGTGGGATGCGCTGGTGGAGCAGTTTGCCGTCTGGCAGCAGCTGTGGCATCAGCGCGGCGTGTTACCGATGCTGCGTGATGTGATGATCAAGCGGCAACTGGCGGAGAATATGCTGGCCTCGGAGAACGGTGAACGTCGCCTGACTGACCTGATGCATCTGGGTGAACTATTGCAGGAAGCCTCGGTGCAGCTGGAGAGTCCGCACGCGCTGGTGCGCTTCCTGGCGCAGCAGATTGCCCGGCCCAACAGTCAGGCCTCCAGCCAGCAGCTGCGTCTGGAAAGCGACCGCCATCTGGTGCAGATCATCACCATCCATAAATCAAAAGGGCTGCAGTATCCGCTGGTCTGGCTGCCGTTTGCGGCCGGATTCCGCGAGGCGGCCAGCGCGCTCTATCACGATCGCGACAACTTCACGGCGCTGCTGGATGTGCAGGGTGATGCGCAGAGTCTGGCGCTGGCCGAAGAAGAACGGCTGGCAGAGGATCTGCGTCTGCTCTACGTGGCGCTGACCCGTTCGGTTTATCACTGCAGCGTTGGCATTGCACCGCTGATCAAAGGCACCCGTAAAAAAGAGGGTGAAAGCGATCTCCATAAAAGCGCGCTGGGCTATCTGGTACAGCAGGGTCAGGCGGTCGATGCGCAGCAGCTCAGCCAGCGACTCAATGCATTAACCGGTGAAGGGATTGCACTGGTTGAAGAAGATCTGCTGCCGGGCGAAATGTGGCAGGATGCGCAGCAGGGCGACGAGGCGTTAAGCAGCCGCGACGTGACGCGCGCCCTGGCGGATGTCTGGCGAGTAACCAGTTACTCCGGTCTGCAACAGCATCACAGCTCGCCACTGCTGGATGCGTTACCTAACTTCGATATCGATGCAGCGGGCGAAGAGGAGAGGGGTGAAGAGTCGGCGTTGACGCCGCACCATTTTCCGCGTGGTGCAGCACCCGGCACCTTCCTGCACGGTCTGTTTGAGTCGATCGACTTTACCGAACCGCCGGATCGCATCTGGCTGGAGGATCAGCTGCAGCACAATGGTTACCCACTGAGCTGGTTACCGGTTCTGGAACAGTGGATTGATCGGGTCTTACATACGCCGCTCAATGCGGAGGGACTGACGCTGTCGGCAATAAAAAGCAGTGAACGGCTCATCGAGATGGAGTTTTATCTGCCGATCAACAATCTTCTGACGGCGGCGGATCTTGATGATCTGCTGCGTCGTCACGATACACTTTCTCAGCAGGCCGCTCCGCTGGATTTTCGCCAGGTGCGCGGCATGCTGAAGGGCTTTATCGATCTGGTCTTCCGCTGGCAGGGAAAATATTATCTGCTGGATTACAAATCGAACTGGCTGGGGGAAAGTCACGCCGCTTACACCCCCGAAGCGATGGCGCAGGCGATGATTGGCCACCGCTACGATCTGCAGTATCAGCTCTATACGCTGGCGCTGCATCGCTATCTGCAGCATCGCCTGCCGGACTACAACTATCAGCAACATTTTGGCGGGGTGTTTTATCTGTTTTTACGCGGGATGGATGGCAGCTCGCCGGACAACGGCATTTTTGCTACCCGGCCTTCCGAAGCTTTTGTGGAAGAGATTGATGCGTTGTTTGGTGAAACCGGGGAGATGTTATGAGTGACATGCTGAGTCTGCTGCTGCAGGCGGTTGAGAAGCGTCTCCTGCGGCCGCTGGATATCCAGTTTGCGCGTCTGGTGGCGACAGAATCACAGCCTGCGCTGCTGCTGGCGGCTGCCTGCGTCAGCGCGGAGGCGGGAGAAGGGCACGTCTGTTTACCGCTGAGCAACCTCTGTGAAGATAGCCTGTTTGCGGGGCGTCAGCCTGCGCTGGCTCAGGCCATCTGGCAGGCGGCTGGCGCGCCGGATGACTGGCCATCACGCCTGGCAGACTGGTCGGCCGTCAGTGACGGCAGCCGGGTGACACCGCTGGTGCTGAGTAACCAGCGTTTATATCTGCATCGGCTATGGTACAGCGAAGGCCGGGTCGCCGACTTTTTTGCTGCACAGGAAATCAAAACTGCGTTTGATATGCGTGCCGCAGGAGACGTGCTGAACAGCCTGTTTGGCGACCAGCCGGAGAACTGGCAGAAAATTGCTGCGGCCGTGGCGCTGACCCGCAAGACGGCGGTCATTTCCGGCGGGCCGGGCACCGGTAAAACCACCACCGTGGCGAAACTCCTCGCCGCCCTGATTCGCCTGAATCCCGGCGCGCTGCGGATTCAGCTCGCGGCACCGACCGGTAAAGCTGCCGCACGGTTGACCGAGTCGCTGGGCCGGGCGCTGCAGGAACTGGTAGTCAGCGACGAAGAGCGGCGGCGTTTTCCCGCCGAAGCCACCACGCTGCATCGTCTGCTGGGCGCGCAGCCCGATACCCAGCGGTTACGCTACCATGCCGGCAATCCGCTGCATCTTGATGTGCTGGTAGTGGATGAAGCGTCAATGGTCGATCTCTCGATGATGGCAAAGCTGATCGCCGCGCTGCCTGCCCATGCTCGCGTGGTGTTTCTGGGCGACCGCGATCAGCTCGCTTCGGTTGAAGCGGGTGCGGTGCTGGGCGACATCTGCCGCTGCACGGAAAGCGGCTACAGCCAGGCGCGGGCAGAACAGCTTGCCCTGCTGACTGGCTGCACGCTGCAGGGCAGTGACAACAGGCAGGCACCAGTCGTGCGTGACAGCATCTGCCTGCTGCAGAAAAGTTATCGTTTTGACGCTTCATCCGGCATCGGGCAGCTGGCAAAAGCGATCAATCGTGGTGATGCAGAGCAGGTCAGGGCGGTGTTTGCTGCGGCCCATGAAGATGTCAGTTTTCAGACGCTGACCAGCGCGGAAGCCTATCAGGTGATGCTGGATGAGGTCGCACAGGGCTATCAGCCCTTCCTGCAACTTATCCGCCGACAGGCACCGCCTGCTGAGGTGATTGCTGCATTTGGTCGTTATCAGCTGCTGTGTGCTCTCCGTGACGGGCCATTTGGCGTGCAGGGTCTGAACCAGCGCATTGAGCAGCGACTGATGCAACTGCAGCGCATCCGGCGTCCTGGCATGGGCAGCCGCTGGTATGAAGGACGTCCTGTGATGATTACCCGAAATGACAGCGCGCTCGGCCTGTTTAATGGCGATATCGGCATTACGCTGCGGGATGAAGAGGGTAACCTGAAGGTCTTTTTCCCGCTGCCGGATGGGTCAATCAAGGCGATCCAGCCGAGCCGGTTACCTTCACATGAAACGGCCTGGGTAATGACGGTGCATAAATCGCAGGGGTCGGAGTTCGACCACACTGCGCTGGTGATGCCGACGCAGTTTCTGCCGGTGCTGACCCGCGAACTGGTGTATACCGCGATTACCCGCGCACGTAAGCAACTGACTATTTACAGCGAACCGGGCGTATTTCAGCGAGCCGTGCAGTTGCAGACGCAGCGACGCAGCGGTCTGGTGGAGCGACTGGGTGAAACCAGCTGAGAAAAAGGGGACAGTCCACAACGGGGGCCTGTCCCTTCGGGATGAAATCAGGTGAGGTCGGCCATCAGCACCTTGGAACGGCGCTGATAGTTGTACATCTCTTTTTTACTCTCGGGCAGTGACTCAATATCAACCGGCGTAAAGCCGCGCTCCTGGAACCAGTGGATGCTGCGCGTGGTTAACACAAACAGCTTTTGCAGTCCCATCTGCTTCGCCTGCAACGCTACGCGCTGCAGCAACATCTCACCGCGTGAAGAGCTGCGATAGTCAGGATGAACCGCCACACAGGCCATTTCACCAATCTTCTCATCCATAAACGGATAGAGGGCGGCACAGGCGATGGTCAGATTGTCGCGCTGAATAATCGTGAACTTATCTATCTCCATTTCCAGTTGCTCACGTGAGCGACGCACCAGAATGCCTTGTTGCTCCAGCGGACGGATCAGTTCGAGGATTCCGCCGATGTCGTTGATATTGGCGCGACGGATCTGCTCGGCCGACTCCATCACGATCTGCGTACCGATACCGTCGCGTGAGAAGAGCTCCTGCAACAGCGCGCCATCTTCCTGATAGCTGATGAGATGGCTGCGGCGCACGCCACTGCGGCAGGCTTTCACCGCGCCACGCAGGAAGCGGACCGTACCAGAAAGATAATCACCTTCCTTTTCAATCTCGTCGATGCGGGCCTGTGCATCGTTCGGGAACAGCTCGGAGATGATTTCACCATCGCTGTTCAGCACGCCCTGCTCGGAGCAGAAACCGATCATTTTTTCCGCTTTGAGCTTAATTGCCAGCTGGGTAGCCACTTCTTCTGACGTCAGATTAAAGCTTTCGCCGGTCACAGAGACTGCAACCGGACCCATCAGCACGATGGCATCGTTATCCAGCTGGCGATGAATCGCCTCTTCATCAATACGACGGATACGCCCGCTGTGGCAGTAATCCACGCCATCATCCACGCCCAGCGGCTGTGAAATAATGAAGTTGCCGCTGACCACATTGATATGCGCGCCCTGCAGCGGGGTATTGTTAAGACTCATTGAAAGGCGGGCAGTGATATCTAACTGCAACCGACCAGCAGCCTGCTTCACTAACTCCAGCGATTGCGCATCAGTCACCCGGGTAAATTTATGATAAACCGGTTCCAGTTGCTGCTGAGCCAGGCTGGCGTCTATCTGTGGCCGTGCGCCATAAACCACCACCAGGCGGATGCCCAGGCTGTGCAGCAGGCCGATGTCGTTAACGATGCCAGAGAAGTTCTCATGCTCAATCGCTTCGCCACCCAGCATGATGACAAAGGTTTTACCCCGGTGGGCATTGATATAGGGAACGGTATGGCGAAAACCCTGAACCAGTTCGGTACTACGTTCCTTCACGGCCAACCCTCAGTGAATGTTTATTCGTATTTTCTGTATTTTTATGCTTTTACGCCCGATTTTGCAAGCCTTAATCCTGACGAAAATTTACGTTTTTATGGGTGTCAAAGCCGCTAACAGCCTGCATTATTTGGGGTTTCCAGGGTGACATCATCCTGCGGATTGGATAAAGTTTTCGCCGCCATTTGATTAACTGGCGCTTTTTTAGACATAACACAGCAGCTGGAGCGGCATGTCAGACGGTAATTCCCATTTTTCACGCAGACGATTTTTACAGGGGACAGGCGCCTTACTGTTGCTGAGCGTCAGCCGTACAGGGCTGGCGGCAAAGAACCACATTGTGGCGGTGCGTATCTGGCCCTCATCCACTTACTCGCGCATGACGCTGGAGTCCAGTGTCGCGCTGAAATACAAGCAGTTTGCGCTGAGCAATCCCGAACGACTGGTAATCGATATTCAGGGCCTGCATCTTAATTCGACCCTGAAAGGGGTGGATAAGCAGGTTCGGGTCGACGATCCCTTTATCAAAAATGCCCGGGTCGGCCAGTTCGACAGCAACACGGTGCGCGTTGTTCTGGAGCTGAAGCGCAACGTCGCACCGAAGATCTTTAATCTGGCACCGGTCGCTGGTATCAATCACCGGCTGGTGGTCGATCTCTACCCGAGCCAGGACCATGTGGAAGACGATCCGCTGCTGGCCCTGCTGAAAGATTATAATCAGGGCGATCTGGAGAAGGATGAAGGGGTGCAGGCGCCGTTACCCGGCAAAGCGGGACGCGATCGTCCGATTATCATCATGATTGATCCCGGCCATGGCGGAGAAGATCCTGGCGCGCACGGCAAATATAAGACGCGCGAGAAAGATATTGTGCTGAAGATCGGACGGCGACTCAAAGCGCTGATCGATAAAGAGTCCCACATGAAAGCCTATATGACGCGCAACGAGGATGTCTTTATTCCGCTGCGTGTCCGGGTCGCCAAAGCCCGTAAACAGCGCGCCGATCTCTTTGTGTCTATTCATGCTGATGCCTTTACCAGTCGGGCAGCACGCGGCTCTTCGGTATTTGCCTTATCAACCAGCGGTGCCACGTCAGCCGCCGCCCGTTTCCTGGCGCAGACCCAGAATGAATCAGACCTGATTGGCGGCGTCAGCAAAAGCGGCGACCGCTATCTTGATCACACCATGTTCGACATGGTGCAGCGTCAGACGATTCACGACAGCCTCAGGTTTGGTAAAGAGGTGCTGCATCGCATGGGGCGCATCAACCATCTGCATAAACGCACCGTGGATCAGGCGGGATTTGCGGTGCTGAAAGCGCCGGATATCCCGTCAATCCTGGTAGAGACCGCGTTTATCAGTAATGTGGAAGAGGAGCGAAAGCTGCGAACCACCCGCTATCAGCATCAGGTTGCAGAGGCAATTCTGGAAGGCATCAGGGCTTATGTGAAGAGTGGGGCGGCGCTGGCCCATCGGTAAAGGTGTGCGGGTAGTCACGACTATCCGCGCATTTATCTGCGGGAGAGAGGCCTGAGAGGAATTTGCGAACGGCAGAAACAAAAAAACACCCTTTCAGGTGTTTAAATGATTGGTTGCGGGGGCCGGATTTGAACCGACGACCTTCGGGTTATGAGCCCGACGAGCTACCAGGCTGCTCCACCCCGCGTCCGTATCATACTTTTTTCACATTGTGACTTCTGTAAAACTGCTGCAGAAGTATTGGTTGCGGGGGCCGGATTTGAACCGACGACCTTCGGGTTATGAGCCCGACGAGCTACCAGGCTGCTCCACCCCGCGTCCGTATTGCTTCTATTACTTTTACTTCTCACACTGTGACTTCTGAAAACTACTGCAGAAGTATTGGTTGCGGGGGCCGGATTTGAACCGACGACCTTCGGGTTATGAGCCCGACGAGCTACCAGGCTGCTCCACCCCGCGTCCGTGGAAGCGCACTATACTCTCCGCGCTAATTCATGCAACCCCTTTTTAAAGATAAAAGCCAAATTAACAGCCAGTTGCTGAAGGATTCAACCATATGGCTAATTATTGAACTGATATGCGCCAGGTCAAAGCGGATGCATTTCATTCTGTCGGGGGCTTTGCTATCGTCGCGGGGCGAACAGTTATAAAAAGAGAAGATAATGAAATCACATTGGGTGAAGTATGCACTCACTGGCGCGTTAATCACGCTGCTGGCGGCCTGTAGCTCTAAACCGACCGATCGCGGTCAGCAATATAAAGATGGCAAACTGGAACAGCCGCTGGCGCTGGTGAATCAGCCCAATGCTAAAGGCGCACCGGTTAATGGCAAAGACTTTGGCGATCAGGTGCGCCAGATTCAGTCCGCCTCATCCGCTCTTTATAATCGTCAGAACGGCACCTACAGCGCAATTGAAAGCTGGCTGATGGCAGGCGCCGATACCCGACAGCTTCGTCAGTATGGCCTGAACGCCTGGCAGATGGAGGGCACGGACAACTACGGTAACGTGCAGTTTACCGGTTACTACACGCCGGTCGTGGAAGCGCGCTACACCCGGCAGGGCGAATTCCAGTATCCGATCTACCGTATGCCGCCGCGCAAACGCGGAGAGAAATTACCGAGCCGCGCCTCTATCTATAGTGGCGGACTTGATGACCGCTACGTCATTGCCTACAGCAACTCGCTAATTGATAACTTCATGATGGATGTGCAGGGCAGTGGTTACGTCGACTTTGGCGATGGCCGCCCGATGACCTTCTTTGGTTACGCCGGTAAAAATGGCTGGGGCTACCACAGTATCGGTAAAGAGCTGATCGACCGCGGTGAAGTGAAGCGCGAAGATATGTCGATGCAGGCGATTCGCCAGTGGGCGCAGGAGCACTCACCGCAGGAAGTGCGTGCGCTGCTGGAAACCAACCCGTCATTCGTCTTCTTTAAAGCTGAGCCGTTTACGCCGGTGCGCGGTGCCAGCGCCGTTCCGCTGGTAGCGAAAGCCTCAGTGGCCTCTGACCGATCAATTATTCCGGCAGGCACCGTACTGCTGGCGGAAGTGCCGCAGTTGAATGAGAAGGGCAAATTCAACGGCAAATATGAGATGCGCCTGATGGTGGCGCTCGACGTAGGTGGCGCGATTAAAGGACAACACTTTGATATCTATCAGGGTATCGGCCCGGACGCCGCGCATCTGGCGGGCTTCTATAATCACTACGGCCGCGTCTGGGTGATCAAAGCCGCGCCGGGTGCCGGACAGCCGCTGTTCTCCAGCCCGCAAAACGGTAATAATGGTTCACTGCTTCTCGGCTCTAACTAATTTCTTCTCTGCGGGCCTTCGGGCCCGCACGACGTAACAGGTTCAACTATGAAAGTGTTAAACGACGCCTGGCATCAGCGCTTTGGCGGCACGGCGCGTCTCTATGGCCAGAATGCGATGCAACGTTTTGCTGACGCACACTTCTGCGTCATCGGTATTGGCGGCGTCGGCTCCTGGGCAGCGGAAGCGCTGGTGCGCACCGGCATTGGTAAAATCACCCTGATAGATATGGATGACGTCTGCATTACCAACACCAACCGACAGCTTCATGCGCTGCAGGGTAACGTCGGTAAAGCCAAAACGGAGGTGATGGCCGAGCGGCTGCGGGCGATCAATCCGGACTGCGACGTGATCTGCATTGATGACTTTATCACGCCCGAGAACACCGCCGAACTGATGGCCGCCGGTTTCGACTATGTGATCGACGCGATCGACAGCGTGCGGCCTAAAGCGGCGCTGATCGCCTGGTGTCGCCGGAATAAGATCCCGTTGATCACCACCGGTGGCGCGGGTGGGCAGATTGATCCGACCCAGATCCAGGTCGCCGATCTGGCAAAAACCATTCAGGATCCGCTTGCGGCGAAGCTGCGCGAACGCTTGAAAAGCCTGGGCGTGGTGAAAAACAGCAAAGGCAAACTCGGCATCGACTGCGTTTTTTCGACTGAAGCGCTGGTCTATCCGCAGGCCGACGGCAGCGTCTGTGCTTCACGCAGCACGGCAGAGGGTCCGAAGAGAATGGATTGCACATCCGGCTTTGGCGCGGCAACCATGGTGACCGCCACCTTCGGCTTTGTGGCCGTTTCGCATGCGCTCAAAAAATTTCTGGCGCGCGCCGCCCGTCAGGATGCGGTCAGCGCCTGACGCGCGGCATGCTCTACCGCAGCGGCCAGCGCCTGCAGGCCGCTGCTGCGGGAGGCGCTGAGCTGGGCGCGCAGGCCGAGTTCATCAAACAGGGCTAAGGGATCGGTGACCAGCAATTGCTGCGGCGTCTGGCCCTCAACCGCAGTCAGCAGCACGGCCAGCAGGCCGCGCACAATCCGTCCTTCACTATCACCATAGAAGTGCAGTGAGCCATCCTCACATAACTGGCTGCCCAGCCAGACCCGGTTTTCACATCCGCTCAGTTCAATTTCCGCCGTTTTCAGTTCCTCCGGCAGGGCAGGCAACTGGCGGCTCAACTGGATCAGCTGGCGATAACGATCTTCCCACTGATGAAAGCGGCCGAAACTCTCTTTCAGACTGGTAACGGTAATCTGTTCGCCAAACGGGTGTGGCGCTAACAGCGATGAACACATAATCAAAACTCCGATAACAGCGAGATTGCGCCTTTCATGGCGCGCACCAGCGCATCAACATCCTGCAGATTATTATAGGGTGCAAAAGAGGCCCGCAGCGTGCCGCTGACGCCCAGCGCCGACAGCAACGGCTGCGCACAGTGCTGACCGGCGCGCAGGGCGATTCCCTGCTCAGCCAGCAGCGTCACCAGATCGCTGTGATGCAGGTCAGCAAATTCAAAGGCCAGCAGACTGGCATTGCCACAGCGGAAGCTGCGAAAGCCGGGCAGTTCTGTCAGTTGCTCTTCCGCCAGCGAGGCAAGCTGCTGACTCCAGCGCTCAGCTTCGGTCAGATTGTACTGCGCCAGCCAGCTCAGTGCCGCACTCAATCCCACCACACCCGCCACATTCGGGGTGCCGGCCTCAAAACGCCACGGCACCGGCTGTGGCGTGAAACCATTGAAGTCAACATCCGTGATCATTTTCCCGCCGCCCTGCCAGGGTTCCATCGTCTCCAGCAGTTCCGCTTTGCCATATAACGCGCCAATGCCCATCGGGCCGTAAATCTTATGTCCGGAAAAAGCGTAAAAGTCGATATCCAGCGCCTGTACGTCAGGCGGGCAGTGCACCACCCCCTGCGCGCCATCGACCATCACTTTCGCCCCCACGGCATGTGCCAGCGGGATCGCCTGAGCAAGATCGGGGCAACCCCCGGTGACGTTCGACATCTGACCAACTGCCAGCAGGCGGGTACGGCTGTTAAGCAGGGTGGGTAACAGGCTGATATCGGGCAGACGATCTGGCCCTAACGGCCATTTTACGACGCGGGCACCGCACGCCTGCGCAGCCATCAGCCAGGGAACCAGGTTGGCGTGGTGCTCAGCCTCACTCACCACGATCTCATCACCGGGCTGCAGGCGCGGACGCAGCCAGCTGTTCGCCACCAGGTTTATCGCTTCGGTAGTGCCGCGCGTCCAGACAATCTCACGATCGTCCGCGGCATTAACCCAGCGGGCAACCTGATTGCGCGCCTGCTCATAGCGCTGGGTTAAGGCCTGGGCGGCGGCAAACTGGCTGCGATGAACCGTACCCGCACTGAAGCTGTAAAACTGCTGCGTACTGTCAATAACGGCCTGCGGCTTCAGCGTGGTCGCGGCGCTGTCGAGATAGATGCCGGCGTCGGCGAGCGCGGGAAACTGCTGGCGGAATGCGGTGGGATTAAATGCGGTCATGCCGGGTCCATGATAAGAAAAATTAGGACCACACTGAAAGAATGGTCTGCGTCTGGCAAAGCTGGAAAAGCGCGTTATGCTGAATAATGCAAGGTTTGAACCAAACCCGCATAACGATCGGACGTTTAATAGTCGATCCCACTTATCGGCTGCCTCTGGTTAGCGTAACGCGGGTGGTTTGATGCAATCAATCTACAAGGAGATAGCAGATGAAAAAACTTACCGCAGTACTGGCCGTATGTACTCTGGCTTTTACCCTGAGTGCCTGTTCAAGCAATTACGTAATGCATACCAATGATGGTCGCACCATCGTGGCTGCCGGCAAGCCTAAAGTTGATAACGATACCGGCATGATCAGCTATAAAGATGCGAATGGCAACGAGCAGCAGATTAACCGCTCTGATGTCAAAGAAATGGTCGAGTCAAAGTAAGCAGCAAAAAAAAGCACCGCAATTTGCGGTGCTATTTAAAAATCACTATGGACAGACAGGGTAAATCTACAGGAATTAAGAGTTTGATCCGCAATCGTCGGATCAAAAATTGCAAACACAACATCACGACCACAAGCCAAAAGCTTTCAGAAAATCTGCGAACTCACTCACAAATCTAAAAACTTTTCGTTCCGGCTCAGGAAGTGCGGCAACTATAGGTATTTGCTGGAGGTTCCTCAACGGACAAATTATAATGCCTCGGATTAAAAATTCTAATACGTAAACGCTTTTTATAAGCCTGCGTATTTTTCGCCGATCCGGATACGGAAAACCATGTCGAAACGCCTTCCTCCTCTTAACGCACTGCGGGTTTTTGATGCCGCTGCGCGCCATTTAAGCTTTACCAAAGCCGCTGAAGAGCTGTTTGTTACCCAGGCTGCCGTAAGCCATCAGATTAAATCTCTGGAAGATTTTCTGGGGTTAAAGCTGTTTCGCCGGAGGAATCGTTCGCTGTTACTGACCGAAGAAGGGCAAAGCTACTATCTCGACATCAAAGAGATTTTCTCGGCAATTAACGAAGCGACCCGCAAACTGCAGGCGCGCAGTGCCAAGGGAGCGCTGACCGTCAGTTTACTGCCGAGCTTTGCTATTCAGTGGCTGGTTCCCCGCCTCTCCAGCTTTAATATGGCTTATCCGGGAATCGACGTGCGTATCCAGGCAGTTGACCGCGATGAAGAGAAACTGGCCGACGATGTCGACGTGGCAATTTTCTACGGACGTGGCAACTGGCCCGGCCTGCGGGTTGAAAAACTCTATGCCGAATATCTGCTGCCGGTCTGTTCGCCATCACTGATGACCGGCGATAATCCGCTGAAAACCCCGATGGATCTCTCGCGCTTTACCCTGCTGCATGATGCCTCCCGCCGTGACTGGCAATCGTATATCCGCCAGCTGGGTCTGCAGCATATTAATGTTCAGCAGGGGCCGATCTTCAGCCACAGCGCCATGGTGTTGCAGGCGGCGATTCATGGTCAGGGCGTGGCGCTGGCCAACAACGTCATGGCGCAGAGCGAAATAGAGGCCGGGCGATTAATCTGCCCATTTAATGATGTATTAGTCAGTAAAAACGCTTTTTATCTGGTTTGTCATGACAGTCAGGCAGAACTGGGTAAAATAGCCGCCTTCCGACAGTGGATCCTGGAAAAAGCTGCAACCGAACAAGAAAAATTCCGCTTTCGCTATCAACAATAACAGTTTGATTTATCTGCATTACGGTGCAAATGCACCCTGAGGATCGGTTAATGTCCAGTCGTGCCATGTTTGTTTTTGCGGCTATCAGTGGATTTCTGCTGGTAGCTTTTGGCGCATTTGGTGCCCACGTTTTGAGCCAGTCGCTGGGTGCGGCTGAGATGGCCTGGATTCATACCGGGCTGGAATATCAGGCTTATCACACGTTAGCGGTGATGGGACTGGGTGCCGCGATGTTACGCCGCGCCAATATCTGGTTTTACTGGAGCAGTGCGCTGATGGCGCTCGGCACCGTGTTGTTTAGTGGCAGCCTCTATTGTCTGGCGCTGTCACATCTGAAGTTTTGGGTTTTTATCACACCGGTGGGAGGAGTCTGTTTCCTCGCCGGTTGGGTATTGATGTTGATTGGCGCGCTGCGTCTTAAACCAAAGGCAGAACGCCATGAATAAAGTTTTACTCTATTGTCGTCCCGGTTTTGAAAAAGAGTGTGCGGCGGAAATCAGCGCCAAAGCGGCTGAACGTGAAATCTACGGCTTTCCGCGGGTTAAAGATGACTCCGGCTACGTGCTGTTTGAGTGCTACCAGTTTGAAGATGCCGAGCGTCTGGCGCGTGAGTTACCGTTTGACGAGCTGATTTTTGCCCGGCAGATGCTGGTTGTCGGTGAAATGCTGCGTGACCTGCCGCAGGAAGATCGCATCACCCCGATTGTCGGTATGCTGACCGGCGTGGTGGAGAAGGGCGGCGAACTGCGTGTAGAAGTGCCTGACACTAACGAAGCGAAAGAGCTGACCAAATTCTGCCGCAAGTTCACCGTGCCGCTGCGTTCAGCACTGCGTGAAAGCAAGATTCTACTGAACTATGAAAGTCCGAAACGCCCGGTCGTGCATGTGTTTTTCATCGCGCCAGGCACCTGTTACGTTGGCTACTCCATCCGGGAAAACAGCTCGTCGTTTTACATGGGTATTCCACGCCTTAAGTTCCCCTCCGATGCGCCAAGCCGTTCCACCCTTAAGCTGGAGGAGGCGTTTCACGTCTTTATCCCTGCGGATGAGTGGGATGAGCGTTTAGCCAGCGGCATGTACGCCGTGGATCTCGGTGCCTGTCCGGGCGGCTGGACTTATCAGCTGGTCCAGCGCAGCATGATGGTCTATGCAGTGGATAACGGACCGATGGCCCCGAGCCTGATGGATACCGGCCAGGTGATGCACGAGAAAGCCGATGGGTTTAAATTCCGTCCGCCACGCACCAACATCAGCTGGCTGGTATGTGATATGGTGGAGAAACCGGTGCGCGTGGCTAACCTGATGACCGACTGGCTGGTTAACGGCTGGTGTCGTGAAGCGATCTTCAACCTCAAATTGCCGATGAAAAAGCGTTATGAAGAGGTCACGCAGAATCTGGCCATGATGCAGGAGCGCTTTGATGAGAATGGCATTAATGTGCAGATTCGCGCCCGTCAGCTCTATCATGACCGCGAAGAGGTGACGGTTCATGTGCGCCGTATGTGGGCCGCGACCGGTGGACGTCGCGACGAACGTTAATCGTCAGGCTGAGTGCAGCTGCACTCAGCCGGTATAACGCAGCGTATTCAGATTGCCCTGCAATACCAGATCCCGCTTCAGCATGGCGACCTGACGGCTGATCTCAGCCATTTGCTGACCTTCCGCGAGCTTTTCCTGCCATTTAGCGGGCACCTTATCCAGTTGCTGATAGATCCCTTCAAGCGTGTGAAACTCTGCCAGCAGCTGTTTTGCGCTTTTCGGGCCGATGCCGGTGATGCCTGGAATTTTACTGCTGCTGATGCCGCACAATCCCCAGTAGTCGGGGAGTAACTGGGGGGCTACGCCAAATTCAGCTTCAATAAAAGGCAGATCGAGCCACCGTTTCTGGAAGTAGTCACGGATGCGGATTTCGGGGGCCAGCAGCTGGCAGTAGCCTTTGTCGGTGGACACGATGGTGGCCTGGTGTCCGGCCTGAGCCATTTTCACCGCCAGCGTCGCCGCTAAATCATCTGCCTCATCCTCGCCCGCTATCCAGCAGCTTACGCCTGCCGAACGAAAAGCCTCCTGCAACGCCGGCATCTCTGCCTGTAGATCGTCTGGCATCGGCGGGCGACCACTTTTGTAATCGGGCAGCAGCTGATGTCGCCAGCCCTGATGACGTGCCTCGCCATCAAAAACCGCCACAGCATGAGTCGGACGGGCGTGGCCCAGAACCTGGCGCAGCGCAGCTACACAGCCGTCGACACAGGGGGAGCCCTGTACCGCATGCAGACGGCGGATCAGGTTCAACGCGTCAACAATAACAAGATGAAGAGCCATGAGCGTATGGGCAGCCCGGGGGCTGCCTCCTGGTTATTTGATAATTTCGTAGCAGGGGATGTAGGCAGTGCCAGGCAGTTTCATGCGTTGCTGGGCAACGAATCCCTGTAGCAGCTCATCCATGCGGTGCATGATGTCGGGATCGCCATGCAGTTTGTAGCGTCCCTTCACGCGGATTTCGCGGATGCCCATCTCTTTGACATTACCGGCGACGATACCTGAGAAGGCGCGGCGCAGGTCGGCAGCCAGCTTCTCGGGAGGCTGATTGGTATAGAGATTGAGATTGGCCATATTTTCATGGGTTGGCAGGAACGGCACCTGCAAATCGGGCTCAATGCGGATCGACCAGTTAAAGCTGTACGCATCGCCGGTTTCGCGACGGTTCTCTTTGACCTGCGGCATCGCTTTCTTCATCAGACGCGCCACTTCTGCCGCGTCATCAATGATGATCTGATAATGCTTACGTGCCTGTTCACCCAGCGTGTTAACGATGAAATCATCCAGAACGCGGAAGTAATCGGCGCTCTCTTTCGGCCCGGTCAGAATCAGCGGCAACACCTGATCGTTGTTCTGCGGATTCATCAGGATGCCCAGCAGATAGAGCAGCTCTTCAGCCGTACCGACGCCGCCCGGAAAAATGATGATGCCATGAGCGATACGCACAAACGCTTCCAGACGTTTTTCAATATCTGGCATGATGATCAGCTCATTCACCAGTGGATTCGGCGGCTCAGCTGCAATAATTGAGGGCTCGGTGAGGCCGATAAAACGGCTGTCGCGATAGCGCTGCTGAGCATGGCCAACCGCTGCGCCTTTCATCGGCGCTTCCATCACGCCTGGCCCGCAGCCGGTACAGATATTCAGTTCACGCAGTCCAAGCTGCGTACCGACATTGCGGCAATACTGATACTCAACGGCGTTGATTGAGTGACCACCCCAGCAGACTACGGTGTTGGGATCCTCGCCGATGTGCAGAGCCCGCGCATTACGCAGAATCGAAAATACCGTGTTGGTGATGGTGGCGGAATCATTCTCTTCGGCTGCGCTTAACCGGCCCGGTATGTTGAGCTGGCCGCTGACAAACAGGATGTCACGCAGCACCGCAAACAGGTTAGCCTGTAGTGAGCGGATAATGCGGCCATCCACGAACGCCTCTTCCGGCGGATTGATCAGTTCCAGTTTGACGCCGCGCTCCTGGCGCAGCACGTTGATGTCGAAGTTCTCAAAGCGGGAGAGCAATTCGTGGCTGCTGTCAGTCTGGCTGCCGGAGTTAAGCACGGCCAGAGAGCAATTGCGAAACAGCTGGTAGAGGTCGCTGCTGGCAGTGCGCTTGAGCATGTCGACTTCCAGCTGCGAGAGCAGATCCATTGAGCCAAGTGGGCTGATATGGGTAATCAAATGAACTCCTTTACACCCGCCTGGGTGCGTGTTGGCACTGCAACGGCAGTGACGAAAATCCCTGGTCGGCAACCCGCAGGTTGCCGCCTTCACCAGAGTAGCCTTGTCGGCCCGCACAGCTCAAGCGGAACTGCGCTTACGGCACCCAGCCTGAGAGAAGTCTCGCAAACTACTGACGGACCAGCCGCGAAAAACCGGGCGAGAAGGGCACGTTGGTGCGCCACGGGTTAATATCCAGCCCGCCACGACGGGTGTAGCGCGCATAGACCGTCAGCGCTTCCGGATGGCAGAATCGCATCACATCATTAAAGATGCGCTCAACACACTGCTCGTGAAATTCGTTGTGCTGGCGGAATGAGACCAGATAGCGCAGCAGTGCTTCACGCGCGATACGCGGGCCTTTATAGCGGATCATGACCGATCCCCAGTCGGGCTGGTTGGTAATCAGGCAGTTCGACTTGAGCAGATGGCTGACCAGCGTCTCTTCAACGATTTCGCTGCCTGCGGCATCAGCCAGATAGTCAGCATTGAAGCGGTAATCCTCAATGGCAATATCCTGCTCATCAATACAGCAACCCTCAAAATGACCAATCGGCTGGCCTTCTATTTCATTGAGTCGGAACAGCGCGACCCGCGCTTCCCCTTCGGCACAAGCACTCAGATCCCGCTCCAGCGTCTGACGAACCTCACCCCAGTCGGCAAAGCGGGTCTGATTGAAACTGTTCAGGTAGAGCTTGAAGCTTTTCGACTCAATAAGATTACGGCTCTGCGCATCCAGCACCACTTCGCCAACGGCAACCTGTGGCAGACCTTTGCTGTTGAGCCACGAGAGTTCATACAGGGTCCAGATATCGCTGCCGGTAAAGGGCAGACTGTCGGGAAACAGGCCAAGCGGTTCACGGTTCAGGCTGCGCGGCACCGCCTGCAGTAAGCTGTTGTCATACCGATCGTGATAGGCTGTGGGTTTGCCCAGCGTCAGGTTACTGAGCGCCTGATCCTGTTCGTGAGTAGTCATTGCGGTTACCACCAAAATTAATCAAAGTGGCTAAGTGTAACCTATCAGAAGTGAGAATATGAATGATGCAGCAAACTGCCGCCGCGTTGCGTGACTTTACCACCCGATACTGCCAGCACTGGCTTCAGCAGACCGGGCATGCGCCGGCCAGCAGCGATCTCTATGGGGTGCCGTCACCCTGCGCACTGGAGGATCGCGATCAGCGGGTCATCTGGCAGCCGCAACCGTTTAGCCTGCCACCGACGCTGGATGCGGTTGAACGGGCGGTCGACATCCAGCTCCAGCCGCCGATGACCGATTTCTACACCACGCAATTTGCCGGCGATATGCAGGCCCGTTTTGGTGAGAATCAGCTGACGCTGTTACAGGTATGGAGTGAAGAGGATTTCCTGCGGTTACAGGAGAATCTGATTGGGCATCTGGTGATGCAGCGCCGCCTTAAACAGTCGCCGACGCTGTTTATAGCCACTACTGATTCAGAGGAGGAGATCATCTCCCTCTCTAATCTCAGCGGCGAAGTGATTCTGGAGCAACCTGGTCGTAAACAGCGTGTGGTCTTAGCAGAAAATCTTGAGATATTTCTTAAGTTATTACAACCGGTTATCATCTGATTTGCAGTGATTTGCCGCCTGGCTTGTGAGATATCTCTTACAACTGCTGTGAGAGATCGCCATATAACAGTTGAGACATCCGGAAGGCTGCAATGTAAAAATATTGTGAATCATCAACTTAATGGCATTTATCTGATTTTGCGCAGCACATTTCGTAAAGTTTCGCTGTAAGTACCTTGTGCGCGTAACGAGTTCTGTCAAAATGTTTCCCACTGCAGGATGCTCAGGAAACAGATATCGTCAGGATGATGATAAGCCATGAGGCAGGAACGTAACGGAGCTTACGGCACACGGAAGGTTTCAGGATGAAACAGGATCGCTCAGGAGTGAGCAAGGGACACCTCCAGGATGGAGAATGAGAACCCCTCAGAAGAGGTGGTGGGCCAGGATGCTAAGGATACATCAGGACGATGCGCGACAGGAGTTCGCACTGGACAAGTTGTCATGGAAGAGCAGGGAGCAAAAACGTAGCAGGATGGCTGCAAACGAACCGGGAGCACTGTTTATACAGTGCTCCCTTTTTTTGTGCCTGTGCCAACAAGTGATATGCTTGCCGCCCCTTTTTGACTGCTTGCCGGAGGTGGCGCATGACGCCTGAACAATTGATTACACAACGGCTGGAGCAACTGGAAGCGGTGATGCGTGAGCACCATCTCTGGCAGAGTACCCCTCCGGCGGAAGACGCGCTCGAGAGCCGTGAACCCTTTTGCCTGGATACGCTGGAGCCGCTGCAGTGGCTCCAGTGGGTGCTGGTTCCGCGGATGCATGCCCTGATAGCGGCTCAGCATCCTTTACCGCAAAATTTTGCCGTTGCTCCCTACTACGAGGTGGCGCTGGTGCCTGACCAGCCCGGCATTGCACCGCTACTGCTGACCCTGCGTCAGCTTGACGCGTTGATCAAGGATGCAGCCCACTGATGCTGGAGATACTCTATCAGGATGAGTGGCTGGTTGCTGTCAACAAGCCCAGCGGCTGGCTGGTTCATCGCAGCTGGCTGGATCGTCATGAAACGGTGTTCGTAATGCAGACCGTTCGCGATCAGATTGGACAGCATGTGTTTACCGCGCATCGCCTGGACAAACCCACCTCAGGCGTACTGCTGATGGGGCTTTCAAGCGAAGTCGGCCGTCTGCTTTCCCTGCAGTTCGAACAGCACCAGATGCAGAAAACCTATCATGCTGTCGTACGCGGCTGGCTGGAGAGCAGCGGAACGCTCGACTATCCGCTGGTGGAAGAGCTGGATAAAATCGCTGACAGGCACGCCACGGAAGCGCGCACCGCACAGCCCGCAGTCACTGATTATCAGTCACTGGCGACGGTCGAGATGCCGGTCGGCATTGGCCGCTATCCCACATCGCGTTACAGCCTGGTTGAAATGGCTCCTAAAACCGGTCGTAAGCATCAGCTGCGTCGTCATATGTCGCACCTGCGTCATCCGATTATTGGCGATTCGGCACACGGTGATCTGCGCCAGAACCGGGGGGCCGCCGAACACTTTGGCGCTAATCGGCTGATGCTGCACGCCAGCAGCCTGGCACTCACCCATCCGGTGACCGGGGAACCGTTGCTGCTGCGCGCCGGACTGGATGGCGTCTGGCAGAACCTGATGAACCAGTTTGGCTGGCAGGATCGCATTCCTGAGGTGCCGCGGGTTGAGTTTAACGCAGCGCCAGGACAGGATAACGTTTCAGAATAAGGGAGAAAGCAGATGGCAAAGATTGGCATTTTTGTGGGGACGGTATACGGCAATGCGCTGCTGGTAGCAGAAGAAGCAGAGCCCGTTCTGCAGCAGCAGGGTCACAGCGTCACCGTGTTTGATGAGCCGACGCTGGCAGACTGGCAGAACTATGCCAGCGACGTGGCGTTAATTGTCACGTCAACCACCGGACAGGGCGATTTTCCCGACACGATTTCAGGCCTGTTCCATGCAGTTAAAGATAAGCTGGGTCATCAACCTGCGTTGCGCTATGGCGTGATTGCGCTGGGTGACAGCAGTTACGACCATTTTTGTGGCGCGGGTAAAGCTTTCGATGCGCTGCTGCAGGAGCAGGGCGCGCAACGGATTGGTGAGGTGTTACTGGTTGATGCCACTGAAAATCCTGAGCCGGAAGCGGTGACTTCTCCGTGGGTTGAAGCCTGGGGCGCGCAGTTCTGATGACCACGCCAGGCTTATCTCTGCTTTAGGAGCTAAGGATAAGCCTGGCGTGTGTGCACGGCGCGGTCAGGTCACCGGTGCCGGGTTAAACACCGCCAGCTGATTACGGATACCCCAGCGATCGGACCAGGTCTGCTTCCTGCCACTGGCAATGTCCAGAATCAACTCAAACAACCGCCAGCCCACCTGTTCAATACTCTCTTCACCGGTCGCAATCGTCCCGGCATTGATGTCCATCAGATCGTGCCAGCGCTCTGCCAGCGCATTACGCGTCGCCATCTTGATGACCGGAATTGCAGCCAGACCGTAAGGCGTTCCGCGACCGGTAGTGAAAACCTGTAGCGTGATACCGGACGCCAGCTGCTGCGTACCGCAGACAAAATCGCTGGCGGGCGTCGCCGCGTAGATCAATCCACGCCGCGTGGGCCGCTGGCCGGGCGACAGCACTTCAACAATGGCGCTGCGCCCCGATTTAGCGATCGACCCCAGCGCTTTTTCCACCACGTTCGCCAGCCCGCCTTTTTTATTGCCCGGCGACGGATTCGCGCTGCGATCGGTCTGGCCCTGGTCGAGGTAGTTGTCATACCAGGCCATCTCCTCCAGTAAGCGCTTACCGACTTCCTGGTTAATCACCCGTGGCGTCAGCAGGTGAATCGCATCACGTACTTCAGTGACTTCCGAAAACATCACCGTCGCACCGCAGCGCACCAGCAGATCGGACGCGAAACCCACTGCCGGATTCGCCGTCACGCCCGAGAACGCATCGCTGCCACCGCACTGCATACCGACAATCAGTTCTGCTGCGGAACAGGTTTCACGCTGGCGCTGATTCAGCCGCTGGAGATGACGCTCCGCCACCTGCAGAATCTCATTTACCATCGCACCAAAACCGACCAGCTTCTCATCCTGCAAACGCACGATGTCATGATCGTCCAGCGAAATCGCCTGCACGTCAGTCGTGCCGGTCAGCAGACGCTCCGGCTGTAACTTCTCACAGCCCAGGCTGACGATCATGACTTCGCCACCGAAATTAGCATTCAGCGCCAGGTTATGAATGGTGCGAATCGGCACTACCGCCGCGGGTGCATTAATCGCCACGCCGCAGCCATAAAGGTGGTTGAGCGCGACCACGCCATCCACATTCGGGTAGCGCGGCAGCAAATCCCGTTCAATGATCTGTACGACATGATCCACCACACCGGCCACGCAGTGGACGCTGGTGGTAATCCCCAGCAGGTTACGCGTGCCGACGCTGCCATCCGCATTGCGATAACCTTCAAAGGTATAGCCTTCCAGCGGCGGCAATTCAGGCGGAACCTGATTGGCTAACGGCAGACTCGCCAGCGGAGGCGCTTCCGGCAGCGCGACCAGCGACTCATCAATCCAGCTGCCCTGGGCAATATCCCGTAATGCATAGCCGATGACTTCACCATAACGCACGATCTCTGCGCCCTGGTTAATTGCGCGCAGCGCCACTTTGTGGCCCTGTGGCACATGCTCCGTGAGTGTCAGGCCATCCGCAAACTGCGTGCCAGCCGGCAGACCCAGGCTGTTAACCACAATCGCCACATTGTCGTGCTCATGGACTTTGATATAGAGCGGTTGTTCATCTGTGTTTGGGTACATCGCTCACCTTCCCGTCTGTCGTGCCGTACTTGTGCGGCACGCTGTAATGTTCTGACCTGTCACACGATTGTTTGCCATCTTCAGTATAGGGAGGCGGCGTGGGGCGCGCATTGTGCAAATGACCACCATTGAGACAAGTCGCCTTATGATTTTGAGGCGATTATCCAGAAGCAAGTGAAGAGCCTCACAAACAGCGGGAGAAAGCGTTACCTGAGGGGGTTTTCGCTCGTTTATTTGCCGCTTTCGTGAGCCATCCCGCAGGGTTTTGTGCATCCGCAATACAATCACTTCTTCACCGGCGTTATTCCAGGGCGATGTGCCAATGTGCTCGCTTCAGGCTGTTCTTATACTGGGTTCCGTTAGCCAAAGTCAGGTTATCTGTCACGACGTATTACTCATCTGAAGAGGTTACCGAGGCGCATTAGCTGCCACCTCGCAGATGGATAAATAAAGGTTTGCCAGAACAACAAGATCGCCGTGTTTAACCCAACTTCTCTCTGATACCCAACGCGATGTGTATGCAGTCAGAGCGAATGTAGCTCACGCTATATTTCAGGAGTGCATCATGAATAGTTTCAGCCAGACCGCGGAGACGGTGCAGAAGCGCACCAATGCCCGCTACTGGATTGTGGTGATGTTATTTATCGTCACCTCATTCAACTACGGTGACCGCGCAACCATTTCGATTGCCGGTTCTGCAATGTCCAAAGATATCGGTCTCGATTCGGTCGGACTTGGCTATATCTTCTCTGCCTTCTCATGGGCGTACGTTATTGGCCAGATTCCGGGCGGCTGGCTGCTCGATCGCTTCGGCTCTAAACGCGTCTATTTCTGGAGCATCTTTACCTGGTCGCTGTTTACGCTGCTGCAGGGATTTGTAGATATCTTCAGCGGCTTCGGCATCATTATGTCGCTGTTTATTCTGCGTTTCCTGGTAGGGCTGGCCGAAGCGCCTTCCTTCCCGGGCAACAGCCGCATTGTGGCCGCCTGGTTCCCGGCGCAGGAGCGCGGCACGGCGGTAGCGATCTTCAACTCGGCGCAATACTTCGCCACTGTCATCTTCGCCCCCATCATGGGCTGGCTGGTCTCTGAAGTGGGCTGGGCGCATGTGTTCTGGTTCATGGGCGGCCTGGGCATCATCCTCAGCTTTATCTGGCTGAAAGTGATCCACGATCCTACCGATCACCCTGGCGTGAACAAGGCTGAACTGGAGTACATGGAGCAGGGCGGCGCGCTGATCAACATGGATGTCAAAAAGGATAGCCGCAAAGTGAGCTGGAGCGAGAAGTGGTTCCAGATTAAGCAACTGCTGACGTCACGCATGATGCTGGGCATCTACCTCGGTCAATACTGTGTTAACGCCTTAACCTACTTCTTTATTACCTGGTTCCCGGTCTATCTGGTGCAGGCGCGCGGCATGTCGATTCTGAAAGCGGGCTTTATTGCTTCGATTCCGGCGGTGTGTGGCTTCCTCGGCGGCGTACTGGGTGGGGTAATTTCTGACTGGCTGATGCGTAAAACCGGCTCGCTGAATATCGCACGTAAAACGCCAATTGTGCTCGGCATGCTGCTCTCCATCTCGATGGTGATGTGTAACTACACCGATACCGAATGGATGGTGGTGTTCTTTATGGCACTGGCGTTCTTTGGTAAAGGCATCGGTGCGCTGGGCTGGGCGGTAATGGCAGATACCGCGCCGAAAGAGATCAGTGGCCTGAGCGGCGGTCTGTTTAACATGTTCGGCAACTTCTCCGGCATCGTAACGCCTATCGCCATCGGCTACATCATTGCCACCAGCGGATCCTTTGAGGGCGCGCTGATCTATGTCGGCATTCATGCCTTTGTCGCAGCCTTCAGCTTCCTGGTCATTGCGGGCGATATCAAACGTGTCGAACTGAAAAACTGGCCCGGTAAGGATGCATTATGAATACGCAAAGTTCGCCGGTGATTACTGAGATGCAGGTTATCCCGGTCGCCGGTTATGACAGCATGCTGCTCAATATTGGCGGTGCGCACAACGCCTGCTTTACCCGCAACATTGTGGTCCTCACCGACAGCGCCGGTCACACCGGCGTGGGTGAAGCGCCTGGCGGTGACACCATCTATCAGACGCTGGTGGAGGCGATTCCGCAGGTGAAAGGCCAGCAGATTGCGCGAATGAACCGTCTGGTGCAGCAGGTACATAAAGGCAATCAGTCGGCTGACTTCACCACTTTTGGCAACGGTGCCTGGACCTTTGAACTACGTGTCAATGCGGTGGCCGCGCTGGAAGCGGCGCTGCTTGATTTGCTGGGGCAGTGTCTGGGCGTCCCGGTGGCTGAACTGCTGGGGCCGGGCAAACAGCGCGATGAAGTCACGGTGCTGGGCTATCTTTTTTATCTTGGCGACCGCCGCAAGACGGATCTCCCTTATCTCAGTGGCGATCAGGCCAGCCACGACTGGTATCACCTGCGTCATCAGGAAGCGCTGACGAGCGATGCCGTGGTGCGGCTGGCTGAGGCGGCTGCGGATAAATATGGCTTTAAAGATTTCAAGCTCAAAGGTGGCGTGCTCCCCGGCGAGCAGGAGATCGCTACGGCGGCAGCGCTCAAGCAGCGCTTTCCCGAGGCGCGCATCACAGTCGACCCCAACGGTGCCTGGCTGCTGGACGAGGCGATAGCGCTGTGTAAAGGGATGCAGGATGTGCTGAGCTACGCCGAAGATCCCTGCGGAGCAGAGCAGGGCTATTCGGGGCGTGAAGTGATGGCCGAGTTCCGGCGCGCCACCGGCCTGCCGGTCGCGACCAATATGATTGCCACCAACTGGCGCGAGATGAACCACGCGGTGATGCTGAATGCGGTCGATATTCCGCTGGCGGATCCGCACTTCTGGACGCTGAGCGGTGCCGTGCGTGTCGCGCAGCTATGCGATGAGTGGGGCCTCACCTGGGGTTGCCACTCCAATAACCACTTCGATATTTCTCTGGCAATGTTCACCCATGTGGGTGCGGCGGCGCCGGGCAATCCCACCGCCATTGATACCCACTGGATCTGGCAGGAGGGCGATCAGCGCCTGACGAAAAACCCGCTGCAAATCCGCAACGGAAAAATTGCCGTACCGGATGCGCCGGGTCTGGGCATTGAGCTCGACTGGGAGCAGGTAAACAAAGCCCATCAGCTTTATCAGTCACTGCCCGCCGGTGCGCGTAACGACGCCACCGCGATGCAGTATCTGGTCCCCGGCTGGACATTTGACCGCAAGCGCCCGGCATTTGGCCGGACAACAGCATAAGGAGCAGGAGATGAGTTCAACACCGAAAGTGACCGCCATGCAGGTTATTCCGGTCGCAGGCTACGACAGCATGCTGCTGAACCTCAGCGGCGCTCACTCGCCATTCTTTACCCGCAACATTGTGATTATCAAAGATAACGCCGGACACACCGGCGTCGGTGAAATCCCGGGCGGCGAGAAAATTCGCCAGACGCTGGAAGATGCCGCCTCGCTGGTGATCGGCAAAACGCTGGGTGAGTACAAAAATACCCTCAGCCTGGTGCGCAGTACTTTTGCCGACCGCGATGCGGGCGGACGCGGCAACCAGACCTTTGATCTGCGCACCACGATTCATGTGGTGACCGGCATCGAAGCGGCGCTGCTTGATCTGCTGGGTCAGCACCTGGGCGTCAACGTCGCCTCGCTGCTGGGCGACGGGCAGCAGCGCGACCGCGTTGAGATGCTCGGTTACCTGTTCTACATCGGCGACCGCACTAAAACCTCGCTCTCTTATCAGAATCAGCAAGACGATCCGTGCGACTGGTATCGCCTGCGCCACGAAGAGGCGTTAACGCCGGATGCGGTAGTGCGCCTGGCAGAAGCGGCTTATGAGAAATATGGCTTTAACGACTTCAAACTCAAAGGCGGCGTGCTGCGCGGCGGTGAAGAGGCTGAAGCGGTCACGGCGCTGGCTAAACGTTTTCCTGAAGCTCGCATTACCCTCGATCCCAACGGGGCCTGGTCGCTCAACGAGGCGATCATGCTCGGCAAACAGCTCAAAGATGTGCTGGCTTACGCAGAAGATCCCTGTGGTGCAGAGCAGGGCTATTCAGGCCGCGAAGTGATGGCGGAGTTCCGCCGTGCGACCGGCATGCCCACCGCCACCAATATGATCGCCACCGACTGGCGGCAGATGGGGCATACCCTGTCGCTGCAGTCGGTGGACATTCCGCTGGCCGATCCGCACTTCTGGACCATGCAGGGCTCGGTGCGGGTGGCGCAGATGTGTCACGACTTCGGCCTGACCTGGGGCTCGCACTCTAACAACCACTTTGATATTTCGCTGGCGATGTTTACTCATGTTGCCGCCGCCGCGCCGGGTGCCATTACCGCCATTGATACCCACTGGATCTGGCAGGAGGGCAATCAGCGCCTGACCAAAGAGCCGTTCCAGATTAAAGGCGGCATGGTGCAGGTGCCGCAGAAGCCAGGTCTTGGCGTAGAGCTGGATATGGATCAGGTGATGCAGGCCAATGCGCTCTATCAGAAGCAGGGACTGGGCGCGCGTGACGATGCTGAAGCGATGCAATTTTTAGTACCGGGATGGACTTTCGACAATAAACGCCCGTGCCTGGTACGTTAACCTTTCTGGCTCCCGCCGCGGAGCCACCGTCACAGGAGTTCAACCATGAGTAATGCAGCCTGGCCTAATGGATTTCGTCGTCGCCTGTTAGCGGGCGACACCCTGATTGGCAGCTGGTGTGCGCTGGCCAGTCCGATCTCAACTGAAATCCTGGGGCTGGCCGGTTTCGACTGGCTGGTACTGGATGGCGAACACGCGCCCAACGACATCACGACCTTCGTGCCGCAGCTGATGGCGCTGAAAGGCAGCCATAGCGCGCCCGTGGTGCGTCCGCCCTGCAACGAGCCGGTGATCATCAAGCGCCTGCTGGATATCGGGTTTAACAACTTCCTGGTGCCGTTTGTCGAGACCGAAGAGGAAGCCCTGCGGGCGGTCGCCTCAACCCGCTATCCGCCAGCCGGGATTCGCGGTGTCTCGGTGTCGCACCGCAGCAACATGTACGGCACGTTGCCGGATTACAACAGCACCATTAATGACAACATCACGGTGCTGGTTCAGATCGAAACTCAGCAGGCAGTCGACAACATTGACGCGATTGCAGCCGTTGACGGCGTCGACGGTATTTTTGTCGGGCCGGGCGATCTCTCCGCTGCACTGGGCTATCTCGGCCAGCCTGCGCATCCTGAAGTGCTGAAAGTGATTAAACACATTTTTGAACGTGCCAAAGCCGCCGGTAAGCCGAGCGGCATTCTGGCACCGGTGGAAGCGGACGCGCGTCGCTATCTGGAGTGGGGTGCCACCTTTGTGGCCGTCGGCAGCGATGTCGGGATGTTCCGCAACGCTTCGCAGACGTTATGCGACAAATTTAAGCGTTAATCAATCAAGGGGAAACGCAATGAAAATTGGATTTATCGGCCTGGGCATTATGGGCAAACCCATGAGTAAGAATCTGGTGAAAGCCGGTTATTCGCTGGTGGTACGCGACAACAACACCGAAAACGAAGCGGAACTGGCTAAACTGGGCGCGACCGTGGCGAAAACGCCAAAAGAGGTGGCTGAGCAGTGCGATGTGGTGATTACCATGGTGCCAAACTCGCCGCAGGTTATCGACGTCTGTCTGGGGAAAAACGGCATCATTGAAGGGGCGAAGCCGGGCCTGGTGGTGATCGACATGAGTTCGATTGCGCCACTGGCGAGCCGGGAAGTGCATGATGCGCTGGCAGAAAAGCAGATAAAAATGCTGGATGCACCGGTCAGCGGCGGCGAGCCAAAAGCGATTGAAGGCACACTCTCTGTGATGGTCGGCGGTGATAAAGCCGTGTTCGATTCCTGTTATGACATCATGAAATCAATGGCGGGATCGGTCGTGCATACCGGCGACATCGGTGCAGGCAACGTGACCAAGCTGGCAAACCAGGTGATTGTGGCGCTGAACATTGCGGCAATGTCCGAGGCGCTGTCGCTGGCGACTAAAGCGGGTGTGAATCCGGATTTGGTTTATCAGGCGATTCGCGGTGGGCTGGCGGGCAGTACGGTGCTGGATGCCAAAGCGCCGATGGTGATGGATCGCAACTTCAAACCCGGCTTTCGTATTGACCTGCATATCAAAGATCTGGCGAACGCGCTGGATACCTCGCACAGCATCGGCGCGCATCTGCCGCTGACGGCGGCGGTGATGGAGATGATGCAGGCACTGCGCAACGATGGACAGGGTAACGCCGACCACAGCGCGCTGGCCTGCTATTATGAGAAGTTAGCGAAGGTTGAAATCGCCCGCTAAAACCCGGTGCCGGTCTCCCCAAACCGGACTGGTCAGGAGCCGTTTTAATTACTCAACTGCGCTCGGATTGCCTATGAAAATCGTAATCGCACCGGATTCATATAAAGAGAGTTTATCCGCCCTGGATGTGGCATCGGCGATTGAAGCGGGTTTCCGTGACATTTTCCCCGATGCGCATTACGTGAAAATACCGGTCGCCGACGGTGGCGAAGGCACGGTAGAAGCGATGGTGGCGGCGACGAAGGGGAAAATCGTCAGGCTGAAGGTGACCGGGCCGCTGGGCACGCAGGTCGACGCCTTTTATGGCTTGTCCGGCGATGAGTCCACTGCTTATATCGAAATGGCAGCAGCCAGCGGACTGGAGCGGGTGCCAGCATCACAGCGTGACCCGCTGATCACGACCTCATTCGGCACCGGCGAGTTGATCCGACATGCGCTGGATAAGGGCGTCGGCCACATCATCATTGGTATCGGCGGCAGCGCCACCAACGACGGCGGTGCCGGGATGATGCAGGCGCTGGGTGCCCGATTGCTCGACACCCAGGGTAAAGAGATTGGCCAAGGTGGCGGCGCGCTCTCTCAGCTCGCTAGCATTGATATTGACGCCCTGGATGCCCGCATCCATCAGTGCCGCATTGAAGTGGCCTGTGACGTCACGAATCCGCTGACCGGCAAAGAGGGCGCATCGGCTATTTTCGGTCCGCAGAAAGGGGCGACCCCGGCGCTGGTGCAGCAGCTCGATCAGGCGCTGGCCCATTACGCTGAGATTATTCACCGCGATCTCGACATCGATGTGCTGCATATTCCCGGCGGCGGCGCGGCGGGCGGCATGGGCGCGGCGCTGCACGCCTTCTGTCAGGCGGAGCTGCGGCGCGGCATTGAGATTGTTACTGAGGCACTGGGCCTGGCTGAAGAAGTCAAAGATGCTGACCTGGTGATTACCGGTGAAGGGCGTATCGACAGCCAGAGTATTAATGGCAAGGTGCCGATTGGGGTTGCCAACGTGGCAAAGCGTTTTAACAAGCCGGTGATTGGCATCGCCGGAAGCCTGACGGCGGATGTCGGCGTGGTGCATCAGCACGGGATTGATGCAGTGTTTAGCGTGCTCTACAGCATCTGTACACTCGAAGAGGCACTTGCGGATGCCGGAAAGAATGTCGAGATGACAGCGCGTAACGTGGCCGCGACGTTAAAACTGGCCGGATTTCACTGACCGTCAGGACTATCAGGCCAGGCAATGCGGGCCTGATAGTCCTGACGGTGATGCTGGTGGTAAGCATAGTTTTACGGCATCAGCCTTTTACCCCGGAGGCAGGTGCGTCAGCGGAAGCTAACGCACCTGCCGGTTAGCGTTTGCGCGAATAACAGGCGTGGCAGCAGGTCCGTCAGACTTCCCCGAATCCTAACAGTCGCCGGGCTTCTCTGGCGACGTTCTCCATCTCATCCTGCAGTTCCAGCAGTTCCGGCTCCAGCGCAGCGATATCGCTGGCCTCCAGTAGCCCGCGTTCCAGCTGATGACAGAGTTGCTTCATGCGCGGCACGCCGCTGTAGCTGGCACTGCCGTGCAGCTTGTGAATAATTTCACGCAGGGCGTTGACCTCATTGGCCGCCATAAACTGCGCCATCTTCGCATGCACTTCCGGTAAAAATTCCAGCAGCATGCGTAGCAGATCGCGCGCCAGATCCGGTTTGTTCGCCGCCTGTCGCAGCGCCAGCTGCCAGTCCAGCGTCGGTAATATCGGCTGCAGTTCCGGCAGGGAGACCACTGGCGGCGGCGTATAGCGTGCCAGCAGTTGTCTCAGCTTGCTCTCATCAATCGGCTTGGCAAGATAGTCATTCATGCCCGCCTTGATCAGCTGCTCACGCTCGCCATCAATCGCATGTGCGGTCACCGCCACAATCGGTGTATTCGCGTGATGCGGCAGACCCCGGATAATTTCGCTGGCACGAATGCCATCAATTTCGGGCATCTGAATATCCATCAGAATCACATCCAGCGACTGCTGACGCGCTGCGCGGATGGCGTGTTCGGCGCTGCTGCACAGCAGGATGTTCTGCACCTGCTCCTCCAGCAGCGCGCCAATCAGCTTGAGGTTGGCGGGATTGTCATCCACCGCCATCACCGTTAGCGGTAGACGCGGTGACAGCGGCAGCTCGCTGATCTGACGGGTATGGAGATCCAGTAACATCGGCAGAAGCCGTGTCAGTGAGATCGGCTTAGCAATGCAGCCGTCAATGCCGCGTACCTTCAGTTCATCAGCCAGCAACATCATCGGGCTGGGAAGGGCCATCAGCACGTTGTCTGCCCGATCCAGCAGCCCATTGATCAGGCGCTCATTAAGTAGTGCAGGCTGGCTGATACCGACCGGCATCGCCATCAGCAGCAGCGGATAGTGAGATTCTTTCAAACCTTCCAGCGTTTCGCTGTAGTCGATCTGCAATGGAGTGGCGCTTAACATCTCCAGCGCGGCGCTGGCAACGTTAGCATCCGCTTCCACATAGGCAATGCGCGCATGGGACAGCGCATCCAGCACGCGAGGCATACCGGGTGCATTGGGATTAAGATCCAGCTGTACGCGAATCACAAAGGTCGACCCCTGATCCGGCTGGCTGCTGAAGGTGATTTCTCCTCCCATCTCCCGCACCAGTTTCTGGGTGATGACCAGACCCAGCCCGGTGCCGCCATGGCGGCGCGTAATGCTGGCGTCAGCCTGACGGAACGCCTGGAACAGCTGTGTCTGCTGCTGCTCAGAGATGCCGATGCCGGTGTCCTCAACCTGAATCTCCAGCTCGACGCGCGACTGGGTAATCACCCGCTGTCCGACGCGCATGCCGATGTAACCCTGCTCGGTAAACTTGATGGCGTTACCAATCAGGTTGATCAGAATCTGTTGCAGACGCAGCGCATCGCCAATCACGTTGTCCGGTACGCTGCTGTCACATACCACCGTCAGCTCCAGCCCCTTTTCATGCGCCGACGGCGCCAGCAGCACCAGGGTTTCATCCAGCGTGGCGCGCAGCGGGAAGGGGATTGCCTCCAGCATCAGCTTGCCTGCTTCCAGCTTCGAAAAATCGAGAACGTCATTGATAATACTGAGCAGGTTATTTGCCGAGCGCTCAATGGTCTGCATATAGTCGCGCTGGGTGGTGCGCAGTTGGGTTTTCAGCATCTGCCGGGTAAAGCCCAGCACGCCATTGAGCGGCGTTCGCAGCTCATGCGACATATTGGCCAGAAACTCAGATTTGATACGCGCGGCTTCCTGCGCGCGTTTCTTCGCCAGATCCAGTTCAACGTTCTGAATTTCCAGCTGCTCCAGCGTCTCTCTTAAATCCCAGGTTGCCTGGTCGATATTGTGCTGCATCTCTTCGTGATAGGCGGTCAGCGACATCGCCATCGCGTTAATGCCGTTTTTCAGAATGTTGAGTTCACCCAGCATGTAGCCCTCAACGCGGCTGTCGAGCTGGCCGCGACGGATGCGGTCAACGGTAGTGACCATATTGCGGATCGGGCCGGTGACATCGCGCATCAGACGATAAGCAAATAGCATGGCAAGACAGAGGCAGAAGAGCAGCATCAGCGTGGCAACAAACACCTCTTTGTACTGCTGCAACCGCACCGACTGCAGATCCAGTTCAATCGCCACATAGCCCAGCGGATTGCCCGCTGGCTTGGCATCTTCATCCGGTAATTCGTCCACATCGTAACGCTCAGAAGTAATCGGCGTACGCAGAATTAATAGGCTGCCGTGGCGCTCCATTGAGACATCGTCAGGCAGGGCGCGGATATCATTCTGTTGCAGCAGGCTGAGGTTTTGCTTGTGGTTCGAGGTGACATAAAGCTGATTGTGATTATCAAACACCGAGATGGCCCGGACGATGCCGGAATGGCGGCGGTGCAGCAGGCTGACCAGTTCACGCATGGCATCACGGTTGTGCCACGTCATGCTGTATTCGCTGGAGATCGCCAGGGGTTCGATGATGTTAGCCCCGGCATCAATCACCTGGCGCTGCAGTTCGTTGTAGCGGTGCACCACAAAAAAGGAGCTGAGCAGCAGGCCAACCATCAGCGTGGGTGCCAGGATTAAAATCATCATTCGCGCCCGCAGGCTGTATTTGGTCATAATAGTCGCCTGGCTACTCCGGCATTAACGTCCCTGTGCATGCTGTCGACAAAACGATGCAGGCCGTTTTCGATAAAGAGAATGAATAACACTATGGCGCAATTCTACGTTGCAAAACAGCGCGTGACGACGCAACAACGGATCACCGTCACCATTGAGGAGCTCGACCCGTTCGGGCAGGGGGTGGCGCGCCACAAGGGCAAAACCCTTTTTGTCACGGGTGCTCTGCCGGGTGAACAGGCGGAGGTCGTGCTGACAGAGGATAAACGTCAATTTGCCCGGGCGAAAGTGACACGACTGATTAGCCGCAGCCCGGAGCGCGTCACGCCGCGCTGCCCGCACTACGATCGCTGCGGCGGCTGCCAGCAGCAGCATGCCGATGTGGCGCTGCAACAGCAGAGCAAATCCCAGGCCCTGAGCCGGATGCTGAGCCAGGCCGCAGCACAGAACGTGGCGGTAGATGAGGTGATCGCCGGTCAGCCCTGGGGCTACCGTCGTCGCGCCCGTCTGGGTCTGCAATGGCAAAATAAAGCGCAACGCTTACAGATGGGCTTTCGTCAGGAAGCCAGCAACGATCTGGTCGATATTCAGCACTGCCCCATTTTAGCGCCCGAACTTGAAGCGTTACTGGTTCCGCTGCACCAGTGCCTCAGTGAGTTGCGCGCCGTCAGGCGTCCCGGACATGTGGAACTGGTGCTGGCGGATAACGGCCCGCTGATGATTCTGCGCCATCTTGATGCGCTGCATGCCAGCGATCGTGAAAAACTGGAACAGTTTTCGCATAAGCATCAGCTTATGCTGTTCCTGGATGCCGGTGATGAAGCATTGACCGCGTTAAGTGAATCGACGCCGTTTTATCATTCGCACCAGCTTAAGCTAACCTTCAGCCCACAGAATTTTATTCAGGTTAACGATGCGGTTAATCAGCAGATGGTCGCGAAGGCGATCGCCTGGCTCGATCTGCAGCCGGAAGACCGGGTGCTGGATCTGTTTTGCGGCATGGGAAACTTCACACTTCCTATAGGAATCTTCGTACATAATGTGGTTGGTGTGGAGGGGATTGCAGCATTACTACGGCAGGCAGCGTATAATGCTGATTTGAATAATCTTAAAAATGTCAGTTTCTTTCAGCATAATCTGGAAGAAGAGGTGTCGCGCCAGCCGTGGGCGGCACAGGGATTTAACAAGGTATTACTCGATCCGGCACGCGCCGGGGCTGCGGGCGTCATGGCGCATGTGGTTAAACTTGCACCAGAACGCGTGGTCTATGTTTCGTGTAATCCCACAACACTCGCCCGCGACAGTCAGACATTGCTGTCGGCAGGCTACCAATTGGAAAGGGTCGCGATGCTGGATATGTTCCCACATACCCGTCATCTCGAATCCATGGTGCTGTTCAGAAAAACATAAGCGATGAATGTCGTTGTGCAGGAGAGGTTATGGTTGCGGTCAGAAGTGCGCATTTAAATACTGAGGGGGACTTCGCCCTCGACCAGTGGATCGCCAGTCTCGGTATTGCCAACCCGCAATCCTGTCAACGCGTTGCTGAGACCTGGCGCTACTGCGAAGCGCAGACGCAGGGCCATCCCGATCAGTCGCTGCTCCTGTGGCGCGGTATTGAGATGGTGGAAATCCTCTCCATGCTCAGCATGGATATTGAAAGCCTTTGTGCGGCGCTGATTTTCCCGCTGGCTAACGATGAAGTGGTGAGTGAAGAGGAGCTGGAAACTGCCGTCGGCAAAGGCATCGTCTCGCTGGTACACGGCGTGCGCGATATGGACGCCATCCGCCAGCTGAAAGCGATCCATAACGACTCCATGGCCTCTGAACAGGTCGATAACGTCCGCCGCATGCTGCTGGCGATGGTGGAAGACTTTCGCTGCGTGGTGCTCAAGCTGGCCGAACGCATCATGAACCTGCGCGAAATGAAAGATGCGCCGGAAGATGAGCGGGTGCTGGCCGCCAAAGAGAGCACCAACATCTATGCGCCCCTGGCCAACCGTCTTGGTATTGGACAGCTCAAATGGGAGCTGGAAGATTACTGCTTCCGCTACCTGCATCCCGACGAATATAAGCGCATCGCCAAATTACTACATGAGCGAAGAATCGACCGCGAGCAGTACATCGATAACTTCGTCAGCAACCTGCGCAAAGAGATGGCCAAAGAGGGCGTGCGCGCCGAAGTCTATGGTCGCCCTAAACATATCTACAGCATCTGGCGCAAGATGCAGAAAAAGTCGCTGGCCTTCGATGAGCTGTTTGACGTACGGGCGGTGCGCATCGTGGCCGATCGCCTGCAGGATTGCTATGGCGCGCTGGGTACGGTGCATACGCTCTATCGCCATCTGCCCAGTGAGTTTGATGACTACGTCGCTAACCCCAAACCCAACGGCTATCAGTCAATTCATACGGTGGTGTTAGGGCCGCAGGGCAAAACGGTGGAAATCCAGATCCGTACCCGCCAGATGCATGAAGATGCCGAGCTGGGCGTGGCGGCGCACTGGAAATATAAAGAGGGGCCAACCTCCAGCAGCGCGCGCGGCGCGGCGGGTCATGAAGAGCGTATTGCCTGGCTGCGTAAGTTGATTAGCTGGCAGGAAGAGATGGCCGACTCCGGCGAGCTGCTGGAAGAGGTCCGCAGTCAGGTGTTCGACGACCGGGTCTACGTTTTCACCCCGAAAGGTGACGTGGTGGATCTGCCGGCCGGTTCGACGCCGCTCGACTTTGCCTATCATATTCATAGTGACATCGGTCACCGCTGCATCGGTGCAAAAATCGGTGGTCGCATCGTGCCGTTCACCTATCAGCTGCAGATGGGCGATCAGGTTGAAGTGATCACCCAGAAACAACCGAACCCGAGCCGCGACTGGCTCAATCCGAATCTGGGCTATATCACGACCAGCCGTGGACGCTCGAAGATCCACAACTGGTTCCGAAAACAGGATCGCGACAAGAACATTATCGCCGGACGGCAGATTCTGGATAACGAACTGAATCAGCTCGATATCAGCCTGCGCGAAGCGGAAAAACTGCTGCTGCCGCGCTATAACGTGACCTCACTGGAGGAGCTGCTGGCGGCCATTGGCGGCGGCGATATCCGTCTTAACCAGATGGTTAACTTCCTGCAGGCGAAGCTGAATAAGCCGAGTGCTGAAGAGGAAGATCGCGAAGCGCTGCGCCAGCTGACCCAGAAATCCTACTCGCAGCCCGCACGCAAAGAGAGTGGACGCGTGGTCGTCGAGGGCGTAGGCAATCTGATGCACCACATTGCCCGCTGCTGTCAGCCGATTCCGGGCGATGATATTGTTGGCTTTATCACCCAGGGGCGCGGCATCTCAATTCACCGCGCCGACTGCGACCAGCTCTCTGAACTGATTTCACATGCGCCGGAACGTATCGTCGATGCCGTGTGGGGCGAGAGCTACTCCAGCGGTTACTCGCTGGTGGTGCGCGTCACCGCCAACGATCGCAGCGGCTTGCTGCGTGACATCACTACCATTCTCGCCAACGAGAAAGTGAATGTACTGGGCGTCTCAAGCCGCAGCGACACTAAAAAGCAGCTGGCGACCATCGACATGGATATTGAGATCTACAACCATCAGGTACTGGGACGTGTCCTGGCGCGCCTGAACCAGGTCTCTGATATTATTGACGCCCGCCGCCTGCACTGATATTCAGCTGCACTGCGGCAACCGGCAACAGGAGGTTGCGCGGACGTTTTCTGCGGTACTTGAGAGTGCCGGACGCGGTTCATCCCGTCCGGCACTGTTATACGCCTCGCCTCCTTGCCCGCTTCCTGTCACCTGACTACTCAAGGACCCGTCTGAATGAACGCTATTGAGCGCCTGCTTGGCATCATGAAAACCCTGCGCGATCCCCTCCATGGCTGCCCGTGGGATCGTGAACAGACCTTCACTTCTATCGCGCCCTATACGCTGGAAGAGACCTACGAAGTGCTGGACGCCATCCAGCGCGAAGATTTTGACGATCTGCGCGGCGAACTGGGCGATCTGCTGTTTCAGGTGGTGTTCTATGCGCAGATGGCCAGCGAACAGGATCGCTTTAATTTTGAGGATATCTGTCACGCCATCAGTGACAAGCTGGAGCGCCGTCATCCGCACATTTTTGGCGATGCCACGGCAGAAACCAGCAGTGACGTGCTGAAAAACTGGGAAGCGATTAAAACCGCCGAACGGGCTGATAAAGCCCAGCATTCAGCGCTGGACGACATTCCTAAAGCGCTGCCCGCACTGATGCGTGCTCATAAGATTCAGAAGCGCTGTCACAATGTGGGATTCGACTGGACTACGCTGGGGCCGGTGGTGGCAAAAGTGCATGAAGAGATTGATGAAGTGATGCACGAAGCACAGCAGAGCGTGGTGGACAGTGAAAAGCTGGAAGAGGAGATGGGTGACCTGCTGTTCGCCACCGTTAACCTGTCGCGCCATCTTGGCAGTAAAGCGGAAACGGCGCTGCAAAAGGCCAATGACAAGTTTGAGCGCCGGTTCCGCGAAGTCGAAGCGATCATCGCAGCACAGGGGTTAAGCATGCCGGGCGCCACGCTGGAGCAGATGGAAGCGGCCTGGCAGCAGGTAAAACTGGGCGAAAAAAGCTGATTATTCCAGCGCTGTGCATAAAGTCGCCATGTGTGCTTACTCGTTTCAGCGCGGCAACAACTTTGTGACGCACATCAACATTTCATTGGCAGCTATCCGCTATGGTAGGACGCAGCAATGCGTTGGAGGATGGCTGTGATTCATCAATTGTGGCTGATAGCGGTTTCCAGTATACTGTTTTCCCGTCCTGGTTATTCCACCGTCTTTAAACCTAAACTCTCAGGTTCAGCATGACAACGAATTATATTTTTGTGACCGGCGGGGTCGTTTCCTCTCTGGGTAAAGGCATTGCCGCCGCCTCCCTCGCAGCCATTCTCGAAGCTCGTGGTCTGAACGTGACCATCATGAAGCTGGACCCGTATATCAACGTGGATCCAGGCACCATGAGCCCGACCCAGCACGGCGAAGTTTTCGTCACTGATGACGGCGCTGAAACCGATCTCGATCTGGGTCACTACGAGCGCTTCATCCGCACCAAAATGTCGCGTCGTAACAACTTCACCACCGGCCGTATCTACTCAGAAGTCCTGCGCAAAGAGCGCCGTGGCGACTATCTGGGTGCAACCATTCAGGTTATCCCGCACATCACCAACGCCATCAAAGAACGCATTATTGAAGGCGGTGAAGGTCATGATGTGGTGCTGGTCGAAATCGGCGGCACGGTAGGGGATATCGAATCACTGCCATTCCTGGAAGCGATTCGCCAGATGGCCGTGGATGTGGGCCGTGAACACACCATGTATATGCACCTGACGCTGGTACCGTACATGGCGGCTGCCGGTGAAGTGAAAACCAAACCGACTCAGCACTCCGTAAAAGAGCTGCTGTCGATTGGTATCCAGCCAGATGTGCTGATTTGCCGTTCTGACCGTGCCGTACCGGCCAACGAACGTGCCAAAATCGCCCTGTTCTGTAACGTTCCTGAAAAAGCGGTAATCTCGCTGAAAGACGTTGATTCCATCTACAAGATTCCTGGCATGCTTAAGTCGCAGGGCCTGGATGACTATATCTGCAAGCGCTTCAACCTGAATGCACCGGAAGCCAACCTGGCCGAGTGGGAGCAGGTGATCTACGAAGAAGCTAATCCGGGTGGTGAAGTCACCATCGGTATGGTGGGCAAGTATGTTGAGCTGCCGGATGCCTACAAATCCGTTATCGAAGCGCTGAAACATGGTGGCCTGAAAAATCGTGTCACCGTGAACATCAAACTGATCGATTCGCAGGATGTTGAATCCCGCGGTGTCGAATTACTGAAAGATCTGGATGCGATTCTGATCCCGGGTGGCTTCGGCTACCGTGGTGTGGAAGGCAAGCTGATGACCGCACAGTACGCACGTGAAAACAACGTGCCGTACCTGGGCATCTGTCTGGGCATGCAGGTTGCGCTGATGGAGTTCGCGCGTAATGTTGCGGGCATGCCGGGCGCCAACTCCACTGAATTTGTGCCAGACTGTAAATACCCGGTGGTGGCATTAATCACCGAATGGCGTGACGAAGAAGGCAACGTCGAAGTCCGCAGCGAGCAGAGCGATCTGGGCGGCACCATGCGTCTGGGCAGCCAGCAGTGTCAGTTAACGCCGGGCAGCCAGGTTCGCCAGCTCTACGGCTCTGACACCATCGTTGAGCGCCATCGCCACCGCTATGAAGTGAACAATATGCTGTTAAAGCAGATTGAAGCAGCCGGTCTGCGCGTAGCAGGTCGCTCTGGTGATGATCAACTGGTTGAGATTATCGAGATCCCGAACCATCCGTGGTTTGTGGCCTGCCAGTTCCACCCTGAGTTTACCTCGACCCCACGCGACGGCCATCCGTTGTTTGCCGGCTTTGTTAAAGCCGCGCATGAGCATCAGAAGCGTTTAGCGAAGTAAGTTTCACAGACAACGCGCGAACTTTTCGCGCGTTGTCTGTCTTAGGATTGACTAACTTGTACTGAGGAAAATCGTAATGTCCAAAATCGTAAAAGTCATCGGTCGCGAAATTATCGACTCACGTGGTAACCCGACTGTTGAAGCTGAAGTGCATCTGGAAGGCGGTTTTGTAGGCCTGGCCGCTGCGCCATCAGGTGCCTCTACCGGTTCACGCGAAGCGCTGGAACTGCGTGACGGTGACAAATCACGTTTCCTGGGCAAAGGCGTAACCAAAGCCGTTGCTGCAGTAAACGGTCCGATTGCTGAAGCGGTAAAAGGCAAAGACGCGAAAGATCAGGCGAACATCGATAAGATCATGATCGACCTGGACGGTACTGAGAACAAATCTAACTTCGGTGCTAACGCCATTCTGGCTGTGTCACTGGCAGCGGCTAAAGCTGCTGCAGCTTCTAAAGGTCAGGCGCTGTATGAGCACATCGCTGAGCTGAACGGCACCCCAGGCAAATACTCTATGCCACTGCCTATGATGAACATCATCAACGGCGGCGAACATGCCGACAACAACGTCGACATCCAGGAATTCATGATCCAGCCGGTTGGCGCTTCTAACGTTAAAGAAGCTATCCGTATGGGTTCTGAAGTATTCCACAACCTGGCAAAAGTGCTGAAAAGCAAAGGCATGAGCACGGCAGTGGGTGACGAAGGCGGCTACGCGCCTAACCTGGGTTCCAACGCCGAAGCGCTGGCTGTCATCGCTGAAGCGGTAAAAGCAGCAGGCTACGAGCTGGGCAAAGACATCACTCTGGCGATGGACTGTGCGGCATCTGAGTTCTACAAAGATGGCAAATACGTTCTGGCCGGTGAAGGCGGTAAAGCGTTCACCTCTGAAGAGTTCACCCACTTCCTGGAAGATCTGACTAAACAGTATCCGATCGTCTCTATCGAAGATGGCCTGGATGAATCTGACTGGGACGGCTTCGCTTACCAGACCAAAGTGCTGGGCGATAAAATCCAGCTGGTGGGCGACGACCTGTTCGTGACCAACACCAAAATTCTGAAAGAAGGTATCGATAAAGGTATCGCTAACTCCATTCTGATCAAATTTAACCAGATCGGTTCTCTGACCGAAACCCTGGCTGCGATCAAAATGGCGAAAGATGCAGGCTACACTGCCGTGATCTCTCACCGTTCAGGCGAAACTGAAGATGCAACCATCGCTGACCTGGCGGTAGGTACTGCAGCGGGCCAGATCAAAACCGGTTCAATGAGCCGTTCTGACCGTGTTGCTAAGTACAACCAGCTGATCCGTATCGAAGAAGCGCTGGGTTCTAAAGCGCCATTCAACGGTCTGAAAGAAGTTAAAGGTCAGTAATGACCCTGTGCTGATGGCGCGTTAAGCGGCATCGCATACACTGAAAGCCCCGCCTTGTGCGGGGCTTTTGCTTTTTCGTGTCGCGCAGCTGTTATTGTGCGGTACACGCTGGCATAATCAGCGCCCCGATTTATCCAGGCGAGTAAAAAATGTTCTACCCGATTAACGAAATGTTCCAGACACTGCAGGGCGAAGGTTATTACACCGGCGTGCCTGCTATTTTCATCCGCCTGCAGGGCTGCCCGGTGGGCTGTAGCTGGTGTGATACCAAACATACCTGGGAAAAGCGGGCAGATCGGGAAACGTCGCTGGGCGATATTTTGATCAAGACAGTGGAAAGCGACGCCTGGGGTGATGCCGATGCGGCGACCCTGGTGAGTGCCATTGCGCAGCAGGGCTGGACGGCGCGCCACGTGGTGATTACCGGTGGTGAACCGGCGATTTATGACCTGCGTCCGTTAACGACTGCGCTGGAGCAGCACGGTTTCCAGTGCCAGATTGAGACCAGCGGAACCCACGAGATCCACTGTTCCGAACAGACCTGGGTGACTGTCTCCCCGAAGGTCAACATGCGCGGCGGCTACGATGTGCTGCCCCAGGCGCTAAGCCGGGCCGATGAAATTAAACATCCTGTGGCGCGTCAGCGTGATGTGGACGCACTGGATCTGCTGCTGGCGGGGATGGATGACACCAAAGCCCGAATTATCGCCCTGCAGCCCATCAGTCGCAAAGATGAGGCTACCCGACTCTGCATTGAGACCTGTATTGCACGCAACTGGCGTCTGTCGATGCAGACCCATAAATATCTCAATATCGCCTGATAAAGCGCGCGATGTCGTTAACCGCAGGAAAGAGGTGATTCAGATACGTGACGGAAAGGGAAATAGTGTCGGATCGAAGGGTTCGATCCGACAGGTTTAGCCGCGGTAAACGCAGCCTGCGGTGCAGGTTTCTTTGATCATGACCGCGCTTAAAAGCGGCAGTTGTGGCTTCATCTGATCCCAGATCCATTTCGCCAGCACTTCGCTGGTGGGATTTTCCAGGCCAGGAATATCATTCAGATAGTAGTGGTCCAGCCGATTGTAAAGAGGCTTAAACACCGCCTTCAGTTCAGCAAAATCCATAACCCAGCCGGTATGCGCATCCACTTCGCCGGTAATCTCCAGACGAACCAGGAACGAATGACCGTGCAGACGGCCACATTTGTGTCCGGCCGGCACATTCGGAAGATGGTGCGCGGCTTCGAACTGGAACTCTTTAAACAAGGTGGTAGACATAGTGGTTCTCAGACATTTAAAAACCGCTGAATTCTACCTGATTACCGCTTTTTTCGCACCCGCGCCGCACAAAGCGATACTTCCCCATCCGGTTACCGGATCGTGTCGAGCTAATTAACTAATAAATCACCCGTTTGCTTATCAGTTTTAACGATTAACCCTACCAGAAAAACCACTTAGTCATTTTGGTTATTTGATATGTCGAAGGTGTATTTAATCGTTAATATACGGACCGGTAACCTACGCACTCTTCCGCCACTTTACGGTCCGGACTTCTGATACTGGAATTTTTAACGCGATGACGACTCAGGCACCTGGTTCACTGCTTCCGCTCTCACCGGAACAACTCGCCCGCTTACAGGCGGCGACGACAGATTATTCCCCGACTCAACTGGCGTGGCTGTCAGGCTATTTCTGGGGCCGGGTAGAGCAGACGCCGGGTGGCGCCGTCGCCAGCAGCGCACCGTCCGCGCCCGCCGCTGAAGCGCCGGTTATTACCTTGCTTTCCGCCTCTCAGACCGGCAATGCCCGTCGCCTGGCGGAGCAGCTGCGTGATGATCTGCTGGCTGCGAAGCTGAACGTAAACCTGGTGAATGCCGGTGATTACAAGTTTAAGCAGATTGGCCAGGAAAAAATGCTGGTGGTGGTCACCTCTACTCAGGGCGAAGGTGAGCCACCGGAAGAGGCGGTGGCGCTGCATAAATTCCTGATGTCGAAGAAGGCACCGAAAATGGAGGGGGCGGCCTTTGCAGTGTTTGGCCTGGGCGATACCTCTTATGAATTCTTCAGTCAGGCGGGCAAAGATTTTGACAGCCGTCTGGCGGAGCTGGGCGGCGAACGTCTGCTGGACCGCGTTGATGCGGATGTCGAGTATGCAGAGCAGGCCACGGCCTGGCGCGGTGCGCTGACGGAAATTCTGAAAAAGCGCGTGCCGACCGAATCCCCGGCGCAGGCTGCGGCGACAGCGGCAGGCACCGTCAACGAAGTGACCACCAGTCCCTACAGCAAAGAGTCTCCACTCAGCGCCAGCCTGGCGGTGAATCAGAAAATTACCGGACGTGACTCAGACAAAGATGTGCGCCATATCGAAATCGATCTGGGCGACGCCGGTCTGCGCTATCAGCCTGGCGATGCGCTGGGCGTCTGGTATGAAAATGACGCGGCGCTGGTCAGCGAACTACTGGAGCTGGTCTGGCTGAAAGGCGATGAGTCAGTGGAGGTTCAGGGCAAAACCCTGCCGCTGGCTGAGGCGCTGCAGAAGCACTTTGAGCTGACAGTGAATACCGCGCAGATTGTCGCACAGTACGCTCAGCTGTCCCGTAACGCCGAGCTGCTGTCGCTGGTGGATGATAAAGCCCGGCTGCAGCAGTATGCGCAGCACTATCCGATTGTGGATATGGTGCGGCTGGCACCGGCTGAACTGAGCGCTGAACAGCTGACCGGGCTGCTGCGCCCGCTGACGCCGCGACTCTACTCTATCGCCTCTTCACAGGCCGAAACCGACACCGAAGTGCACATCACTGTAGGTGCCGTGCGCTTCGATATTGAAGGCCGCCAGCGCGGCGGCGGTGCATCGACCTGGCTGGCCGATCGTGTTGAAGAAGAGGGCGAAGTCCGCGTCTTCATCGAGCACAACGACAATTTCCGCCTGCCGGCTAATCCGGACGCGCCGGTGATCATGATTGGCCCGGGCACCGGCATCGCGCCGTTCCGCGCCTTTATGCAGCAGCGCGACAACGACGGTGCCAGCGGCAAAAACTGGCTATTCTTTGGTAATCCGCACTTCACCGACGATTTCCTCTATCAGGTGGAGTGGCAGAAATATGTGAAGGATGGCCTGCTGACGAATATTGACCTTGCCTGGTCACGCGATCAGGCAGAGAAGATTTACGTACAGGATAAGATCCGCGCGAAAGGGGCCGAAGTCTGGCGCTGGATTGAAGAGGGCGCGCATCTTTATGTCTGTGGCGACGCGAATCGTATGGCAAAAGACGTCGAGCAGGCATTGCTGGATGTGGTGGTCGAACACGGCGGAATGGATCGTGAAACGGCCGACGAATTTTTAAGTGAGCTGCGCATTGAGCGCCGTTATCAGCGAGACGTTTACTAATGAGTGATAAACACCCTGGACCGCTGGTTGTAGAAGGTAAGTTAACCGACGCTGAGCGCCTGAAGAAGCAGAGCAACTATCTGCGCGGCACCATCAAAGAAGATCTGGAAGAGGGTCTGACCGGTGGCTTTACCGGCGATAACTTCCTGCTAATCCGTTTTCACGGCATGTACCAGCAGGACGATCGCGACATTCGCGCTGAACGTGCGGAGCAGAAGCTGGAACCGCGCCACGCCATGATGCTGCGCTGCCGACTGCCGGGCGGGATCATTACGCCGACGCAGTGGCTGGCCATCGACAAATTTGCTACCGACAAAACTATTTATGGCAGCATCCGTCTGACCAACCGTCAGACCTTCCAGTTTCACGGCATTCTGAAGAAGAACGTCAAGCCGACGCATCAGATGCTGCATGAAGTGGGGCTGGATGCGCTGGCGACCGCCAACGACGTCAACCGTAACGTGCTCTGTACGTCGAACCCGGTTGAGTCGGAACTGCATCAGGAAGCGTATGAGTGGGCGAAGAAGCTCTCCGAGCATCTGCTGCCGCGCACCCGTGCCTATGCCGAGATCTGGTGGGATAAAGAAAAAGTCGCGACAACAGACGAAGAGCCGATTCTCGGTGAAACCTATCTGCCGCGTAAATTCAAAACGACGGTAGTGATCCCGCCGCATAACGATGTGGATCTGCACGCCAACGATCTGAACTTTGTCGCCGTCGCCGAGAACGGCAAGCTGGTGGGCTTCAACCTGCTGGTGGGAGGCGGTCTTTCGATCGAGCACGGTAACAAAGCGACTTACGCGCGTACCGCCAGCGAATTTGGTTACTTCCCGGTTGAGAAGATCCTCGATGTTGCCGAGGCGGTCGTGACGACGCAGCGTGACTGGGGTAACCGTACCGACCGTAAAAACGCCAAAACCAAGTACACCCTGGAACGCGTTGGCGTCGAGACCTTTAAAGCGGAAGTTGAAAAACGCGCTGGCCTGACGTTTGAGCCGATCCGGCCCTATGAGTTCACCACCCGTGGCGATCGCATTGGCTGGATCAAAGGCATCGACAACAAATGGCATCTGACGCTGTTTATCGAAAATGGTCGCCTGCTCGACTATCCGGGCCGACTGCTGAAAAGCGGCATCGCGGAAATTGCGAAAATCCATCAGGGTGACTTCCGCCTGACCGCCAACCAGAACCTGATTGTGGCGGGCGTGCCGGAAAGCGAAAAAGCGCAGATTGAAGCGATCGCCCGCGCACATGGTCTGATGGATCATGTGACGCCACAGCGCGAAAACTCGATGGCCTGCGTCGCGTTCCCGACCTGTCCGCTGGCGATGGCAGAAGCCGAACGCTTCCTGCCCGCGTTTGTGACTAAAGTCGAGGGCATCATGCACGCGCATGGCGTTGGTGATGAGCACATAGTGTTACGCGTTACCGGTTGTCCGAACGGTTGCGGCCGTGCCATGCTGGCTGAACTGGGTCTGGTGGGTAAAGCGCCAGGCCGCTACAACCTGCATCTGGGCGGAAACCGCAGCGGAACGCGTATTCCCCGTATGTATCGTGAAAACATTAACGAAAGCGAAATTCTCGCCACCATTGATGAGCTGGTGGGACGCTGGGCCACCGAGCGCCAGGCCGCTGAAGGCTTTGGTGACTTCACCATCCGCGCAGGCATTGTTGCGCCGGTGCTGGACCCGGCACGCGACTTCTGGGAGGAAGCAAAATGAGTCAGCCCGACCTCGCAGCACTGAATGAGATGTCCAAAGTCCAGCGTGCGATGGCGCTGGCGGCGACCAATGCGCAGCTGGAGAAGTCATCAGCAGAAGAGCGGGTCAGCTGGGCGCTGGAGAATCTGCCGGGCGCCTATGTGCTCTCCTCCAGTTTCGGTATTCAGGCCGCGGTGTCGCTGCATCTGGTGACGCGTCAGCAGCCCGATATTCCGGTGATCCTGACCGACACTGGCTATCTGTTCCCGGAGACCTATCGTTTTATTGATGAGCTGGCGAACCAGCTTAATCTCAACCTCAAGGTGTTCCGTGCCGAAACCTCACCGGCCTGGCAGGAAGCGCGCTATGGCAAACTGTGGGAGCAGGGGGTCGAAGGGATTGAGAAGTATAACGAGATCAATAAAGTCGAGCCGATGAACCGGGCTATTGAAAGCCTGGGTGCCCAGACCTGGTTTGCCGGTCTGCGCCGCGATCAGTCCGGCAGCCGGGCGAATCTGCCGGTGCTGGGCGTGCAGCGAGGCGTCTTCAAGCTGCTGCCGATTATCGACTGGGATAACCGCCAGATTCATCAGTATCTGGAGCAGCACAAGCTGAAGTATCATCCGCTGTGGGATGAAGGCTACCTTTCGGTGGGCGATACCCACACCACCCGCAAGTGGGAGCCGGGTATGGCAGAAGAAGAGACGCGCTTCTTTGGTCTTAAACGCGAGTGTGGTCTGCACGAAGGCTGATGCCGTGCTTCTCTCCCCCGCCAGGGGGAGAGAATGTCTTCGTGCAGTCAGTCAGGCAGGAAGTTAAACGCCTTTTAATCCGGCAAACGCCTCCGCTGCACGGGTCACATTCACTTTCGTCACCTCATACTCCGCCACCGCGACAAACGGATCTTCCGCTAAGATCGCATCCAGCTTTTCACGTTCCATCTCCCTGACCATCAGCATGCCGCCCGTGCGTGGATCTTTACGTCCCGCGGCAATAAAAAAGCCCGCATCAAAATAGCGATCGAGCCAGTCGATATGGCCTGCCAGCAGCGCTTCAACCTCTTCTATCGGACGAACGTAATTCAGAAATACCACGTACATGTCAGATCCTCACACTTTGGGATTGGTCAGTTCGCTGAGTAGCGGCAGCAGCACGCGAACACTGTCGCGGGTTCGCAGGGTTATCTGGCCCGGCAGCCAGCGGTCGAGATAGCTCAGATTATCCAAATCAGTCTGATGACGGGTTACGCCATCAGGAAAGTGGTGGCTGCGATGACGCTGTAACGTGCCATCTTTATTTCCCAGCGTCCAGTTGCTGGCGGTGACATCCAGCAGCGGAAAGCCCGCCCTGTCGAAGGCATTCAGACCGTTGAAGTCTTTGCGATTCAGCTGGTGGCTGGCAGCGGGAATGCCCAACTGACGGGCCAGTAGCAGAGCGCGGTCGCTGGTCTGCTTGCGAACCGCCCGAGGCGTGTTCATGCCGCTGTTGAAATAGAGATGATCGCCGGTGATCAGGCTGTTCAGATCGATGACCAGCAGCGTATTTTTCTTCTCACGCGTGCTCATCCGCTCAACATAATCATCCATGCCGTGCAGATCGGTTTCTCCGGCGCTGAGCGCCACAAAGCGGATACCGTAGTGCAGCGGTTTGTGACTCAGCTGCTGTGCCAGCTCCAGCATCACGCCAAGACCCGACGCATTATCGTCGACGCCCTGCAGACGCAAGCCGCCCAGATTATGATGGACCTGGCTGCTGTTCTGCGGCGTCCAGGTATCCAGATGCGCCACGATCAGAATCTCCTGCGGCACGCTGCCTGCACGCGCGGCTATCACCGAGGTGGCCGTGAGCTTATGCCAGCGCTGCGTACCGTCATCCTCCTGCCATTTATAGCCGGTGTTGAACTGGCGGGTATCGGTTTTATACCCCAGCGCGGTAAATTGCTGTTGCAGATAGTCAGCGGCCATCAGTTCAGCCGGACTTCCGCTCATCCGGCCAGGAAAATAGGTGGCGATGTGCCGGACCTGCTGTTCGGCAAACTGACCCGCTGGCGCGGCCAGGACCAGCGGGGAAATGAGTGCGCTAAACAAAACTGTCGCGACCCTCAGGCGGAGGGAACAAAACATAGTGCATCCTTTTTTTTCATTATCCGGGAGCCAACAGGCATGCGGGCCAGGGCCAGCCATGCCGCGCGCATTATACGCCTTTTGTTCTGTGAGCTGGTTAGCGGAATCGGGCGCTGCTCTGAGCGAAAGCACGAACACACATTTATTACTGGCATTTATCTGCTTTTGCAGACGCAGGCGCGGCCCTGAATGTGTGAACCTGTTCACAAAAAAGCCATTAAATACATCTGCTAAGAACAAATTGTTCTGTGCTTTGCGGCGTCGTTATTCCATTCGGTAACTACTCATTCCAATTCGTAATTTCATCTGGATAAACTCAGCGACGTATAGTCGCGTTAATACAAAGTTAAATCATCAGGGTTAACGTGGACTATTTGCCTCTTTTTGCCGATCTCTCTGGCCGCCCGGTTCTGGTTGTCGGCGGTGGAGATATTGCGGCGCGAAAAATTGAACTGCTGCGTCGCGCGCGCGCGCGTATTCAGATCGCCTCTCGTGAACTCTGCCCTGAACTGCAGGCACTGCTGGATAAGCAGGAGCTGGAGTGGGTGGCGACCGCATTTGACCCGACCCAGCTGGATGATGTTTTCCTGGTGATTGCCGCCACCGACGACAACCAGCTTAATACCCAGGTTTTTGAAGCCGCAAACGCGCGGCATAAGCTGGTTAACGTGGTCGACGACCAGCCAAAATGCACCTTTATCTTCCCGTCGATTGTTGACCGCTCACCGCTGGTGGTGGCGATCTCCTCCAGCGGCACCGCACCGGTGCTGGCACGCATGCTGCGCGAAAAAATCGAAACGCTGCTGCCCGCCAGTCTTGGTCAGATGGCGGAGGTAGCCGGACTCTGGCGCGATAAGGTCAAACAGCGCTTCAGCCGCATGTCCGATCGTCGGCGTTTCTGGGAGCGTGCCTTCGACGGTCTGTTCGCCAGTCAGATGTCCGCCGGTAACGTCGAAGAGGCGAAGCGCACGCTGGATCGTGAACTGCTGGAAGAGCCAACCCGTCAGGGCGAGATCTTTCTGGTCGGTGCCGGGCCGGGCGACAGCGGCCTGCTGACGCTGCGTGGCCTGCAGGTAATGCAGTTAGCCGATGTGGTGCTCTACGACCATCTGGTCAGCGAAGAGGTGCTGGACCTGGTGCGTCGCGACGCCGACCGCATCTGCGTCGGTAAACGCGCCAGCGCGCATACGTTGCCGCAGGAAGAGATTAATCAGTTGCTGGTTTCACTGGCGCTGAAAGGTAAGCGCGTTGTCCGCCTTAAGGGCGGCGATCCCTTTATCTTTGGCCGCGGCGGCGAAGAGCTGCAGGCGGCACAGCAGGCGGGCGTGCCGTTCCAGGTGGTGCCGGGCGTCACCGCGGCTGCCGGCGCGACAGCCTATGCCGGGATTCCGCTGACCCATCGCGATTACGCGCAGAGCGTGATGTTTATTACCGGTCACTGCCGTCCCGATGGCGATGATATTGACTGGCCATCGCTGGCGCGTGCGCGTCAGACGCTGGCGATCTACATGGGCACGGTTAAAGCAGCCGCTATCAGCGCAGCGCTGATTCAGCACGGTCGCGCGCCATCAACGCCAGTGGCGGTGATCAGTCGCGGCACCCGTCAGGATCAACAGGTGCTGACCGGCACCTTAGAACAACTTGAGGCGCTGGCCGCCTCGGCACCTACTCCGGCGCTGCTGGTGATTGGAGAGGTGGTTAATCTGCACGGGCAACTCGCCTGGTTTAAACATTCAGCACAACAGGGGACTCGCGAGTCCGCCGTTGTCAATCTGGCTTGAGGGAAAATCATGGACCAAAAACGACTCACTCATCTGCGTCAGCTGGAGGCGGAGAGTATCCACATCATTCGCGAAGTGGCAGCGGAGTTCAGCAACCCGGTGATGATGTACTCCATCGGCAAAGACTCCTCGGTGATGCTGCATCTGGCGCGTAAAGCCTTTTATCCGGGCACGCTGCCGTTCCCGCTGCTGCATGTGGATACCGGCTGGAAATTCCGTGAAATGTACGCGTTTCGCGACCGCACCGTGAAAGCGATGGGCGCAGAGTTGCTGGTTCACCGCAATCCGGAAGGCGTGGCGATGGGGATTAACCCTTTTGTCCACGGCAGTGCCAAACACACTGACATTATGAAGACCGAAGGGCTGAAGCAGGCGCTGAACAAATATGGTTTTGATGCGGCCTTTGGTGGCGCTCGTCGCGATGAAGAAAAGTCACGCGCCAAAGAGCGTATCTACTCCTTCCGTGACCGCTTCCATCGCTGGGATCCGAAAAACCAGCGTCCTGAGCTGTGGCACAACTACAACGGCCAGATCAACAAAGGCGAGAGCATCCGTGTCTTCCCGCTGTCGAACTGGACCGAACTGGATATCTGGCAGTACATCTTCCTGGAAAACATCGAGATCGTGCCGCTCTATCTCGCCGCGCCGCGTCCGGTGCTGGAGCGTGATGGCATGCTGATGATGATCGATGACGATCGCATCAACCTGCAGCCGGGTGAAGAGATCACCCAGCGGATGGTCCGTTTCCGTACGCTCGGCTGCTGGCCGCTGACTGGGGCGGTAGAGTCCGAAGCGCAGACGCTGCCGGAGATCATCGAAGAGATGCTGGTCTCCACCACCAGCGAGCGTCAGGGTCGCATGATCGATCGCGATCAGTCCGGTTCGATGGAACTGAAAAAACGCCAGGGTTATTTCTAAGGAGACGCCAGATGAATACCGTAATTGCACAACAGATTGCCGACCAGGGCGGCGTTGAAGCCTGGCTGACCGCTCAACAGCATAAGAGCCTGCTGCGTTTTCTGACCTGCGGCAGCGTGGACGACGGAAAAAGTACCCTGATTGGGCGTCTGCTGCATGACACCCGTCAGATCTATGAAGATCAGCTTTCATCACTGCACAACGACAGCAAACGACACGGCACCCAGGGCGAGAAGCTCGATCTGGCGCTGCTGGTGGATGGCCTGCAGGCGGAGCGTGAGCAGGGCATTACTATTGATGTGGCCTACCGCTACTTCTCGACCGAAAAGCGTAAATTTATTATCGCGGACACGCCGGGACATGAGCAGTACACCCGCAACATGGCGACCGGCGCGTCAACCTGCGATCTGGCGATCCTGCTGATCGATGCACGTAAAGGCGTACTGGATCAGACCCGCCGTCACAGCTTTATCTCAACGCTGTTGGGCATCAAACACCTGGTGGTGGCGATCAACAAGATGGACCTGGTGGAGTACGATCAGGCACGCTTCGAGCAGATCAAACAGGATTACCTGGATTTTGCTGCCCAGCTGCCGGAAGACCTTGATATCCGCTTTGTGCCAATGTCAGCGCTGGAAGGGGACAACGTTGCCTCTGCCAGTCAGACCATGCCGTGGTACAGCGGACCGACCCTGCTGGATGTACTGGAAACCGTGGAGCTGAAGCGCGTTGTCGATCATCAGCCGATGCGTTTCCCGGTGCAGTATGTGAACCGTCCCAACCTGGATTTCCGTGGCTATGCCGGTACTCTGGCGTCGGGCAGCGTGCAGGTGGGCCAGCGGGTAAAAGTGCTGCCGTCTGGCGTGGAGTCGACTATTGCCCGTATTGTGACTTTTGATGGCGATTTGCAGGAAGCGGGTGCAGGCGAAGCGATTACGCTGGTACTGCAGGATGAGATTGATATCAGCCGTGGCGATCTGCTGGTGGATGCCAGCGAAGCACTGGCTGCGGTGCAGTCTGCCAGCGTTGATGTGGTCTGGATGGCGGAACAGCCGCTGCAGGCCGGTCAGAGCTATGACCTGAAAATCGCCGGTAAGAAAACCCGTGGTCGCGTTGAGAAGGTGCTGCATCAGGTCGAGATCAATTCGCTGGAGACGCGTCAGGTCGATTCGCTGCCGCTGAACGGTATTGGTCGCATTGAGATCACCTTTGACGAACCAATGGTGCTCGATAGCTATCAGCAGAACCCGGTAACCGGCGGCATGATCTTTATCGATCGCCTGAGTAACGTCACCGTGGGTGCCGGCATGATCCATCAGCCAAACCATGATGCGCCGGTTAACAGCGGTGAGTTCAGCGCGTTTGAGCTGGAACTGAATGCGCTGGTGCGTCGTCACTTCCCACACTGGAACGCGCGCGACCTGCTGGGCGGTCAATAATGGCGCAGCACGATGATAACGTGGTGTGGCATGACCATCCGGTAACACGTGCTTCTCGCGAGCAGCAGCACGGCCATCAGGGCGTGGTGCTGTGGTTCACCGGGCTTTCGGGCTCGGGGAAATCCACCGTCGCAGGTGCGCTGGAGCAGGCGCTGCACCGCATCGGTGTCAGCACCTATCTGCTGGATGGTGACAATGTGCGTCACGGCCTCTGTCGTGACCTCGGCTTCAGCGATGATGACCGCAAGGAGAACATCCGTCGGGTCGGTGAAGTGGCGAAGCTGATGGTGGATGCCGGACTCGTGGTGCTCACCGCCTTTATTTCGCCGCATCGCGCCGAGCGTCAGATGGTGCGCGACCTGCTGGAGCCAGGGCAGTTTATCGAGGTGTTTGTCGATACACCGTTAGCGGTGTGTGAAGCGCGCGATCCGAAAGGTTTATATCGCAAAGCGCGCGCCGGTGAGCTGCGTAATTTCACCGGCATCGACAGCGTCTATGAGGCGCCAGACAGCCCGGAAATCAAGCTGGATGGCGAACAATTGGTTACAAAACTGGCTGCCCAATTGTTAGACCTGCTGCGCGACCGCGATATCATCAGATCCTGAAGAGACAGCGGCAGATCGGGTCTGATCTGCCGCCCTCGCGCCAACAGGATGCCTATGCAGAACATTACCCCAATGCTCGCCCGTAAAGATGACTCAGCCCCGGATGAGCCACGCTCACTGCTGCCGGGCGGCGTTATCGGCTTTCTTGCTTACTGGTGTGCGCTGGCGATTCCATTCCTGCTGTTCGGCTCTAACACGCTGTTTTTCTTTCTCTATACCTGGCCATTCTTTCTGGCGCTGTTGCCGGTCGCTGTGGTGACGGGTATTGCACTGAATACGCTGCTGAGCGGGCAGTGGCTCTGGGCCGCGCTTGCCACAGTGATTATGGTGGTCACGCTCTTCTGGTTAATGTTCTCATTTCTTTCTGGCTGGTAAGCCATCACTGCGTCTGTGCTGATGTGCAAACGCATCGGCAGGTTACAAATCTTTTCCCGCCAGAATCGGTACTGATTACCCGGACGCGCAGCAAAGCATGCCATTTTCGCCGCTGGTGTGGAGTCCTGTGCAAAGTTATGGGATGATTGGGCCGTTTTTAGGGGGCGGGATGGGAAAACTGACGTTACTGTTATTGGTGCTGCTAGGCTGGCTGCAATATTCATTGTGGCTGGGGAAAAATGGCATCCATGACTATACGCGCGTCAATGATGATGTCGCGGTGCAACAGGCAAACAATGCCAAACTGAAATCGCGAAACGATCAGCTGTTTGCCGAAATTGATGACCTCAATGGCGGCTCGGAAGCGATCGAGGAGCGTGCGCGCAATGAACTGGGCATGATTAAGCCCGGTGAGACCTTCTATCGTCTGGTGCCTGACCAGAATAAACGCAACGCGCAACAATCAGCGCAAAACCTACAACGATAAATCATGAACACTCTGGCCTCCCTTGCGGATGTGATTGCCGTGGTGCCCGCTGCCGGGATCGGCAGCCGCATGCAGGCAACCTGTCCAAAGCAGTATCTGACGATTGGTCAGCACACCCTTCTGGAACACAGCATTGCACGTCTGTTTTCCCATCCCGCTATCAGACAGGTGATTGTTGCCCTTAGCCCCGATGACGAGCACTTTGCTTCCCTGCCGCTGGCACGCGATCCGCGCGTGGTCAGGGTCACAGGCGGAGAGACCCGTGCCGAATCGGTGCTGGCAGGACTCCAGGCCGCACAGGGTTCCGCCTGGGTGCTGGTCCATGACGCTGCGCGTCCCTGTCTGCATCCCGACGATCTCCAGCAACTGCTCAACGTGCGCGAACAGAGCCACGTAGGCGGAATTCTGGCCGCGCCCGTGCGCGACACGATGAAGCGGGGCGAGCCGGGCAAAGCGGCAGTGGCCCATACCGTAGAACGTGACGATCTCTGGCACGCTTTAACACCGCAATTTTTCCCTCATGCACTGCTCACCGCCTGCCTGACGCGGGCGCTGGCAGAAGGCGCGACCATCACCGATGAGGCGTCGGCGCTAGAGTATTGCGGCTACCATCCGCTGTTAGTCAGCGGACGCAGTGATAACATCAAAGTCACCCGGCCAGAAGATCTGGCGCTGGCGGCTTTTTATCTGAGTCAGATTCAATTAGAGGAGAGCGCATGATGCGTATCGGTCACGGTTTTGACGTTCACGCCTTTGGCGGAGAAGGTCCGTTAGTGATTGGCGGTGTGCGGATCCCGTTTGAACACGGTTTTATCGCCCATTCGGATGGCGATGTAGCGCTGCATGCGCTGACTGACGCGCTGCTTGGCGCAGTAGCGATGGGCGACATCGGCAAGCTGTTTCCCGACACCGATCCGGCCTTTAAAGGGGCGGACAGCCGCGGCCTGTTGCGAGAGGCCTGGCGTCGTATCGAAGCCAAAGGCTATCGTATCGGTAATGTCGACGTTACGATTATTGCTCAGGCTCCGAAAATGCTGCCGCACGTGCCACAGATGCGCATCAACATTGCAGAAGATTTAGGCTGCCATATGGATGCGGTCAACGTCAAAGCGACCACCACCGAGAAGCTCGGCTTTACCGGGCGCGGCGAAGGCATCGCCTGTGAAGCGGTCGCGTTAGTTCTGAAAGCTGACAGCCAATGACGCTGAATTACCTGCACGGCACGCCCACAGCCGTCGGCGTGATCAAAGCCAACCCGGAAGATTTCGTGGTGGTGGAAGACCTCGGGTATGGCGCGGATGGGGAAGGTGAGCATCTGCTGGTGCGTATCCGTAAGGTCGGGGCCAATACCCGCTTTGTGGCGGAGGCGCTGGCTAAGTATCTTGGTATTCATCAGCGCGACATGAGCTATGCCGGGATGAAAGACCGCCATGCGGTCACGGAGCAGACCCTCTGTTTTCGTCTGCCAGGCAATGCGATGCCCGATCTGCGTGGTTTTTCGCTTGAGGGCGTCGACATTCTGCAGGTGGTACGCCACAAGCGTAAGCTGCGCATCGGCGCACTGGCAGGGAATGCGTTCCGGCTGGTCATTCGCCAGATCAGCGATCGTGATGCGGTTGAAACGCGTCTGGCGCAGATTCGCGATGCGGGCGCGCCCAACTATTTTGGTGAACAGCGTTTTGGTCGCGGCGGCAATAACCTGGAGATGGCGGAAAAGTGGGCGCGCAATGAGATCATTATTCGCGACCGCAACAAGCGCAGCCTGATGCTTTCTGCCGCACGCAGTGCGCTGTTTAATCAGGTGACCAGTGCGCGTCTGCAAAAGCAGGGCAGCCTGACGCAGGTGCTCAACGGCGATGCTTTGCAGCTGACTGGCCGTGGCAGCTGGTTTGTTGCCCAGCCTGATGAACTTGCAGAGTCACAGCGCCGGGTTGAACAGCATGAGCTGCGCATTACCGCGCCGCTGCCCGGACGCGGTGAGCCTGGCCCGCAGGCTGACGCGCTGGCCTTTGAGCAGCAGGCGCTGGCGGATGAGTCGCTGCTGCTGGAATTAATGGAACGTGAGAAGGTCGATGCCGCCCGCCGCGCCATGCTGGTGGTGCCGCGCGATATGCAATGGAGCTGGTGGGATGACGTCACGCTGGAACTGGCGTTCTGGCTGCCTGCGGGTAGCTTTGCCACCAGCGTGGTCCGGGAGCTGCTGACTCAAACGGATGCGCCCGATCAGCCTGATGAGTAATCTTCGCTGCAACATGACCCGACTTGTGGGTAATGTTGCGGCAAACCCCCACCGTCGTGTGATTTACGCCTACCACTTCCTTGCGTGCCTCGCTAGAATGCAAAAATCGCTGTCCATTCATCACCTGTTGCCATGCCGTTGAAACAGGTTCAGTCACGGCGACCAGTCGAATAAAAAAAGGTCAGAACGAAATGCGGATATTGCTCAGCAACGATGACGGCATTCATGCGCCAGGCATTCAGACTCTGGCAAACGCTCTGCGGCAGATTGCTGACGTGCAGGTTGTTGCTCCCGATCGTAACCGAAGCGGTGCCTCCAACTCCTTAACGCTGGAAACACCTCTGCGTACTTTCACCCATGAAAACGGCGATATCGCGGTTCAGATGGGCACCCCGACCGATTGCGTCTATCTGGGGGTGAATGCGCTGATGCAGCCGCGTCCTGACATTGTGGTGTCAGGCATCAATGCCGGCCCTAATCTTGGCGATGATGTCATCTACTCCGGCACGGTGGCGGCGGCGATGGAAGGGCGACATCTTGGTTTACCGGCGATAGCGGTTTCGCTTAACGGCCATCAGCACTACGCCACTGCGGCAGCGGTGACCTGCGCAATCCTCAGGGCGCTGACGCATGAACCGCTGCGCACCGGCCGCATTCTCAACATCAATGTCCCCGATCTGCCGCTGGCCGAACTTAAAGGCATCCGCGTGACGCGCTGTGGCAGTCGCCATCCAGCGGATCAGGTGATTGCGCAGCAGGATCCGCGTGGCAATACCCTCTACTGGATTGGCCCGCCGGGCGAAAAACTGGATGCGGGCCCGGATACGGACTTTGCCGCCGTGGATCAGGGCTACGTTTCTGTGACCGCACTACATGTCGATTTAACGGCGCACAGCGCGCAGAATGTGCTCAGTGACTGGCTGGCTAAAGCTGAGGTGAACCTGGCATGGTGAATCGGCGTATTGAGACATTGCTGTCACAACTGCGTCAGCAGGGTATTGATGATGAGAACCTGCTGAAAGCCATCAGCGAGGTGCCACGCGAACGGTTTATTGACGAGGCGTTTGAGCATAAAGCCTGGGACAATGTAGCCTTGCCTATCGGCTCCGGTCAGACGATCTCACAGCCCTATATGGTCGCGCGGATGACCGCGTTACTCGGCCTGAATCCGCATTCGCGTGTACTGGAGATTGGTACGGGGTCCGGGTATCAGACAGCGATTCTTGCCCATCTGGTAGACCATGTTTATTCAGTGGAACGCATCAAAGGGCTGCAGTGGCAGGCCAAGCGTCGTCTGAAACAGCTGGATCTGCATAATGTCTCAACCCGCCATGGCGATGGCTGGCAGGGCTGGCCTTCTCGCGGGCCGTTCGATGCCATTATCGTTACAGCCGCTCCACCGGAAATTCCGATTGCGCTGATAGCACAACTGGCAGAAGGCGGCATTATGGTGCTGCCGGTTGGCGAAGATCATCAGGTACTGAAGCGCCTGCGTCGCCAGGGCGCAGAAGTTACGGAAGAGATCATTGAACCGGTGCGTTTTGTTCCGCTGGTGCAGGGCGATCTCGCCTGACGCTCTTCGTATTTCTTCACAACTGTTTCATGGCACCACCTGGTTGATATTGTTACTATCCAGTTTATTCAACGAAAACACAGATTTTATCGCGCCGCGCAGAGCATTCTGCTGGCCGGTGCAGTGAAACAGATAGATCAGCGTTGCCATCACGGGGGATTAATGAGCACGGGAAGCACACTTTTTCAGTTACGCCGTCTGGCGGCACTTTCACTGGTAGGATTCTGGCTTGCAGGCTGTAGCTCCGGCGACAACTCACAGGCACCCATCAGTCGCGTTGGCGATGATGGTGGCATGATGAACAGCCAGGCTGGCGCAGGCCCGGTTTCGGGTGGTGTTCCTGCCGCGCCGTCTCAGGGACAAATGTTAAGCAGAAATTCAGCATCTGTTCCCAGCAATGGTGGAATGATTAGTACCAACAGTAATGTTGAGACGCAGAACGGCCGGATAGTGTACAACCGCAGTTACCAGAATATTCCTAAGGGTAGCTACTCCGGTGAAACGTATACCGTTAAGCGCGGAGACACCTTGTTTTACATTGCCTGGATTACCGGCAATGATTTCCGTGATTTAGCCCAGCGCAATAACGTTGCCGCGCCATATAGCCTGAATGTAGGCCAGACTTTACAGATTGGTAACGGATCGGGCCAGCCGATTACCGGTGGAAATCCCATTACCGTTGCTGATGCAACGCAGGGCGGCGTGCCGGCCGCGCCACAAATTAAATCGCCTGCTGTTGCACAGCAACCTGTTATTACGTATTCTGATGATTCAGGTAATTCGGGTGGCAGCAAATTGTTGCCTTCGAAAGGAGCAAATGTTGCAACGACAACAGCTCCGGTGATTACCGCACCCCCAACGGTTAGCAGTACTACCAACAGTTCAACGCCGGTCGGAAGCTGGCGCTGGCCGACTGACGGGAAGATTATCGATAACTTCTCTGCCGCCGAAGGTGGCAATAAAGGTATCGATATCGCCGGGACGCGCGGACAATCTGTGGTTGCCACTGCTTCAGGACGAGTGGTTTACGCAGGTAACGCACTCCGGGGTTACGGTAATTTGATCATCATTAAACACAACGATGATTACCTGAGCGCCTACGCCCACAACGATACAATGCTGGTTCGGGAACAACAGGAAGTTAAGGCGGGGCAAAAGATCGCTACCATGGGTAGCACCGGAACCAGTTCAGTCAGATTACACTTTGAAATTCGTTACAAGGGGAAATCCGTAAACCCGTTGCGTTATTTACCGCAGCGATAATCCGGCAGAACAAAACTGTTTTATGTTCTGCCCTGGAATCACGGGTAGGAGCCGCTTATGAGCCAGAATACGCTGAAAGTAAACGAGTTACATGAGAACGCGGAATTCGATGAGAATGGAGCTGAAATTTTTGACGAGAAGGCACTCGTTGAAAACGAAGCCAGTGATAGCGACGTAGCGGAAGAAGAGTTGCTATCACAGGGTGCGACGCAGCGTGTATTAGATGCGACGCAGCTCTATCTTGGGGAGATTGGCTATTCTCCGTTGTTAACGGCAGAGGAAGAAGTTTTCTTCGCTCGCCGTGCATTGAGAGGTGACATCCCTTCCCGTCGCCGCATGATTGAAAGTAACTTACGCCTGGTAGTGAAAATCGCCCGTCGTTACAGCAATCGTGGTTTAGCCCTGCTGGACCTGATTGAAGAAGGTAACCTCGGCCTGATTCGTGCCGTTGAGAAATTTGACCCCGAGCGCGGGTTCCGTTTCTCAACCTATGCTACCTGGTGGATTCGTCAGACCATTGAACGGGCGATCATGAATCAAACCCGTACCATTCGTCTGCCGATTCACATTGTAAAAGAACTGAATGTTTATCTGCGAACTGCGCGTGAACTTTCCCACAAGCTCGACCATGAGCCGAGTGCGGAAGAGATCGCCGATCAGCTTGATAAACCTGTTGAGGACGTAAGCCGTATGTTACGTCTCAACGAACGCATTACCTCAGTTGATACGCCATTGGGCGGTGATTCTGAAAAAGCGCTGCTGGATATTCTGGCCGATGAGAAAGACAACGGCCCTGAAGACACCACGCAGGACGATGATATGAAACAAAGCATCGTCAAATGGCTGTTCGAACTGAACGCCAAGCAGCGTGAAGTGCTGGCACGTCGTTTCGGCCTGTTAGGCTATGAAGCGGCAACGCTTGAGGATGTGGGTCGTGAAATCGGCTTAACCCGTGAGCGTGTACGTCAGATTCAGGTTGAAGGTTTGCGCCGTCTGCGAGAAATCCTGCAGGCGCAGGGCCTCAGCATCGAAGCACTGTTTCGTGAATAATCGTCTGTAAGATGGTCTGAGTTCGAATGCAAAAAGCGGTGGTGAAAACCACCGTTTTTTTTATGCCTGCAGAAAAGTGATTTACAGAAGTGTGCCAGCGCCGCACCGTGCGTTCACACGATGCGGCGTGCTATCACACCAGTGATTTAAGCCGGTAAATCCAGTCGAGCGCCTGACGCGGTGTCAGCGTATCCGGATCCAGCGCCTCAAGCGCCTCCACCGCTGGCGAGGTCTCTTCAACCAGCAGCGGCAGCTGAGAACCATCTACCGTTGATGATGCCGAGTGATTTGAAACGGTTTCCAGCTCTTTCAGCTTGTTGCGCGCTCGCTTGATCACCTCTTTAGGCACGCCGGCCAGCGCGGCTACGGCCAGACCATAACTCTTGCTCGCTGCACCTTCCTGAACGCTGTGCATAAAGGCAATAGTGTCGCCATGCTCAACCGCATCCAGATGGACGTTGACCACGCCTTCCATTTTTTCCGGCAATGTTGTCAGCTCAAAGTAGTGGGTGGCAAACAGCGTCATCGCCTTGATGCGGTTCGCCAGGTTTTCGGCGCATGCCCAGGCCAGCGATAAACCGTCGTAGGTCGAGGTGCCGCGTCCAATCTCATCCATTAGCACCAGACTGTTTTCAGTGGCGTTATGCAGGATGTTTGCGGTTTCGGTCATCTCAACCATAAAGGTCGAGCGCCCGGAGGCGAGATCGTCAGCGGCACCGACGCGGGTAAAGATGCGATCCAGTGGTCCAATCAGCGTCTCATCGGCAGGAACGAAACTGCCAATCCATGCCATCAGCGCAATCAGTGCCGCCTGTCGCATATAGGTACTTTTACCACCCATGTTAGGACCGGTAATAATCAGCATTCTGCGCTGGGGTGCCAGTGACAGCGGGTTAGCAATAAACGGCTCTTTCAGGACCTGTTCAACCACCGGATGGCGACCGCCACTGATTTTAATGCCGGCTTTATCCTGCAGCACAGGACGGCAATAGTTCAGGGTCCAGGCACGTTCTGCCAGGTTGCTCAACACGTCCAGTTCGGCCAGCGCGGCGGCACTCAGCTGTAGCGCTTCAAGGTGCGGCAGCAACTGATCGAACAGCGCCTCATACAGGCTCTTCTCCAGCGACAGGGCTTTACCCTTCGAGGTGAGAACTTTATCTTCGTACTCTTTCAGTTCCGGGATGATGTAGCGCTCAGCGTTTTTCAGCGTCTGACGACGGACATAGTGCATCGGAACCTGATGACTCTGTCCCCGACTCACCTGGATGTAATAACCATGCACACCGTTAAAGCCGACCTTCAGCGTATCCAGTCCCAGCTTCTCGCGTTCACGGATCTCCAGCCGGTCAAGGTAGTCGGTAGCGCCATCGGCCAGCGCGCGCCACTCATCCAGCTCCGCGTTGTAGCCTGGCGCAATCACCCCGCCGTCGCGAATCAGCACCGGCGGTGACTCAATCACCGCCTGTTCCAGCAGCTCACGTAACGCGCTGAATTCGCCCATCTGCGTGCGCAGCTTCTGTAGCTGTGGCGCTTTAACGTCGGCCAGCAGTTGGTTGAGTTCCGGCAGTTGTTGAAACGCATGACGCATGCGGGCCAGGTCGCGCGGACGCGCGGTGCGCAGTGCGAGACGCGCCAGGATACGCTCCAGATCGCCGACCTGACGCAGCACCGGCTGCAGCACGTCGCTGAGATTCTGCAGTTCAGCAATCGACTCCTGACGCTGGTTAATGATGCGCACATCACGCAGCGGCATATGCAACCAGCGCTTCAGCATCCGGCTGCCCATCGGGGTGACGGTTTTATCCAGCACAGCCGCTAAGGTGTTGTCAGTACCGCCAGCCAGGTTCTGGGTAATCTCCAGATTGCGGCGGGTGGCGGCATCCATGATGATGCTGTCCTGCTGCCGCTCCATGCTCAGCGAGCGGATGTGGGGCAGCGTGGTGCGCTGGGTATCTTTGACATATTGCAACAGGCAGCCCGCCGCACTCAGTCCGAGGTGCGCGTTCTCTACGCCGAAGCCATTGAGGTCGCGGGTGCCGAACTGCAGATTCAGCTGCTGGCGCGCGGTGTCAATTTCAAACTCCCACAGCGGACGACGGCGCAGGCCACGACGCTGATCGATCAGCGACATCGCCTGAAAATCTTCAGGGTAGAGCAGCTCAGCAGGATTGGTGCGCTGTAGCTCTGCCGCCATGGTTTCGGCATCAGCCGGTTCGCTTAATCGAAAACGGCCTGAGCTGATATCCAGCGTGGCGTAGCCAAAACCGCGCGGACTTTGCACAATCGCCGCCAGCAGATTGTCATGCCGCTCCTGCAATAGCGCCTCATCACTGATGGTGCCGGGTGTTACAATGCGCACCACTTTGCGCTCGACCGGTCCTTTGCTCAGCGCCGGATCGCCTATCTGCTCGCAGATGGCAACCGATTCGCCCAGCTGAACCAGCTTAGCCAGATAGCCTTCAACCGCATGATAGGGCACACCTGCCATCGGGATCGGTTCGCCCGCGGACGCGCCGCGTTTGGTGAGTGAAATCTCCAGCAGCTGTGAGGCGCGTTTTGCGTCGTCATAAAACAGCTCGTAGAAGTCACCCATACGGTAAAACAGCAGAATATCAGGATGCTCAGCCTTGAGGCGCAGGTACTGCTGCATCATGGGCGTATGGGAAGGAAAGTCCTTTTCGGTTGGCTCTTGCATAAGGTTTTAACTCATCTTTAATGCGGTAAATTTCTGGCGGTCAACGCCCATGAAACCGAAAGGATTCGCGTCGGCGCGCAGGATAACCAGATGATAACGAATAGGGCAGGGCATATGCCAGCCTGATAATCGCCCTGATCCTGACCGGGTGTAACCTGACAGGCATCCTGGCAAATGTGGCGACGGCTGGCGACAGAAAAGTGGCGTTTTTCATGATGCTGGCGTGGTGCTGCGAGACGGCTCGCGATTTCTGCGTCAGTTTATGGCGGAAGGGGCGGCGCTACAGCGCACAGCAGAAGGAAAATACTCAGTGCAGCCCGTTCTGCAGCGCCCAGACGGCGGCTTCAAGGCGGGATTTGAGGTTCATTTTTTTCAGCAGATATTTGACGTGAACCTTGACCGTGCTTTCACTGATAGCCAGTTTGCGGGCAATCGCTTTGTTGGTCATTCCATCGCTGATCAGTTGCAGGATGTCGCGTTCACGTCGGGTCAGCTGGCTGATATCGCGCGTCTGCGCAGGCTGTGAATTGCGCAACCGCGCAACCAGAATTGGGGTTAACGCTTCGCTCAGTACGATCTGCCCGGCGGCCGCCTGATGCAGCGCTTTCAGCAAGGCTTCGGGTTCCATATCTTTCAGCAGATAACCATCCGCACCGCGCTTCAGCGCGCTGACCACATCCTCTTCATTATCGGAAACGCTGAACACCACCACCCGGCCAGAAAGGGCGATTTGGCGCAGTTGGGTGAGGGTATCCAGCCCGCTCAGACCCGGCATATTAAGATCCAGCAGGATCAGGTCGGGATCGTGCTGTTGTGCCAGCGCCAGACCATCAATGCCGTTACCCGCCTCGGCCACTACCTGCAGTCGTTCATCCAGCGCAATCAGCTGCTTCAGACCGTTGCGCAGCATAGGATGATCATCGATTAATAAGAGCGTAAATTTCTCTGCCGTCACAATCTTTCCTGTCCTATACGCCAGCCCTGTACGGGCGGAGGTGCCTATCTTACCGGTGAAGCGGGGTCGCTATATACCCCCAAAGGACTACTCCTTTATTTCCATTCAGATGCCCTTTTGCTGAAGATGTTCGCAGCTGCAATTAAACCGCATGATTTATAAGGGTTATCTGCATTCAGTTAACTACTTAACCGGGATGAGCTGAGATTGCCACGCCTTTGTAACCTGCATTGCCGTTGATTTGTATCAAGCAAGCCACCAGGCCGGATGCGCAGGATATGCACAATTATTATTCTGCTGATGAGAGATTTATGACCCAATCTGCCCCATTGCAAACCCCGACGCGCGGCGCGTTAATCCAGGACTGGCAACCTGAAAATGAGGCGTTCTGGCAGACGCGCGGCAAGCGTATCGCCAGCCGTAACCTGTGGATTTCTGTTTTTTGCCTGCTGCTGGGCTTCTGCGTCTGGATGCTGTTCAGCACCGTCGCGGTGAATCTGAATAAAGTCGGCTTTAACTTCACTACGGAGCAGCTCTTTTTGCTGACCGCGCTGCCGTCTGTGTCCGGCGCGCTGCTGCGTGTGCCTTACTCTTTTGTTATTCCCATCTTTGGTGGTCGCCGCTGGACTGCTTTCAGCACCGGCATCCTGATTATCCCCTGCCTGTGGCTCGGCTTTGCGGTACAGGACAGCCAGACCTCATTCGCCACATTTATGGTGATCTCCCTGCTGTGCGGATTTGGTGGCGCTAACTTTGCTTCGAGCATGGGCAACATCAGCTTCTTCTTCCCTAAAGCCCATCAGGGGGGCGCGCTGGGTATCAACGGCGGCCTTGGTAATCTTGGCGTCAGCGTGATGCAGTTTGTCGCACCGCTGGCAATCTCCTGTGCCATTTTTGGCTTTGCCGATGTGGGTCAAACCACCGTCACCGGCGACAGCATCTGGCTGGAAAATGCGTCCTGGATCTGGGTGCCTTTCCTGGCGATCGGCACGCTCGCAGCCTGGTTCGGCATGAACGATCTCGCGGCGGCGAAATCCTCGCTGCGTGAGCAGTTGCCGGTGCTGAAACGTCCACATTTGTGGATTATGGCACTGCTCTATCTGGCGACCTTCGGTTCCTTTATCGGATTTTCTGCTGGTTTCGCCATGCTGACGAAAACGCAGTTTCCAGATGTTGTGATCATGCATTACGCCTTTTTCGGCCCGTTAATTGGTGCGCTGGCCCGTTCAGCAGGCGGCATCGTTTCTGACCGCCTCGGCGGTACCCGCGTCACGCTGGTTAACTACATCCTGATGGCGCTGTTTGCCGCACTGTTGTTCCTCACACTGCCGGGAGATGGACATGATGGCTCGTTCATTGCCTTCTTCGCCGTGTTTATGGGCCTGTTTCTGACCGCCGGTCTGGGCAGTGGCTCCACCTACCAGATGATTGCGGTGATCTTCCGCAAGCTGACGCTGGAACGTATCAAAGCTGAAGGTGGTGACGATGCGCATGCGCAGCGTGAAGCGGCAACTGAAACCTCGGCTGCGCTGGGCTTTATCTCCGCCATTGGTGCACTGGGCGGCTTCTTTATTCCACAGACCTTTGGCCTGTCGCTTGCCATGACAGGTTCACCTGCTGGCGCGATGAAAATCTTCCTGGTCTTCTATCTCTGCTGCATCGCCGTGACCGGGCTGGTTTACGGACGAAAAGCCCGCGCCTGATAACGACAAAGCCGGTGTGGCGCACCGGCACCATTTTACTTTCTGTATCGCGACAGATGCAGAGTCAGCAATGTCATACCAGGCCTTCAGGAGTATTCCGGATGAGCAAGTTTCTTGATCGATTTCGTTATTTCAAACAGCTGGCTGAGCCCTTTTCCGGCCAGCATGGGCAGACTTTAAACAGTAACCGCGACTGGGAAGATGGTTATCGCAGCCGCTGGCAGCACGATAAAGTCGTACGCTCTACCCACGGTGTTAACTGTACCGGCTCCTGCAGCTGGAAAATCTACGTCAAAAATGGATTGGTCACCTGGGAGACCCAGCAGACCGACTATCCGCGTACGCGTCCCGATCTGCCTAACCATGAGCCGCGTGGTTGCCCACGTGGAGCCAGCTACTCCTGGTATCTCTACAGCGCTAACCGCCTGAAATATCCGCTGATGCGTAAGAAGCTGATTCAGCTGTGGCGCGACGCGAAGGCGCAGCACAGCGATCCGGTGGAGGCCTGGGCATCCATTATCAGCAATCCAGAGAAAGCGAAAAGCTACAAGCAGGCGCGCGGACGCGGCGGCTTTGTGCGTTCCAGCTGGCAGGAAGTGAACGAGATGATCGCTGCTGCGAACATCTGCACCGCGAAGACCTACGGCCCTGACCGAATTATGGGATTCTCGCCGATTCCGGCGATGTCGATGGTCTCTTACGCTGCCGGCGCTCGTTATCTGTCACTGATCGGCGGAACCTGCCTGAGCTTCTATGACTGGTATTGCGATCTGCCGCCTGCGTCACCGATGACCTGGGGCGAGCAGACCGACGTGCCGGAATCGGCCGACTGGTACAACTCCTCTTACATTATTGCCTGGGGCTCCAACGTGCCGCAGACCCGTACCCCGGATGCGCACTTCTTTACGGAAGTCCGCTATAAAGGGACAAAAACCGTGGCAATCACCCCGGACTATGCAGAAGTCGCGAAGCTGTGCGACCAGTGGCTGAGTCCGAAGCAGGGCACCGACAGCGCGATGGCGCTGGCGATGGGCCATGTGATGCTGAAAGAGTTTCATCTTGATCGCGAAGTCGGTTATTTCCGCGACTATGTGCGCCGCTACACCGATATGCCGATGCTGGTCATGCTGGAGCCACGCGAGGGTGGCTACTACGCCGCAGGCCGTCAGCTACGCGCCAGCGATCTGGTGGATGGTCTGGGTCAGGAGAATAACCCGGAGTGGAAAACCGTGGCGCTGGATCAGGCGACCGGTGAATTGATTGCGCCGCAGGGCTCTATCGGCTTCCGCTGGGGCGAAAAAGGGAAATGGAACCTGGAGCAGCGCGACGGCCTGTCACAAAAAGAAGTGGAGCTGCAACTCAGCCTGCTCGGCAGCCACGATGAGGTCGTTGAAGTCGGTTTCCCTTACTTTGGCGGCATCACCAGCGAGCATTTTAACAGCGTCGCGCTGGATGAGATTCTGCTGCACAAGCTGCCGGTGAAACGCCTGAAACTGGCGGATGGCAGTGAAGCGCTGGTCACCAGCGTCTACGATCTGACGCTGGCGAACTACGGTCTGGATCGCGGCCTTGATGATACTAACTGCGCGCAAAGCTACGACGAAATTAAAGCCTACAGTCCGGCCTGGGCAGAGCAGATTACGAGTGTTTCCCGGCAGAACATCATCCGCATTGCCCGTGAGTTTGCCGAAAACGCCGAGAAAACCCGTGGCCGTTCAATGATTATCGTCGGTGCCGGTATGAACCACTGGTACCACATGGACATGAACTACCGCGGCCTGATGAACATGCTGATTTTCTGCGGCTGCGTCGGTCAGAGCGGCGGGGGCTGGGCGCACTATGTCGGTCAGGAGAAACTCCGTCCACAGACTGGCTGGACCCCGCTGGCCTTTGGCCTCGACTGGCAGCGTCCGCCGCGTCAGATGAACAGCACCTCTTTCTTCTACAACCACTCCAGTCAGTGGCGCTATGAAACCCTGGCTACCAGCGAACTGCTGTCACCGCTGGCGGATAAAAGTCGCTACAGCGGCAGCCTGATCGACCTCAACGTGCGTGCCGAACGCATGGGCTGGCTGCCTTCCGCACCGCAGCTTAACGTCAACCCGCTGCACATCGCGGCGCAGGCGAAAGCCGCCGGTCAGTCCCCGCTGGATTACACCGTGGAAAGCCTGAAGCAGGGCACCATGCGGTTTGCCGCTGAACAGCCGGACGACCCGCAGAACTTCCCGCGTAACCTGTTTGTCTGGCGCTCTAACCTGCTCGGCTCCTCAGGTAAAGGGCATGAGTACATGCTCAAGTACCTGCTGGGCACCGAAAACGGCATTCAGGGTAAAGATTTAGGTCAGCAGGGCCGCGTGAAGCCGGAAGAAGTGGAATGGCTGGATCAGGGTGCCGAAGGCAAGCTGGATCTGGTGGTCACACTCGACTTCCGTATGTCGAGCACCTGTCTCTACTCCGATGTCGTACTGCCAACCGCCACCTGGTATGAAAAAGACGATATGAATACCTCGGATATGCATCCGTTTATTCATCCGCTGTCGGCGGCCGTCGACCCGGCCTGGGATTCAAAAAGCGACTGGGAGATTTATAAAGGCATCGCGAAAGCCTTCTCCGATCTCTGCCCTGGCCATTTAGGTGTTGAAACGGATGTGGTGACGCTGCCGGTGTTGCATGACTCACCGGCCGAACTGGCGCAGCCGTTCGAGACTAAAGACTGGAAAAAAGGCGAGTGCGACCTGATTCCGGGCAAAACCGCGCCACACATTATGGTGGTAGAGCGCGACTATCCGGCGATCTGGGAACGCTTTACCTCGCTGGGACCGTTGCTGGATACCCTGGGTAACGGCGGCAAAGGCATCAGCTGGAACACCAGCAAAGAGGTCGATTTCCTCAAGCTGCTTAACTATGTCAAAGCCGATGGTCCGGCAGCGGGGCGGCCAAATATTGACACGGCGATCGATGCAGCAGAAGTGATCCTGGCACTGGCACCAGAAACCAATGGTCAGGTGGCGGTGAAAGCCTGGCAGGCGCTGGGGGCGATTACCGGTCGTGACCACACGCATCTGGCACTGAACAAAGAAGATGAGAAGATCCGCTTCCGCGATATCCAGGCACAGCCGCGCAAAATTATCTCCAGTCCGACCTGGTCAGGTCTGGAAGATGAACATGTCTCCTACAACGCCTGCTACACCAACGTTCATGAGCTGATCCCGTGGCGTACCCTGAGCGGTCGGCAGCAGCTCTATCAGGACCATGAGTGGATGCGCGCCTTCGGTGAGAGCCTGATGGTTTATCGTCCGCCAATTGATACCCGTGCGGCGAAGCCGTTGCTGAACAGCAAACCCAACGGTAACCCGGAGAAGGCGCTGAACTTCCTGACGCCACATCAGAAATGGGGCATTCACTCCACCTACAGCGACAACCTGCTGATGCTGACGCTATCACGCGGCGGCCCGATTGTCTGGATGAGTGAAGATGACGCCCGCGAGCTGGGCATTGTGGATAACGACTGGATCGAGGCGTTCAACGCCAACGGTGCACTGACCGCGCGTGCGGTGGTGAGCCAGCGTATCCCGGCCGGTATGACCATGATGTATCACGCTCAGGAACGCATCGTGAATATCCCCGGTTCGGAGATCACCAGCCAGCGCGGCGGCATCCATAACTCCGTGACGCGAACCTGCCCGAAACCGACCCATATGATCGGCGGTTATGCCCAGCTCTCCTGGGGCTTTAACTACTACGGCACCGTCGGCTCTAACCGCGATGAGTTCGTGGTGGTCAGAAAAATGAACAACATTAACTGGTTAGATGGGGAAGGCAACGATGCCTGCCAGGGCAGCCAGCAGGAGGTAAAACCATGAAAATTCGTTCACAGGTCGGCATGGTGCTGAATCTCGACAAATGTATCGGCTGCCACACCTGTTCGGTGACCTGTAAAAACGTCTGGACCAGTCGCGAGGGCATGGAATACGCCTGGTTCAATAACGTCGAAAGCAAACCTGGCGTCGGCTATCCGCACGCCTGGGAAAATCAGCAGAAATGGAAGGGTGGCTGGATCCGTAAGATCAACGGCAAGCTGGAGCCGCGCATGGGCAGTCGCGTCGGCCTGCTGTCGAAGATCTTCGCTAACCCGGATGTGCCTGCACTGGATGATTACTACGAGCCGTTCGATTTCGATTATCAGCATCTGCACAACGCGCCTGCCGGTAAACATCAGCCGATCGCACGTCCGCGCTCACTGATCACCGGTGAGCGGATGAAAAAGATCGAAAACGGCCCGAACTGGGAAGAGATCCTTGGCGGCGAATTTGCCAAGCGCTCGCAGGATAAGAACTTCGATAATATCCAGAAGGAGATCTACGGCCAGTTTGAGCATACCTTCATGATGTATCTGCCGCGCCTGTGTGAGCACTGCCTCAACCCGGCGTGCGTGGCGACCTGCCCCAGCGGCGCGATCTACAAGCGCGGCGAAGATGGCATTGTGCTGATCGACCAGGATAAATGTCGCGGCTGGCGGATGTGCCTGACCGGCTGTCCGTACAAGAAGATCTACTTCAACTGGAAAAGCGGCAAATCGGAAAAATGCATTTTCTGTTATCCACGTATTGAAGCGGGCCAGCCCACCGTCTGCTCGGAAACCTGTGTCGGCCGTATCCGCTATCTCGGCGTGCTGCTCTATGACGCTGACCGCATTGAACAGGCGGCCGCAGCGGAAAACGAGAAAGATCTCTATCAGAGCCAGCTGGATATCTTCCTTGATCCCCACGATCCGGCCGTGATCGCCCAGGCACTGAAAGATGGCGTTGCGCAGAGCGTGATCGACGCCGCGCAACGCTCTCCGGTCTACAAAATGGCGATGGAATGGAAGCTGGCGCTGCCGCTTCATCCTGAATACCGCACGCTGCCGATGGTCTGGTATGTGCCGCCATTATCACCGATTCAGTCGGCGGTGGATGGCGGGGCGCTGGCGCATACCGGCGTGCTGCCGGATGTGGAAAGCCTGCGCATTCCGGTTGAGTACCTGGCGAACCTGCTGACCGCAGGCGACACCGCGCCGGTGCTGCTGGCACTGAAACGCATGCTGGCGATGCGCCATTACAAGCGCGCAGAAAGCGTGGACGGTGAGCATGATGTCCGGGCGCTGGAGCAGGTCGGTCTGACCGAAGCGCAGGCGCAGGAGATGTACCGTTATCTGGCGATCGCTAACTATGAAGATCGCTTTGTGGTGCCTTCCAGCCATCGTGAACTGGCGCGTGAAGCCTTCCCGGAAAGCAAAGGCTGTGGCTTCAGCTTTGGCGATGGCTGCCACGGCAGCGACAGCAAATTTAACCTGTTCAACAGCCGCCGTATTGATGCCATTGACGTCAGCAGGAAAACCAGCCGTCCGGAGGATGCCTCATGATCACGCTGCGTGTTGTGTCGCGTCTGCTGGACTACCCGGATGAGGCGCTGTTTACCCACTATCCCGACCTGATCGCGGCGCTGGAAGAGGCCAGCGAACTCAACCTGCAACAGAGCGCACGGCTGGTACGCTTCATCAATCAGCTCTGCACCCGGCCCATGCTGGATGTGCAGGCTGACTACTGCGAACTGTTTGATCGCGGCCGCGCCACCTCGCTGCTGCTGTTTGAACATGTGCACGGTGAGTCGCGCGATCGCGGTCAGGCGATGGTTGATCTGCTGGAACAGTACCGGGCTGACGGTCTGGAACTGGACAGCAAAGAGTTGCCCGATTATCTGCCGCTCTACCTGGAATATCTCGCCTGCAAAAGCGATGAGGCCGCGCGTCAGGGGCTGGAGGACATCGTGCCAATTCTGGCCTTGCTGGCCGCGCGTCTGGAAGAGCGACAGAGTCCTTATGCTGACCTGTTCACCGTGTTACTGACGCTGTCCGGCAGCGCAGTCGATCCTGCGGCCCTCAAGCCCCAGGTGGCGCAGGAAGCGCGTGATGATACCCCGGCAGCACTCGATGCGGTCTGGGAAGAGGAGCAGATTAAATTTCTCGGCGAACAGGGCTGTGCCTCAGCGCAGCAGGCGAGGCATCAGCGTCGCTTCGCCGATGCGGTCGCGCCGCAGTATCTGGATATCGCCGCGGTGACGGCGCGCACCACAGGAGAATCAGCATGAATTTTATTAACACTTTCTTCTTCGATATTTACCCTTACCTGGCCGGGACGGTTTTTCTGGTTGGGAGCTGGCTGCGCTATGACTACGGGCAGTACAGCTGGCGGGCCGGTTCCAGTCAGATGCTGGACAAAAAAGGAATGCGGCTTGCCTCTAACCTTTTCCACATCGGCATCATCGGTATCTTCTTCGGTCATATCGTCGGGATGCTGACCCCGCACTGGATGTATGAATCCTTCCTGCCGATCGACGTGAAGCAGAAGCTGGCGATGATTGCCGGTGGCCTGTTCGGTGCGATGACGCTGGCGGGTGGGGCGCTGCTGCTGAAGCGCCGTCTGACCAATCCACGAGTGCGGGCGACCAGCAGCGTCGGCGACATTCTGATCCTGACGTTGCTGGTGGCTCAGGCCACGCTGGGTCTTCTGACCATTCCGTTCTCTGCTCAGCATTTGGACGGCAGTGAGATGATGAAGCTGGTGGGCTGGGCACAGGCGGTGGTGACCTTCCACGGTGGTGCGTCGCAACATCTTGAGGGCGTCGCGTTTATCTATCGCGTGCACATGGTACTGGGCATGACGCTGTTCCTGCTGTTCCCGTTCTGTCGTCTGGTGCATATCTGGAGCGCACCAGTTGAATATCTGACCCGCCGTTATCAGCTGGTGAGAAACCGCCGCTAATCCCGGAAAGGCTGTGGGGGGAGATACCGCCCCGCAGCCATGTTAACCCACGGCTGCGTTGACGTTTTTTTAAGATTCCGGACTGTATGTCAACGCGCTGAACGACTACTATTACCGCATCTGAATTTACCCTTCGTTTATGGATAACCGATGCGTCTCAAGTTAGCCCTCCTTGCGTTCATCCCGCTTCTGGCCTCCTGCAGCAGCAAACCTGACGTTCCTTCCCAGCAGAAGATGCTGGCTGCGCCACAGGGCGGTTTCTTACTGCAGCCGTCGCACAGCGGGCAGGCGATGTTCGGCGACTTTGCCGGTAATCCGGCCGCAGAGCAGTTTATCGATAAGATGGTTGAGAAGCATGACTTCGACCGTGAGCAGCTGCACAACATCATCGGTCAGGCTAAGCGACTTGATTACGTGCTGCGGCTGATGGATCGTCAGGCACCGAGCTATACGCCTGCACCGGGACCTAACGGTGCCTGGATCCGCTATCGCAACAAGTTCATTACGCCGGATAACGTGCAAAACGGCGTGGCGTTCTGGAACCAGTATCAGGATGCGCTGCAACGCGCGCAGCAGGTCTATGGCGTGCCGCCGGAAATCATTGTCGGCATCATTGGCGTGGAAACCCGCTGGGGTCGCGTAATGGGGAAAACGCGGATTCTGGATGCGCTTGCAACCTTATCGTTTAACTATCCGCGCCGTGCCGCGTACTTCAGCAGCGAGCTGGAAACCTTCCTGCTGATGTCGCGTAAAGAGCAGGATGATCCGCTGGCGCTGAAAGGCTCTTTCGCCGGGGCGATGGGCTATGGTCAGTTTATGCCTTCCTCTTACAATGATTACGCGGTTGATTTCAACGGCGACGGCCATGCAAACCTGTGGGATCCGGTGGATGCGATCGGCAGCGTGGCGCACTACTTCCAGAAACACGGCTGGCGCAGCGGTGAAAATGTGGCGGTCCCGGCAAGCGGTCAGGCACCGATGCTGGAAGATGGCTTCAAAACCCGTTACAGCGTGAGCATGCTGGCGGCGTCAGGCCTGTCACCTCAGGGTTCGCTGGACGGTAACAATCAGGTCAGTCTGCTGCGCCTCGACTTAGGCACCAGCTACCAGTACTGGTACGGCTTACCCAATTTCGATGTCATTACCCGCTACAACCACAGTACTCATTATGCGATGGCGGTATGGCAACTGGGTGAGGCGGTGAGCAAGGCACGGCAGGGCGGCCTGTTATAAAGGCTATCCTTGTTAACTGTAAGGTTATATGATGACGCCCTTTTTCAGGCCATACAGCCACTGATACCTCTGGAGTCGTTATGTCTTTACCTGCCTGCCCAGCTTGTCACGCCGATTACACCTGGCAAGATGGTGATAATCTCAACTGCCCCTCCTGCGGCCATATCTGGACCGAAGGAGAGGGGGACAGCAGCAACGGATCGCTGGAAGTGCGTGATGCCAACGGCAATCTGCTGGCAGATGGCGACAGCGTCACGGTGATCAAAGATCTCAAGGTGAAGGGCAGTTCCTCATCGTTGAAGATCGGCACCAAAGTGAAAAGCATTCGCCTGGTTGAAGGGGACCACAACATCGACTGTAAAATCGACGGTTTTGGCCCGATGAAATTAAAATCTGAGTTTGTAAAAAAGAACTGAGATCCGGGGCGCAGGGATGCGCCCGCCTTTCTTTTAGCTGAACAGCCGATCGATTGCGGCGCACTGTTCCGCGTTCAGAGCACCACCGTAATTACGCGAATTACTGCTCATTGAGTCATAGCGACGCGCTACAGCCGTTTTAATCGTTGTCACAAAATCATCCCCGATACTGTAAATCGCCATCAGCCGACCAATCTGCTGCTGCAGACGCGTCAGCTCAGGAAGATTGCCTGTCCGCCACGCGTTCATCATTCCGGCGAAGTACTCCGGCACAATATTATTCAGGCCTGAAATCACCCCGGCCCCCCCCACCAGCAGATTGGGAAGCAGGTATTCGTCATATCCTGACAGCACGGCAAAATCACTGCGTACCTTGCGGGTCTCCTCAATCATTGCCCGGTTATGCGACAGGCAATCCACCGTATCTTTGATACCGACAAAGTTGGGCAGCTTTGCCGCCAGAGCGGCAATCAGCGTTGGCGTCAGATCGCAGCCGGTGCGAGCCGGGAAGTTGTAGGCAAACCATTTGCCACCCAGCTGCGCATCAAGCGCTTCGAAGTAGTGCAACAGCTGCCGTTGCGTCTGTCCGTAGTAGTAGGGCGGCAGCACCATCACCGCGTCAAAGTCATTTTTCCAGGCGGCTTCGGCCAGTGTCAGCATGTCCGGGATACAGGTTGCTGAGATGTTCGCTACCATTTTTAGTGGTGACAAGGGTCTGGCTTCCTGAATCAGCTGTAAACGCTCCTGCTGCGTCAGTGAGGCAAACTCGCCAATGCTGCCCATCACCAGCAGGGTGTCAATACCGGAGTCATTGAGGCGGGAGAAGTGTCGCCCGAGCGCGTCGATATCAAGGCCGCCCTGCGCACTGAAAGGGGTGACGGTAGGGCACCAGACACCGGCAAAGGCCGATTTTTCACGCATAGCTGTCTCCTGAAGTAAATGTTAAAAATGAAACAGTGTTTTAACTTAATGGATCCAGCCAGTCTCTGCCAGCGCGTGATGCAAAAATGAGCAACGAGTCGCACTTTTTCGCCTTTCATCCGTCTCAGTAAGCGAATACTTCTTACAACTGAGCGAGAGGTGATGATGAAAGAGTGGGATCCCGTGCTGTATCGCAAATTTGAAGCGGAACGAACCCGTCCAGCCCGCGAACTGCTGGCTCGGATCAGCCTGGAACAGGTTGAGCAGGTGACGGATCTGGGCTGCGGACCCGGCAACAGCACCGAGCTGCTCGCCGATGCCTGGCCGCTGGCGCAGATCACAGGACTAGACAGTTCAGCGACGATGCTAACTCAGGCCCGTGAACGTCTGCCGCACTGCCGTTTCGTCCAGGCAGATATCCGTACATGGCAGGCGGATACGCCGCAGCAAGTGATTTATGCGAACGCATCTCTGCAATGGCTGGATAATCACGCCACGCTGTTTCCTCATCTGGTCAGCCAGCTTGAACCCGATGGCGTGCTGGCGATACAGATGCCTGATAACCTCAATGAGCCGTCGCACCATCTGATGCGCGAGGTGGCGGCTGGAGATCGCTGGTCGTCACTCATTAATGCCAGTGTCGCTGAACGTACACAGCTGCTTTCTACGGGCGAGTACTACAATCTGCTGACCGAGGCTGGCTGTGAGGTAGATATCTGGCGGACCACCTATTATCACGTGATGGCCGATGCACAGGCGATTATCAGCTGGTTGCAGGCGACCGGCCTGAGGCCTTTCCTGGCTATGCTGAATGAATCTGAACAGTCGGCTTTTCTGTCTGATTATCATCAGCGCTTACTTACTGCTTATCCGGCTCAGGCCGATGGTCAGATTCTGCTCGCCTTTCCGCGACTTTTTATGGTTGCAGTGAAAAAAGGTGATGGCGCTGGAAAGCATGCCGCAAAATCAGGGCAATAATGATAAGAGCCCTTGAAAAAGTGGTTTTTCTGCACCACCTTCAACCTACGACCAAAGGGAGAGTTGCAATGGACGATCAGCAATTGCAGGCGTTAAGCGCGCAGATAGGTGAGAAGCTGAAGCAGCGTAATGCTACCGTAACCTGTGCGGAATCCTGTACCGGCGGCTGGATTGCCAAAGTCTTTACCGATATCAGCGGCAGTTCCGCCTGGTTCGAACGCGGTTTTGTCACCTACAGTAATGAGGCTAAACAGCAACTGGTCAATGTGCAGACAGACTCGCTGGCGCAGTATGGCGCGGTGAGTGATGCGGTGGTACGTGAGATGGCGCTGGGTGCCCGTAAGGCGGCCCATGCTGACTACGCGATCTCCGTAAGCGGCATTGCCGGTCCGGATGGCGGCAGTGAAGAAAAACCGGTCGGCACGGTGTGGTTTGGCTTTGCCGGGCCGCAGGATAACGTATTGACTTTTCAACAGCATTTTAGCGGCGGTCGTGATGCCGTCCGCCGCCAGTCGGTGGCATGGGCCCTGCAGAAACTGTATGGCGAATTTCTGACAAATTAAACTTGATACTGTATGACTATACAGTATAATTGTCGGCAACAGAAAGAGTGCAGGCACCCTGAGTGCGTGTTTACCCGGCTTGATTAGGAGTTGAAATGGCGATTGATGAAAACAAACAGAAGGCTTTAGCTGCCGCGCTGGGCCAGATTGAGAAACAATTTGGTAAAGGCTCCATCATGCGCTTGGGTGAAGACCGCTCAATGGATGTGGAAACCATCTCTACCGGTTCGCTCTCGCTGGATATCGCATTAGGTGCAGGCGGTCTGCCAATGGGACGTATCGTTGAGATCTACGGACCAGAGTCTTCCGGTAAAACCACGCTGACCCTGCAGGTTATCGCATCTGCACAGCGTAAAGGCAAAACCTGTGCCTTTATCGATGCTGAGCATGCGCTTGATCCGGTTTACGCCAAAAAACTGGGCGTAGATATCGAAAACCTGCTCTGTTCTCAGCCCGACACCGGTGAGCAGGCGCTGGAAATCTGTGATGCGCTGGCGCGTTCTGGTGCTGTTGATGTCATCATCGTCGACTCCGTTGCGGCGCTGACGCCGAAAGCGGAAATTGAAGGTGAAATCGGTGACTCACATATGGGCCTCGCGGCACGTATGATGAGCCAGGCGATGCGTAAACTGGCTGGTAACCTGAAGCAGTCCAATACGCTGCTGATCTTCATCAACCAGATCCGTATGAAAATTGGTGTGATGTTTGGTAACCCGGAAACCACTACCGGTGGTAACGCGCTGAAGTTCTATGCGTCTGTCCGTCTTGATATCCGTCGTATCGGTGCCATCAAAGAGGGCGATAACGTGGTGGGTAGTGAGACCCGCGTTAAGGTAGTGAAAAACAAAATCGCCGCGCCATTTAAACAGGCTGAATTCCAGATCATGTACGGCGAAGGTATCAACACCTTTGGTGAGCTGGTCGACCTGGGCGTTAAGCACAAGCTTATTGAAAAAGCGGGTGCATGGTACAGTTACAATGGCGACAAGATTGGTCAGGGTAAATCGAATGCCGGCAACTTCCTGAAAGAGAATGCTGCTGTGGCAAACGAAATTGATCTGAAGTTGCGTGAGATGTTGCTCAACGGCGCAGATGAGAAACTCGCAGCAGCCGACAAAGCTGCTGAGAAAGAAGACGCGGCAAGTGAAGCAAACGAAGACTTCTGATTTATGATGCGGGAGGGGCAAAAGCCTCTCCCGCTGTTTTATCCCCCTCATACCTTTCCTGCCTTCCCTCTGTCCTGTTCTGTCGCCATAATCTCCCTCTGTTTGTAGAAGGTGCGCAGTATGACTGAATCCTCTCAGCCCCAACCCAATGTTGTCTCTTATTCTCGTCTGCTTGACCGTGCGATGCGCATTTTGGGTCAGCGCGACCACAGCCGTGCAGAGTTATCCCGTAAGCTACAACAGTCAGCTCAGCGTGCCGCATGGGCGCAGAAAAAAGAGCCTGAAATTATTACTGAAGCGCTGCTGGAGCAGGTACTGGACTGGTGTCAGGAAAGCGGCTGGTTAAACGACGAGCGTTTTACCGATCGGTTTATTCAGAGCCGAAGCCGTAAAGGTTTTGGGTCGCAGCGCGTACGGCTTGAACTGGCCCAGAAAGGCATCGATCGTGAAGCCATTGATATTGCGATGGAAGAGACTGAAGTCGACTGGGCGGCCTGCGCGGCTCAGTTGGCTGAAAGAAAATTCGGACATCCGCTGCCTACAGAGTGGAAAGAGAAAGCGAAAGTACTACGCTATCTGCAGTCAAAGGGCTTTCAGACCGACGATATCCAGTCCATTTTCAGAAATTTTGATGACTAAAAGCCGATGTAATTTTACTTCCCACCGAAGAAAATTTATCTTATTCCCACTTTTTGTTCCGCTAATCAGGCACCACGAGAATGTGGCCGCGCCGATCAGAGGGAACGTTCGTTAGCGTGATTCCAGGACATATATGAGCAAGAGCACTGCTGAGATCCGTCAAGCGTTTCTCGACTTTTTTCATAGCAAGGGACATGAGGTTGTAACCAGCAGCTCCCTCGTACCGAATAACGATCCAACGTTGTTGTTTACTAACGCCGGGATGAACCAGTTTAAAGATGTGTTCCTCGGTCAGGACAAACGTGATTATACACGTGCGACCACGTCACAGCGCTGCGTACGCGCAGGCGGCAAACACAACGATCTTGAAAACGTCGGCTACACCGCACGTCACCACACCTTCTTTGAAATGCTGGGTAACTTCAGCTTTGGTGACTACTTCAAGAAAGAGGCGATTGGTTTTGCCTGGGAACTGCTGACGAGCGAGCAGTGGTTCAGCCTGCCGAAAGAGCGTCTGTGGGTGACGGTCTATGAAACCGATGATGAAGCCTACAATATCTGGGCGGACGAAATCGGCGTGCCACGCGAGCGCATTATCCGCATCGGCGACAACAAGGGCAGCGCGTACGCGTCAGATAATTTCTGGCAGATGGGCGATACCGGTCCTTGTGGTCCGTGCAGTGAAATTTTCTACGATCATGGCGATCACATCTGGGGTGGCCCGCCAGGCAGCCCGGAAGAAGATGGTGACCGTTATATTGAGATCTGGAACATCGTCTTTATGCAGTTCAATCGTCAGGCTGATGGCACTATGCTGCCGCTGCCAAAACCGTCGGTTGATACCGGAATGGGCCTTGAGCGTATTTCTGCCGTTCTGCAACACGTTAACTCCAACTATGAAATCGACCTGTTCCAGAAACTGATTCAGGCTGTGGCACAGGTTACCGGCGCGACCGATCTGAGTAATAAATCGCTGCGCGTGATTGCCGACCATATCCGCTCCTGTGCTTTCCTGATTGCCGATGGCGTGATTCCGTCGAATGAGAACCGTGGCTACGTGCTGCGTCGTATCATTCGTCGTGCCGTACGTCATGGCAATATGCTGGGCGCCAAAGAGGCTTTCTTCTATAAGCTGGTTGCGCCACTGGTTGAGGTTATGGGGGCTGCGGGCGAAGAGTTACAGCGTCAGCAGGCTCAGGTTGAGCAGGTGCTGAAAAGCGAAGAGGATCAGTTTGCCAGAACGCTGGAGCGCGGACTGGCGCTACTGGACGAAGAGCTGGAAAAACTGCAGGGCGACACGCTGGATGGCGAAATCGTCTTCCGTCTTTACGATACCTTTGGCTTCCCGGCTGATTTAACGGCTGACGTCTGCCGCGAACGCAACCTGAAAATTGATGAAGCGGGCTTTGAGCAGGCGATGGAACAGCAGCGTCAGCGTGCACGTGAAGCAAGTGGCTTCGGCGCTGACTACAGCAACGTTATCCGCATTGATGCCGCCTCCTCCTTCAAAGGCTACGACCAGCTTGATCTGGCCGCCACGGTGAAAGCGCTCTACGTTGCGGGCGAGGCGGTTGATGAAGTGACCGCCGGTCAGGATGCTGTAGTCGTGCTGGATGAAACGCCATTCTATGGCGAATCCGGTGGTCAGGTAGGCGATACCGGTCTTCTGAAAGGGAAGAATGCTGAATTTAGCGTCCAGGATACACAAAAATATGGTCAGGCAATCGGTCATGTCGGTAAGCTGACCGCAGGGCAGTTGCGTATCGGAGATCGTCTTGAGGCCCAGGTTGATGCGGCACGCCGTGCACGCATCCGTCTTAACCACTCCGCGACCCACTTATTGCATGCCGCATTGCGTCAGGTTTTAGGTGAGCATGTGGCGCAGAAAGGCTCGCTGGTTAACGACAAATACCTGCGTTTCGATTTTTCGCATTTCGAAGCGATGAAACCTCAGGAGATTCGTCAGGTCGAAGATATCGTCAATGCGCAGATTCGTCGCAACCTGCCGGTTGAAACTGAAGTGATGGATCTGGATGCGGCAAAGTCTAAGGGTGCGATGGCACTGTTTGGCGAGAAATATGATCAGCGCGTACGCGTTCTGACCATGGGTGATTTCTCTGTTGAGCTGTGCGGGGGGACTCATGCTGCGCGCACGGGTGATATCGGCCTGTTCCGTATTCAGGCTGAGTCAGGAACGGCGGCAGGCATCCGTCGTATCGAAGCCATTACCGGTGAAGGGGCGCTGGCGCAGGTCAATGCGCAGAGCAGCCAGCTGCAGGATCTTGCGCAGCTGGTCAAAGCGAACAGCAGCAACCTGAACGAGAAAGTACGTGGTCTGGTTGATCATGTGCGGGCTCTGGAGAAAGAGTTGCAGCAACTGCGCGATCAGCAAGCCGCGCAGGAGAGCGCTTCACTGAGCAGCAATGCCATCGACGTTAAGGGAGTGAAACTGCTGGTCAGTGAGCTCAACAATGTTGAACCTAAAATGTTGCGTACCATGGTTGATGATCTTAAGAATCAGCTGGGGTCGGCGATTATTGTGCTGGCAACGGTTACTGAAGGTAAGGTGTCGCTGATTGCGGGTGTGACCAAAGATCTGACTGGCCGTGTTAAAGCGGGTGAGTTGATTGCCGGTCTGGCTCAGCAGGTTGGCGGGAAGGGCGGTGGCCGTCCTGATATGGCACAAGCTGGTGGTAACGATGCGGGTGCTCTGAAAGGCGCATTAGCAGGGGTTGAGGACTGGGTCAGCAGCCGTCTGTAAGTGAATTAAAACAAGGCATCGTAAAAAGCGTCAGAACGGTTGTTCCGGCGCTTTTTAATACGATGCTAAAGCAGCAAATGACAAAGTCAGGTTGATGTAGTGTATTTCGGCTAAACTAACTATCAGCAGAATGTATTGGCGCATCGATGTGCATTGGTGTATTTCTCATACACATTGTGCAGCGTTAAATGATGGATAATGCCGGGAGCCTGTACAAGCCCGACTCTTTTAATCTTTCAAGGAGCAAAGAATGCTTATTCTAACTCGTCGAGTTGGTGAAACCCTCATGATCGGTGATGAGGTAACTGTAACGGTGCTGGGTGTTAAGGGTAACCAGGTTCGTATAGGGGTTAACGCGCCGAAAGAAGTGTCTGTGCATCGCGAAGAGATCTATCAACGCATCCAGGCTGAAAAAACGCAACAAACCAGCGTTTAACGGATTCAGCGTCTCGCACAAGTGCGAGGCGCTACCGCTTTGTTAAAAATCCTGCTTTTTCTTTTCTGCTTTCTCTTCCCGGTTTCGTTAACGACATCACCTTTCATTGTTGATAATTCACTCTTTTTGTCGCCATTTTGTCCCAATTGTGTGTGATTTGCGCAATCAAACAAAGTTTCGGAAAAATTGTTTGACTTAAAAGTCCGGGAAAGTAATATGTGCGCCACGCAGTGCCGATGAGCAGAAACAACGTTCAGACGCACAGTTCGAAAGAAAGCGTAAGGTGAGGTGGCCGAGAGGCTGAAGGCGCTCCCCTGCTAAGGGAGTATACGGTCAAAAGCTGTATCGAGGGTTCGAATCCCTCCCTCACCGCCATTTTCGATGCATCCATAGCTCAGCTGGATAGAGTACTCGGCTACGAACCGAGCGGTCGGAGGTTCGAATCCTCCTGGATGCACCATATTTTCGAATATGGGAAAGTGCCTCGGTGTGACATGACGCATTAGCGTTCAGGCCGCACTAAGGAGGATAACGTTGCTTTAGCAACGGCCCGCAGGGCGAAGCGCAAGCTGAGTAATCCTCCTGGATGCACCATCGAAACAAAGCGAATTAGCAATTCCTTTCATGGTGAGTAGTTAGCACCCTGCGTTGTACAAGAATTTGATTTATGCATCCATAGCTCAGCTGGATAGAGTACTCGGCTACGAACCGAGCGGTCGGAGGTTCGAATCCTCCTGGATGCACCATATTCTTCCCGAATATGGACAGTGCCTCAGTGTGTCATGACGTGATTATCGTTCAGGCCGCACTAAGGAGGATAACGTTGCATCAGCAACGGCCCATAGGGCGAAGCGCAAGCTAAGTAATCCTCCTGGATGCACCATTCTTTGTAACATCCTCAGGTTGGTTTCCGAAAGTCCATAAAAAAGTGTGACCCCCAAAGATAGACCCCAATGCATCCATAGCTCAGCTGGATAGAGTACTCGGCTACGAACCGAGCGGTCGGAGGTTCGAATCCTCCTGGATGCACCATCTTCTCGAATGTTGGCAGTTCCTCAGTGTGACATGACGCAATAAGCGTTCCGGCCGCACGAAGGGGGATAACGTTGCATCAGCAACGGCCCGCAGGGCGAAGCGCAAGCTGAGTCATCCTCCTGGATGCACCATCTTCTTCTTTAGTCTCAAAATCCAGTCTTAAAATCCCTCAAAGTATCATGGCGCGATGATCGCTAAGACCTCACTAAACACGCTAGCGTTACTTCCGTAACCGCCCGTACAGCAAACGCTGAGTGAGTATCCTGAAAAACCTCTGCAGTTTCCCTCTGGCTTCACACGCCCTCTTTTCCTGTTTAATCTGCCCCATTGATTCATCATCCTGACTTAAGCGATCCGAAACGCCTGTTTCCCGCATCAACGCCTTCTGTTTTGCTGCCCACGCCCGTCCGCCGCCGCCTGTCAGCCAAAAGAATGTTAAAAATTCGCTTAAAATTCGTACTGTTATCACTGGCCGCGCACGATCACCTTTATCTGAAAACAAAAATTGCTAATGCTTTCAAAGCATTTGCTGTTCATCCCCCCTGGCGACAACCTGTCCACATTAGGCTAAAGTAATGTCTCATTTGGTGGATGTCCGGAGTGACAATGTACGATCAATATGACGCCCTGATTTTCGATATGGACGGCACGATTCTTGATACTGAGCCGACACATCGAAAAGCGTGGCGTCAGGTACTGGCGCGTTATGGATTAACGCTGGATGAAGCTCGTATTATCGACTTCAATGGCGCACCAACCTGGCGGCTGTCGCAGTTCATCATTGAATCCAATCAGTCGTCACTCGACCCTCATCTTCTTGCCGCAGAAAAAACCGCTGCCGTGAAAGCGATGCTGCTGGAAAACGTGAAGCCACTGCCTTTAATGGAGGTGGTGAAAGCGTACTACGGGCGTCGTCCGATGGCGGTGGGTACCGGAAGCGAACACAGTATGGCAGAGGCGTTACTGACGCAGCTGGGCGTGCGTGAGCTCTTCTCTGCAGTCGTTGGTGCTGACGACGTACAGCGTCATAAACCTGAGCCTGAAACCTTCTTACGCTGCGCTGAGCTGATGGGTGTGACGCCGGCACGCTGTGTGGTGTTTGAGGATGCGGACTTTGGTATTCAGGCAGCGAAGGCGGCAGGTATGGCTGTGGTGGATGTCCGCTTACTGTGAGTGACGTTCTTACCTATGCCTCAATGTTCGGCAGCAGCTTTTTAAGTGCAACGCTCCTGCCGGGAAGTTCTGAAGCACTGCTGATAGCACTATTGATAGCAAAAAAGACATCAGTTTACGGGTTGCTTTTGGCCGCATCACTGGGAAACACCTTGGGCGGCTTAACCAACATTCTTATTGGTCGCTTGCTGCCGTTAAAACGTCAGGGGCGATGGCATGACACAGCAATGACGTGGTTGCACCGACTGGGACCTGCAGCACTGTTATTCAGCTGGCTGCCAGTGATAGGTGATCTGCTCTGCGTTCTGGCAGGCTGGTTACGTTTCGCCTGGCTACCCGCGATGCTGTTTCTCGCTGTCGGCAAAACACTGCGTTATATCGTTATCGCGACTGCCACATTACAGGGTATGCAATGGTGGCATTGATTCGCATAGATTCGAGGCTACGGTTAACATTATGCTGAACAAAAATAAATTATTATCACAGCGGGGGGGTAATGTGATCCCGGACGTATCTAAAGCGCTCTCCTGGCTGGAAGCGCATCCCAATGCCCTTAAAGGTATTGGCCGTGGCATCGAGCGTGAAACGCTGCGTGTACAGGCAAATGGCGAACTGGCAAAAAGCGGCCACCCGGAATCTCTGGGGTCGGCGCTGAAACATGACTGGATCACCACTGACTTTGCCGAAACGTTGCTGGAATTTATTACGCCAGTGGATCACAGCATTGATCATATGCTGGCATTCCTGCGCGATATTCATCGTCACGTGGCCCGTGAACTGGGTGATGAACGCATGTGGCCTTTCAGTATGCCATGCGAGATTGACGACGCAGACAATATTGAGCTGGCGCAATATGGCACGTCCAATATCGGTCAGATGAAGACGCTCTACCGCGAAGGCCTTAAAAACCGCTACGGCGCGTTGATGCAGACCATCTCCGGCATTCACTATAACTTCTCGCTGCCACTCTCATTCTGGCAGGAGTGGGCTGACGTGAAAGATCAGGAAAGCGGAAAAGAGACGATTTCGGCGGGCTATCTGCGGCTGATCCGCAACTATTATCGCTTCGGCTGGGTCATCCCCTATCTGTTTGGCGCATCGCCTGCTATCAGCTCCAGCTTCCTGCAGGGCCGTGAGAGCGCGCTGCCGTTCGAAACCAACGACAAAGATACGATGTGGCTGCCGTACGCCACCTCGCTGCGTCTGAGCGATTTAGGCTACACCAATAAATCGCAGAGCTCTCTGGGCATCACGTTTAACTCGCTGGAAGGCTATGTCACCGCGCTGAAAAAAGCGATTAAGACGCCGTCAGAAGAGTATGCAGCGATGGGCACTAAAGATGCCGACGGTAACTGGCTGCAGCTCAACACCAACGTGCTGCAGATTGAAAACGAGCTCTATGCGCCAATCCGGCCTAAGCGTGTGACACGCTCGGGTGAAGCCCCATCTGATGCGCTGCTGCGTGGTGGTATTGAGTACATTGAAGTGCGTTCGCTGGATATCAACCCATTCTCTGCCATCGGCGTTGATGAAAATCAGGTTCGCTTTCTCGACCTGTTCCTGATCTGGTGTACCCTGGCGGATGCGCCGGAGATGAGTGCCGATGAGCTGCAATGCACCCGCATAAACTGGAACCGGGTTGTGCTGGAAGGGCGTAAACCGGACCAGAAAATTGCCGTAGGATGCGGAGAAGCGGAACATTCGCTGGTGGAAGTCGGCAAGACCCTGTTTGCCGATCTGCGTCGGGTTGCTGAAGTCTTAGACAGCAATAATCAGGACAGCACGGAATATCAGCAGGTTTGCGATCAACTGGTAGCATCGTTCGACGATCCTGAGCTAACCTACTCGGCGCGCATCCTTCAGGCAATGAAGGACAATGGTGTAACCGGAACCGGCGTGGCGCTGGCTGAACAGTATCGCCATCTGCTCTGCGAAGAGCCGCTGGAAGTGCTGACAGAAGACGATTTCACGCGTCAGGCGCAGGAATCTGTTGCTGCACAGCAGCAGCTGGAAGCGAGTGATAAGCTGGATTTTGAAGCATATCTGGCGAGCCGGGAAGGGTAGAAAAGAAAAAGGCCACATCAATGTGGCCAAATTAACATCTCTGTTGTCAGGGATGATGATAACAAATGCGCGTCTTTCATATATTCAGACGTTGGGCGAACAGAAAAGTTTCATCGTTTTAAAAAAAATTCTCAGAACAGGAGGTGACGTATGCCACTACTGGACAGTTTTACCGTTGATCACACCATCATGGGCGCACCGGCAGTACGCGTTGCAAAAACCATGAAGACTCCGCATGGCGATACGATTACCGTTTTTGACCTGCGTTTTTGCCGCCCGAACATTGATATTCTCACTGAGCGTGGCATTCATACGCTGGAGCATCTCTTTGCCGGATTCATGCGTGATCACCTGAATGGTGACGGTGTGGAAATCGTCGATATCTCGCCAATGGGTTGCCGTACCGGCTTCTACATGAGCCTGATTGGTACGCCAGACGAGCAGCGCGTTGCGAAAGCGTGGAAAGGGGCGATGGAAGATGTTCTGAAAGTGAAAGATCAGAACCAGATCCCTGAGCTGAATGAATACCAGTGTGGCAGCTACAAGCTGCACTCACTGGATGAAGCGCAGCAGATCGCGCGCAATGTGCTGGCGCATGAGATCGGCGTTAACCGCAACGACGATCTGAAGCTGCCTGCTGAAAAGCTGAAAGAACTGCACATCTAGCCAGAGCCTCTCTGCTAAAAAAAACGCCGCATCATGTCGATTGCGGCGTTTTTTATGGCTTCAGGAACCGACCGATTTTTTCAGTGGCGTCTTTGGCGTGATGCGCACCTGTTTAATCATGTTGTCCTGCACGTCCAGAATATCGACGTTGTAATGGCCGATCTGAACACGGGTGGCGATGGCAGGGATCTCTTCCAGCGCTTCCAGCAGCATGCCGTTAATAGTGCGGGCTTCCTGCTCTGGCAACTGCCAGTTAAATGCCTTGTTGATTTCACGCACGTTAGCACTACCCTCAATCAGCACCGAGCCATCATTCTGCGGCATTACTTCTTCTGCCAGTGACGGTGACATGGAGGTAGTGAAGTCACCGACAATCTCCTCCAGAATGTCCTCAATCGTCACCAGCCCTTTGATGTCGCCATATTCATCCACCACCACGCCCGCTTTCTCTTTATTGCGCTGAAACTTCACCAGTTGGGTGTTAAGCGGTGTCCCTTCCGGGATGTAGTAGATCTCATCGGCGGCACGCAGCAGCGTCTCTTTGGTGAACTCTTTTTTCTCCGTCATCATGCGCCAGGCTTCGCGTACCCGCAGCATGCCGACGCAGTCATCCAGCGAGTCCCGGAACAGCACGATGCGGCCGTGTGGCGAGTGGCTTAATTGACGTACGACCGACTTCCAGTCATCGTTGATGTTGATGCCGACAATCTCATTACGCGGCACCATGATGTCGTCAACGCTGACTTTCTCCAGGTCGAGAACAGAGAGCAGCATGTCCTGGTTCCGGCGTGACATCAGGCTACGCGACTCATAGACGATAGTACGTAACTCCTCTTTGCTCAGCGCAGAGTTAATGGCACCGTCAGCGCGGATACCCGCTATCCTCATCAGCAGCCGGGTAATGGTGTTAAGCAACCAGACCAGCGGCAGCATGATGTATTGCAACGGGACCAGCAGCAGGCTGCTGGGAAAGGCGACACGCTCAGGATAGAGCGCCGCCACGGTTTTTGGCAGCACTTCAGCGAAGACCAGCACCACAAAGGTCAGGATGCCGGTCGCAATCGCGACGCCTTCATCACCGTGAATGCGCATGCCTACGATGGTGGCAAGGGCAGAGGCCAGAATATTGACCAGGTTGTTACCGATTAAAACCAGACTGAGCAGCCGGTCAGGACGACGCAGTAGCTTCTCCACCCGGCGTGCGGCGCGATTACCGTTTTTTGCCTGATGGCGCAGCTTATAGCGGTTAAGCGTCATCATTCCGGTTTCCGACCCGGCAAACCAGGCGGAAACCAGGACCATGACGCAGAGAATAATAATCAGCGTGGTGGTTGAAACATTCTCCAACGCAGAACTTCCTTTTTAACGAGAGGTAGGGACAAGCAGATGCTGCAGGATGCGACTGCCGAAGTAAGCCATGGTTAACAGCACCGCACCGCTGCAGTTAAACCAGACAACGCGGCGACCACGCCAGCCTTCATGATAGTGCCCCCAGAGCAAAACGATATAAACAAACCACGCAATGATGGAGAGAACGGCTTTATCGACGTTTTCTGCGCTGAAGAGATCCTGCATATAAAACAGACCGGTGCAGAGCACCAGCGTCAGCAGCACGACGCCGACCTGAGTAATGTGAAACATCTTACGTTCGATGGTCAGCAGTGGCGGCATATCCTGAGTAAACGCCAGTCGCTTGTTTTTTAGCTGGTAATCAATCCACGCCAGCTGCAGCGCATAGAGCGCGGCAATAATCAGCGTCGCATAGGCGAACAGCGACAGACCGATATGGATCATCATGCCTGGCGTGGTTTCCAGATGGGTAATGAACGCATTGGGGACGAAAGTGGCGAAGGCCAGATTAATCAGCGCGAAGCTGTAAACAATCGGCAGCAACAGCCAGCCACGGTTGCGTGACGCCACAATGGTCATGATGGCGCAAATCAACAGGCTGACCAGCGAGCCTATGTTGAGCAGGCTTAAATTCTGTCCGCTATCAACCGCAAATATGCGTTGCTGCAAGGCCACCGCGTGTGTCACCAGCGCCACACAGGCAGAGAGCATCGCCATTCGCCGCCAGCCGCCGTTACGTTTCAACAGGCTGGGAATGATCAGGGCAAGGCTTAAAGAGTAGGCGAATAGCGCCACTATCGCGAAAACGAACATAGATCCTTTCAGGTTCAGTCAGATAAGGAAAAAGGCAGTATAGCGCCAGCCGAAGCAGGCTCCAAACGATCTGAGGGGCAATTGCAGAGATCGCCGAGGCTTCGTGTTATAATCCGCCGCATTCTGCCGATCAGGCACCTCGCGATCTTTTTAAGTGAGAGACCATGTTTGATAATTTAACCGATCGTTTGTCGCAAACCCTGCGAAATATCAGCGGCCGCGGAAGGCTGACTGAAGAGAACATCAAAGAGACCCTGCGTGAAGTGCGCATGGCGCTGCTTGAAGCTGACGTTGCCCTGCCAGTGGTACGTGACTTCATCAACCGTGTGAAAGAGAGCGCGGTCGGCCATGATGTGAATAAAAGCCTGACGCCAGGTCAGGAGTTTATCAAAATCGTTCGCAACGAGCTGGTTGCGGCGATGGGTGCAGAGAACAACGCACTCGACCTGGCGGCTCAGCCACCAGCCGTAGTACTGATGGCGGGCCTGCAGGGTGCCGGTAAAACCACCAGCGTCGCTAAGCTGGGTAAGTTCCTGCGTGAAAAACACAAAAAGAAAGTCTTAGTGGTTTCTGCCGACGTCTATCGTCCGGCGGCAATCAAACAGCTGGAAACGCTGGCACAGCAGGTTGGCGTGGATTTCTGTCCGTCCGATCTCAGCCAGAAGCCGGTCGATATCGTCAATAATGCGCTGCGTGAAGCCCGCCTGAAGTTTTACGATGTGTTGCTGGTGGATACCGCCGGTCGTCTGCACGTTGACGAAGCGATGATGGACGAAATCAAACAGGTTCATGCCGCGATTAAGCCGGTAGAAACGCTGTTTGTGGTCGATGCCATGACCGGTCAGGATGCCGCAAACACGGCTAAGGCCTTTAATGAAGCCCTACCGCTGACCGGGGTTATCCTGACCAAGGTTGACGGTGATGCCCGCGGTGGTGCAGCGCTGTCGATTCGCCATATCACCGGCAAGCCAATTAAATTCATGGGTGTCGGTGAAAAAACCGAAGCGCTTGAACCGTTCTATCCTGACCGTATTGCGTCACGTATCCTCGGCATGGGCGACGTGCTGTCACTGATCGAAGATATCGAAAGCAAGGTTGACCGTGATCAGGCGGAGAAACTGGCTAAGAAGCTGAAAACCGGCGACGGTTTTGATCTCAATGACTTCCTTGAGCAGCTGAAGCAGATGCGCAACATGGGCGGCATGGCCAGTCTGATGGGCAAACTGCCCGGTATGGGACAGTTGCCTGACAATGTGAAATCGCAGATGGATGACAAAGTGCTGGTACGCATGGAAGCCATCATCAACTCGATGACACGCAAAGAGCGTGAGAAACCAGAAATCATCAAAGGCTCGCGCAAGCGCCGCATCGCAACTGGCTCCGGAATGCAGGTGCAGGACGTTAACCGCTTATTGAAGCAGTTCGACGACATGCAGCGTATGATGAAGAAAATGAAGAAGGGCGGTATGGCGAAAATGATGCGCGGCATGAAGGGTATGATGCCGCCAGGATTCCCTGGCCGCTAAGCGTTCTACAAAAAAGCCCGGAAAGGCACGGTTTAGGTTGCTTTTTTCGCCAAAATGAGTAAAATTTTCGGGCTTTTTATACAGCACCCGGACCCCGTTCCTCGATGGGGGCCGGGTGTTTTATTAACTGAAGAGGATGTTATGGTAACAATTCGTTTGGCACGTCACGGCGCTAAAAAGCGTCCGTTCTATCAGGTCGTCGTCACTGACAGCCGCAATGCACGCAACGGTCGTTTCATCGAGCGCGTTGGTTTCTTCAACCCGATCGCATCTGGTCAGGCTGAAGGTCTGCGTCTGGATCTGGACCGTATCGAGCACTGGGTTGGCCAGGGCGCAACACTCTCTGATCGCGTTAACGCGCTGGTCAAAGAAGCTAAGAAAGCAGCTTAATCTGTCACGGTGGTGAGCATGAGCAGACAACTTGCCGCACAGCCTCCTGTTAACCCGATTGTATTGGGTAAGATGGGAGCCGCCTACGGTATTCGCGGCTGGCTCAAAGTGTTTTCCTCCACTGAAGACGCTGAAAGCATCTTCAACTACCAACCCTGGTTCATCCAGCGCGCCGGTAAATGGCAGCAGGTCGAACTGGAAGGTTGGAAGCACCACAATCAGGACCTGATCATCAAAGTCAAAGGCATTGACGATCGGGATGCGGCGGCTCAGTTAACCAATTGCGAAATTCAGGTTGACTCGACGCAGTTGCCATCGCTGGAAGAGGGTGATTACTACTGGAAAGACCTTATGGGCTGCCAGGTAGTTAACCTCGAAGGCTACGAGATGGGTAAAGTCATCGATATGATGGAAACCGGCTCGAACGACGTACTCGTCGTTAAGGCAAACCTGAAAGATGCATTCGGTGCTCAGGAGCGGTTAATTCCGTTTCTTGATGAACAGGTTATCAGGAAAGTCGATCTCTCTACTGGCGTCATTGAGGTAGATTGGGATCCTGGTTTTTGATCTCCGAATCGAACGGTAACGTAACGGCGAATACAATGTGGATTGGTGTTATCAGCCTGTTTCCAGAAATGTTTCGCGCTATTACCGATTACGGGGTAACTGGCCGGGCTGTAAAAAACGGTCTGCTCAGCATTCAGAGCTGGAGTCCTCGTGACTTCACGCACGACCGGCACCGTACCGTGGATGATCGTCCTTATGGCGGCGGACCGGGAATGCTGATGATGGTACAACCCTTACGGGATGCCATCTCCGCAGCGAAAGCAGCGGCAGGTGATGGCGCCAGAGTGATATATCTTTCACCTCAGGGCCGCAAACTGGACCAACAGGGCGTTTGCGAACTGGCGGCACGAGACAAGTTAATTCTGGTCTGTGGTCGTTATGAAGGGATTGATGAGCGCGTAATTCATTCCGAAATTGACGAAGAATGGTCAATCGGTGATTACGTTCTCAGCGGCGGGGAACTGCCAGCGATGACGATGATTGACGCAGTTGCCCGGTTTATTCCAGGCGTACTCGGCAAGCAGGCGTCAGCCGATGAGGATTCGTTCTCTGACGGTTTGCTGGATTGTCCGCACTATACCCGTCCTGAAGTGTTAGACGGCGTGGAGGTCCCGGCAGTATTACTGTCAGGTAACCATGCTGATATTCGCCGCTGGCGTCTGAAGCAGTCGCTAGGCCGTACCTGGCTGAGAAGACCTGAACTTCTGGAAAACCTGGCTCTGACTGAAGAGCAAGCAAGGTTGCTGAACGAGTTCCAGCGGGAATCCCGGCAGCAACAAAACGATGATGTGGAAGAGTGATCTTCCCCGACTATCAGTTTACCCAGGATATGAGATTTAATTATGAGCAACATTATCAAGCAAATTGAACAAGAGCAGATGAAACAGGACGTACCTTCCTTCCGCCCGGGTGATTCCGTGGAAGTGAAAGTATGGGTCGTTGAAGGTTCTAAAAAACGTCTGCAGGCATTCGAGGGCGTGGTTATCGCTATCCGTAACCGCGGTCTGCACTCTGCATTCACTGTTCGCAAAATTTCTAACGGCGAAGGCGTTGAGCGTGTATTCCAGACTCATTCACCTGTAATTGACAGCATCGCTGTTAAACGTCGTGGCGCTGTGCGTAAAGCCAAACTGTACTACCTGCGTGAGCGTACTGGTAAGTCTGCTCGTATTAAAGAGCGTCTTAACTAAGGTATCGCTAACGCGACATCTAAAAGTTAATAGCAAACAAGGGGTTGGCGTGATGCCAGCCCCTTTTTTTATTGTCTTGTCCACGGATTGGCTACGCAGATTTATTTTGTAGTCAAATGTAGGCATTAAAAAACCCGCCGAAGCGGGTTAGAGCCAGAGTTGGCCTTGGGACGTTTTGGCGCCTCCACGGGCAGGGTGGGGCGGTACGGGATTTACTCTACCTGGACACATGATTATATCAGTTACAGTTTCTAAGGATTTGAAAGTACATCCGCAGTTGATGTTCTGGCACTGGTTGTATCGTTCTTTTGTGTTCTCAGAGAGCACAACACTGCTGCGTGTATGTGCAGCGTGAGAGCACTTTGGACAATTCATCATTTAGGATTCGCCCTGTTGAATATTTAACTTGATCATACCTATTGATTACCCAAAAGGATAATAAATATTACTATTGCAAGATTGAGTCCTCGATTTTAACTTCCAGTTCGATGCTGGTCGTATATCCGCTGTCAGCGCTCAGGCTGTGCGTCAACGTTGTGATGATCCATTCCCCCGCATCTACCTGCTGTTTGAAGCCACTTACCTTCACCGGCATTTCCGTGTATAGCTCTGCGCATCCCTTCGCCAGCTGGATTGAGAACGTTGCTACACCACGCTGCAGGCGTTCCCACTGCATTTTGGCCGCCCGTTCGGCGTTGCCCCTGTTCGCGTAAGTGCGGCTCAGTACCAGCACGTTTTCATCAGTGCCGATCAGGTAATCTCCCTGCTTCGCCTCCGGTTCTTTCTTCTTCTTCGCCGTGGTTTTACGTCGCCTGCGCTTCACCTTCGCTACAGGCTTTTTTGCCGGTTCGCGGGTGTGGAGCCAACTGGCGATCACGCCGGTGTAGGCATCGCGGTCCGCAAGGGTGAAGCGGTGGCTGTCTCCGTCCCTGCGCTGAAGGGTGATTACTGGAAGCGCCTTGCCGCTTGCCGTTTTACCCTGACCCTGTCGGATAAAAAGCAAATTACCGTCCTTGACGCAAGCCACTGCGCCGCACTGTTTAGCCAGGCGCATCAGAAAGCTGGCGTCTGATTCGTTGGTCTGATCAAGGTGATCAATTTCTGCGGCGGCCATGTCTTCACCCATTGCCGCCTTTAGCTTATGGCGTCCGGCGATGTCCCGGACAATTTCGCCTGCAGTGGTTTTGTGCCAGGACTTCTCCCGCTTCGTGTTTAGCGTCTGCCGGAAGTCCGCGCTGCGCGCCCTCAGCGTCAGCCGGTCAGGTGTGCCGCTGTGCTCGATTTCGTCAACCGTATAGCTGCCTTTCGGAAAAAGTGCCTCTCCCTGCCAGCCCAGCGACAGTGAAAGCACGACGCCCCGGCGTGGCAGCTGCAGCTGGCAGTCCGCGTCGTCCAGTTCAATGTCCAGCTGATCCGCCTCAAAGCCCCGGTTATCAGTGAGCGTCAGGCTCAGCAGGCGCTTTTCCAGCTTCTGCGTGATGTCTGCCCCGTCCATCGTCAGACGGAATGCGGGGGAATTTTGCTGGCCGTTAATCCAGGGGCTGGTCATCATGAGAATAACCCTCCGGCAGCGGCGCTCACCTTCCCGGCAGCGCTAACTGCTGCGCCCTGCATCGCAGACAGCTGATCGCTGAGGCTGCCGAACATTTCCCCCAGTGATTCATCGGTGCGCTTCAGCGTCAGCGTGAATTCAATGCGGCGGCACACGCCGCTGCTGAAGAATTCCGCTTTGGTCTGACTCAGGCTTTCAATCACGAACATGCCGTAAATTGTCCCGCTGCCCTCAATAAGCGGCCACGCGCGGCCCAGCTCCGCAATCTGTTCCAGCGCAAACAGCGACAGCCTGCCGCCAGTAATCTCCGGCAGCAGCACACCGGAAAGCGTCAGCGTGTCATTGTCCGGGCCTAAGAACTGCAGCGACGGCCTCACCCCAACGCAGCTGTTTGACGGAAAGCGCCAGCTGCGCTGATACTGCAGTTCCTGATAGGGCACCGTCCTGAGCATGAAAACAAATAAGCCCAGCGTCATCATCATCCCTCAAATCCTCCTCTGTCACTGTAACTGCTGCGGGCGCGTGCTTGCGCCTGTCGCTCTTTTGCCTCAAGCCTGCGCATCACCTCATCAACCAGATCCTGCTGGCTCTGCCCCGGCTGCTGCACGATGGTGAAGGAGGCGTGAATCTGCGGCGCAGTTCCCTGTTTAGCACTGCCACTCATGCGCGGTGCTTCCTGCCTGTACGCCTGAACTGGCAGGCTGAGCGGGTGCAGCGGCTTTACCTCCGCCGTCGCTCCGGCACCGCCCAGCGTCAGCGCAGCCAGTGCTGCCAGCCGTGCAGTGCTCCGGCGGCTGGTCACGTTCGCCGGACCGCTGACCAGTTCCGGCCCGTTTTCACCGGCAACACCGAACTGCCCGGACGGAATAAAGCCGCCGCTGTCGTACATGCCCGCAAATCCGGGGAACCCGCCCGGCGGCAGGGATACACCGCCGCCCGTTTTTACTGTCGCCAGTCGCGGCAGCTGCGGCCCGCCGGTCTTATCGCCGCCCGGCTTCAGAAAGTCCGGCAGGTAGTCGGTCAGGGACGACAGCTTGTTTTTAATCGCATCCCATTTCTGGCTGATGCCCGCCATCAGGCCGTCAATCATCTGTGAACCTGCTTCCTGAAAACGCGCGGGCAGCGCCTTCGCGTCGGCGACAATCTCCCCCCACTTTGTGCTGATGTAGGTGCGGATCGCGGTCCAGATACTGCTGACCTTTGTGCTGATAGCTTCCCAGATGGCGGCAAGTTTCGGTCCCAGCGTGTCCCAGTTCTGCCAGATAAGCAGCGCCCCGGCGGCAATCAGCCCGATAACGGCCAGAATCGGGTTTGCCATCATCAGCCGTCCCAGCCACAGCACGCCGTTACCCACGAAGCCGATGGCACTTTTAATCAGCCCAAAGGAGCTAAAGGCTTTTATCCCCAGCACGTTAAAGCTGAACCTGAGCAAAGCAAGCGGTCCAAAAAAAGCCGCGAGGCTCACCAGAAAAGCCCCGGCACCCAGCACAAGTAATGAGAGAACAGCGGCAGTCTTAACCAGCGTTCCGGCCAGCTCCTTGTTATTTTCCACCCAGCGACGGGTCACACCGGTGACTTTCTTCACCATGTTCATGATGTCCATCAGAGGCGTGCGCAGCGAATCGCCCAGGCCGCTCATGGTGTTGGAAACGCCGGTTTTGGTCAGCATCCACTGTGCAGAAAGCGAGTCCTTATTGATGTCCGACTCTTTCTGCATGGAGCCTTTCGCCCCGTCGCCCTGCGTCAGCTGCAGCTGACGCCTCAGCTCCGGCATGTTGTTAGCGAGTTTGGCCGCATCCTTGCCATACTCCTTGCCGAAAACCATCATCATAGCCGTCAGGCGTTTGTCTTTCGGCAGGTTGTTGACCTTTTCCAGCACGCGCTGGATGGTGCCCATGGCGTCCGTGGTCATCTGCTTTTCAATCTTCGCCGGGTCCAGTTTCAGCAGATCCATGCCGTCCATAAACCGGTCGCTCTGCATGGTGGCTACGGACAGCTCGCGCACCATGGCGTTCGCTGCACTGGCGGCGGTTTCCGACGTCGCGCCCAGGCTGAGGAATGTCGAACCAAGCGCGGCCGCTTTGCGGTAGTCCAGCCTGTCAGCCACGCCGCCCATGCGCTGCAGCACGTCGATGATGTCTGAACCTTTGGACATGGCGTTATCGTCCAGGTAGTTCAGCGCGTCGCCCAGCTGCTCGATGTTGCGCGTAGGGATCTTGTACAGCTGCGCAATCTTGCCCAGCCCTTCGGCCAGCTCACCGGCAGGCAGCTCAAACGCGGTGGACGCCTTCGCCGCCGTGGTGGCAAAGGCCATCAGGTCGCGTTTCTGGTCCTCATAGGAGTCGTTCTGGTTCGTCACGCCCATGCGCGCGCCGCCCTCAACCAGCGCGGCGTAGTCAATCGCGCCGTTTTCCATCGGCAGCTGCTCACTGGCGGCCTTGATGGCGGCCTGCATGTCATAGAACTGTTTTGTGCGGTTTCCTTTGTCGTCGCGCAGCCCGTTAACCTGCTTTGCCACGCCTTTCATGGCGTCTTCCATTGCCGCTGAAGATTTCACGGCGGCCAGTACCGGCGCACCCATTGCCAGCCCGGCGGCAGACGTTGCCGCTCCCGCACCGGCCACGCGATCGCGCACCTCAAGCGATCGGGAATATCGCTCACGTACCGCGCTCAGCTTTGCCTGCCGTTCTCCCAGCTTTTTAAGCGACTGCTGCTGCCGGTCAATGGCGGCGCGCGCCTCGTCAGACTGACTTTTAAGTTCGCGCTGTGCCTGGCTCAGTTTCTTCGTGTCGATACCGGCAGCGCCCAGCGCCTCACGCTGACGCTGCACCGACAGGCGCAGCCCGTTGTAAGTCTGCTGCAGCTGGCTGGCGCGGTTTTTTGCCTGCTCCAGCACGCGGGCCTGTGCAGCTGTGGGCCTGTTTGTTTCCGTAAACTGCACGGCCAGCCGGGCCGCTTCTTCGCGGGCGGCTTTAAGGTTATTCGCGGTGATGGCAAGCTGTGAGCGGGTCTTGCGAAAGCCGTCGATACGCCCGGCCTGTGCGTCCAGCTCTTTAAGGGTGTTGCGGGTGTCTCGCAGCGTGCCAGCCAGCTCCCGTGTGCTGTCGCGGGCGCTGCGGAAGGGGCGCGTCAGCTTATCGACTGCGCCCAGCACGACCTGCAAACGCAGATTTTTATCACTCATCGCTGGCCCTGTGTCGCAGGATTGCTTTGTGCCGCCACTCCAGAACTTCCGTCAGCGTCATGGACTCGGTAACGGAGGGCGGCCAGTGAAAGACGGTAGCGATATCCGCCACCAGATCGTCTACCGTCAGGCCGTCGCTAAATCCGACAGGACCGACTTCTTCAGCAAAAAAGTGACCACCTCTACCGACAGGCTCACCAGATCGGCGGGGTCCATTTCGTTGATTTCCGCCGTGGTCAGGGCCGGGGTTGTGATACGCGGCAGCACGGTGATCAGTGCGTTCACGTCCATGTCCAGCAGCGCCTGCAGGCGGGTGCCCCGCAGCGCACCGGACTGCGGCTTGCGCACGGTGACGGAGGTGATTTCAGTTTTGCCGCGCAGGATCGGGGTATCCAGCTCGACGACTTTTTCATTTGGAGCGGTTTTATTAGTCATGATGCTTTTCCATTAAAAAGAGAGATAAGCGGCAGGCGCGCGGCCTGCCGGTGTAATTACAGGCCCAGCGCGTTGCGGTGCGCTTCCATCAGGTCCTTTCCATCCACGATGTGGATCATGTTCACGATGTCGATCTCATAAACCACTTCGCCGTTAATGGTCAGCTTTGCGTAGCTGTTGGTTGCGGACACTTTGGTGGTGCTGGATTCACCGGTTTTCCATTCGCCTGAGTCCAGCTCCTTATAGCGTCCGCGCGTGACCAGCTCGACCGCCTGCACTTCACCGGTATCGTCGCGCTGAATGGAGCCGGTATAGCGCAGCTGGATGCCGTCCACGGTTTCGGTACCAAGCTGCTTAAACAGCAGGGCTTCAGTGCCGCCTACGGTAAACTCCGTATCCAGCGCACCATCATCCAGGCCCATGTCGATGTCCACCGCACCGGCCATGCCACCGCCGCGATATTTTTCGAACTTACGGGTGACTTTCGGCAGCGTCACGGACTCAACCAGCCCCTGCCAGTTGTTACCTGCATTGAACACGTTCAGGTGCTTGAGTTTGCGGGGTAATGCCATCTCTCCTTCTCCTTATGCGCTGACGCGGCTGCTGAAATCGACCAGGTACTGGTCAGTGATGCGCTGGCGCAGCAGCAGGTTTTCTAGTGGCGGCACCGGCGTATAGTCGTAATCGATCAGCAGCTTGCCCGCCTTAAGCGTGTCCTTATCGTTCACGCTCTCGTCCAGCCAGCAGTCCGCGCCAATCAGATAGCCCTGATTCACCAGGCTGCGCAGTTTCGCGCGGATGCTTTCGATGATGTCACGGGCCAGTGACGGGTTCAGCGCGCCGTCAACGGACCACATCTGCGCTTCAGCCATCGTGTCCATGAGCACCTGCGCCGTGCGGGTGTAACACTCAAACTGAAAGAGCGCGTCATCACTGAGGCAGCGGGAACCCCAGAAGCGGAAGCCGTCTTTGCGGATCAGCGTGGTCACGTCGTTCTGGTTCAGCAGGCCCGCATCAGTGGCCGGATCCTGCAGGTCCCAGAAGACGTCTTTTGAAATCCCGGTGACGCCGTTCACGCCCACGTTTGACAGGGATTTATGCCAGCCGGTCTGCTCGTCGATTTTGGCACGCAGGCCCAGCGCGCGGGCGGTAGCGTAGGCCGTTGCGTCCGCTTTCAGCACGGTGTCAAAACTGATGAAGTCAGGCCAGATCAGCATCCCTTCGCGCTGGCTGAAGTTGCTGCGGTAGGCAATCGCCTCTTCAACGCTCTTGCAGCCATACGCGGACAGGTAGGCAAAGCCGCGCAGGCTCTGCGCCACGCTCAGCAGCTCGGTGGCGACGGCTTTTGTGTCGTGCCCCGGTACGCCCAGAATGCGGGGCTTTACGCCGCACACGGACTGCGCGGCCAGCAGCGCCTTCATGCCGGTGCGCTGGCCATCGGTCACGCCGCCGATGATGTTAGCTGTGGTTTCCGCTTCAGTTTCTCCCTGCGGCACGCGCACAACGACGGTGACGGGTTTCGACTGGTCCGCGATGGCGTCCAGTGAACGGGCCAGCGTACCTGATTCCCCGGCCTTGCCGCTGGCGGTGAGTACGTCGGTTAACAGCACCGGACGATTAAGCGGGAAGGTGGCCGCGTCGGCGTCGTCGCCGGTGCAGACCAGCCCGACAATCGCGGTGCTGACGGTGGTGATGGTTCGGGTGCCCTCGTTGATTTCCTCAACGCGCACGCCGTGGTGATAATCCTGTGCCATGTGGCGGTTCTCCTGTGAAGGGGTTCCGCTATGGTCTATGGTCCGCTATGACGAGGCACGCGCTGGCTGTTGTGCCATACCTGACACAACAGGCGCGCCGTTTTCACGCAGAGTTTTCTGTTCCGGGGCGGGGATATAGCGGTAAAGCGTCTTCACTGACACGTCCAGCACCAGTGACACCTGCAGCAGCGTTGCGCCCTGCGCCAGCATCCGCCGGGCACGCTCCACCGTTTCCGGCGTCATCTTCCGCCGCCTGCCGCCGATGCGCCCTTTATCACGCGCAGCGGCCAGCCCGGCACGGGTGCGTTCTACGATCAGCTCGCGTTCCATTTCCGCCAGGGCACCCATAACATGGAAGAAAAACCGGCCCATTGGCGTACTGGTATCGATGCTGTCGGTAAGACTGCGAAAATTTACGCCCCGTTCCCGCAGCTCTTCAGTCAGCATGACCAGATGGCGCATACTTCTGCCCAGTCGGTCCAGCTTCCACACAACCAGTGTGTCGCCTGCCTGCAGGCAGCGCAGCGCCTTTTTCAGCCCCGGCCTGTCGCTGGTTTTCCCGCTTATCCTGTCCTCGAAAAGCAGCTCACAATCTGCGCTCTGCAGCGCAATCCGCTGTAAGTCCGTGTTCTGGTCATTTGTTGACACCCTGATGTAGCCAATCAGCACGCTGAGTTCTCCGCAAATGGCCGCAAGTGTGCCAGCGCCGCCCGGCACAGGGCCAGGCGTTTGTTTCTCAGAAACCTCGGTATTAGCGAAAAGTTTTCCGGGCGTTTTATGGGTTGTCAGATTTTCATCACGCCGGGCGCAATCAACTACAACCCCACTAAGGGAACTAAACGTATCAGGATTATCCTGACCGGCGGTGGTGGCAGAGGCTATGGATATCTTGGATGGGGTAATAACTTTACGAGCCGTGGCGCTGGCGGTGGCGCTGGCGGGACGGTCATTGCGTGGCTGGACGTGGACGACACTAAAACATACCCCGGTGTTGTAGGTCGTGGCAGTGATGAAACCCTGTCTGCAACGAGCAGCACATTCAACGGTCTGCTGACGGCAGGCAATGGCGTGAATACTTCATCAGGTGATGCGGGCGGCGCGGGCGGAAAGGCTGTCGGTGGCGATTTGAATATTCAGGGCGGTGACGGCAGTGATGCGCCCGGCCTTATATCGACCGGCACAAACCCTTACCGTGGCGGCTCTGGTGATGGCGGTGTGAGTTACTGGGGCGGAGGCTTCCGAAGCGGGGAAGGTACAGTAACCGGCAAAAGAAACACCTTTGGCGCTGGCGGTAGCGGCTCTACCCGCTCGGATCCCTATATCGGCAGTTACGGCTCTGACGGGGTTATTTACATTGAGGAGTTCAGCTGATGAAAACTTATGCCCGGATTGAAAATCAGTGCGTTGCTGAAATCGTCTCGCTGAATGTGAAGCCTGAAAAACTCTATCATCCGTCACTGGTATGGGTGGATATTACCGCGCTACCCGAACAGCCCGATGTAAATTACCGTTACAGTGACGGCGTGTTTGCGGCCCCGGTTACAGAAGCTGAAAACGCAGTGCTGATTGCAAGCAGCAGGCTGGCTGCTGAAATGGATGAGGCAAACAGGACAATCGCGCCGCTTCAAGATGCAGTTGATATCAGCATTGCAACAGATGCTGAGATAGCCCGCCTGGCAGAGTGGAAGCGTTACCGGGTGGCGCTCAGCCGGATTGATACCAATAAAGCGCCAGACATCGAATGGCCGGTCATGCCGGAATAAGCGAAGCCCGCAATGCGGGCTTTTTTTATGCGGGCTGTTCAGGCCAAATGATATTTTCAACGTCTTTCGTATTAATCCGCATAAGCATGACGCGGTATTTTTTCCAGGCGACAAGCTGGCTTGCCTCATCATCTGTTGCTATCCCCAAATCGCTCGCATCCTGCAGGGGTTGAATGGCCGTATCGGCTTCAGTTCTCAACCTGCTGCGCTTGTCTTCGGCCTGGCTGATAAGTTCTTCTGTTGTTGGCAGCGGCTGATCGGTCAGGCACGGAAGCATGTCAGCACCGCAGGCAATCAGCTTTCCGTCTGCCTGTCCGGCGAGTAAGTCAGCCCATTTTTTATCAGTGATTTTTACGGCATCATCAGGGATAACCAGATTGATGCTGGTATCGTAAAAAGCATTTGCAGATGGTGAATATTTTTTCATTCAGTACCCCAGCGCCAGCCATGTAATTCCCTGAAGAGTTGAGTCAGGGCCTGTATTTGTGAGATCAAAAGAGGATTTATTGCGAAATCCCGCCCCTAAGCCATATTCGCCGGACGACGGTAAAGCCGATCCCTTACAGGCGATCACGACGACACCCGCATTAGGGAATTCAATCGGCAGAACAACGGTTGTGGTTGTTTTCTGTTTAAAGCCGCCAGAACCCCACTGCAGAATCACACCGTTTGGTAGCCGGGTGTAACCATTGCCCGATTTCACAGCGGCGAAGAAACTCATATCAGGCAGCTGATCTGCGCCATTACCGACAGTCTTTTTTGCTGCGTCGCCTAAACCGAGGTTTTTGAGAACGTCAGCAACCAGCCCGGCGTCTTTGATTTCTGCCAGGGCGCTTGCGATCTGCAGGTACTGGCTGTGTGGGTTTTTAGCATCAGTGTGAGTTTTCATTACGCTGTCAGCGTAGGCTTTCACCTCGATCACAGCATCATCAACATATTTACGCGTTGCCAACACCACGGACGGGTCAATCTTAAGGGTGATGGCGTCGGTGCTGTTGATAATCAGGATCATGCGCACGGTCTGCGTGCGGCCACTGCCTTCCTGCAGTGCAGGTTTGTAGGTTTCCGGCGTGTTGCATACCGCGATCAGCGTGCCGTCGGCATCAAAGAGTCCCATTTCTCTGATCCAGAATCCGCCCGAGGTTTCAGGGATCACCTGTTCGGCAATCATCTGGCTGGCGTTGGCCGGGTCAATGCTCAGCGTGTTGATGGCTGCGCGGCGCACCTCGTTAACCAGCTTTGTCTGGCTGGCGTTCGGTGTCGGCAGCGTGCCCCCGCCGTCACCCACGGCCATCTGTGTGATATTCAGTTTCGTGCCGAGTGCGGCAGCGTTGGCAATTTTTGCCGCGCCCAGGTTGGTTACGATTGCATAGTATTTTTGTGTCATGGTCCCACTTCCATCAGATCAATAACGTGAACCGCCGCGCCGCCATAGACTGCGCCGCTAACGGAAATAAGTTCCGGGGTGTACGGGTAAACGGTCAGGTCATCACCGTCATAGCTGGCCGCTGCCATACGTGTTTCGCCACTGACCTGCAGGTTAATTGACATCCCCAGCAGGTGACGGCTGCAGGGCTTCGCATCGCTGATCAGCCGCTCAAGTTCCTGATAGGTTTCTTCAGTAATGCCCTGGTCCTGCACGCCGATGTCCAGCCGGAACGTGCCCGGCGCTTCACCATTTTTCCACCACTCAATAACACGGATCAGGAAGCCGAACGGCTCCACCACGCGGCGGATGGCGCTGATGGTGCCCTTGTGCTGATGAATGTAAAACGCATCGCTCACCACCTGCCGCTTGACGCTTTCCGCCCAGCTCTCGTCCCAGCGGTCCACCGAAAACGCCCAGGCCAGATAGGGCAGAAAGCTCACCGGGCAGGTGGCCGGGTTCCATAAATCGCGCAGCGGCACGCTCAGCCCGGAAATGCCGCTGCAGGTTTCTGCTAGGCGGCGCTCAAGCGCAGACGAACCGGGCGGCATCAGGCTGCTGTTGCTCATGTCACCCCCTGATCGCCCGCCACGGACACATCCGTGCCGGTGCAGTAGCCCGCCTGTGTGCGGTCCATGATGATGTCCTGCGCCGGTTCGGTGATTTCCACCCAGTCCACACCGGCCACGCGCATTACCGCCCCGTAAGACTCACGCCGCACGCTGCGGCCCAGCTTTTTCTGCTCGGTCAGGTAAGCGGCCAGCTTCGCGTTTGCCGCCTCAAGGCAGGGACCGGCGGCCACCCCGTCAAACAGGTGAAGCCTGGCCTTCACGCTGTAGCTGCGGATGGTCGCCCCCTGAACCGTCACCCGGTCGGCTACCGGGCGCACGCTGTCTGCGCTCAGCGCGGTATTCACTGTGGTCAGCAAATCCGCTGCTGCCGTGCCGTCGCCCTCGCGGCTCAGGACGGTGATCAATACCGTCGCCGGTGACGGGCTGGTTGCAGACACGTCCTGCACCCGGCCATCGGCGCTTTTTGCGTGGAACTCATATGCGCCCGTCGGCCCAGCCACGCTCAGCCCCTCAAACGCTTCCGGCACGCGCACGCGCAGATCATCGTCCGATTCCATTACCGCATCCACCGGCGGCACCGCTTCGGGGTTCGCAGGGATAACAGTCAGGCGCTGCACGTTGTTGCGGGCGGCCATCTGGTCCAGATCGCTGCCGATGGAGTAAGCCACCATTACCGCCTGTGCCGCCTCGTTAATGCGCTGGCGCAGTAGAATTTCACGGTAGACGTTCTCCTGCAGGCTTTTAATAATCGGGTCAGATTCCAGCGCCAGCACGCGGCGCATGGCGTCCTGTTCATCCGCCGGATAAAGCGCAACCAGCGCCTCTTTACGCTCTGCCAGCAGCGATTCAAAGTCCGGCACCTCAATAATCTGCGGTGCAGGCAGCTGGGAAAGATCAATTACTGCCACTGCTCACCCCCGTTGGTACAGACATAGCAACCGGCGAGCCGTCATCCCGCTGACCGGTCATTTCAACCACCATAGAGCCGTCAAAGTTGCTGGGAAGATTTACGGTGCTTAGCCTTACGCGAGGTTCCCAGCGGCTGATGGCGATATACACCGCCGCCATTACCTGCAGGCGGATCACGTCGTTCTGCGGCTGGTCAATCAGCACTGACAGCAGCGAACCGTACTCACGCCGGGCGATGCGGCTGCCTTCAGGTGTGATCAGGATGTCGCGCACACTCTGCCGGATGTGATCGATGTCGGTAATACCTTCGCCGGTGTCACGGTTCATGCCGAGGTACATCATTGCGGGCCTCCTGACGTATCGCTGCCACTCTTAACTTTGTTGTGTAAGTGCTTATCAGCAATCACGCCGTTAGAACTCATTGAGCCGCCGCCGTGGGTCACATCGCCGTTCATCGTGGTGTCACCGTTAATCCGTGTCTGGCTGGCCTCTATACCCAGCGCATCGGTAATCAGCTGAATGCCGTCTGCCGCTTCAATGCGCACGCTTCTGATATTTTTTATCAGCAGCTGGCCGGTTTCCGGCTCGTACTGGAACCAGCCGCCGTCCTTAAACACGGTAGTGGTGCCGTCTTCTGAATAGTCGGGCGGCGGGAAGGCTTCGGAATAGATGGCAGGCAGCGCGAAGGCAGTTTCAAGATTGCCGCCAAGGCTCAGCAGCACGACCTGTTCCCCCACGGTGGGCTTCCACCATGTGCGTGTATTACCGGCGCGCAGGGTGAGCCAGTTGACCCAGTTGGTTTCGAGGTCGCCCGTTTTCACCCGGCACAGCCAGTTCACCGGGTCCACTTCGGACACAATGCCGGTGCGGATCAGGTTGGTGATAAGGCGCATAATTTCGGTAAATTGTGTATTCATCAATTCACTTTGTTGAAAAAATGAAATTTTTAAAAGCCTTTGCATTTGTTCTGTGGATGATACAAATTGATTACTAAATCTTAATGCAGATGGAACCCGCATCGAAATGAACCCTGTAGTGTCAAATGGTGAAATTACCTTTATCTTTTGGAACTGTGCGTTAAACCCGCCTAGAGTTAAAAAGATACCCACATTGTCGGATGTAGAATTTGTCATATCCCAAATATCCGAAATAATTAACAGCAGCAATGCTGATGTCATAGTGCTATCTGAGATAACTCACGTGAGCTTTGACCAGTTAGGAAAGGCTGCTGATCCTGAAAAATATGACGCTGAACTATTGAATTTCAAAACCAATCGTAGCATTTTCGATATAGCAATTATTTACAAGAAGGAGATGAAAATATTAGAGGCAGCCCCTCTTATAAAAGAGGTTTATGGAGCTGAGTTGAAGGTGGCAGTAAAAATAAAAATTGAAGAGCCATATCAAAAGCAACCCATCAGTATTTATGCATCCCACTGGCCTAGCTTTAGAACTCCAAACTCAGAGGTATTAAAAACGCACGCGGCAACCGCTCTAAAAATTCAAATTGAGAATGGGTTGGCAAATGATGAAAATATTGTCTGCATGGGTGATTATAATACCGAACCTTTTTCTAGTATTATTTCAGTGAACTTATCAGCAACGAACGACAGGCATAACGTGATAAAAAAACCTCACCATTGGTTATACAATCCTTTCTGGAAATTATTGAATTCAAGATTGTGTTTCGAAAAGTCAGAGGGAAGTCATGATTTAGGCACATGTTTTGGCAGATCTAACCACAGACCGAATTGGGCCACATTTGATCAAATGTTTTTCTCCGCCTCCTTCCTTCGCAACAAAGGCTGGTCTATAATTGAGGAGGATACAGGAAGGTATTTCGATGATTCATTGTTGATACAACTAAGAAAAAACACATCTTCAATTAATCACTTTCCAGTTAAAACTAAGATTAGGTATTTATGATGGTCATGAAAAATAGATTCGACTCTATCCTTGAAAGCGGCCTCGAACAAGCTGATAAAGTTCAAAGCAATCTAAGTGAAATCTATGAGATTTTTAATGAGCTTGATAACTCGATTAAAAAAAAGCTTGGCGGTGAATTTTCTCTTGTTCTCGAAACAACTTCAGGAGCTGAAATTTTCTTCGATATGATCACGAAAAAATTAGATAAGCTTGAAAATTATGAGCTACGTGGTAGTTTAATATTGAAGTCCAATGTTGGTGAGCTAAAGGTATGTAAGTGGCGTAGAACTCAAAATGGCTACCCCCTTACTTTAATAAATGACATGACTCAATATGAATGTTATGAAAAAGATACGCTAATTGAGGCGCTGGGGGATATTTTTTCATCAGGAGCTCTTTGGTTGAAGGTAAAGAAAACCCTAAATTCATCTAATTCTCAAGTTAAAGTATTTAATGCCTCCGCAGCAAGCATTAGTGAAAAAACCATTATCACAACAGATTCTAAAGTTGAAAAAGATGAACACTCCGAACCAGAGTGATAGATATCTTCTTAGCATGTACTTTATTTTCTTTTTTTGTATGTGCTTTTCAATAAATTAGCATTTAAATATTGCCTCTTTCAATAAGCCAGCTAATTAAAATTTTTTCCACTATGTCTTCTGTTGTACCATTTACACCCAGCAGCGGACGTTCAGCATATTTCACCATAGGGCCACGACGGCTTACCCGGTCCCGTAGGCCGTAGTGATGGACGCGGGCCAGCTTCTGAACCCCCGGCACAAAGGCAACCTCAGCGGCGTCCGCGCCAGCCTGCGCCTTCAGATACTTCGCTGTTTTCAGCTTCGCAAACATGCCGCGACGGATGCGGCCCTTTTTGCTGCGTGCGCTGACGCGGCGCGGCTCCCATGCGGTGCCGTCAGGCGAGCGCTGCGCGGTGATGTTTGCCTGCTGAATGCGGCGCACGTCGCGTGCCACCTCGCGCAGCATCTTTTTCCGGGCGGCAGGCTCCAGCTGTGACAGCAGCGCCGCCAGCCATGCATCCACTTCATGTAGCTCAGCCACGTTTCACCGTCCAGACTTCCTCCGACGCGCCCGGCTCGGGCATCGCCTCAATACTGACTTTACCGTCTACAGTGGTTGCTACCACGCGCTCGGTCAGCTTCAGGTCCATACTGATGTCGCAGCGGTCATTCCCCAGAATATCGACTTCAAACGAAAACAGCCTTTCGCGCGCTTCGCTGTTCTGCAGCGCGTCGGGCTGATTTTCCCGCAGCCACAAAAGCACCGGGGCCATCAACAGGTTCTGGTCGCCGGTAAAGTCGGTGATCACCACGTTCAGGGTGTAGCGATACTCCCACGACAGGGACGCGGCGGACGTGGCGACCAACTGGCCGCTGTCCACGAACAGGTGCAGGCGGTCCGGGTTGTCGGCCACATACTGGACCGACTTATTGAGGGCGCTGCGTAAGGACTGCGGCTTGTTCATCGTCTTTTTCCTGACAGCTGATGATGGTATCGACTTTACCGGCACATGCCGCCCAGGCGGCCTCCGTTTCGTCCAGCAGGGCCAGAAGGTCGCCGTTAGTGCGCGGCGCTGCCGGGTCCAGCTGGCAGCGGGTGATTTTCGGACAGCCACTCACGGTAAGATTCACCTCCTGCGAGAGCCGGTCGCTGGCGCAGCCGGACAACATGATCAGGCAAAGCGGTATCGCTCCAGCGGCGAAGGTCTTGATTTTCACGTTTCAGTTCCTCAATCTTTCGCTGCCGGTCGCGCAGCAGCTGGCCGTTGCGTTCGGCGGCGGCGTAAAGCTGCGCCTGCGCCTGGTTGCTGGTCTGCATCAGGATGTTCAGGGCAATCAGCTGGCTGTTTTTCTGGCTCAGCTTTTTGCCTTGGCCCGCAATGGTGGTCTGCTGTACATCAATCCTGCCGTGGGCGCTGCTCAGCCGGTAAGACTGCACGCCGGTAATAACCAGCAGGATCAGCACGATGACTGCCAGTGCGCGCGTCATGCTGCGGCCTGCTTAAGCTCTGGCCTGATCATCCAGCGATAAAACAATGCGTTCAGGCTCATGAGTACCGTCAGCTTCCAGCCCGCTGTCCACATCACCACTGCGATAATTACGCGGTGATACCACCTCAGCGGCACGCGATCAGCCAGCTGCGCAAACCGCAGCAGCCAGGCAAACGTCCGCTTGCGCTCCCTGCCGGTTAGGGTTGCGGCGCAGAACAGCCCGGAAAAGCCGATGAAAGCCCATGAGATGAATTCCGCCCACAGCAGGACCGCCAGCGGATAGCCCGCAAAGCTGCCGTGACTGATACTGACCAGCGTCAGCAGGACCGTGAGTAAAGCCGTAAACCACCATGTTTTAACCATCTGCATTTCAGACTCCTTTAAGGCACCAGGCCAGCTCACGCCCGCGCCGGTTATCCAGCCCCTGATTGAATACGCCTTTCACGTACACCCAGCGCGGCAACTGATAACACGCGTCGCGCCACTGGCCCTTTTTCAGCAACGCCACCATCGTGGAGCCGCAGACGTTGCCGGTGCCAACGTTGAACGCCAGCGACACCAGCGCGTCATAAACCTGCTGCGGCATGGAGACCGCCACGCAGCGCGCCAGTGCCGCCTCAGTGCGTAACACGTTGGTAATGAAATTCCCCGCCGCCTGCCGTTCCGTGATGGATTTACCCGGCACAACGCCGGACGTGTTGCCGATCCCGTCGGTCCACTTTCCCGCGCTGCACTGGTACGGCTGCAGGCGGCAGCCCTCATAGTCGGCAATCAGCCGCAGCCCTTCCACAGAGGTATGCAACAACTGAAAACCGGGCATCGTGGCAGCCAGTGCCAGCACCACGCCAACGGCGCAGCGTTTAACGGTCTGCAGATTCATATTCACTCCGCGTAATGCGCCCGCTTGCCAGCAGCTGATAAGTTTTGTGTTTGTAGTACCAGCTGATAAGCGCCATAAGCAGGCCGATAAGCACACCGGCCACGGTGGACATGTCTTTCAGGTCCATGCCGCCCAGCCACGCCATTACCACCGCAATGCACCAGGTTAAGAAGGTGCTGATTTTTTCCCACATGATTCAGTCCCAAAGCTGGACGGCCTGCACGGTGGCCGTCGCTGTCACGTCCGGCAGCTCCACCTCCAGCCCGTGCGGTAAGAGGGGGCCGTGCTCCGCCAGCCCCGGATTTGCCTGCAGCACCTGTTCCGTCATGCCCTGCGTGCGCCCGTAGTGACGCCAGCAGAGTGCGTCCACCGTGTCATACTGCTGCGCACGCACTTTCATCAGATAAGCTCCACGGTGCAGTGCGGCATGTCCTGCACGCGGCTGACGGCCCAGCGCGCATCGCGCCAGAGATCGCCGCTGGCATCAGTCAGTTCTTCGCCGCGCTTCACGGCGGAGGCGGTGGCGTCAAAATCCTGATAGCGCTCGTTCAGCACCGCGCGGGTCCAGCACCACACCGCATTTTCATAGTGATGCAGCCGTACGCTCACACCGGCCAGCTTCTCAGCCGGAACATCGGCCAAACCGTTATGACCGGCCAGCTCCTGCCGCTCACGCCACGGGTAAAGCTCCGTGTTAACCTCCGCCATCGCGGTCAGTACCACCTGACGCAGACGCTCCGGCGTCACGGTGCCGTCAACGCGCATGACGCTGCGGAACTTCGCCAGATCAACATCGGGCCAGAATGAATTGTTGGGGATGATGTCCGGCGTTCCCGTCGCCTTCTGTGGCGCGATAAATTCCATTGCTCTGTTACTCCTGAATAGGTGGGCGGTGGACGGGGTTTTGATGCGGCGCTGCCTGTCGCCACCCCGTGCCGCCCCGCGCGTGGGCACGTCCGGTTATCAGCTGGCGTTACGGATTTTCCGCTCCAGCTGCTCAATGTCTTTTTTAACGCCGCATTTCTCATCCAGCTGCAGGGCGCGCTTCAGATGGTTCAGCGCGGACGCGGGGCTGCTTTCCGTCAGCACCCAGCCAATGGACTTGTGCAGACGGGCGCGTGACTGATCGGGCATGTCGTGTGCGTCGACGACCTCCAGTGCCTCCAGCAGCAGGGCCGGATCAAACGGCATCTTTGCTAGGATGGCGGCCTTTGCCGCGTCGGCAATTTCTTCGGCCAGCACCGTCGCCGTGGTGCGTTGTCCCAGCGGCATCGCCCAGCAGTGCTTCAGTGCGTGACGGCCAATCGCCAGCGCACCGGCATAGTCACCGGCGTCAACGCGCCACAGCATCACGTACATCAGTACGTCGTCCTGCTGCGCGCCGTCAGCACTCAGCACGCCCTCAGCCCAGGCGGCGTACTTTGGCAACACCTCCACCTTGATTTCAGCCTTACGGACGTTGGACTGAATGCCCTTGAGGCGGCGGCGGTCTTCGTTCAGCTGCAGCAGCATCAGGTCATAGCCCTTTGTGCTGCGGCCACTGCCGCCCGACCGGGCGGCCTCCTGTGCCTGAATAAAGCGTGTATGTGCGCGGAAAGGGTTAGTCACGGGTTACGCTCCGCCTTTGCTGCCATCACCGGCATCACCGGCATCACCGGTCTGCGTGGTGTCCGCGCTGGCGGCTGAACTGCCCGCGCCGGTCATGGTCTTGACCACGCTGGCCGCCACGGCGGCGATACGTGCAATTTCCGCTTCGCTCATTTCGCCCGGTGCTTTTTCTGGCTCCTGCTCCAGCAGCTCGATGTTCTCTACCAGGCAGGTGCAGTCGTAGTCCTCGACCACGTAAGCCTCGTTAACCGACTCAAGGTTTTCGATGCGGTCACGTTTCGGGTTGTCGATGATAGAACGGCGGCGCGTCTCTTCCTGCCAGTAGATGGACAGGTTATCCAGGCGGGTGATCAGCAGCGCATTGGCCGGGAAGTACGGCGCGCGCACCGCCTGCAGGCCACCGATGCGCTTCTGGCTGATGATAAGATCAGCGGCCAGTGCTTCGGTGTTGGGCTGGCTCTGATTGACCAGCGGGAAATACTTGTCAGCCAGCAGCTGGCGTCCGCAGATCACCACCAGTTCGGTGTCGTCTTGGTACTGCACGCCGATTTTTTCCGATACCGCACCCATCACCACCGCGTCCAGGTTACGGAACAGGCCGTTTTTACCCACGGTGATTTTGTCCGACACCACTTTGCCGTCGTCACCGATGTGCTGACCCAGCACCTGCGCGGGTTTTTCCTGACGGATTTTTTCCAGCCAGCCAATGTTTACATCCTGCAGCAGCGGGTTCTGTACACGGTTGGAGGTTTTTTCACGCTTCAGGCCGTTGAAGCCGATCATGATGCGGTCCAGCGCCTGACGCTTCACGATGGCGTCACGGATGCGCACCTGGAAATCGCTGAACTTCGCCCACATGTCCAGCTTTGAATAAGGCAGCGCCGTGTCAAAGTTAGTCTGGGTGCATTTGTAGCCGTCGCCGTCAATGTAGGTCGGATCGGTCGGCTCACGCTCTTTCTGGGTGGTGTCGGTGGTGCCTGCAATGGTGGTGCCGATCCCCAGCCCCAGCCGCTCGCCGCTCTGCTCACTGACCGGCATGATGTTGATGGCCTGCAGGAACGCGGACGACTCCTGAATTTTGCTTTCCAGCGTCTGCGACACGGACGGCTCAATGGTGAATTTGCTGTTCAGCGCGGACAGGTCAATCTTGTTGATTTCTGCCAGCACCGACATGTAAGCATTCAGCTTAAAACGGGTTGTATTTTTCATCGCTTCGCTTTCTCTGTTCGTTAAAAAGGTTTGCCGCCGCTGTATCAGCAGTCGGTGCGCACTTCGCCGCCGCTGCCATTACCCTGCGTGCGCGGGCGGACCTGCTGACGGCCATCTTCCCGGCTCAGCTGCTGCTGCAGTTCGGTGAAGTCCGCCTGCAGCTGTTCGCGCTTCAGCACTTCCTCACCCAGCGCACTGCTGAAATGTGATTTCAGGCTGTCGGCCTGTTCGCTCAGCGCCGTTTCAATGCGCGCGCTCAGGTCCTGCTGCTCGGTGGCAATCAGCTCAACGGCTTGATGCACGTCACTGAAGCGGGCCGCGTCGGTCTGCTGCTGTTTACTGAACATCGCCTTGATGCGGGTAAACAGGGTGGGTTTTACGTCGGCCACCTCCTCAAACTCGATCAGGGTTTCTTCAGCGGCAGAGAAAACGTTATCAGGATGCTGCTTGCGGTTTGCCAGCGGGTTCGCCCCGGCGCTGGCGCTGAACTGCAGCATTTCCGTGCCGAGGCTGGCCGGATCGTCGGTCACGGCCAGGCCAATCAGATAGGCCGCGCCGGTATCCGCGAATTCCGGGCGGATTTCCATTGAGGTAAAGATTTTCTGCATGGTGCCGGTCAGCGTGACCAGCTCGTCAGTCGGGTTGATCAGGGCATACAGCCCCAGCCTGCCTTTCAGCGGGCCGTCGCTGATTTCTTCGGCGTCCAGCGATTCCACTACGCCAAAGCGGCGAAACGGGCTGTCAGGCGTGTAGCCCTTGATGTGCTCCATGTTGATCACGGCGGTGTACAGCTCAGGGCTGTAATTTGCCGCCATCTGCTCAAGCCAGCTGCGCTCGATGGTGCGCCCGTCCGTGGTGGCACCTTCCACCCCGATACGAAAACGCTTTGCTTTCTTTGCCATTGTCCAGGCTCCGGTCAGTAAAACTCTGTGAGGCCCTATGGTTGCGGTGGCAGGGGTATCGAAACAACGCGCGGACGTTGTGCTGGAAACCACACAATGAGGGATGGCGGAAAAGACGGCGGCGGGGCCGTATTTTGGCTGCATGAACATGACACCCGCCCCCGACGACCTCGATCCCCGCAGGCAGGCTTTACTGCTGTACTTTCAGGGATACCGCATCGCCCGCATTGCTGAAATGCTGGGAGAGAAACCCGCAACCGTTCACAGCTGGAAGAAGCGCGATAAGTGGGGCGACTATGGCCCGCTGGATCAGATGCAGCTCACTACCGCCGCGCGCTACACCCAGCTGGTCATGAAGGAGCACAAAGAAGGAAAGGACTATAAAGAGATTGACCTGTTAAGCCGTCAGGCTGTGCAACAGGCTCGCATCGGCAAGTTTACTAATGGCGGCAATGAAGCGGATCTGAATCCCAACGTGGAGAACCGCAACAAAGGTCCGCGCAAGCCCCCGGAAAAGAACCTGTTTAGCGACGAACAGATTGAGAAGCTGCAGGAAGTTTTCCACGGCTCGATGTTCGGCTACCAGCGCCAGTGGTGGGAGGCAGGAAATAAGTATTCGGTCCGCAATCTGCTGAAGTCGCGCCAGATTGGTGCGACCTACTTTTTTGCCCGCGAGGCGCTGATCGATGCGCTGATCACCGGGCGCAATCAGATTTTCTTAAGCGCCAGTAAGGCGCAGGCGCACGTGTTCAAGCAGTACATTATCGAATTTGCCCGCGAGGTGGACGTAGACCTGAAGGGCGATCCGATGACGCTGAGCAACGGCGCGTGCCTGTATTTCTTAGGCACCAACGCCCGCACCGCGCAGAGCTATCACGGCAATCTGTACCTGGATGAATATTTCTGGATACCCAAGTTTCAGGAACTGCAGAAAGTGGCGTCCGGCATGGCGCTGCACAAGAAGTGGCGCGAAACATACTTTTCCACCCCGTCCAGCCTCACGCACAGCGCCTATCCGTTCTGGTCCGGCTCGCAGTTCAACAAGGGCCGGGCCAAAGCGGACAGGGTTGACATCGATCTCAGCCATCAGTCACTGGCCGCCGGCCGCCTCTGCGAAGACGGCCAGTTTCGCCAGATCGTCACCGTTGAAGATGCGGTGCGCGGCGGCTGTGACCTGTTTGACCTGGAGCAGCTGCGCACGCGCTACAGCCCGGAGGACTATCAGAACCTGCTGATGTGCGTCTTTATGGACGATCTGGCGTCGGTGTTCCAGCTGGCCATGCTGCAGAAGTGCATGGTGGACAGCTGGGAAGTCTGGACCGATTTTGAAGCGTTGGCGCTGCGACCGTTCGGCTGGAAAGAGGTCTGGATCGGCTATGACCCGGCGAAGGGAACGCAGAACGGCGACAGCGCCGGATGCGTGGTCATGGCACCGCCTGCTGTGCCGGGCGGCAAGTTCCGCATCCTTGAGCGCCACCAGTGGCGCGGGATGGACTTCAGGGCGCAGGCTGACGCCATCAGAACGCTGACGCAGCAGTATAACGTCACCTATATCGGCATCGATTCCACCGGCGTCGGGCTGGGCGTGTATGAAAACGTCAAAGCGTTTTTCCCGCAGGTGAAGGAGTTTGTTTATAACCCGAACGTTAAAAACGCCCTGGTGCTGAAGGCTTACGACACCATCGCCAGCGGGCGGCTGGAATTTGACGCCAGCCACCTCGACATTGCGCAGTCGTTTATGTCTATCCGCAAGGCCACCACGGCCAGCGGCAACCGTCCGACCTATGAAACCAGCCGCAGCGAGGAAGTCAGCCACGGCGATTTAGCCTGGGCGACCATGCACGCGCTGGCAAACGAGCCGCTGCAGGGACAGGCGGCACACACGCAGAACATTGTGGAGATTTATTAATGAGCAAACGCAGGAACCGCACCCGCACGCAGCCCGTGCCGCAGCCGGATAACATGACCAGCGGAGCAGCGTCGGAGGCGTTTACCTTTGGTGACCCGATCCCGGTGCTGGACCGCCGCGAACTGCTGGATTACGTGGAGTGCGTCATCAATGATCGCTGGTATGAACCGCCCGTGAGCGTTGACGGGCTGGCGCGCACGTTCCGCGCCGCCGTGCATCACAGCTCACCCATCAGCGTAAAATGCAATATTCTGGCTAGCACCTTTATCCCGCACCGCCTGCTGAGTCAGCAGGCGTTCAGCCGCTTTGCGCTGGATTACCTGATTTTCGGCAATGCCTATCTGGAGAAGCGGACCAGTCGTCTCGGTAACGTGCTGAAGCTGGAGCCTTCGCTGGCGAAGTTCACGCGGCGTGGTCTGGATCTGGATACATACTGGTATGCGCACTACGGCATTAATACGGAGCCGTATGAGTTTGAGAAGGGCAGTGTCTTCCACCTGATGGAGCCAGATATCAATCAGGAGATTTACGGCCTGCCGGGCTACCTGTCGGCTATCCCGTCGGCGCTGCTGAATGAGTCGGCTACGCTGTTCCGCCGCAAGTATTACCTCAACGGCAGCCATGCGGGTTTCATCATGTATATGACCGACCCGGCGCAGAGCCAGCAGGACGTGGACAATATCCGCGGTGCCATGAAGAGCGCAAAGGGCCCAGGTAACTTCCGTAACCTGTTTATGTACAGCCCGAACGGGAAAAAGGACGGCATTCAGATCATTCCGCTATCAGAGGTGGCGGCAAAGGACGAATTCCTGAACATTAAGAATGTGAGCCGCGACGACATGCTGGCGGTGCATCGCGTACCGCCGCAGCTGATGGGGATCATCCCGAACAACACCGGCGGATTTGGTGATATTGAAAAGGCCAGTAAGGTGTTTGTACGTAATGAACTTATGCCGCTGCAAAGGCGTTTCAAAGAGTTAAACAGCTGGCTGGGTGAAGATGTCATCAATTTTGAAGAATATATTCTAAATTAAGTATGACGGGGGACTAAGCCCCCGTCATAAAAACATAAATTATGCACGCAGGTAGTTTAGCATTTTCATATATTCCTCTACCTTTCCCTGCCATATTTTACTCCCATCGCCTATCACATCAGTAATGTTGCGAAACAACAAATCACCAGCATCTTTTATTTTTTTTATATCATGTACGCCTTCTGGTAAGAAATCGGCCATATGCATGTCAATGCTGGCTTTTTTTGTCTTAAAAGAAGTGTCGCATTCAGAGCAATAATCTATAAATTGGTTAATGGAAATATTCTTTGCTCTGCACATTCCTAATAGGTGCTCTAAACCATCGATAGTAATATAATAAACGCGACTTAGAGAAATGGGTATACCCCCGTACTCCTGAATGAGTTCCTCGCTCAATGATTGATAAATTAATGACTCAACATCGGTGCCAGTTGAAAGATAGTGGTCTCTATGTACAACTATAATGATGGACTTTTTCTTGCAATCATCAATAAACCCTGCCCTCAAAAGATTAAAAGCAGTGTGCTGCCCCTGAAAGATACCTTTAATAAAGCTGGATTTTAGCCTTTGTCTTAATCGCTCCGGGTCACTAGTGGTTTTAATGTACGGAGCAGGCTCAATAGCCTTGCAGTCTATTAAAGTAAAACCATCATCCTCATGAATCAGAAAATCAACGGATTTACCATCTAACCCGTGAGTTTTATACAGTTTTTTTATGTCATTTTCCCTAATAAAACCATAATCGTAGTGACTAAAGACATCAGCAGTATATGCTTCAAGGGCTGTTCCGAAAGCAACCTTATAATCTTCTTTGAAATGGCTCTTAAGTATTTCCGGCACTAAGTTTACTAATCCTGCTTTCAAGATTTTTTTTGAAAGTACAACCAATCCATCTTCTGCAAGAAATACAGGTTTTCTTAACATAGGGGTGTCTTCATAATATTCAATGGTGAGATTTTTATTTAATTTAAAATCTGCCATGAAATTTCTAAGACCCTCAGGCCTGACGGTAATTAGATCGTAAAACCTTTTAACCTGCTCAATGCCAATCAATGGAACCCAATGAAGAATGAAAAGCTTATGAGGGAAAATCTCAGAGTCAATTCTTTTATTTATTGAGGATAGAATGACGAAGTAGCTCGCCATTCGGTAGTAATTACTAAGGCTGAGTCCTGTAATTTCAAAAAATCTATCATTAAAATATAAGTCATCACCATACCAAATATACTGCCTAATTAGAGATGCATAATTAAACTTGTCTGTGTGCTGATAAAGAAACTGATTTATCATCAGCCTTCTAATACCTAAAACCAAATTATTTTCCGAGTTAAGATTAGATGCTTCCGATTGAAGATCGTAGATTCTATTTACTATTGAAATGAAGTCTGAATAAGACATGCTTTTTGCATCTTTATTTTCTATATTGGAAAACTTCCACTTCAATGCAAGAAAACAACACCATGGGAAATTGGAAGATATTCCAGAATGTTCATCACGAAAAGAATGGAAGTGCCTATAAAAGTTTGTGATAAAGTCGCAATCTTTAAATCTAGCCAGTTTTTTCTTTATGGCATCAACTTTCAGAGAGTAGGAAATAGGAGTTAAAGTTTTTACTCTGATTGACATTTTCCACCTAACTAGTGCTATAAGTGCCTGAGATTTTATTGTAAGCAAGTTATATACGATGATTTTACATTCAAGCTAAAAAAATTGCCCCCTTTAATATACATACCCTCAGCGCGCGCTCGTAGCCCCGCCACGCCTGCCCGCTTTATAGAGTGGTTTTCATGCACCTGCATGACATAAACAAAAGCCCGCCAGTTCTGGCGGTCAAAAGGGTAAACGATCCTTTTGGGATCATGCGGATTCATGCAGCATAGACATGCACTCACCGGCAAAGAGTCAGAACAGGGGCAGGTTGTTATCTGGTTCAGTGCTTTTCGGATCGACCGTAACAGGATTTTTTAGCGACTGCAGATAAAGCAGACCCTGCGAAAGAGAGACTGGAGCTGAAATCTCAAGCCAGAAAACACCATCATAAGTCCGGCCTAACCAGAAGCCGCCGCCGTTCTCTTTTGGCCGCTGAAAGAAAACCAATCCGGCAGGCGCATAATCAGTCAGGGTTTCGCCCCGGTAAACTACTTGGTAATTCGAATCGCTTCCGGCCATAGCCTAACGCCTCGTGGTACTCGTTGTTCAACCTTGCCAGTGCCAAAAATAAATTTTGTCACCAGCAACGTTATCAATATGCCTAGCTGCGAACTCACGCTACTCCGCAGCGTAAAAAATCTCATCGTCGGGGACTTTTTCGCAGCTCGAATGCGCTAACTCAGCGATGATACTCATCGCCAATTTCATGTCAGATTGCTTGCAATTTGCTATGAGCGACACTTCAGCAATGAACTGAACGCAAGCCATCTTACGGTTTATCGGTGCCAAATCTTGAGTGTCCATCTAACCCTCCCTTTACTCTAAATACTGTATAACTATACAGTAGTAGATGCGTTACGAAATGTGAAATGTTTTTTCATTCAATCGGACCTAATCTGAAAGTGAAATGTAAGTCTATCAGTGGTTACAAACTGTTATTTTGATTAGATAAAGCCTTGCTTTCTCCTGACTAACGGCTTCGCTTATGGCTGCTGCCTTAGTTCAGATCAATTGACTCCATTTATCATCTTCCTGCAGCCGCCCGTTCTTATAGAAAATGCGCATCCCCGCGCCTGAATTGAGACTGCCATCGCACAGAAGCAGGTTTATTTCAGAGTCTTCACCGGTAAAGCCTCTCGTTTTCAGCTCTGCAACAAGAGCAGCCCGCTGAACATCGTCAATTACTTGCTTATAACTCTGCTTCTGGCGCGGCTTCACCACCCGAAGACGCGCCAGCAGATCCCTACGCTGTTTTCTGGTCATATTGTCGAAGTCTGCCGGACCATAAAGAGGCGTTTCACCTGGTTCTATAGGTTCAACAGATAACGTATTGCCCTCTGAAATGTTCAGTTTTCCATCAGGGGGACAGTTATTGCCACGAGTCCAAGGGGCGCAAGCGCCCTGGTCGGCTGTCGCCTCCTGAACGTCAACGGCCTTACGGACCATTTTCCACTTCGTGGCGTGCGTGCAGATGCGTCCCGCCACTAACGGGGACCAGATGCCATAAATACGGGTGCCGTGATCGCCGTAAGGGGTCGGCTCGTCGTTAAGCTCATAAGCCGTTCTGACGATGTGATGTTTTCGCGGAACAAGCACGCCGCCCTGTTTCATGATGTAGGTGGCAAAGCAGCCCACATCTGCTGCGGCCAGCACGGCGTCCAGTTGCGCGTTTTCAAGCACCGGCGCACCTGCCTTTTTATCGCTCTGATTTCTCAGCGCCTGACCGGCAAGCAGGCGCAGTTCCCGGTAAGCCTGGCGGCCCGGAATGCCAAAGAAGCGGAACTGCTGAACACGATGAAGTGATGCCCACGCGCCTACGTTCTCTGCACTGTCACGCAGTGATTTACCCGTTTCTGCGCTGGTTTCATCAGACAGGCCATGCCCGTCGATATTCTTGCTCACGTATTTGGCTATATAACTGGTTGGCGAACCTTTGCGCGGGTTGATCAGCTCAGCTTTAAAACGTGGCCCGGTGTTGTTGCCAAGCTCTTCGCGGTCTTCGCGAATAGCAAATTTCCGCAGCAGTGCGGTGACTGAACGGCGCTCTTTTTTGCGCATGAAGCACAGCAGGTGCCAGTGTACGGTGCCATCATGATGTGGCTCAGCAACCCGCACGCCATACCAGCGCATACCGGCTTTGTGCATGGCCTTGCGGAAAGCGGCAAACGTATCAACCAGATAATCACTGCTCTGACGAACAGTGGCCGTGGTCCACTTCGGATTGGGCCTGCCATTGTTAAGCGTTGCGTGGAAACGTGACGGGCAGGTGATGGTGTAAAACACGGCGCAGTCGCCGCGCATTTCCGCAATAAGCTCCAGCCCCTTAACGCAGGCCATCATTTCATTGCGGCGGTGAGCCGGATTGCTGTTACTGGCATTCACCATGTCTTCCATATCCAGCGTATCGCCTTCATTGCTGACCAGCTCATGCGAACGGAAGAACTCCAGAGACTTTCTGCGCTGCTCACGCTTATGGATCACCGCTTCAAAGCTGACGTAGGGGGACGCTTTTTTGTTGACCAGGCAGACAGCACGCAGCTGCTCTTCACGCCATTCACAACGCAGCTGCCATAACTTGCGATACCACCAGTCCGCGCAGAGCAGACGGGCCAGCGAGGGCGGGATCAGATCATAGGGCGCGGGTTTGCGGCGGCGCTTTTTGCGGCGCAGCTGCTCAAAGGCTGGGGGTATAACGTCCAAGCGCATAGCTTCGGCCGCGACAACTTCCCACGCCTGGCGGACCTGCTCTGGCTTTACGTCGTCACTTATGAACAGATGGCCGCTGGCTTTATCCAGACACATGCTCATGTGCGCAGCGACCAGTGTTGATAAACGCTTGACCTGATTCTGGTTCATTTCAGGCAACGCCAGCAGGCCGTCAAGCCCGTCATGACCGGCCATAAAACGGAATGAGGCTGAAATCTGGCTTTCGCGTACGCGGGCCAGCCTCTCAAGGCAGGGGCGGATAGTTTCGCGCAGGTAACGTGAATAAGCCTGCGGCCTGCCGAGATTGTGGAAAAACTTAACCCGCTCTATGAGAGGCTTGCTGATGTGTGAAGGCTGGGCGTTGACATCGGCCACAATGACCAGATCGGGATTAAACTGCTGCTGCTCGCGGACCATCTTTGCCCGACTGATAATTCTGTCCTGCACAATTTCGCGCTGAACAGGATCGCGTGACTCGTTAAAAAAGTAGCGGTCCCAGACCTGATCGCTCACTGCCTCACGGCGCAGCTGCTCCTGCTCATTATCCGCAGCATAGAGAGCGATCAGGTTTGAAAGCGCGGACTCCGGCGCAACTTCCGCCGGGTCCAGCTGTGGATTGATTGCTTTTTTCGGGGCGTTCCACGGGTAAGCGTAACTCTGGCTCACTCACAAACTCCCAGATAAACACTGCTGCAAACCGACTTATTGTCCATAGCAGCCAGCATGTCGAACTGGCGACCACCGCGTGTAGTCAGCGCCCAGTCCCGATAGGTTTCGATGCCGTGCGAGGCGAGAGATACTTTGCTGCCGTTTGTTTCAGCTTTTACCGGGTCCATACCTGAATGAAAAAACGCTGCATTCCCGCGACGCGAGCACATGGCAACAATCCGTTCCCACTCAGCCACCCGGCTGATCTCTTCAGGCCAGCGGGTGAAAATCTCCGCCAGTTCGGCTTTATTGACGTTAACGCATGGCATGCAACCAACACGACTGCATCCTTGCTGATAAAGTGGGTTTGGTTTGATGCCGTGACGCCGGGCCAGTGCAAACACGTCATCATGTGTCCAGTTGAGAATCGGGCGGTACAGCGACAGGCCCGGACCAAGGTCGAATCCTTCCTCCCATTCAGCCAGTGCTGCCCGGCTTGCTGATTCTTGGGCACGAACTCCCTGCCACGTGATAACGTGATTACCTTCAGTAATGAGCCGGTCTACTACCTGCTCCTGCATGGGGATCTGTTTAAGCTCGAAAGAGCAGAACTTGCGCTGGCTCGAAGGGAATGTGCCTTTCCAGATACATAAATCAAGAAAAGGGATGCCGGTAGGCTTCAGGGCATTCAGCGCACGGCGTACTGTCTGCGCAGCTTCTTCCTCAGTAAATCCCAAATCTCTGACCAGAGAGACAGGCCACTTATCTTTTACAAACGTTCTCTTGTCAGCGATACGCTGTGAGAAGTCAGCCCTGACGCGACGCAGCGGACCGAGTTTCGTTTCCAGGTAATCAAGATATTCGACGGTTTCGGGGTGCTCGTGACCTGTATCAGCATGCGCGGCCTGAAACTCGACGCCAGATTCAATAGCGAGCAGCCAGTCCGCGAGGCTGTCTTTCCCTCCCGAAACGGTGACAAGGTTCATCATGCCTGGTGCGAAGCAACGAGCATCGATCATGGTTTCACCTCTGATTCAGGGGAATAATCCGTTCCCGTCGCCATATCAAAGCCCATCCAGCTCGGTGACAATTCAGGACGACGAACTGCGATGATTTCTGCCGCCTGCTTCTTCTCGCCTGCACTCAGGCTGATAGAGCGGGCCGCAGTGACTTTATTCAGACCAAACTCGCGGTAGATGCTGCGTGTAAAGAGGGTGTCACTGTTTGAAACGATGACCGGGTTACGCTCAGAAATATCCAGCAGGATGCAAGCCAGTGAGTGCTGATCATCGTCGCTGAAACCAGCAGTATGATAAGCAGTGAATGTGCCGTGATACGGCGGATCGCAGTACACGACATCACCGGCACAGACCATGTTCAGGGTTTCGCTGTAGTTCAGACACTCAAACGTCGCACGCTGGGCCTTTGCGGCAAACGCCTCAATTTCGGCCAGCGGGAAATATGGCTGTTTGTAATAGCCGTAAGGATTATTGAATTCGCCGCGCTTGTTATAGCGGCAAAGGCCACGGTGGCCGTGGCGGTTCAGATAGAGGAATTGCGCAGCACGCTCCAGCAGTGGCAGCGCCGCGTTCAAGTTAAAATCTTTGCGAACCTGATAATAATTTTCTTCAGTCTGATTCTGATTAAAAAGCGATAACGCAACGACGATAAACGGGCGCGTATGCTCTTTAACCTGACGATAGAGATTAATCAGATCGGGATTAACATCTGCCACCAAATAGGCCGGATAATCCGTATTCATCATGACGGCACAGGAACCGGCAAACGGCTCAACCAGTCGATTACCGGCGGGCAGGTGCTTAATCAGTTCAGGCATCAGGCCGGACTTGCTGCCGGCCCATTTCAGGATGGTCTTCATAATGCCGCCCCTTTGTAATGCACGCTTTTCAGCTCACTGATTTCTTTGCAGGTCACGCAGAGTGAAACGCCCGGCAGTGCGCGGCGGCGCTTCTCCGGGATTTCTTCGCCGCACGAAAGACAGAAGAACTCACTCGCCCCTGCCGGGCGGTGAGTAGCGTTAGCCAGATTGCGCGCCAGTTCTTCCTGCACGCGCTGCTGTACCATGTCCATTGAATCAGCCATCAGTGCCGCTCCTGCGCCTGGTTCTCAAAGCGTTCTGCTTCTTTATCCAGCAGCTCGATGATTTCCGCCGCTGACATTTCCTGCTGACGGGCATGAATTGCCAGTGCGGCCAGGCGGATAGAAACGGACAGCGCATCATCAGAACGCTGCTCAGTTTTTGCCTTGCTCAGCAGAGCGCTTAGCGCGTCGTCGTCAGCTTTAAAATTACGGGTCTGGATATTTCGCATTTCTCTTTCTCCTGAATTCGGGCAAAAGAATGCCCGGCGGGTTTACGCCATTTAATTTCGGTGTGTTAATTAATTAGGTAACGTCAGATTCTTTGGAAATAAACTCACGACTGCTTTTAAGTGATTCATTGCGCTAATCAGCGCCGTTTTTTCGTCACTCGTCAGTTCACTGAAATCAACGCTGTGACGTTCTTTGCTGATATTAGCCAGGAAGAAAATTGCGCTCAGTGCGCGGCCATTCTGTTCAGCCTGGTGATCGCGCTTATTACGCATGTCTGCGATAAAGCGGTTTAGTTCGTGGCTGCAATCGCCGTACATCATGGTGCGAAGTGCAGAGATATGATTAAGCGCACTGGCACGCTGCCCCGCGTTCATCTGAACAGTGATACTTTCAGCTTTGTAACCCATGATTTTTTCCTCTTACCCGTTAATCCTGCCAGCAGTTCGGCCTGTGAGATTGCCGGGTGCCAGCGCCTGCCCTTATCTGCCGCAATCCAGCCGTGGCCGTATGCGTGGGACGGGCTTTGCCGCTTCAAAAGCGGAGCCACTGAAAACGCCACCATTTATCCCATACCTATTGACGCACCGATCCCGCTAATAACATCGGCGGTGCCAGCCAGTGCAGGGTTTGAATGAATGCGAGCCTGAACTGCCAGAGCAGCAAGAGTAAGGCAGCGAATACCGGTGTTAACGCTTTGAACCACACTGCGACGGCATGCCGTAGTGATTTTTTCCTGGCTTGCAGCGTTAGCCGCCAGCACGCCAATCTCGGCGGTTGCTTTCAGCACATAAGCCGGGAATTTGTCATTAGCAACTTCGTTTACCGGCACACATGGAAGACACTGCAATTGAGCCAGTGCCCCATCAATCAGCGTTGCATCTTCAGTCAGGTCAGTAAGGAGCAGCATCTCACTTACCGTTAATTGATGAATCTGATCAGGGTTCAGTTTGTTACGCAGTGTTTGCACTTTCATGCCAGCCTGTTGGGACAATTCAACCATGTTGTGTGCTATTGCAAACTGACGGCAGGCATCGTCATAGTGTTTTTGGGTGGAAGTCTGATAATCAAACATGCCAATTGCTCCTTTTAACTTACAAAATTAAGTTACTGAAACACGGCGTAGTTTGAATTCAGCGCCTGAGCCAAAAGACGAGCGCGGAATGCGACCATATTGATACGGCCTAAACCACCCTCACGGGAGCGAGGGACAATAAGGAGTTCGCCTCTTTTTACCATTTCCTTAACGGTGTTTAGGCAGCATCCATACTGCTGTGCAAACTCGTCATATGAGAGAAAGTCAGGGCCTGAAGGGATTGCAATTTGAATACTCATAGGTGAATATCCTTAGTTACGTTGGTTTTGAGTGTGTTCTGGCACATTAGCAGTGTGCAGGACGAATATTATGATCCAAATGGATGTGTGTAAAGTATCTTTATGGATTAATTTGAGGTTCCGTTTACATGGAAAGCGATAAAGCTAAGCAGGTTGTTGAAAGAATCCTTAGTTCTTATGGAGTTAATTCGAGACAGGCTTATTCTGAGCTTACAAAAACCCCTCTGCCTACTATCCAGAATTGGGTGCAACGCGGAAAAGTACCGGGTGACTATATCCTGCAATGTGCGCTTGATACGGGAGCTGACATTAGATGGTTAGCTGAAGGTGTTGAACTTGCAAATGTAAGACGGTGTGATCCAGTTGATTATGCTTTGAAGGGAGAGATCTTACTTGAGGCGATGCAAAATTCGGGCGGGCGAGTAGTTCTCCGCAGAATTATGGATGCATATAAATTCGACCTTCAGAAGCAGTTGGGCGACCATCTTGGCATTCCATCTGGCACGATGAGTGCTTGGGTTCGTCGTGAGCACTTCCCTGGTGAGGTTGTGATTGCATGTGCACTTGATACCGGGGTGTCGCTGTATTGGTTAGCAACCGGTAATGGCGGTATGTATGAAGAGCGGCCACTGGCATCAACCGAAACCAACGATTTGGTTAAGCCAGATTTCAGAAAGTTAAAGAAATTCGACATTCAAACCGGTCAGTTAGTAGAAGAGGGAGATTGGGTATGTGATCCTTCCTTTATAAGCTCTTCAGTTATAAATGCTGCGTTGCTTTTCAAAGGCTCTAATCAGTGGTGTGTCAATCTGGATGCAAAAGCAATCGGCAATGGTCGTTGGGTGATTGACCTGGATGGAATCATTGACGTTTATGACGTATCGCGTTTACCAGGCAACAGGTTAAACGTAAAAAACGAGTCGTCACATTTTGAATGTCATGCTGATGATATTGAATGCGTGGGAATGGTATTGGTCACTCTCAGCAAAAACTCATAAATTTATGGCGGCTAAAAAACTCCCAACAGGTGAATGGCTTTGTGACTTCTATATAGATGGAAGGGGAAGCCGTCGCATCCGTAAAACATTCACGACTAAAGGCGAGGCTGTAGCTTATGAAACTTACAAACGCGATGAAGCAAAACAAAAGCCGTGGTTGGGTGAAAAAGAAGATCGCCGCAAGCTCAGTGAACTAATCACGCTTTGGAATGACCTACATGGCAAACAGCTTGCTGCCAATAAATCCCGCAAGGCAAAACTTGATATTGTTTGCAACGGTCTTGGCGATCCCATCGCTTCGCAACTCACCCCTAAAGAGTGGGCGCGTTACAGGGAGCGCCGTCTCAGCGGGGAAATCAGCAACGGTTATCACTCCGACCCTAAAAAATGGAAAGTCAAACCGATAACAGTCAATCGCGAGCATCAATATCTGTACGCCGTATTCAATGAGCTAAAACGCCTTGGCGAATGGAAATTGCCAAACCCGCTGGATGGGCTTCGGATATTTAAAGAAACCGAAAAGGAAATGTCCTGGCTGACTGACGAGCAGATCAGGAAGTTACTTGATGCAATGGATCGATATGGAAAACCACATCTGACGCAGATTGTTAAAGTTTGTCTTGCCACTGGTGCTCGCTGGAGTGAAGCCGAAAGGCTAACCCGTTCGCAGCTTTCAAAATACAAAATTACTTTCACCAAAACCAAAGGTGGTAAAAACCGAACTGTGCCTATCCCTATTTGGCTGTTTAAGGAAATGGAAAAGTTGGAAGGGCGGATGTTTAAACCCTGTTATCAGGAATTCAAAAAGGCGCTGGCATTAACCGATATCGAGTTAGTGGAAGGACAGATGACCCATGTTCTGCGCCACACTTTCGCAAGCCATTTTATGATGAATGGTGGAAATATCTTGGTTCTGCAACGCATACTTGGACACGCGAATATTCGTGAAACGATGCGCTATTCGCACTTTGCACCTGATCATCTTGAGGAAGCAGCGGAGCTGAATCCTCTTAATAGACTCATACTAGCAGATGTTTAGAATGATCATTTTAATAGACTCAGTATAAATAAAAAGGAATGAGGGTTATGAATGATAAATTAGATGGTGTTACTGAATCTTTTATAGAGTCATATGGAAGGGAATATTACTTTTTTCATGAGCTGGCTAAAGAAGTTAAAACAATAATAGAGAATAAGCTGGACTCATCAGGTGTAAAGGCTATGGTCACTTTCAGGGCCAAAAGCGTGAAAAGTATAAAGGATAAAATAGATAAGAGAAACGCATCTTCAGGTGGAAAATCCTACCAGTCAGCCAAGGATATATATGAAGATATCGTTGATCTTTCAGGAGTAAGAGTTGCATTATATTTTCCTGATGAGTTAAAAAAAGTATCAAAGATAATTGATGAGGAGTTTGATGTCATCAAGGTAAAGGATTTTCCTGATGATGAGGAAAACAAAAATGCAGGAATATACACTAAGAAATTTGATGGCTATCATGCAAGGCACTATAGGGTTAAGTTAAAAACGAATGATAATTTTTCTAATCATGTAGTGGAAGTTCAAATCGCATCAGTATTAATGCATGCATGGTCTGAAGTTGAGCACGATTTAGATTACAAGCCAGCGAGTGGTTCGCTATCCGTCGAAGAATTAATGATTTTAGATGAAATCAATGGGTTGGTTATTAGCGGAAATATTGCTTTGGAACGTCTGCAACACGCCATGTTAAATAGAATTAATGATGCAGATTATATATTTAGAGACCATTTTGATTTGGCTGCATTTTTATCATTAAAAGTCGACTATGGAGAAATAATAAATTCGCGAGAAATTTACAATTTGCTAAAGCGATTAGATGCCATTTCAAAAAGTAAAGTTAATACTTTAGTGGTGGCTGTCAATAGTCACATTGAGCAAAAAATAAAAGCATTAGAGGACCGCCACAAACAGGTGACACCAGATGGTTTGGCATCTTTTAAATCTGGCTTTCTTGAAGCGCTCATTTGTTTGATAATTTGCAGAGAATGGTCAACCAAAGTATTAGATTTAATGATGACCGGCTATAAAGTATTTGATGAACAATTTAAAAATCAGGATATTATTTTTAATTGTCTTAGGTTCGGTGAGGATAAAGAAATATCTACCGCTTTCAATATGCTTTGGAAGCTGCGTTATCTTGGGGAAAACAGGTTTGATGAGTTTGATTTGAACAAGTTTGATAAGCACTTTAAACCGATAAACCAATCTGTAACAAGAGATGAAGCACTCGCAGCTGTTGAAGAACTGGTGGAGGCTCTGAAGATAGCTGGCTCCATGTATTTCGATGCAGATAGCCTTAATAAGATTGCAAGCGCTGCAAAGGTAGTGAACGAGAAAGTCAGTGATTTGGAGGTTGTGTAACACTCCAGATTGCCTACATGTTGACTACGCAACATGTGCGAGGGTGTTCTAAACCATGCTTAGGATGTGCTTAACTTGTTGTTGTTATTGTAAATTATTGTTTTCTAATATGCGCTAGTAAAAGCGTCTTAACTAAGGTATCGCTAACGCGACATCTAAAAGTTAATAGCAAACAAGGGGTTGGCATCTGCCAGCCCCTTTTTTTTTCCTGATGGCAGCCAGCTGACAGAAGCTAACCGGCAGCCGGCCGCTGAAAATGATAAATCGCAGTATTAACCGGCCCTTTCTCTAATACGATCAGGCCATAGCGACAGCCAATGAACTGACCACCGCACTTCTCAGCCACGCTCCGACTGGCCAGGTTATCCTCTGCTGCCAGAATCTCAATCACCCGGGTCTCTGGGCGTGAAAACCCCAGCGGCAGCAACGCGGCCACCGCGCGGCTGGCGATTCCCTGACGCTGTGCATCACTGCGAACCCAGTAACCAATTGCGCTGGTGTCACCCGGATGACGGGCAAAGCGTATTCCTGCGCCCCCCAGCAGCTGGTCATGCTGATCAACGATTGCAAACTCTTCCGCCTCCTCCCTCATCCGTTGCCAGTGAGTAAAGCGGATCCAGCTTTCTGCTTCGTGAGGCTGATAATCGTGATGCGCCCAGACCATCCAGGGGATCAGGCTGTCCAGTGAGTCATTCACCGCAGCAGTAAACGCGGAAACGTCGTTAAGCTCAAAAGGTCGCAGATAGATGTTAAGTGGGGAGGCGTGCATGATGGACTCAGCATTAAAATAAACATTATGTTCATTTTGCCTGCAGCAGGCAGAAACGCAATAAAGCTAATCGTAAACTTAAATTTACGATTACCGGAAATTATTGTAGTGCGGTTATTTTTTATGATATTGATATTTATGGTTTTTATTAAGGTGCTGTTTGTTGCTTTTGAACTGTGGTAATGAATGTGTACATATAATATTGCGCTATGTATTGCCTGTGATACAGTATTTGTATTCCTCGATGAGGAGCCCCAATCAGCTAATACGAGCCAAAGGATCGCCATCATGCAAAAAGACGCGCTGAACAATGTGCATATCGCCGGTGAACAGGTACTCATCACGCCTGAAGAGCTGAAAGCGAAGTTTCCACTGACCGCTGAACAGCAGGATCAGGTTGCGGCGTCCCGCCAGACCATCTCTGACATTATTGCCGGCCGCGACCCGCGTCTGCTGGTGGTGTGCGGACCCTGCTCAATTCACGATACCGAAGTGGCACTGGACTATGCTCGTCGTCTGCAAACCCTTTCTGAAGAGCTGAAAGATCAGCTTTTTATCGTGATGCGCGTCTATTTTGAAAAACCTCGTACCACCGTCGGCTGGAAAGGGCTGATCAACGATCCTTTCATGGATAACTCGTTTGATATGGAAGCGGGTCTGCACATTGCGCGCCAGCTGCTGGTGAACCTGGTTGAAATGGGTTTGCCTCTGGCCACTGAAGCGCTGGATCCTAATAGCCCGCAATATCTGGGCGACCTGTTCAGCTGGTCTGCCATTGGTGCACGTACTACTGAATCTCAGACGCACCGTGAAATGGCCTCAGGCCTGTCGATGCCGGTAGGCTTTAAAAATGGCACCGATGGTAGTCTGGGAACGGCAATCAACGCCATGCGTGCTGCCGCAATGCCGCACCGTTTTGTCGGGATCAATCAGGCTGGTCAGGTCTGCCTGCTGCAGACGCAGGGCAATCCGGATGGTCACGTGATCCTGCGTGGTGGCAAAGCGCCGAACTACGGTCCTGAAGATGTCGCGCAGTGTGAAAAAGAGATGCTCAAGGCGGGACTGCGTCCAGCCTTAATGATAGATTGCAGCCATGGTAATTCGAACAAAGACTACAGCCGTCAGCCTGGCGTAGCGGAATCCGCTATTGCGCAGATCAAAGACGGGAACCGTTCTATCATTGGTCTGATGCTGGAAAGCCATATCAATGAAGGTAACCAGTCTTCTGAGCAGCCACGCAGCGAAATGAAGTATGGCGTTTCCGTAACCGATGCATGCATCAACTGGGAAGTGACCGAAACGTTGCTGCGTGAAATGCATCAGGATCTGCAGGGAGTGCTGTCGGCGCGTCTGTCACAAGAGGTGTAAGAGCAATGGTGGCTGAACTGACCGCGTTACGCGATCAAATTGACAGTGTTGATAAAGCGCTGCTGGATCTGCTGGCTAAGCGACTGGAACTGGTGGCCGAAGTAGGAGAAGTGAAGAGCCGTTACGGCCTGCCTATCTATGTGCCTGAGCGTGAAGCGTCGATGCTGGCTTCGCGTCGCAAAGAGGCCGAAGCGCTCGGCGTACCACCGGATCTGATTGAGGATGTGCTGCGTCGCGTAATGCGGGAATCCTATACCAGCGAGAATGACAAAGGCTTTAAAACCCTTTGTCCTGAACTGCGTCCGGTGGTCATCGTCGGTGGTAAGGGCCAGATGGGCCGGCTGTTTGAAAAAATGCTCGGGCTATCTGGCTATACGGTTAAAACGCTGGATAAAGAGGACTGGCCACAGGCTGGGGCACTGCTTAGCGATGCCGGCATGGTGATCATTAGCGTGCCGATTCATCTGACCGAGCAGGTCATTGCTCAGCTGCCGCCACTGCCTGAAGATTGTATCCTGGTCGATCTGGCGTCAGTGAAAAACCGGCCTCTGCAGGCGATGCTGGCCGCTCATAACGGCCCGGTACTGGGTCTGCATCCGATGTTTGGCCCGGACAGCGGCAGCCTGGCAAAACAGGTGGTGGTCTGGTGTGATGGAAGACAACCGGAAGCGTATCAGTGGTTCCTGGAGCAGATTCAGGTCTGGGGTGCGCGTCTGCATCGTATCAGCGCTGTTGAGCATGACCAGAACATGGCATTCATACAGGCGCTGCGTCACTTTGCGACCTTTGCGTATGGTCTGCATTTAGCCGAAGAGAACGTCAATCTGGATCAGCTGCTGGCGCTCTCGTCACCCATTTACCGGCTTGAACTGGCGATGGTGGGGCGGTTGTTCGCGCAGGATCCGCAACTCTATGCGGATATCATCATGTCTTCAGAGAGTAATCTGGCGCTGATAAAACGCTATTACCAGCGGTTTGGTGAAGCGATTGCGCTGCTGGAGCAGGGCGACAAGCAGGCATTTATCACCAGCTTTAACCGGGTTGAACAGTGGTTTGGCGATCACGCAAAACGCTTCCTGGTCGAAAGCCGAAGTCTGCTGCGTTCGGCCAATGACAGCCGCCCATAAATAACAGCCATCCATCTATGAAAAAGGCATCCAGCTGGATGCCTTTTTTTATTCTTTTTATTCGCCAGGCTCAGCGGGCACCACATTTTCGCTGGGGTAGCAGCCCAGTACCTTCAGAGAGCGGGTCATGGTCTGTAATTCCTGAAGCGCCTGCTGCATCCGCTCCGATTGCAGGTTGCCCTGCACATCAATGTAAAACATCTCTTCCCACGGATTGCCATTAATCGGGCGGGACTCCAGCTTGCTCATAATCAGATTGTGCTGACGCAGAACCAGCAGCGCATCAACCAACGCACCCGCCTGCTGGCCTGTTGCCATAATCAGCGTGGTTTTCGCTGGCACCTGATCTGAAACCTCGATGGCTTTGCGGGCCAGCACGATAAAGCGGGTATGGTTCTGCTGCTGATTCGCCAGATTACGCTCCAGCACCTGCAGCTGATAGAGCTCGCCACCGGCTTCACTGCCCAGCGCCGCCACCTTAGGTGAGTTGAGCGCAGCCACTTTCTCCATCGCTGCAGCGGTACTCTCGGTATATTCGATCTTCCAGTGCGGGAAACGGTTAATGAACTGACTGCACTGCTGGAAGGGCTGAGGATGGCTGTACACCGTCTCAATCTGCTGCAGATCGGTAGAACCATTCACCAGCACGCAGTGGTCGATAGGTAAGGTCAGCTCGCCCACAATAGAGAGACTGGTCTGTTGCAGCAGATCGTAGACATCGTTGATCGAACCCGAACTGGTGTTCTCAATCGGCATCACGGCGTAATCAGCCACGCCATTTTCGACCTGCTTAATGATGTCGTGAAACTTCAGGCAGCCACACTCCACCATGCTATCGAAATGACGTGACGCGTAGTTGCGTGCGGCAAGGTGCGAGTAAGAGCCTTTCGGACCCAGGAAAGCGATGCGGGCGGCATGTGCATGGGGATGATTGAGGTTTTTCTGCAGCAATGCCTGCTGCGTCAGTACGGAATCTTCGATGACCAGCTGGAACAGGCGGGTGATGTAGTGCGCATCCAGTTTATGCGCTTTACCCAGCACAATCAGATTCTCCAGCAGCGCGCGTTCGCGCTCCACATCGCGAATCGGGCGATGCGTTGCCAGTTTCGCTTGTGCGACTTCCACTGCCAGCAGACGACGCTCGGCCAGCAGCGTCAGAAGTTTTTTATCCACTGCGCTGATCTTATCGCGTAGTGCCAGCAATGGATTGTCGGGATTCATAGGGCTCACCTGTATGCTATCCAATAAAAAAGCCTCCCGGTTGGGAGGCTTCGTTGTTCGTCTTCGCTTTCATTTTCACACGACGAATAGCCTCCCGTTCAGGGGAAGGTAAAAAAGAAAGCGAAGAAAAACAGATCAGGTTTCATGTGAACGTCCGAAAAAAGAGTGACCTGAGAGTAACCGTACTGATTAAAAGCTGTCAATAAAAAACGCGCCCGGAGGCGCGTTATGAAAATCAGGACTCTTCGTCGGCGGGGATAATGTCTTTTACGCTGGCACTGGCGCGGCGCGCTTCAGACTTATGCTGAACTTTATTCAGCTGACGTTCGAGCTTCGCGATTAAGTCGTTGATCGCGGTATACATATCATCATGCTTGGCGCTGGCCACCAGAGTCCCGTTAGGTGTGTTAATAGTGGCGTCAGCCACGAATTCTTTGGGCTCTTTGGAGAGGACAATATGTGGGTTAATCAGGTCGGTTTGCCATTTTTCGAGCTTGGCGAGACGGTCTTCAACATGGCTTCGGATTGCCGGAGTGATGTCCATTTGTTTACTGGTAATGTTCAGAACCATCTTTCTTACCTCTCTGTCATTTCCGTCTTGGTCTTTTCAGCATAGCGCGAAAAAGCGTTGAATGTGAGATTTCGGTCACGAAAAAATGTCACTTTTTGTCAGTCACAACATTCTGTGAGAAAGGCAGAGAAACTGGCCGAAATGGCTTGAAGCGAAACGATTAACACGGCATGCTTGATGAGTTAGCTCGCTGGCAGCAGATCCACTTATGACTGTTATTTGAGCAAAAAAAAGCAGCCATCACAGGCTGCTTTTTTTATGGCTGAAAAGCTACCGGGCTATCAGCTGTTGTTCGCTGCAATGATTTTCGCCACTTTGTCTGCTTCAGCGTTCAGTTGCAGATTGCGGTAAGCATTTTCCATCAGCGGCAGTGCATCGTGTGTTGCCTGAGTATCCGGATAATCGCGCATCATACCTTCGACACGGTTAACAACCGCGACATACGCCTCGCGCTTAGTATAGAATTGCGCCACTGACAGCTCATATTTCGCCAGGCGGTCTTTCAGATAGACCAGACGTTTCTGAGCATCAGCCGCATACTGGCTGTTCGGGTAACTGCGCAGCAGTTGTGAGAAGTCGCGGAAGGCATCACGAGCGTGCGTCGGATCGCGGTCAGAACGATCAATACCAAAGAAGCCCTGCAGTGCTGAGTCATCCAGCGCCATATCCGTCAGACCTTTCATATAGATGACATAGTCAATGTTCGGATGTGTGGGGTTAAGACGCATAAAGCGGGCAATGGCAGCCTGTGCCAGGGGCAGATCGGCATTTTTATAGTACGCGTAGATTAAATCCAGCTGCACCTGCTGCGAATAAGGACCGAACGGATAACGATTATCCAGCGCTTCCAGTTGCTTAATCGCAGCTTTAAAGTTACCGTCCTGCAGCTTTTGCTGCGCTGTAGCATAGATTTCAGAAGGCGGGCTGTCCGGTACCGCGTCATTTGAGCCGGAACAACCAACAAGTGCCAGGCTCAGTGTGGCAGCAGCCACCAGATGTTTCATACGCGTCATGACGAAGTGATTATCCTCAAATGTTATGGCGGAAGCTGTCCGTATAGCTCCCGGTAATGACCAGGTACGATAGCACATTATATTAAACGGCATCGCCGTGAAAACCCAACGTTAACGAAGAAGCTGTATATGGCACAACAAGTTCAACTCACCGCAACGGTATCCGAATCACAACTCGGACAACGCTTAGATCAGACTTTGGCGGAATTGTTCCCTGATTATTCACGTTCCCGCATAAAAGAGTGGATCCTCGACCGTCGCGTGACAGTAAACGGCGTCATGGTCGATACACCTAAAGAAAAAGTGCTGGGCGGCGAGCTGGTCGCGATTGACGCTGAGATCGAAGAGGCACAGCGCTGGGAACCGCAAAATCTGCCACTCGACATCGTTTATGAAGATGAGGACATCATCGTCATCAACAAACCACGCGACTTTGTGGTTCACCCTGGCGCCGGTAACCCGGATGGTACGGTACTCAACGCCTTACTGCATCACTATCCAGCGATTATGGATGTGCCGCGTGCGGGCATCGTACACCGCCTGGATAAAGACACCACCGGTTTAATGGTGGTTGCGAAAACTGTACCGGCTCAGACGCATCTGGTGGACTCGCTGCAACGTCGCGAAATCACCCGTGAATATGAAGCGGTTGCGATTGGTAATATGACGGCGGGCGGTACTGTTGAGCAGCCTATCAGCCGTCACTCAACCAAACGCACCCACATGGCGGTTCACCCGATGGGTAAGCCGGCGGTGACGCATTACCGCATCATGGAGCACTTCCGCGCGCATACCCGTCTTCGCCTGCGTCTGGAAACCGGTCGTACTCACCAGATCCGTGTGCATATGTCTCACATCAGCCATCCGCTGGTGGGCGATCCGCTTTATGGGGGCCGTCCGCGTCCGCCAAAAGGCGCATCAGAGGCATTTATCACTACGCTGCGCGGTTTCGATCGTCAGGCACTGCACGCCACCATGCTGCGTCTGTATCATCCTATCAGCGGGATTGAAATGGAATTCCATGCGGCGCTTCCACAGGATATGGTTGATCTGATCGCGGCGTTAAAAGCAGACACCGAAGAATTCAAAGACCAGATGAACTGGTGATGAATCTGATTACGCCTCAATGGCCTGCTCCGTCACGCGTTCGGGCCTGCTCGACGCAGCGACAGGGCGGCATCAGTACATCGCCCTGGGATGCACTGAATCTCGGCGGGCACGTGGGGGATAATCCGGATACGGTAACGCGTAACCGGCAGTTGCTGATGGAAGAGGCGGGCTTGCCTGCGATGCCGCAGTGGCTGGATCAGGTTCATGGCACTGAAGTTGTGCGTCTGGCTGCAGGAGCAAGTACGCCATTGTGTGCCGATGCCTGTATCACCGATCAGCCTGGCGTCGTCTGCGCCATCATGACCGCTGACTGCCTCCCGGTCCTGTTCTGTTCGCAGGATGGGACGGAAGTGGCGGCGGCACATGCAGGCTGGCGCGGACTTTGTGCGAGTGTACTGGAAAATACGCTGGCGCAGTTTCGTTCGCCATCGGATCAGATCCATGCCTGGCTGGGTCCGGCAATCGGGCCGGATGCATTTGAAGTTGGTGCAGAAGTACGTGAGGCCTTTATGGCTCAGGATCCTCGCGCCGTGCAGGCTTTCCGTCCTTCAGGCGGCAAATTTTACGCTGATATCTGGCTGCTGGCGCGTATGCGACTGCAGGCAGCGGGCGTGAAATCAATCAGTGCCGACAGCCGTTGTACCTTCACCCAGCGCGACGATTTCTTTTCCTTCCGTCGCGATGGGATCACCGGGCGTATGGCAACTTTGATCTGGCTGTTATAACCTTACGCCATAAGACGGTCCAGTTAGCGTGTTTTTTACTCAAATCTCAGGTCATTAACCTTGAAAATTTGAGGGATGACCTCATTTAATCTCCAGTAGCATTTTGACCTGTAATGGGAGGAATTATGCGTCTGGATCGTCTTACTAACAAATTTCAGCTGGCTCTCGCCGACGCGCAGTCCCTGGCTCTGGGACACGACAACCAATTCATTGAACCTCTGCACCTGATGAGCGCGTTGCTCAAACAGGAAGGCGGATCGGTTTCACCTTTACTGACTTCTGCGGGTGTCAACGTTACGCCTTTTCGCGCTCACATTGAGGAGGCCATCGATCGCCTGCCACAAGTTGAAGGCAGCGAAGGGGATGTACAACCCTCATCTGACCTCGTACGGGTATTAAACCTGTGCGACAAGCTGGCGCAGAAGCGCAATGATAACTTCATTTCATCCGAATTATTTGTTCTGGCCGCCCTTGAATCACGTGGTGCACTGGCCGATCTGCTTAAAGCCGCGGGCGCAACGCGCGAAAAAATCACCAGTGCGATTGAACAGATGCGGGGAGGAGACAACGTGAACGATCAGGGGGCTGAAGATCAGCGCCAGGCATTAAAAAAATACACCATTGACCTGACCGAGCGAGCCGAGAAGGGCAAACTCGATCCGGTGATTGGTCGTGATGAAGAGATTCGTCGCACTATCCAGGTTCTGCAGCGCCGAACCAAAAATAACCCGGTGCTGATTGGTGAGCCTGGCGTGGGTAAAACCGCGATTGTTGAAGGGCTGGCGCAGCGCATCATTAACGGTGAAGTCCCTGAAGGCCTGAAAGGCCGCCGGGTACTGGCGCTGGATATGGGGGCGCTGGTGGCCGGGGCGAAATATCGTGGTGAATTCGAAGAGCGTCTGAAAGGCGTACTGAGTGACCTGTCGAAACAGGAAGGCAACGTCATTCTGTTTATAGACGAGCTGCACACCATGGTGGGAGCCGGTAAAGCGGACGGTGCGATGGATGCCGGTAACATGCTCAAGCCAGCGCTGGCGCGTGGTGAACTGCACTGCGTAGGTGCCACTACGCTTGATGAGTATCGCCAGTACATTGAAAAAGATGCCGCGCTGGAGCGTCGTTTCCAGAAAGTCTTTGTGGCTGAGCCGACTGTGGAAGATACCATCGCCATTCTGCGTGGTCTGAAAGAGCGTTATGAGCTGCATCACCATGTGCAGATCACTGACCCGGCGATTGTCGCAGCAGCAACGCTTTCTCATCGTTACATTGCGGACCGCCAGCTGCCGGACAAAGCGATTGACCTGATCGATGAGGCAGCTTCCAGCATTCGTATGCAGATGGACTCGAAGCCGGAGTCACTGGATCGCCTTGAGCGCCGTATTATTCAGCTGAAGCTGGAGCAGCAGGCGCTGAAGAAAGAGGCGGATGATGCCAGTATCAAACGTCTGGAGATGCTGGAAACTGAGCTGAACCAGAAAGAGCGCGAATACGCCGAGCTGGAAGATGAGTGGAAGACTGAAAAAGCCTCGCTGTCCGGCACGCAGAATATTAAAGCTGAACTTGAGCAGGCGCGTCTGAACTTAGAGCAGGCTCGTCGTCAGGGCGATCTCGCGCAGATGTCAGAACTGCAGTACGGTAAAATTCCTGAACTGGAAAAACAGCTGGCCGCAGCGACTCAGGCGGAAGGCAAAACCATGAAGTTACTGCGCAACCGGGTAACCGATGTGGAGATTGCCGATGTGCTGGCGCGCTGGACCGGGATTCCGGTGGCGCGAATGATGGAAGGTGAGCGCGATAAGTTACTGCGCATGGAGCAGGATCTTCATGGCCGGGTCATCGGACAGGATGAAGCGGTTGAAGCAGTATCAAATGCGATTCGCCGTAGTCGTGCTGGCCTGTCAGATCCTAACCGGCCTATTGGTTCCTTCCTGTTCCTGGGCCCTACCGGGGTAGGTAAGACCGAACTGTGTAAGTCGCTGGCTAACTTCCTGTTCGACAGTGACGATGCGATGGTTCGTATCGACATGTCCGAATTTATGGAAAAACATTCAGTGTCGCGGCTGGTGGGCGCACCTCCGGGTTATGTCGGCTATGAAGAGGGCGGTTATCTGACCGAAGCTGTACGTCGTCGTCCTTATTCGGTAATCCTGCTGGATGAAGTCGAGAAGGCGCATCCTGATGTCTTCAACATTCTGCTGCAGGTGCTGGATGATGGGCGTCTGACGGATGGGCAGGGTCGTACGGTCGATTTCCGTAACAGCGTGGTGATCATGACCTCTAACCTGGGATCGGATTTAATCCAGGAACGGTTCGGCAATCTCAGCTATCCGGAAATGAAAGATATTGTTATGGGTGTGGTCGGACAGCATTTCCGTCCGGAATTCGTCAACCGTATCGATGAGGTGGTGGTGTTCCATCCGCTGGCTGAGAAACACATTGCTTCTATTGCGCAGATTCAGCTGCAGCGGTTGTACAAACGTCTGGATGAACGTGGCTATCAGCTGCACATCTCCGATGATGCGATCAAACTGCTGGCGGAGAACGGGTATGACCCGGTCTATGGTGCGCGTCCGCTGAAACGGGCGATACAGCAGCAGATTGAGAACCCGCTGGCTCAGCAGATCCTTGCAGGTTCGCTGGTGCCGGGTAAAACCATCGAAATGGATGTTGTAAACGACGTCATAACTGCACATCAGTAAGGGTGCGAGTTGAAAAACGGGCCTCTGGCCCGTTTTTTTTGCCCTTTTGAGGGGTTTTTGCTTATTTATTACTCCTTTTGAGCGCAAATTGAACGGTCAGTAAAAAAGTTGTGATTTGCACTTGCGCTATCTCAGCCGTTCCCTATAATGCGCCTCCACTGACACGGCAAACCGGAAACGGGAAACGGGTTGAGAGGCACAGGAGACTGCGCCGCCGGAGAAAAACTTCTGAAATAGAGGTTGACTCTGCAGGGGGAAAGCGTAATATACGCCACCTCGCGACAGGACGCTAACGCACTGTTCGCACTGCTCTTTAAAAATTTATCAGACAATCTGTGTGGGCACTCGCAGGATTGATATCAGCGTCTTTGGACGCACAAAAGTATCAAAGCCTCACGAGTGAACACATAATGAAATTCATTATGACGTTTTACAGATGAGCATCGCTGCACTTGTTGCAGCAAATCAAACTTAAATTGAAGAGTTTGATCATGGCTCAGATTGAACGCTGGCGGCAGGCCTAACACATGCAAGTCGGACGGTAGCACAGAGAGCTTGCTCTCGGGTGACGAGTGGCGGACGGGTGAGTAATGTCTGGGGATCTGCCCGATAGAGGGGGATAACCACTGGAAACGGTGGCTAATACCGCATAACGTCGCAAGACCAAAGAGGGGGACCTTCGGGCCTCTCACTATCGGATGAACCCAGATGGGATTAGCTAGTAGGCGGGGTAATGGCCCACCTAGGCGACGATCCCTAGCTGGTCTGAGAGGATGACCAGCCACACTGGAACTGAGACACGGTCCAGACTCCTACGGGAGGCAGCAGTGGGGAATATTGCACAATGGGCGCAAGCCTGATGCAGCCATGCCGCGTGTATGAAGAAGGCCTTCGGGTTGTAAAGTACTTTCAGCGGGGAGGAAGGCGGTGCGGTTAATAACCGCGCCGATTGACGTTACCCGCAGAAGAAGCACCGGCTAACTCCGTGCCAGCAGCCGCGGTAATACGGAGGGTGCAAGCGTTAATCGGAATTACTGGGCGTAAAGCGCACGCAGGCGGTCTGTTAAGTCAGATGTGAAATCCCCGGGCTTAACCTGGGAACTGCATTTGAAACTGGCAGGCTTGAGTCTTGTAGAGGGGGGTAGAATTCCAGGTGTAGCGGTGAAATGCGTAGAGATCTGGAGGAATACCGGTGGCGAAGGCGGCCCCCTGGACAAAGACTGACGCTCAGGTGCGAAAGCGTGGGGAGCAAACAGGATTAGATACCCTGGTAGTCCACGCCGTAAACGATGTCGACTTGGAGGTTGTTCCCTTGAGGAGTGGCTTCCGGAGCTAACGCGTTAAGTCGACCGCCTGGGGAGTACGGCCGCAAGGTTAAAACTCAAATGAATTGACGGGGGCCCGCACAAGCGGTGGAGCATGTGGTTTAATTCGATGCAACGCGAAGAACCTTACCTACTCTTGACATCCACGGAATCTGGCAGAGATGCCTCAGTGCCTTCGGGAACCGTGAGACAGGTGCTGCATGGCTGTCGTCAGCTCGTGTTGTGAAATGTTGGGTTAAGTCCCGCAACGAGCGCAACCCTTATCCTTTGTTGCCAGCGATTCGGTCGGGAACTCAAAGGAGACTGCCGGTGATAAACCGGAGGAAGGTGGGGATGACGTCAAGTCATCATGGCCCTTACGAGTAGGGCTACACACGTGCTACAATGGCGCATACAAAGAGAAGCGACCTCGCGAGAGCAAGCGGACCTCACAAAGTGCGTCGTAGTCCGGATCGGAGTCTGCAACTCGACTCCGTGAAGTCGGAATCGCTAGTAATCGTGGATCAGAATGCCACGGTGAATACGTTCCCGGGCCTTGTACACACCGCCCGTCACACCATGGGAGTGGGTTGCAAAAGAAGTAGGTAGCTTAACCTTCGGGAGGGCGCTTACCACTTTGTGATTCATGACTGGGGTGAAGTCGTAACAAGGTAACCGTAGGGGAACCTGCGGTTGGATCACCTCCTTACCTGAAGATACCTTCCCGCGCAGTGTCCACACAGATTGTCTGATAAAAAAGTAATGAGCAGGACGGCTGCGAAGTCGTGACACTATCGTGTCCCCTTCGTCTAGCGGTTAGGACTCCGCCCTTTCACGGCGGCAACAGGGGTTCGAATCCCCTAGGGGACGCCACCTGCTTGGTGACAGGTGAAAGATGTCTCCATACAGTATCTCAAAGCCGTTCTGGCTGCGTAAGCAGCCGGGTCGCGTTTGAGATATTTGCTCTTTAACAATCCGGAACAAGCTGAAAATTGAAACGACGTGTCGCTTTCATTCTCCGTAATAAGAATGAAAAATGCGGCACGTTCGAGTCTCTCAAATGCTTGCAGTCTGCAGCGTTGCAAAACGCCTGTGGGTTGTGAGGTTAAGCGACTAAGCGTACACGGTGGATGCCCAGGCAGTCAGAGGCGATGAAGGACGTGCTAATCTGCGTAAAGCGACGGTAAGGTGATATGAACCGCTACAGCCGTCGATGTCCGAATGGGGAAACCCGGTGCACTCTGTGCATCATTGCAGCATGAATACATAGTGCTGCAAGGCGAACCGGGGGAACTGAAACATCTAAGTACCCCGAGGAAAAGAAATCAACCGAGATTCCCCCAGTAGCGGCGAGCGAACGGGGAGCAGCCCAGAGCCTGAATCAGCATGTGTGTTAGTGGAAGCGTCTGGAAAGTCGCAGGGTACAGGGTGATACTCCCGTACACAAAAGCACACGCGCTGTGAGCTCGATGAGTAAGGCGGGACACGTGGTATCCTGTCTGAATATGGGGGGACCATCCTCCAAGGCTAAATACTCCTGACTGACCGATAGTGAACCAGTACCGTGAGGGAAAGGCGAAAAGAACCCCGGCGAGGGGAGTGAAACAGAACCTGAAACCGTGTACGTACAAGCAGTGGGAGCCCTCTTTACGGGGGTGACTGCGTACCTTTTGTATAATGGGTCAGCGACTTATATTCTGTAGCAAGGTTAACCGTATAGGGGAGCCGCAGGGAAACCGAGTCTTAACTGGGCGTTAAGTTGCAGGGTATAGACCCGAAACCCGGTGATCTAGCCATGGGCAGGTTGAAGGTTGGGTAACACTAACTGGAGGACCGAACCGACTAATGTTGAAAAATTAGCGGATGACCTGTGGCTGGGGGTGAAAGGCCAATCAAACCGGGAGATAGCTGGTTCTCCCCGAAAGCTATTTAGGTAGCGCCTCGTGAACTCATCTCCGGGGGTAGAGCACTGTTTCGGCTAGGGGGCCATCCCGGCTTACCAACCCGATGCAAACTGCGAATACCGGAGAATGTTATCACGGGAGACACACGGCGGGTGCTAACGTCCGTCGTGAAGAGGGAAACAACCCAGACCGCCAGCTAAGGTCCCAAAGTCATGGTTAAGTGGGAAACGATGTGGGAAGGCACAGACAGCCAGGATGTTGGCTTAGAAGCAGCCATCATTTAAAGAAAGCGTAATAGCTCACTGGTCGAGTCGGCCTGCGCGGAAGATGTAACGGGGCTAAACCATGCACCGAAGCTGCGGCAGCGACACTATGTGTTGTTGGGTAGGGGAGCGTTCTGTAAGCCGTCGAAGGTGTGCTGTGAGGCATGCTGGAGGTATCAGAAGTGCGAATGCTGACATAAGTAACGATAAAGCGGGTGAAAAGCCCGCTCGCCGGAAGACCAAGGGTTCCTGTTCAACGTTAATCGGAGCAGGGTGAGTCGACCCCTAAGGCGAGGCCGAAAGGCGTAGTCGATGGGAAACAGGTTAATATTCCTGTACTCGGTGTTACTGCGAAGGGGGGACGGAGAAGGCTATATCAGCCGGGCGACGGTTGTCCCGGTTTAAGCGTGTAGGCGGAGGGTCCAGGTAAATCCGGTCCCTTATTAACGCTGAGGCGTGACGACGAGGCACTACGGTGCTGAAGTGATAAATGCCCAGCTTCCAGGAAAAGCCTCTAAGCATCAGGTAACACAGAATCGTACCCCAAACCGACACAGGTGGTCAGGTAGAGAATACCAAGGCGCTTGAGAGAACTCGGGTGAAGGAACTAGGCAAAATGGTGCCGTAACTTCGGGAGAAGGCACGCTGGCGCGTAGGTGGAGGGATTTACTCCCCGAGCCGAAGCCAGTCGAAGATACCAGCTGGCTGCAACTGTTTATTAAAAACACAGCACTGTGCAAACACGAAAGTGGACGTATACGGTGTGACGCCTGCCCGGTGCCGGAAGGTTAATTGATGGGGTTATCCGCAAGGAGAAGCTCTTGATCGAAGCCCCGGTAAACGGCGGCCGTAACTATAACGGTCCTAAGGTAGCGAAATTCCTTGTCGGGTAAGTTCCGACCTGCACGAATGGCGTAATGATGGCCAGGCTGTCTCCACCCGAGACTCAGTGAAATTGAACTCGCTGTGAAGATGCAGTGTACCCGCGGCAAGACGGAAAGACCCCGTGAACCTTTACTACAGCTTGACACTGAACATTGAGCCTTGATGTGTAGGATAGGTGGGAGGCTTTGAAGCGCGGACGCCAGTCTGCGTGGAGCCAACCTTGAAATACCACCCTTTAATGTTTGATGTTCTAACGTAGGCCCGTTATCCGGGCTGCGGACAGTGTCTGGTGGGTAGTTTGACTGGGGCGGTCTCCTCCTAAAGAGTAACGGAGGAGCACGAAGGTCAGCTAATCACGGTCGGACATCGTGAGGTTAGTGCAATGGCATAAGCTGGCTTGACTGCGAGAGTGACGGCTCGAGCAGGTGCGAAAGCAGGTCATAGTGATCCGGTGGTTCTGAATGGAAGGGCCATCGCTCAACGGATAAAAGGTACTCCGGGGATAACAGGCTGATACCGCCCAAGAGTTCATATCGACGGCGGTGTTTGGCACCTCGATGTCGGCTCATCACATCCTGGGGCTGAAGTAGGTCCCAAGGGTACGGCTGTTCGCCGTTTAAAGTGGTACGCGAGCTGGGTTTAGAACGTCGTGAGACAGTTCGGTCCCTATCTGCCGTGGGCGCTGGAGAATTGAGGGGGGTTGCTCCTAGTACGAGAGGACCGGAGTGAACGCACCACTGGTGTTCGGGTTGTCATGCCAATGGCACTGCCCGGTAGCTAAGTGCGGAAAAGATAAGTGCTGAAAGCATCTAAGCACGAAACTTGCCCCGAGATGAGTTCTCCCTGACTCCTTGAGAGTCCTGAAGGGACGTTGAAGACTACGACGTTGATAGGCCGGGTGTGTAAGCGCAGCGATGCGTTGAGCTAACCGGTACTAATGACCCGTGAGGCTTAACCTTACAACGCCAGAGGCGTTTTTGAGAGACACGATTTTCAGCTTATTCCGGATATTCTGCGCGGCCCTGAGGGGCGGCGCGGAGACAGAATTTGCCTGGCGGCTTTAGCGCGGTGGTCCCACCTGACCCCATGCCGAACTCAGAAGTGAAACGCCGTAGCGCCGATGGTAGTGTGGGGCCTCCCCATGCGAGAGTAGGGAACTGCCAGGCATCAAATAAGTGAAGAAGCCTCGCACGCAGTGCGGGGCTTTTTTACGTCTGAATTTTGCTCTTTTGAGCAGAAACATTGACCACAAACCCACTTTCTGCAACCCTCATCACCTCATATGGTCTTACGGCATCGCCAGCAACCCGCTGATTTTTCGATAATTGGCGATATGGCTCACAATATTCATCTCAGATTACCCCGCCTTTACCTCTGGTAGACTTAAATGCTTTACTCAATCCTTTAAACGCTGTTGATCAGCAAGGAACAGAGGTAAGGCATGACAACAACAAATAATAAAATTCAGCCGGATGATACCAGGAAACGCATCTGGGCTATTGTTGGCGCGTCATCGGGCAACCTGGTCGAGTGGTTCGACTTCTATGTCTATTCATTCTTCTCGCTCTACTTTGCGCACATATTCTTCCCGCAGGGAGATACCACCACGCAGTTGTTGCAGACGGCGGGCGTTTTTGCGGCAGGATTTTTGATGCGTCCGATTGGTGGCTGGCTGTTCGGCTATATCGGTGACAAACATGGCCGAAAAAATTCGATGCTGGTTTCGGTCTGCATGATGTGTTTCGGGTCACTGGTCATCGCCTGCCTGCCGGGTTACGCAACGATCGGCGTGGCGGCTCCCGTCATTCTGCTGCTGGCGCGTATGTTTCAGGGATTATCGGTAGGTGGGGAATATGGGACCAGCGCAACCTACATGAGCGAAGTGGCTTTGGAAGGACGCAAAGGATTCTACGCCTCATTCCAGTATGTCACGCTGATTGGTGGTCAGTTAGCGGCGGTACTGACCGTAGTGGTGCTACAATTCCTGCTTACTGATGCAGAACTGCGCAGCTGGGGCTGGCGAATTCCGTTCTTCCTCGGCGCACTGCTCGCGGTTGTCGCATTGTGGCTACGGCGCTCTCTGGAAGAAACGTCAGACAAGACCAGCCGGGAACATCGCGATGCGGGAAGCGTAATCGGATTGCTGCGCAATCATACCCGTCCTTTCCTGATGGTGCTGGGTTTTACCGCGGGCGGTTCCCTGAGTTTTTACACCTTCACCACCTACATGCAGAAGTATCTGGTTAACACGTCGGGTATGGATCCTAAAACAGCCAGCGGGCTGATGACCGGTGCGCTGCTGGTCTTTATGCTGATTCAGCCAATTATCGGTGCGCTGTCAGATAAAATTGGTCGTCGCACTTCGATGATGATCTTTGGCGCAGCTGCGGCGATCTGTACGGTGCCAATTCTGACCCTGCTGCAAAACGTGCAAAGTCCCGGCGTGGCTTTCCTGTTGATTATGCTGGCCTTGCTGATCACCAGCTTCTACACGGCCATCAGCGGCATTCTTAAAGCCGAAATGTTCCCGCCACAGGTGCGTGCACTGGGTGTCGGGCTCTCCTACGCCGTCGCGAATGCGATCTTCGGGGGTTCGGCAGAGTATGTAGCGTTGCTGATGAAGAAGCAGGGGATCGAGACTACCTTCTTCTGGTATGTCTCTGCGATGGGCGCGGTGGCGTTTCTGGTGTCGCTGTTGCTGCACAAGCGTGGTAAGGGGATTAAGCTTTAAAATAGCTACTGGCTCAGATTCCAGAGAGCAATGCCGCTGGCTGCACCGGCGGCATCCCAGCGAAATCTTTCCAGCTCCAGCCGCTGCCATTCGGGCGGCTGTCATACAGCTCTTTTCCCGCCCCAGAACTTAACGAAACAACAGCACAGCAAGCAGCACACTTCGCATAATGGATGCCTTATTGACCGCAGTGATTAAAGAATCCGGCTGATCAGGCGATCGATACGTATCCGGCGCAGACGGCGAATGAGCTTGCGCACCTTGGCCGGGTAATCAGCAATACTCTCTAGCTCACGGAAATGCGTCACTACCGTCGTGTTCTGCCGGATTAACGTCAATTCCTTCTCACGCTGAGCCGCTAACTCCTGATGAGGATCGTGGATCAGCACGGCATTTTCCAGATCGAGCCGCCAGGCACGTGGATTGAGGTTATTACCGGTAATCAGCTGCCATTCGTCATCAACCCACATTCCTTTAAGGTGATAACTGTTCTCGCCATCCTTCCACAGTCTCACGACCAGCTGATCGGTCGTAACGTAGTAGTGCAAACGGCTCATAAAGCGACGCAGATTGATTTCATACAGGTAAGGCAGCGCGCCTATGATTTTGAACGGCTGATCAGGCGCAATATAGAAGTCATTGGCTGTTTTATCGCCGACGATGATCTCAACCTGCTTTCCCTGGCGCAGAAGATGAATGATATTACGTACCAGCAAGGCGGGCATGTTGAAGTAGGGGGTACAGATAATCAGCTTCTGTTCTGCACACGGCATCAGATGGAAAATGGTTTTATTGAGCAGGCTATGCTTACCCAGACCGACCAGCGGTGTAACTGCCAGTTCATCGTTGCCGGCATTCCCTTCAAACTGATAATTGAAGCCACGCAGATCCTGACGGAACTGGCGCGTCTCATTTTTAATTTCGGGGCTGGAAGGGCGCTCAGCGAAATCGAGCCGGTTAACCGCTTCTGCTGGCTTCAGATTGAGCGTGATCCAGTCATACATGGTATCGGTCAGCTGCGAATTGCGGATAACCTGGTAGCGATCATAACGATACTTGTCATGCTGATGCAGGTAAACATCATTGATGCTGGCGCCGCTGTAGAGCAGCGTATCATCTATGATGAAACCTTTAAGATGGAGTACACCCAGGGCTTCACGGGTATTGACCGGGATACCATAAACCGGGATGGCAATATCGGCATAACGCGTCGCCATTTCGCAATACCAGTCGGCATTGGTTACGCCTCGTGCTGCGCCAATTCGGCCACGCTGCGCACGATGCCAGTCTACCAGAATCGAGATATCCAGCTCCGGTCTCGCCTGCTTCGCATGATAAAGCGCATCCATAACGGCGCGCCCGGCGTCATCGTTTTCCAGATAGAGCGCAACGATACAGATGCGGGTCTGCGCTGCCGCAATCTTCTCCAGCAACGTCTGACGAAATTCGGCAGGCGAGTAAAGTGTCGACATATCCGCAACGGATTGTGACAGTTTCGGCAGCTCTGCGAGGTGTTGTTGGTGTTTATTACGTTTAAATTTAGACAACATCACAGTGCACTTCTTCTCTGTTCATTGCATGGCCTTTTGCCATCAAATCAGGGTTATAACCATAAATAATAACATCAACTCCGTCGATTCGAACGTTTTTTACCTTTCTGTACAAGGTTAGTTGATCTCATTCTGTAAAGACAATTTCAGGCTGACGATACCGTCATCCAGTTGAATATCAACATGAAAATTGAGTTTTCGGGCCAGGGTAATCATGCCGCGGTTATGGGGCATGGTGATACCGTTCAATTGTTGCAAGCCGTGATGTCGGGTGTAGCGGATCATCTTTTCCAGCAGACGACGGCCCATGCCTAACCCTTTCAGGTCAGAACGGACCAGCACTGAAAACTCCGCATCGATGTTATCGGCGTCAGAGATCGCGCGAGTGACACCAATGATCTCATGACGTTCCTGATGCTGACGGACCGCCACAATCGCCATCTCGCGGTCATAATCGATCTGAGTCATATTGGCGAGGTCATCATGCGTGAACTCATTGATCTCACTGAAGTAGCGGTAGTAAAGATCCTCTTTGGTCACCTGGCTGATAAAATCGCGCAATAATGGTTCATCCTCTGGCAGGATTGGACGGAACAGGCAGAATTGCCCATCTTTTAACTCTACCTGTTCTTCCAGATGCTGCGGATAAGGGCGAATGGCCAGCCTTGCTTCGTTATCGCCGTGGAACGGAGCCAGCGTCAGGGTGACATCCAGCAGGGTAAAATCATTGCCTGCCGCCAGCAGCGGATGAATATCCAGTCGCTGGATCTCCGGGCAATCCACTACCAGATCAGAGACCTGCACCAGCAGCTGGCTTAAACCAGAGATATCCAGCGGATTCAGGGCGCTGCGGCTGCGGATTTTTCCGCTCTTAATAGCCTGAATGACCAGATAGCGTGCCAGCGTCATATTCAGTGGGGGCAGGGCAACGGCAGCCTGTTTATCAGCCTGCCATTCCACCCCGCCTTCACCCAGCATAATGATTGGGCCAAACAGTGCATCCTGTTCGACCACGACCCGCAATTCCTGCGCGCCCGCCCGGCTGGCCATGCTCTGAACCAGCAGTCCCTCTATACGCGCCTGCGGCAGCGTCTGCTTTACCCGATCAAAAATGGCTTCGGCGGCATGCTCCACTTCACTGGCATTACGCAGGTAGAGCATCACACCCTGAACCTCTGATTTATGGGCGATATCGGGTGAACGCAGCTTTAGCGCCACCGGATAGCCAATCTGGCCGGCAATGGTTACCGCTGCCGCGCTGTCACTGGCGATCCAGGTTGGCAGCGTGGCCAGCCCATAAGCCTGCAGCACCGGCTGCACTTCGTGAGTATCCAGTGAGGTAATGCCACGCGCCAGCGCCTGTGACAGCAGCTGGTGAGCATGTGCACTATCCTGGTTCAGTGTAGCGGGCAGGGCAGGCGTCTCGCGCAGCTGCTTCTGATTGCGTCGGTACTCAACCTGATGCATAAAGGCGGTTACGGTGCCTTCCGGCGTGCGCCAGGTGGGTATACCCGCCTGCGTAAAGGCACGACGTGCAGCCTGTGAAGAGAACTCGCCGCTCCAGTTGGTCAGCAGCGTCACCAGCTTACCGCGCGGGTGGCGGGCCACAGTATCGATCAGATGTGCGGCCGTTTCAGTCGCAGGCGCGACCGCGCTTGGCGCATGAATGATCATTAAGGCATCAAGTTCATGGCTGTCGAGCAGGATCTCTGTGCAGGCAGCGTAGCGCTCAGCGGTGGCGTCATCTTTTAAATCCAGCGGATTACCGCGACCCGCACCGGCAGGCAAAATAGCCTCAAGCTGCTGACGCGTTTCATCGCTGAGCTGCGCCAGTTTCCCATTGCGGGCGTAAAGCTCATCCAGCGCCAGCGCGGCGGGCGCCGCACCATTACTGATGATCATCAGCCTGTCGCCGCGCAGTGGCCGCATATGGCTTAGCGATTCAACAGCGGAGAACAGCTCATGGGTATCCTGTACCCGCAGCAATCCGGCACGCTGAATGGCCGCATCCCAGGCAGCATCCAGACCACTGTGGGTGCCCAGCAGCGCCTGCGCTTCACGGCTGCGACCACTCTTGATCACCAGAATCGGTTTATTACGGGAAGCGCTGCGTGAGGCAGAAACAAAGCGACGTGCGTCACTGAGGTGCTCCAGATAAAGGAGGATGGCACTTGTTTTACCGTCGCGGGCCAGGAAGTCGAGCAGGTCATCAACATCGGTATCCAGGCTGTCACCCAGCGCGATAAACCACGAAAAACCGAGGTTACGCTGCTGCGCCCAGTCGAGAATGGTATTCGATACGGCGGCAGACTGGGAGATAAATGCGATACGGCCTTTCTCTATCGGCACCGGCGAGAAGCTGGCATTGAGACCCTGCCAGGGCGCCAGCAGGCCAAGACTGTTCGGCCCCAGCAGACGTATCTGCCACTGGCTGGCGCAGGCTTTGAGTTCAGCCGACTGGCTGGCAGGTGCAGAGAGAATAATACAGGCCTTGCAACCTTTCTCGCCGAGCTGTTGCAGCAATTCGAGGTTACGTTTTGAGTGGGTGCAGATCACCGCCAGGTCAGGCGCGAAAGGTAAGCTGTCGATGGTGGGCCAGGCGAGTACGCCGCTGACCGCTTTATATTTTGGCGTGACCGGCAGTACAGGCCCGCTAAAACCGCCTGCCAGCAGGTTACGCATCATAAAGTAGCCGGCACGCCCGGGCGTGACCGAGGCACCTATCACCGCAATTGACTTAGGTCGTAACAGCGCTTCCAGTCCGCGTTGGCTCATCTCGCCCTCCAGAGATCGGGATTTGCGTGATTGTAAACGCTTTTTGCTGGCCGCGCTTCCGGGCAGATCGCAGGCTGAACATCCGGATCCTGAAAACTGTCAGAGCAGGCTCACGCCTGCCAGCCGGAGAGGGACACGGTTAAGCCTGTCCGGGGTGATGCGGTTTTCCTGCCAGATAGGCCGCGCGGAACTGATCGAAATGGTGAGATAACGCTTCTGCCGCCTGCCGATCGCCCGCCTGTGCCAGTAGCGCCGCCGCCACTTCAGCGGTGCAATGCTGACCTTCGCCGTGCGCCTCACGCAGCGTATAACGCGAAGGCGTGCTGACATCCAGCGACATTACCGGCAGGGCGTCGAGCCAGGGACTTTTGCGAAACATCTTGCGCGCTTCGGTCCAGGTGCCATCCAGCATAATAAACAGCGGCGGCTTGCCGCTGGCGGGCGGCGTTGTCAGCACTTCGCGACCGGGATCGGCATAGGCGGCCGGGAAGACCACCAGCGGCTGATATTCAGGGTTGCGCACAGCCGCAAGCAGCAGCGGATCCGGCTCGGTGCGTGACCAGCCAAATGCCTGGGTATGCGGCAGAATATCGGCAATCAGACGGCCAGTGTTACTCGGCTTCATTGGCTCGGTATCAAACATCACCAGGCAGAAGCGACTACGGGCAGACTGCGGCACAATCTGATTGCAGAGACAGTTGGCCTCTGGCAGCAGGCAGCCCTGGCAGCGAATGACCCGATTTCCGCGCGCCAGGAAAGGACGGGTGGCGCGGGCCAGGCGTTGGGTGCGCAAGCGCAAAACAGCATTATCAGACATGAGTATTCAGGGCAGGAAAAACGTCAGTGTAATCGAAGCGCAGATGAAAAGGAAAAGGCCAGACTGGCTGGCCGTTGAAGTTTAAAGTGATTCGTCGAGCCATTCGTTAAATGGCGCTTTGGGCATAGCGCCGTTCAGCATGTCGACCCGCTCGCCGTTTTTAAACAGCATGATGGTCGGGATACTGCGAATATTGAAACGGGCGCTCAGGGCTGGTTCCGCTTCGGTGTTCACTTTAATAAAGCGGACCTTGCCGCTGCGTTCACTGGCGACATCTTTAAACACTGGCGCAAAATTGACGCAGGGGCTGCACCAGGGCGCCCAGAAATCGATCACCACCGGCAAATCATCCTGCAGATATTTGTCAAAGTTGGCGCTGGTGGCATTCACCACTTCGCCATCGAACAGCTCATTTCCACAGCGACCACATTTCGCCACGTCGGCAAGGCGTTCGTCAGGAACGCGATTGGTTGCCTGACAGGAAGCGCATACCGTATTCATAGGAACCTCTGATGTTGAAAAGTGTCAGTCTGGTAATCGTTGTCCATTATGAAAGGGGGCGGATTTTCGCTCAATCTGGATTGCTCTATAGGTTCAATAGTTGATAGCTAAGCGCCAGCACATCAGGTAATCTGCGCGCTCTAAATGCGGGAGGAAGAGATGAACGACGAATATAAAGGCAAGAGCGGCAAAGTTAAGGTGATGTACGTGCGTGGCGAGGACGATAAAAGCGCGCGCGCGCCGAATCCTCGCACAGGCAAAGGTGGTCACTCTGCTGCCCGCCAGGATGATAATCGTCGTTCATCTGGCCCGCGCACTGAACGCACTCAGGAAGGCGGTCGCTCCGCTGGTCGTCGTAGTGACGACACCGGTCGCAGCAGTTCACCGCGTCGTGATGAAGGCGGACGTGGCGCACCACGCCGTTCAGACGATGGCGCAGGTCGCCGCAACGATCGTGGTGATGACAGCCGTGGCGCTTATGGCAGCAGCGACTCCCCGTGGCGCACCGTGTCACGCGCGCCTTCTGCCGATCGTGCGTCATCGCCTGAGAACGATAAGCCGGATCACGGCGGTATCAGCGGCAAGAGCTTCGTCGATCCTGAGCAGATCCGTCGTCAGCGTAATGAAGAGACCCGCGTCTATGGCGAGAACGCCTGTCAGGCGCTGTTCCAGAGCCGTCCGGAAGCGATTGTTCGCGCCTGGTTCGTGCAGGAAGTCACACCGCGTTTTCGCGAAGCGCTGCGCTGGCTGGCGGCTAACCGCAAAGCCTATCACGTGGTAGAAGATGCTGAGATCACCAAAGCGTCAGGTACTGAGCATCATGGCGGCGTCTGCTTCCTGATCAAAAAGCGTATGGGCATGGCGGTGTCTGAATGGCTGAGCCAGGCGAATACGAAAGATTGCGTACTGGCACTGGAAGATGTCAGCAACCCGCATAACCTCGGCGCGATTATGCGCAGCTGCGCGCACTTTGGCGTAAAAGGTTTGCTGGTCAATGATGCTTCTCTGCTGGAGTCAGGTGCAGCGGTGCGTACTGCAGAAGGCGGCGCTGAGCATGTGCAGGCCATCAGCGGTGCAACCTTCAGCGAAGGTCTGGAAGCGTTTCGTAAAGCGGGTTACACCATCGTGACCACCTCCAGCCATCAGGGCACGCCGCTGGCGCAGGCTCAGCTGCCGGAGAAAATGGTGCTGGTGTTAGGTCAGGAGCGTGAAGGTCTTTCTGACACAGCGTTCAGGCAGGGCGACATGAGCCTGTCAATTGGCGGCACCGGCAACGTGGAAAGCCTCAATGTCTCGGTCGCAACCGGCGTACTGCTCGCCGAATGGTGGCGTCAGAACGCATAAAAAAACGGGCCGAAAGGCCCGTTTTGCTGTGTGACATCAGTGCGCGCCACCGCCACCGCCACCACCACCACCGCCTGCGCCAAACGGCGGGCGGGCAAACCAGATCAGCACCAGCAGAATCAAAAAGACCCCCGCCGACGCCCAGAAGATTTCATTCGCTGAAATAATCAGTCCCTGATTGGTAATCTGCTGCGCGATATAAGCTGACGCCTGCTGCTGTGTCATCCCCAGGCTCTCCAGCTGGCTATACATCTGTTGCGAATTGGTGTTGTAAGGGGTAATCGACTCCGTCAGGTAGCTATGATGCATCGACTCGCGATTCGTCCACATGGTGGTGGTAATCGACGTTCCCACTGAGCCGGCAAAGGTACGCATAAAGTTCGACAGGCTGGAGGCAGCCGCCATGCGCTCCGGCGGCAGTCCCGATAGCGTAATGGTGGTCAGCGGCATAAAGAAGCAGGCCACGGCAAAGCCCTGAATAAACTGTGGCCAGGCTGAGGCACCAAAGTCCATCCCCGGTTCAAACGTATAAGCACGCCAGTAAAAGCAGACGGCATACATAATGAAGCTGAACGTAACCAGTCGCCGCATGTCGAGCTTATGGGCGAAGCGACCAATGATCGGCGACAGGATCACCGGCAAAATCCCTACCGGCGCAGACGCCAGCCCTGCCCAGGTTGCGGTATACCCGTAAACCTCCTGCAGCAGCTGCGGCAACAGAACTATTGAGCCGAAGTAGAGCATATAAGCCAGGCTGATCGACAGGCAGCCGATGGTGAAGTTGCGCGACTTAAACAGCGACAGGTCAATGATCGGGTGATCGTCCGTCAGCTCCCACACCAGCAGGACGGACAGCGCAATTACAGCCACGACCCCCAACACGATAATTTCGGACGAGTTAAACCAGTCGAGCTCCTTCCCGCGGTCCAGCATCACCTGCAGACAGCCGATCCCCACGACCAGCAGCACCAGCCCGACCATATCGATCCGCCGGATTTCGGTTTTGGTTTCCCGACCACGCAGGGTTTGCAGCGTCAGTATCACCACTGCCACACCAATCGGCACGTTGATAAAGAAGATCCAGCCCCAGTGATAGTTATCGCTGATCCAGCCGCCCAATATCGGGCCGCAGATCGGTGCCACGATCACCGTCATCGCCCATAGCGACAGTGCAACACTGCGCTTAGCGGGCGGATAGTTGTTGAGCAGCAGGCTTTGCGACAGCGGGATCAATGGACCTGCGACTATCCCCTGAATGACGCGGAAGAAAATCAGCATCTCCAGGCTGTCTGACATGCCACACGCCCAGGAGGCGATAGCAAACAGAATGGTCGACCAGGTAAACAGCTTCACTTCACCGATGCGTTTTGCCAGCCAGCCGGTCAGGGGGATCGAAATCGCATTGGCGACGCCAAACGAGGTGATTACCCAGGTGCCCTGCGAGTTCGACGCTCCCAGGTTACCGGCAATGGTGGGGATAGCCACGTTGGCGATGGTCGAATCCAGCACCTGCATGAACGTCGCCAGCGACAGCGCAATGGTCATCAGGACCAGCGGCATCCCTTCAAGCGGTTTTTGTGCCATTACAGCCTCCGCGTCATCATCCGGCGTTGGCGCGGACGATATCGGTGATCAGCTGATTGACCGGCGTAAGGTCAATCGCCAGAGCATTACTACTGTAAGCGGCCTGCTGACGGGCGCTGGTGGCAAGCGCGCTACCCTCTTTGCTGGTGGTATCGATTTTGACCAGCGTGGAGAGGCCGATGCGCAGCGGATGTCTGGCGATATCATCCTGATTCAGTTCGATACGGACCGGCAGACGCTGAACCACTTTAATCCAGTTACCAGTGGCGTTCTGTGCTGGCAGCAAAGAGAAGGCGCTGCCGGTGCCCATATCCAGACCCACCACTTTACCCTGATAAACCACTTCGTCACCGTAGATATCGGCGACCACGGTGGCAGGCTGACCGATACGGACTCCAGCCAGCTGCGTCTCTTTGAAATTCGCATCGACCCACAGATTGGTGGCAGGTACGACAGCGAGCAGCGGGGTGCTGGTAGAAATTTGCGAACCGACCTGTACGCTGCGACGGGAGACAAAGCCATCCATCGGGCTGCGGATTTCGGTGCGCTGCAGCGCCAGCCAGGCGTCACGCAGTTCAGCCGCGCTCTGTTGCACGGCAGGCTGATTTTCCAGCGAGGTGTTGAGGATCATCGCCTGATTGGCATTGTATTGCTGAATGGCCACGTCCAGCTGCGCTTTAGCCGTTGCAACGGCGTCACGGGCGTGCTGCAACTCTTCACGGCCAATCAGGTTGGCTGCGCCTAACGGTTCACGGCGTTTCAGGTCCGCCTCTGCCTGTGCCAGTGCGGTCTGCTGCAGCGTGATGCTGGCCTGATACTGTTTGCCATTGATCATCAGCTGATGCGTCTGACGCACGCTGGTAGCCAGAGCCGTCTGGGCTTTTTCAAACGCCTGCTCGGCATCGGTCTTATCAAGTGAAACCAGTACATCGCCTTTTTTGACGAAATCGGTATCTTCAAACCAGACCTTATTCACGCTACCGGAGACCTGTGCCATCACCTGCACCTGATTGCCCGCAACGTAGGCGTCATCAGTCTCCTGAAAATGGCGCAGGACCAGGAACCAGTAGGCGCCCCAGGCAATACCAATCAGCACAAAGATAAGCGCCAGCACAATGAGCACACTTTTGCGCTTTCTTTTCTTACTGGCTGACGGTTGCGGGCTTTGTGCTTCTGCCGTTGCACTCATGACTTTCTCCACGTTTTCCATTTAGTCGGGCAGCAGTAATCCTTTTCTGCCAGCGCCCGAGTCGAAAAAGCCAGCGACTGAGCGCTGGCCAGATTAAAAAGGAAATTAAGATAACGATTTCGACAGGTGATTGTGTCGCACTTGTTGCTATTAGCGGGACAGCGAGGCGATCAGCTGATCTTCATCCATTTTATCAAGACGATTAAGCAACTTACGGGTAATGCCTTCCAGCTGAGACTTCTCATCGACTGACAGCGACGACCAAAGATACTGCAGGCTCTGATGCTGAGGTGGCAGCAGCTGACGCAGGAATTCTATGCCTTTATCGGTCAGATGCAGGTGCAGGCAGCGACGGTCGTGATCGCTTTCGCGACGCTCAATCCAGCCGCGCTTCTCCAGCTCATCAGCAATGCGCGTAGCATTGGTGCGTGAAGAGCCAAGGGCAGAACTGAGCTCAGAGGGCTGAATGCTGTGATTTTCCTGCGCATCCAGCGTAATCAACGCCATAAACAGGGTCTCATTAATACCCTGTGCTTTCAGCATCTTATTGCGGTTGTCCAGCAGTTTACCCTGCATATGCATACAGAGACGCGTCAGAATAATTTCCTGTAACGGAAAATCCTTATGGCGATTGGCACGGATGTTTAGCATCTGCTCAATGGGAGTAAACGAACTTTCCATTAAAAAAAACCTCACTAATTGCAACTTGTATAATAACTATGGTGACAGGCTAAGCGTAGTCACTTTTCAGCAAGTGATCGCTGACAGACTCGCACGCTGCACCATCAAAGGTATTCCAGGCCAGTCCCTGGCCCTGGGTCAAAAACCCGTACGCCCGGCGGCAGCCGCAGTGCCAGGACGTTATCAAAAAGGGGGCAAATTTATTAATATCGCGAGGAAAAATAACTGAAGTGAATAGGTTTGTTACTAACCATAACAAACCTAACCATTTGTGACCAGACCAATGCGTTGTCCGGACAGCCTTCAGTTGATTTTTTCCGGCTCAAAGCGCGATCCCCCTGCCCAAATCAGCAGATTAATCAGCGTCAGTAGCGCGCCAGCTCCACAGACGCCATACCAGCCCCAAAGATGGTAAGCGGTAGCGGAGAGCAGCGAGCCCGCCGCGCCGCCGATAAAGTAGCTGGTCATGTAACCGGCATTCAGACGGTTTCGCGCCTCCGGCATCTGCGCATAAATCACGCTCTGGTTGGTGATATGCACGGCCTGCACCGCCAGATCCAGTAGCAGGATACCGACGATCAGCGGCACAAGCTGCTCCGCACCCCACGCAATGGCGGCCCAGGAGAGCAGCATAAGCAGCAGGCCCAGTCGGGTGGTCAGCTTCGCTTTACCTTTGTCGGCCAGTGAACCCGCCTGACGTGCGGCCAGCGCACCCGCAGCACCCACTAATCCCAGCAAACCAATCCTGCCCTCAGAAAAATGATAAGGCGCGCCGGAGAGCAGAAATGCCATTGAGGTCCAGAGCAGGCTGAAATTGGCAAAGGAGAGACAGCCGGTCCAGGCGCGTGTGCGGATCACCCGATTGCCTGCATACAGACGAAAGATGGAAGCCAGCAGTTGCGGATAGCTCATGGCCATTGACTGCTTTACGCGTGGCAACGATCGCCAAAGCGCCAGCGCCATAACAATCATCAGCAGACTGGCGGTCCAGTAAACCGTGCGCCAGCCGCCGAGCTGCGCCAGGCCACCTGCCACGGTGCGTGCCAGCAGAATCCCCAGCAGCAGACCGCTCATGACCGTCCCAACGATTTTGCCGCGCCGCTCTGGCTCGGCCAGCGTGGCGGCCAGCGGCACCAGAATTTGTGCGGCGACCGAAAACAGGCCGGTCATGATCGTGCCCAGCAGTAAAAAGAGGAACGTGTGCGACAGGGCGATAATTACCATGCCCGCCGCAGCCAGCAGGATCATCGTCACAATCAGGCTGCGTCGTTCAAAGCGATCGCCCAGCGGCACCAGCAACAGAAGACCGCAGGCGTAGCCGAGTTGCGCCGTGGTGACAATAAACCCGGCGAGGCTAACAGAGAGATCAAACTGTTGGGCGATAGTATTAAGCAGTGGCTGAACGTAATAGTTACTGGCTACGCAGAGGCCGGTTGCTACCGACATCAGGACCACTAAAGCAGGCGTCAGACCCTGGCGAGTCGCATTCATAAACAGCATCGGTCGCTAATAATTATTTGAGGTTAATAATAACTCAAAAAACTATTTCACACGCATGTTTATTAACAGGCCATACCAGTCATAACGAGAGGTTTAAACAACGGTAGAGGAGGTGCGCCCTAAGAAGAATGGGGCAACTCACGGCTCAGGGCTTAACGTCTTCAGAAGTTTAAAGGGATGGGAGCATACGCCTGTAGCAAAGCATAGCGGGCCATGGACAAAAACGCCGGGAGCGTTTTGAACAACGCAACGCGTTGGCCCGGTACGGGCGCACTTCAGGCATGTGGTGCGTAATCGCCCGCCCTGAGCCACGCCTTAGAGGGCATGTTTTGCGCCTTTGCGGAAGGCGTATGCTCCCTGAGCCGGCCTCTTTATCCTCTGTCGCAGGCCATCCTGACAATCAGAATGACCTGCCCGACCATCAGAAATTCCAGTCTTCGTCTTCAGTTTCGACTGCTTTACCCATCACATAGGAGGAGCCTGATCCGGAGAAGAAGTCGTGGTTCTCGTCAGCGTTGGGTGACAGTGCCGACAGAATGGCCGGATTGACGGCCGTCAGCTCTGCCGGGAAGAGCGCCTCGTAGCCCAGATTCATCAGTGCTTTATTGGCGTTGTAGTGCAGGAAGGTTTTCACTTCGTCCACCCAGCCGACATCGGCGTAGAGCGCCTCGGTGTAAGCCACTTCATTTTCATACAGCGCCAGCAGCAGATCATAGGCGAACTGCTGCAGTTCTTCACGACGCAGATCGTCAGCGCTGGCCAGCGCCTGCTGATATTTATAGCCGATGTAGTAACCGTGCACTGCTTCATCGCGGATAATCAGGCGAATCAGGTCTGCGGTATTGGTCAGCTTACCCCGGCTTGACCAGTACATCGGCAGCCAGAAGCCGGAATAGAACAGAAACGACTCCAGGAAGACGCTGGCGATCTTCTTCTTCAGCGGATCGTCTGCCCGGTAGTGCTCCAGGATGATGCGCGCCTTGTTCTGCAACGGCGCATTCTCTTCGCTCCACTGGTAGGCGGCATCCACATCCTGCGTGTTGCACAGGGTCGAGAAGATCGAACTGTAGGAGCGGGCATGTACCGCTTCCATAAAGCTGATATTCGACAGCACTGCTTCTTCGTGTGGGGTAATCGCATCCTCCATTAGCCCCGGCGCGCCGATCACGTTCTGGATGGTGTCGAGCAGCGTCAGGCCGGTAAAGACCCGGATGGTCAGCTGCTGCTGCTGTTTATCCAGCGTCTGCCAGCCGGGCAGATCGTTGGAGAGCGGCACCTTTTCCGGCAGCCAGAAGTTGCTGGTAAGACGGTTCCACACCTCAAGATCTTTATCATCCTGAATGCGGTTCCAGTTAATGGCCTGAATCTGTTTAAGTTTCATCGTTATTATTACAGGGAGCAGGAAACGCAGCCCTGAACCTCCGTGCCCTGAAGCGCCATCTGACGCAGTCGAATGTAATAGAGCGTTTTGATCCCTTTTTTCCACGCGTAAATCTGCGCTTTGTTGATGTCACGGGTGGTGACGTCATCGCGGAAGAACAGCGTCAGCGACAGTCCCTGATCGACGTGCTGCGTTGCTTCTGCGTAGGTATCAATAATCGCTTCCGGCCCAATCTGATACGCATCCTGATAGAGGTGCAGATTCTCATTGGTCATAAACGGCGCGGGATAGTAGACGCGGCCGGTTTTGCCCTCTTTGCGGATCTCGACAGGGGAGACAATCGGATGGATGCTGGAGGTGGCATGATTGATGTAAGAGATCGAACCGGTCGGCGGGATAGCCTGCAGGTTCTGATTAAACAGCCCGTACTGCATCACCGCATCACGCAGTGCCTGCCAGTCCGCCTGAGTTGGCAGCGTCAGTCCGGCATCGGCAAACAGTTGAGCTACCCGTTCAGTACGCGGCAGCCACTCGCGCTGCAGATACTTATCAAAGTAAACGCCGCTGGCGTAGTCCGAATTCGCAAAGCCGTCGAAGGTCTGCTGATGCTCCTGCGCCAGCTGATTAGAGGTGCGCAGCGCATAGTAAGTGATGCAATAGAAGTAGAGATTGGTGAAGTCCAGCGCTTCCGGCGAACCGTAGGCGATGCCTTCGCGCGCCAGATAGCCGTGCAGGTTCATCTGTCCCAGGCCAATGGCGTGCGAACGGCGGTTGCCTTCGGCAACAGAAGGTACCGAGCCGATCTCGCTCATCATTGACACCGAGGTCAGCGCGCGGACCGCCACATCCACGGTACGCGCCAGATCGCGCGAATCCATGGCGTGCGCAATATTCAGTGAGCCAAGATTACAGGAGATATCTTTGCCGATCCTGCGATAGCTGAGATCGTCGTTGTACTCGCTGGCGCTGTTGACCTGCAGAATCTCCGAGCAGAGGTTGCTCATATTAATGCGACCAGCAATCGGGTTACTGCGGTTCACGCTGTCCTCATACATGATGTAGGGATAGCCCGACTCAAACTGAATCTCGGCCAGCGTCTGGAAGAAGTCACGTGGCTGAATATAGGTTTTGCGGATGCGATCGTCTGCCAGCATCTCGTCATACTTCTCGCTGATGCTGATATCACCAAAGGCCTGGCCGTAGATCCGTTCCACGTCGTAGGGCGAGAACAGCGCCATCGGTTTGTTCTCTTTTGCCAGCTGGAAGGTGATATCGGGGATTACCACGCCTAACGACAACGTTTTGATGCGGATCTTCTCGTCGGCGTTTTCGCGCTTGGTATCCAGAAAGCGGAAGATATCGGGATGGTGCGCATTGAGCCACACCGCGCCAGCGCCCTGACGTGCGCCAAGCTGATTTGCATAGGAGAAGGCATCTTCCAGCATTTTCATCACCGGAATGATGCCCGACGACTGATTTTCGATGCGTTTGATCGGCGCACCGGATTCTCGCAGGTTCGACAACAAAAAGGCGACGCCGCCGCCCCGTTTCGACAGCTGCAGTGCTGAGTTTACGGCACGACCAATCGACTCCATATTGTCTTCGATTCGCAGCAGGAAACAGGAGACCAGCTCACCGCGCTGCTGTTTGCCGCAGTTCAGAAAAGTCGGCGTGGCGGGCTGGAAACGGCCACTGAGAATCTCTTCCAGTAGCGCCCGCGCCAGCGTTTCATCGCCCTGAGCCAGCGTCAGCGCAACCATGCAGGCACGCTGCTCGAAGGTTTCCAGATAGCGTTTGCCGTCAAAGGTCTTCAGCGTATAGCTGGTGTAGTACTTCCAGGCACCAAGAAAGGTTTTGAACTCAAATCCCCAGTTTTCGGCCACCTCATGCAGCGCAAGCAGGAAATCAAAATCGTACTGGTTCAGCATGTCCGCTTCGTAATAGCTCTCTGCCACCAGATAGCGTAAACGCTCAGCGTTGCTGGCGAAGGAAACCGTATTGGGCTGCACATGCTGCAGATAGAACTGCCGTGTCGCTTCGCGATCCTTATCGAACTGGATGCGGCCCTCTGCGTCATAGAGGTTCAGCATGGCATTGAGGGCGTGATAATCGAGCGTCACGCCGTTGAGGGTATCTGTTGTTGCCAAAATTGGGTTACTCCCGCTTTAACTTTCGCAATATCGTCAGGCGTTCCCATCAGCTCGAAGCGGTAGAGGCAGGGCACCTGACATTTTTTTGCAATGATGCTGCCCGCCAGGCAGTAACCGGCACCGAAGTTACGGTTGCCTGCCGCGATCACGCCCCGAATACCGCGTCGGTTCGCCTCATCATTAAGAAACTGAATCACCTGACCGGGTACCGCACCACGACTGCTGCCACCGCCATAGCTGGGCACCACCAGAATATAGGGCTGGTCGATATGCAGGTGCTCGCGGGCATCAAGCGGGATGCGCCGGGCGGGCAGGCCGAGGCGCGTCACAAACCGGTGGGTGTTTTCCGACTGGCTGGAAAAATAGACCAGCGGGAACATACGATTAGCCCCCGACGGCAGAAAGCGTGCGCAGAGTGGCGATCTTGTCCGGACGGAAACCGCTCCAGTGATCGTTATCTGCCATCACCACCGGAACCTGGCGATAACCCAGTGATTTCAGGTTGTCGATCGCCTCCGGCTGGCTGTCGAGATTGATCAGCTGATAAGCGAGACCCTGACGGTCCATCGCATTTTTGGTCGCCGTGCACTGGACACAATTGTCTTTAGTGTAAATAATAATGCGCATGATTCGTATTTCCTTCTGTATGCGGTTCTGATGACCGGAAATAAAGTCGATGCAGCCTGTTGCGGGCTTCATTCGGTCGGACATCGGGTGTCGTACTGATGAGATAAATACTAGATGTAGTGGTTTTGGTGGTCAAGTCCACCATATATAGGGTTTTATGATTTGCATTTGCGCAACAGAGGCAAAGCCAGCAGTAATGCGCCCTGCAGCCTGAAAAAATCTTTTGTAAATGTCGTCGGCCAGAAAAAGGGCAAAAAAAAGCCCCGCACAGGGCAGGGCTCAGGGGATTTTTTATACTTAGCGGCGAGAAGCCAGCAGTATACCGACTACGATACCGAACGCAGCACCGACACCCACACCGTGCCATGGTTTGTCATGCACGTAGGTATCAACCTGCGCACCGGCATCACGCGCAACCTGGGATACACGGTTGCTGCCGCCGTTCAGTTTAGAGCGGGTCTGCTTGAGCAGTTTTTCTGCCTGACTGCGGGCTGAATCCACTTCGTCTTTGGCGTCACTGCCATAAGATTTCAACAGCGCTTCGAGTGAATCGGCCAGCTCATTCACATCCTGATTGATATCAATGTCATCGTTTTTTACAGTGCGATTAAACATTTTTTAGCTCCCTTTGATTTAAAAACGTAATACTAGTGTAGACGACCTTTTGATAAACGAGACGCGGGAGTGTTCTTTAGGGAAAATTCCGAATGCCCACTCTGTCATGCTGATGTAAGGTTGCGAAGCTTTTGAAAGAGGAGAGGATCGAGCATGTATTTACGACCAGATGAGGTAGCGCGCGTACTGGAAAAAGCGGGTTTCGAAGTCGATGAAATTACTCCACGGGCCTATGGCTATCGCCGTGGTGAGAACTACGTTTATGTGAATCGCGAGGCGCGCATGGGGCGCATGGCTTTAGTGATTCACCCGACGCTGAAAGAGAAGAGCCAGCCGTTCGCTGAACCTGCTTCAGAAATGAAGACCTGCGATCACTACACCCAATTCCCTCTCTATCTGGCGGGTGATTCACAGGAACATTACGGCATCCCGCACGGATTCAGTTCCCGCATGGCGCTGGAACGCTATATTCAAAGCGTTTTCGGCTAACGCATCAGGCCCCGCCGCGACGGGGCACTGAACCGCCTGTCCGTCCTCCCTGTTTACCCTGCCGTTGCAATTACCCGCTGTGACGCGTATAAATTTGTCCCTTATAGATGTTTAGACGTCCATACGGATAAAAGTGATGAGCGAACAGCCAACTCCCTCGCAGGAACAATTCAAACGCACCATGAAAGTGCGCCATCTGGTGATGTTATCGCTGGGCGGCGTGATCGGCACCGGCCTCTTTTTTAACACTGGCTATATCATTTCAACCACCGGGGCAGCGGGTACGCTGCTCGCCTATCTGATTGGCGCGCTGGTGGTCTGGCTGGTGATGGTGTGTCTGGGCGAACTTTCCGTGGCGATGCCGGAAACCGGCGCGTTCCACGTCTATGCCGCACGCTATCTCAGCCCGGCAACCGGCTACACCGTGGCCTGGCTCTACTGGCTCACCTGGACCGTCGCCCTCGGCTCCAGCCTGACGGCGGCGGGCTTCTGTATGCAGTACTGGTTCCCGCAGATCCCGGTCTGGATTTGGTGCCTGGTCTTCTGCTGCGCCATCTATCTGCTCAACGTCATCTCCACCCGCTTCTTCGCAGAAGGAGAGTTCTGGTTCTCGCTGATAAAAGTTGTCACGATCGTCGCCTTTATCGTGCTGGGCGGCGCGGCGATGTTTGGCTTTATCCCGATGAAAGATAGCACCCCAGCGCCGGGCCTGAGCAATCTCACCGCGCACGGCTGGCTGCCCAACGGTGTACTGCCGATTCTGATGACCATGGTGGCAGTAAACTTCGCCTTTTCCGGCACCGAGCTGATCGGGATTGCGGCCGGTGAAACTCAGCAGCCGGAGAAAGTGCTGCCGCTGGCGATCCGCACGACGGTGGCCCGACTGATTATTTTCTTTATCGGCACGGTATTTGTGCTGGCGGCGCTGATTCCGATGGATCAGGCGGGGATTGTCAAAAGTCCGTTTGTGCTGGTGTTTGAAAAGGTCGGCATCCCTTATGCGGCTGACATTATCAACTTTGTCATTCTGACCGCTATCCTGTCAGCGGCCAACTCGGGCCTCTATGCCTCCGGGCGGATGCTCTGGTCGCTGGCCAACGAAAACACGCTGCCGCGCGCCTTTGCCAGCGTCAACAAGCGCGGCGTGCCCCTGCTGGCCATCACCGTCAGCATGATCGGTGGCTTACTGGCGCTGGTCTCCAGTGTAGTCGCGCCAGACACGGTATTTGTGGCGCTGTCGGCTATCTCTGGTTTCGCGGTCGTCGCGGTCTGGCTTAGCATCTGCGCCTCGCATTTTGTTTTCCGTCGGCGTCATCTTCAGCAGGGCAAATCGCTGGCCGATCTGGGCTACCGCGCGCCGCTCTATCCGCTGACGCCGATCCTGGGCTTTCTGCTCTGCCTGCTGGCCTGTGTCGGGCTGGCGTTTGATCCGACCCAGCGCATCGCGCTGTGGTGTGGCATCCCGTTTGTGCTGTTCTGCTATGCCGCTTACCATCTGACCCACAAATCATCCCCGAAGCCTGAGGAGGCCAAAGATGTCGCATAACCCTGTCGCGCAGGCTTTAACAGAGTCGCCGTTACTGATTCTGGATGGCGCGCTGGCCACCGAACTGGAAGCCCGCGGCTGTCATCTGGCCGATGCGCTCTGGTCAGCGAAAGTGCTGATGGAAAATCCTGAGCTGATCTACCAGGTGCACTACGACTATTTTGTTGCCGGGGCGCGATGTGCCATCACTGCCAGCTATCAGGCGACGCCGCAGGGCTTTGCCACACGTGGCCTTGATGAGGCGCAGTCACTGGCGTTGATCGCCCAGAGCGTCGAGCTGGCGCGGCGCGCCCGTCAGGATTATCTGGCGGTCCGGCCCGACGCAAAAACGCTGCTGGTGGCGGGATCGGTGGGGCCGTATGGTGCATTCCTGGCGGATGGTTCGGAATATCGCGGCGATTACGCGTTGCCGGAAGCGGAGATGATGGCTTTTCACCGCCCGCGCGTGCAGGCGCTGCTGGCGGCGGGTGCCGATCTGCTGGCCTGTGAAACCCTGCCGTCCTTTGCTGAAGCGCAGGCGCTGGTGAAGCTGCTGTCTGAATTTCCTGAAAGCCGCGCCTGGTTCACGTTTACCCTGCGTGACGCCGGGCACATCAGCGACGGTACGCCGCTGTCAGAGGTGGTGAGCTGGCTGAATCAGCAGCCACAGGTGGTAGCGCTGGGGGTTAACTGTGTGGCACTTGAGAGCGTGACGCCTGCGCTGCACCAGCTGCAGAGGCTGACCGACAAACCGCTGGTGGTCTATCCCAACTCCGGCGAGCAGTATGATGCCAGCAGCAAAACCTGGCATTCAGCGCCATCAGGCTGCACGCTGCATGACAAACTGGCAGAGTGGCAGCAGGCGGGCGCGAAGCTGATTGGCGGCTGCTGTCGCACCTCACCCAACGACATCGCGGCTATCGCCCGCGCTTGTCAACCGCAATAAGCTGGCTGAATCGGGCGATGATAGCCCGATTGAGGTGGAGAGGGCGGTCTACACTCTGATCACTGATCACTCTGTGGACCCCTTCATGAAACAGCGAATTCTGGCCCTGGCCGCCGCGCTGCTGCTTAGCGGCTGTGCCACTATTGTCGGCAATGAAACCCAGCTGGTGCGCATCGACTCTCTGCCGCAGGGCGCGCGCTTTACCGTGCAGGATGAGCGTGGTTATGCGGTGGCGCAGGGTTTCACGCCGCAGACCGTTGAACTGGAAAAATCTACCGGCCGCTACTTCGGCAAAAAGCACTACCTGCTGATGCTGGAAAGCCCGGGCTACGTGCCGGTCACGGTGCCGATCGAGGCACGCGCTAACCTGTGGTATCTGCTGGGCAATATCCCGCTGGGTGGCTTCCCCGGCTGGCTGCTGGTCGATCCCTTCTATGGTGGCATGTACGACCTCAAGCCGGAACATCCGCGTCCCTTTATGAACCCGGTTGGCGCGCGCGGCTGATTACTGCGCGGTCGGCTTCACCATTCCGCCTGGCGTTTTATGGCGTTCCAGATACTGATGCTGGAAAATGCACATGCGGATGGTGTTGCGGTACTCCCCGTTAATGAAAAACTCATGCTTAAGCACGCCTTCGATCTCAAAGCCGAGCTTGGTGTAGATGTGGATCGCTTTTTCGTTTTCCTGATCGACAATCAGGTAGAGCTTATAAAGATTCAGCACCGAGAAGCCGTAATCCATCGCCAGCTTTGCCGCCTGTGTGGCCAGCCCTTTGCCCTGATGGGCCGGATCGATGATGATCTGAAACTCAGCGCGGCGGTGCACATGGTTGATTTCGACCAGTTCCACTAATCCCGCTTTCTGCCCGCTGTGTTCCACTACAAAGCGGCGTTCGGTCTGATCGTGAATATGTTTGTTGTAGAGATCGGACAACTCCACAAACGCCTCATAAGGCTCCTCGAACCAGTAGCGCATCACGCTGGCGTTGTTATCCAGCTGATGGACAAAGTGCAGATCTTCCCGCTCCAGCGGACGCAGTTTTACCGTCATTACCTGACTCCTTTTTTAAAGAAACTGCCGCGAGTATACCGCATCAGCCTTGTGCTGCGATTTGCGCAGTCGCATACCTGTTCTGGCTTTAGGCGTTATGGCGTGGGAGAAGAGAGGTAACGGCGGGCATAGGGGCGTGTTAAGACAGGCGGGAGAAAGCAATAGCGCCGGACGGCAGATTAACGCCGTCCGGCCTGATTTCAGGCAGAGATCTGTTCGATGATGCGACCCTGCGACATGTGCACGGCGCGATCGCACATATGATCGATCACATCGGGATCGTGGCTCACCAGCACCATGGTCAGGCCATCCTGCTGTTTCAGATCGTTGAGCAGATTAAGGATCTCCGCCTGCACTGACATATCCAGCGCCGACGTCGGCTCATCCAGCAGCAGGATCTTCGGCTGCAGCAGCAGGGCGCGCACGATGGCGACGCGCTGACGCTGACCGCCGGAGAGCTGATGCGGATAGCGATCCGCCAGCGCGGGATCGAGTCCGACGTGACGAAAGCCCTGATCGATACGATCGTTGATATTGTCGCGTTTCAGTAGCTTGAGCGGCTCCGCCAGGGTGCGGCGCAGCCGGTGACGTGGATGCAGCGAGGCATAGGGATCCTGAAACACCATCTGCACTTCCTGACGCAGCGCGCCGGTAAAGACTTTGCCCGGCTGAACCGCGTGACCGGCAAGTTGCATCTGGCCCTGCCAGTGTGGATTCAGACCTGCCAGCACCCACAGCAGCGACGACTTACCGCAGCCCGAAGGCCCCACCAGACCAAAACACTCACCAGCATTAACCGCCAGGTTGACCTCGTGCACCACGGTGCGCAGGTCATAACCCTGTTTGTGGGCGACGCTTAGATTCTGCAGCTTAATCATAATTTGCCTCCAGCGCAGCGCGATCCAGCACCGGTAAAGCCTGTCCGTGAGTCGCTTTGCCCGGACGGCAGGCCCACAGCGTGCGGGTATAGGGATGGGTGGCGCGCGACAGGTCGGCGGCGGGCAGCGTATCCAGCAATCGGCCTTTGTACATCACCATGACCCGCTCGCAATGTTCTGAAACCTGCTGCAGATCATGGCTAATCAGGAGCAGCCCCATGTTGCGCGCTTCCACCAGACCGCGGATCAGCGCCAGCACCTGATCGCGCATGGCATGATCCAGCGCAGAAGTCGGTTCATCGGCGATCAGGAAATCGGGATCGGTAATCAGGGCGATCGCCAGCATCACCCGCTGACCCATGCCGCCAGAGAGCTGATGCGGATACTGCTGCATCAAACGACGCGGATCGGGCAGGCCGACCGCATCCAGCATTTCACACACTTTCTCTTTGCGCTCGGCACGGCTCAGGCGGCGATGCAGGATCAGCGGCTCTTCCACCTGCCAGCCAATGGTGCGCGTCGGGTTAAGGGCATACTTCGGGTCCTGCATCACCATCGCCACGCGGTTACCGCGCAGCTGATTCCAGTGACGCTCACTCAGCGTCAGCGTATTCTCACCGGCGACCTGAAGCTGGCTGGCCTGCAGATGCAGCGCGGGCGAGAGTAAGCCCATCAGGCTGCGGGCGGTCAGTGATTTGCCGGAACCGGACTCACCCACCAGCGCCACGCGCTCGCGACCCACGGAAAAGCTGATGTTATCGACCAGCAGCGCATCATCGCTGCGAATGGTCAGCCCTTCGGCATGGAGCAGATTATTTTGCATGACGGGTATCCAGTCGGTCGCGCAGGCCATCGCCTGTCAGGTTAAAGGCCAGGCTGGCAAACAGAATGGCCGCGCCTGGGGCGGCGGCAACCCACCACTGATCGAAGATCACTTTACTGCCTTCGGCGACCATTGAACCCCATTCCGCCGTCGGCGGCTGAACGCCCATGCCGAGGAAACCAAGACCGGCAGCAGCCAGGATAATCCCGCCCAGGCTCAGCGCGGCGCGGACGACCGCCGTCGGCATACAGAGCGGCAGGATATGACCAAACATCAGGCGAAAGCCCGTAATGCCCTGCATCCGCGCGGCAGCAAGGTAGTCGCTGCGACGCAGCGCCAGAGTCTCGGCACGCGCCTGACGGGCAAACGGCGGCCAGCTGGTCAGCGCCAGTGCCAGCGCACCGTTCATCAGCCCTGGGCCGAGAATCGCCACCAGCGCCAGCGCGATCACCAGGTTCGGCAGCGACAGGAAGATATCGGTAATGCGCATCAGCAGGCGTTCGGTCCAGCCGCCGACGTAACCAGCGGTGATGCCGATCAGCAGCCCTGCCGGAATGGTCAGCACCAGAATCAGCGACACCAGCAGCAGCGTAGGACGTGCGCCGTAAATCACGCGCGACAGCAGATCGCGGCCAAAGCCGTCGGTACCAAACCAGTGCTGCGCCGACGGTGCCAGCAGGCGGCTCGACATGGTCTGCATATTTGGGTCGAACGGCGCAATCAGCGGTGCCAGCAGCGCCATCAGGATAAGAATCGCCACCAGCGTCAGCCCAACGGTTAACGAGGTCACGCGTTGACGGCGACGGCGTGGTCGCAGCGTTTCGAGTTCAGAGAGTTGTTGCGTCATCGGGTTCTCGGATCGGTTAACCAGGTTAAAACATCCGCCAGGGCGTTAATCAGAATAAAGCAGCTACCGATCAACAGGGTGGAGCCCAGAATCGCCGGCACATCGCCGGAGAACAGCGCATTGGTCATGTAGCGACCCACACCCGGCCAGGCAAAGACAGTTTCGGTCAGCACCGAACCTTCCAGCAGCGTGGCGTAGGAGAGGGCGATTACCGTAACCAGCGTGCCCAGCACGTTAGGGAAGATATGGCGCAGCAGGATGCGCACCCGACCCGCGCCTTTAGCACGCGCCAGCACCACATACTCTTTGCTGCTTTCTTCCAGCAGCGCAGCACGCAGCAGGCGGGTAATGCCCGCCATCGCCAGCAGGCCGAGGATTACCACCGGCAGCCAGAGGTGCGCAATCGCATTGCGGAACATTTCCGGTTCACCCGACAGCCAGCTGTCGATCAGGACAAAGCCGGTCTTCGGCTCCAGGGTATAGACCCAGATATCATCCAGCCGTCCCGGTCCGGCGGACCAGTGCAGCACCGCATAAAAGAGCAGCAGACCCAGCAGGCCGAGCCAGAACACCGGCACCGAGTAGCCCAGCAGCGAGATAAAGCGGGCGAGATTATCAATCCAGCTGCCTGGTTTCCAGGCGGCCAGCAGCGCCAGCGTGACGCCGAACACCACTGCGAAGATCATCGCGCAGGTCGCCAGCTCAATGGTGGCGGGGAAGGTGGTCATCAGGTCGCCGCTCACCGACTGATTGGTCAGACGGGAGACACCGAGATCGCCGTGCGCCAGATGTTCGATGTAGCGCCAGAACTGCATCAGCACCGGTTGGTCGAGACCCAGGTCGTGACGCACCTGTTGATAGGTTGCTTCACTGGCATGATCGCCAGCGATCTGCTGCACGGGATCAATCGGCGAGAGATGCGACAGCATAAAGGTGAAGGCGAGCAGGCCAAGCAGCGTGACCAGCAGCGACAACACGCTACCGATCAGCCGTCCGCCACGCTGCCAAAAAAGCCGGGCGAACCCGGCTGAAGGAACAGACTGTGCCATTACTTAGTGACCTGCGAGTAATACACCATGTCAGGGTTGATGCCCTGCACATAGCCTTTCAGGTTGTCGCGCAGGGCAATCAGGTTCTTCGCCTGCATGCCAATCACGTAAGGAGAGCTCTTCATCACGTCACGCTGCATCGCTTCATACAGCGCGATGCGCTTCTTAGGATCGCTCTCCGCCGTGGCCGCAATCACCTGCTTGTTCAGCTCAGGAATATGCCAGTCTGAACGGTAAGCGATGGTTTTGCTGCCATCTTCCGGGTTATATGCAAACGAGGCGGCATTGGTGTTCGGATCGAAGTAGTCGGAACCCCAGGCGTTCAGCGTCGCTTCATATTTATGCGCTTTCACGTTGGTAGAGACTTCGGAACTCAGGCCCGGCACCACTTCCACTTTCACGCCCGCTTTGGCGAAGCTGCCCTGCAGCGCCTGCGCGATATCCAGATAAGGCGGCTGGTTGCTGGTGGAGAGCTTGAAGGTGACGTTGTTCAGGCCCGCTTTCTTCAGAATCGCTTTGGCTTTTTCCGGATCGTAGCTGTATGGCGTGTCGTTGATTGCGCCCAGGAAGCCCTTAGGCAGGAAGCTCTGATGTACGTCGAACTGACCTTTCAGCAACTCATTAGCAATACCTTTGTAGTCCCACAGGTAGCGTGCTGCTTCCCAGAAGGCCGGGTTCTTCATCGTCTCATTCGCGCCGATGTTGAACTGGATGTAGTAGAGTGACGCCATTGGAATCGCTTCCGTCTTCACGCCAGGTTTGCCGTTCAGGGCAGCAATCTGATCGGCACCCAGGTTACGGGCGATATCGGCATCACCCTGTTCCAGCAGCAGACGACGCGCAGCCGGTTCCGGGACGTTTTTTATCAGGATGTTCTTCATTTTTGGCGCGCCCGCCGGTGAGGTCGGGTTGGCGCTGAGCAGCACCACCTGATGCATCACCACTTTACGGATCTGGTACGGACCGCTGCCCGCTGAGTGGGTTGCCAGCCAGGCGTTACCAAAATCGCCGTTCTTCGCGTTTGCCATCGCGGTTTTTTCATCGACGATCGAAGAAACCGGTGCAGAGAGCAGGCTCAGCACGTAGGTCGGGCTGACGTTGGCGGTCCAGCTGATCTGCACGTGATTGTCGTCAATCTTCTTCAGGAAGCCATCAACGTTATCTTTGGTCCAGCCGAGCTGCGTCAGGATGAAAGAGGGATCGAGGTTCAGTTTCACCACGCGGCCCAGCGAGAAGATCACATCTTCCGGGCGCAGCGGGTTACCGGTGGAGAATTTCGCATCTTTGCGCAGTTCAAAGGTCAGGCTGCGGTTGTCGCTGCCGGGCTGCCATGAGGTCGCCAGTGTCGGTTTCAGGTCCACCGGATTCTGCGGGTCAGACTGTACCAGACGCTGATAGATGTTCGTAAAGGCCTGAACGCTGGTCAGTTCAAACCCTTTGGCCGGGTCGAAGCTGTCGGCGTCGTCGGTAGATTGAGCAATGACCAGCGTATCTTTTGGTGTTGCGGCCTGGGCTGTGAAGGCGGCAGCCAGCGTCAGCGCCAGCAGGGATGGAATTATAGTTTTCATGAAATTTCCTTGCCTCTGAAAAGTTACGCGAGTTTACGAAAGGGCCGATGCGAAGAATAGTCGAATATGGGCTAATCATATGCCAAAAGGTTATAAGGGCTATCGGGAGGTTATAAGAAGATCGCCACGCTGTTACCGAAGCGGCAACCTGAGCAGAAACAAATCCTCAACGAAACCGTTATTCAATACGTTATTGCTTTACCGAAGCCGGCCTCTCTTTATAATGGCGGCAGATAACTTCAGGAGAATTCAGTTGGACAGTCACCCGAGATTACCCTTTATTCTGGCAAGCTGAATTTCCTCTGCTGCTTGCCAACCGGCGAGCAGCGATCCCCGCTTTAATTAACGATCGCGCTCCTTATTTTTAATCCTGTTATCACCAGGAGTGCGCGTTATGCTGCTGTTTATATTGGCTCTTTTTCCTCCGCCCCGTCTGGCGTAGCCCAGGCTGCGCCCAATCGCTGATATCAGACTTTTAAAACGCCGCGTATAAACGGCGTCAGGTAACCCTGCGCGCGTCATTATTTTTCACGCAGGCGGAATAACCTGACTGTTTCTGAAAGTCACTCCATTAAATAACCCGGCCACGCCAGGTTTTATCCATGCACGTTATTTTCCGTGCAGGACAACTATTGCTTTAAATCAGGGAGATGTCGAAATGAGCGACATGAAACTGGAACAGGTTACGATCACTTCATCCGGCAACCGTAATGATAAAAAAAGTAAAAAAATGTTTGCTGTGGCGCAGCAGGCAGACCAGCACATTGATATGACGCTGGCGAACCTGCGCAGCCAGCGTCAGGGGCTGAGTCAGGATGAAGCGGCGAAACGACTGGCTTTGTATGGCCGTAATGAAGTGGCGCATGAGAAAGCGCCACCTGCGCTGATTCAGCTGCTGATGGCATTTAATAACCCGTTTATCTACGTATTACTGGTCCTGGCGCTGGTGAGCCTGTTTACCGACTATATTCTGCCGCTGCGCGCCGGTCAGGAGACCGATCTCTCCGGCGTCATCATCATCTTCACCATGGTGATGCTGAGCGGGCTGCTGCGTTTCTGGCAGGAGTTTCGCACCAACCGTGCGGCGCAGGCTCTGAAGTCACTGGTGCGCAGCCAGGTCACCGTGCTGCGCCGTGAGCCGGGCAGCGAAACCGCGCAGCGCCAGGATGTGGATATGAGTGAACTGGCGCCAGGCGATATCATTCTGCTCAGCACTGGCGATCAGGTGCCTGCCGATGTCCGTCTGCTGAGTTCACGTAATCTGTTTATCAGTGAAGCAGTACTGACCGGCGAGTCGCTGCCGGTTGAGAAACAGAGCTGCGATGCGGGTATCGATGCCGAAGGTCAGACCGCCCAGGAGCGGCTGGCATCACCGAATATCTGCCTGATGGGCACCAGCGTGGCCAGTGGCACAGCCAGCGCAGTCGTCGTCGCGACCGGTGGCGAAACCTGGTTTGGTTCACTGGCTTCATCGCTGACCGGAAGCCGTCCGCAGACCGCGTTTGACCGCGGGGTGAACAGCGTCAGCAAGCTGCTGATCCGCTTTATGCTGGTGATGGTCCCGGTGGTGCTGCTGATTAACGGCTTCACCAAAGGGGACTGGATGGATGCCACGCTGTTTGCTTTGGCGGTCGCGGTCGGGTTGACCCCGGAAATGCTGCCGATGATTGTCAGCGCCAACCTGGCTAAGGGCGCGATTGCGATGTCACGTCGCAAAGTGATCGTTAAAAAGCTCAACGCCATTCAGAACCTCGGCGCGATGGATGTGCTCTGCACCGATAAAACCGGCACGCTGACCCAGGACACCATCCTGCTGGCGCATCATCTGGATGCGCGGGGCAACGAAGATGCACAGGTGCTGCTGCTGGCCTGGCTCAACAGCGGCAGCCAGAGTGGCGCGAAAAACCTGATGGATCGCGCCTTACTCTGCGCCGGCGACAAGGTCATTTCACAGTCTCAGCGCAGCCAGTTCCAGCTGATCGATGAGCTTCCGTTTGATTTTACCCGCCGTCGGGTGTCGGTGCTGGTGGAAGATCTGACTCAGCATCGTTCACAACTGATCTGCAAAGGCGCAGTGGAAGAGATGCTGGCAGTGAGCATTGCTGTGCGGCAGGGCGACACGGTGGTCGCACTGGATGCGGCACAGCGTGCGGCGCTGCTGGCGCAGACTGAACACTATCATCAGCAGGGTTATCGCGTGCTGCTGGTGGCAACCCGTGATGGTGAGCTACACGCGCCGCTCAGCGACAGTGATGAGCGCGATCTGATTATCCAGGGAATGCTGACTTTCCGCGATCCACCTAAAGCCAGCGCGGGTAAGGCGATTAAAGCCCTGCGTGACAGCGGTGTGACGGTGAAAGTGCTGACCGGTGACAATCCGCTGGTGACGCTGCGGGTCTGTGCCGATGTCGGGCTGACCGATCCGGCGATGCTGACCGGCGATCAGATTGAGGCGATGAACGATGATGAGCTGGCGCAGGAAGCTGAACGCTGCACCCTCTTTGCTCAGCTGACGCCGCTGCAGAAATCCCGTCTGGTGCGGCTGATGCAGCAGAACGGTCACACCGTCGGGTTCCTGGGCGATGGCATTAATGACGCACCTGCGCTGCGGGCGGCTGATACCGGGATTTCCGTGGACAGCGCGGCGGATGTGGCGAAAGCCTCATCGGACATCATCCTGCTGGAGAAGGATTTACAGGTGCTGAATGAGGGTGTACTCAAAGGACGCGAGACCTTTGGCAACATCATCAAGTATCTCAACATGACCGCCAGCTCCAACTTCGGCAACGTTTTCTCGCTGCTGGTGGCCAGTGCCTTTATTCCGTTTCTGCCGATGCTGTCGATTCATCTGCTGATTCAGAACCTGATGTATGACGTTTCTCAGCTGGCGCTGCCGTGGGACAAGGTTGACCGCGAGTTTCTGAATAAGCCGCGTAAATGGGATGCCGGCAACATCAAGCGCTTCATGCTGTGGATGGGCCCGACGTCATCAATTTTTGACGTCACCACCTTTGCGCTGATGTGGTTCGTTTTCGGCGCTAACCATGCAGGCGTGCAGTCGCTGTTCCAGTCCGGCTGGTTTATCGAGGGGTTACTGTCACAGACGCTGGTGGTGCATATGCTGCGTACCCGGAAGATTCCGTTTATCCAGAGTCGCGCCACCTTACCGGTGATGCTGACCACGCTGGTGGTGATGGCGCTGGGCATCCTGATCCCGTTCTCACCGCTGGGTGCGATGGTCGGACTGGTGCCACTGCCATGGCAATATTTCCCGTGGCTGGTGCTGACGCTGTTCAGCTACTGCCTGGTGGCGCAGGGCATGAAGCGTTTCTACATCCGTCGGTTTGGTCAGTGGTTCTAGGGAGGCGAAGATGAAAAAAGGCAGGCTCGATACGGTTTTTTTCGGCGTGATGATCATCGGCTTAACTCTGATTGCGCTGACGGTCATCGTGCGGTGATGGCGTTGTGATAGAGCGGTAATTGAGAGGCAGCGAGGCAACTCGCTGCCTTTTTTATTGATGCAGTTACTCTTCGTCGCGCTCACGGCTGGCGCGCTGGCGCTCATAGTATTCATCTTCTGCTGTGATGATCTCATCCATCAGCGAATCCATATCCACCACGCGCTCCTCTTCCACAAACTTCCCGGTAAGCGGCGTTTCCGGGGTCAGTTTGCCATCTTCGTAAAGTTGCCAGATCTCTTTGCCATAGCGCGTCTTCAACAGCTGCGGAGCGAACTGACCGTAGTAAGAGGTGATGTTGTCCACGTCACGTTCGAACATCGACTCAGCATGATTGTTGGCTGCCGCATCGACCGCCTGTGGCAGGTCGATAATCACCGGCCCCTGATCGTCCAGCAGCACGTTGAACTCGGATAAGTCACCATGGACGATACCGGCGCAGAGCATACGCACGATGTTGCGGATCATGGTGTGGAAGTCGGTAATCGCTTCCTCTTCGGAGAGCGTGACGTCGCTGAGGCGCGGCGCGACAGAGCCATTGGCATCGGTCACCAGCTCCATCAATAACACGCCGTCAATGCAGAGATAAGGCTGGGGCACGCGAACACCGGCATTAGCCAGGCGGAACAGGGCGTCCACTTCAGCAGTCTGCCAGGACTCCTCCTGCTGCTTACGGCCAAACTTCGTGCCTTTCTGCATGGCACGGGCGTTACGGCTGTTGCGGGTTTTACGTCCTTCCTGATACTGCACCGCCTGCTTGAAGCTACGCTGGGTCGCTTCTTTATAAACTTTGGCGCACTGCACCTTGCCGCCGCATAGCACGGTATAGACGTCTGCTTCTTTGCCGCTTTTCAGCCGCTGCAGGACATCGTCAATCAGGCCGTCATCGACCAGGGGCTGGATTCTGTTTGGGATTTTCATGCGGCTTTATACCTTATTTCACCCGCTTTTCGTATCACTTTGCGATGATGGAAAACATTGGCAATGACTGAACAAAGTATCTGATTCTACCCTGGAAAGTGGCGTTGTGGGGATGAACCTTGATGCGTTGCGCTTTTGACCTTTGTTTTATCATAAACAACGGATTAGGCGGGAGAGCAGGGCGGTTTTATCTGCCAGAGATTCGCTTTTTCACGTCACAGGGCAGCATCATGTCAGCGAGATGTACCTGAATAGCGGGCGGATGCGGGTATAAAGGCCGAAATCCTGCTCAGAGAATTTCAGCCCGCCTGCGGGATTACTTCAGACCTTTAAGCACTTTAACCGTGCTTTCAATGTCGATCTCATCTTCGGAGAAGATCAGTGTCGTTCCCTGGAACGTGGTGACCGCCAGCTTTTTCAGCGAGCGCATCTCACTGGCGTTCGGGTCAGACTTTGGCCGGATATTATTCAGCAACAGGCCCACTGACAACACTGCGTTCTCTTTGTCGACACCGGCATCGACCGGCACTTCTTCGTTGTAGACCAGATAAGACTTAATCGAGGTGATCTTGAGCCGCTCGCCTGCGATATAGATGTATTTGCTGGTCGGCGCGACTTTCACCGCATAGGCGGATAAGCCTTTATTGTTGGTGGTGGGTTCAAATGTCACCGCCGCATCTTTCTTAATCAGATCAGGATTGGCGACTTTAATCACATGAAAATAGCGGTTATCACCGTTTTCATCTTTGATAAAGCCAAAACCTTTATCTTCAAACCAGGTTGTGATCGTTCCGTTCATCGCCATTTTTGCCTGCTTAATCTACTCAGTTTTTTACAGCGCGCAGTGTAAAGCACAATGCCTGCGCAGACTATATAAGTCTGGATGATAATTTTCGACCGGGCAAGAGGATGTGTGGGGGGCCAGCGCTGAGGTGAAAGCGCTTTGGGACAGAGAGATTAACCGGCGGACGGCGCAACGCTCGCCTGCCGGTGAATGTTAGCTACTCGTTGCCCCAGCGGTTCAGGAACTCGGCGATATCATCAATACGCTGCTCATCGATACCCGCTTCGCGCGCCATATCCTGCTGCGACTCTTCACTGATCTCTTCGTTATTCATCAGACGGGTGATCAGCAGCTGGAAGTAATGCGCCAGTGGCGTACGTTCAGCTTCGCTTACCGGCTTAGCGGACTCCGTCGCATACTCATCTGCGACATCATAGTATTTGAGAGAGATTTCGTTATTCATAAGGTGTCCGCAGAGTTGAGAGTAAGTAGCGACCGGATTCTGACCCGGTTTGTGGGGCTATTATTTCGTGTTTGGGTTGAGGCTGTAAAGGAGCTATTTTGGGGGAGTAAGACGAGGCTCTGGAGAGAAATTTTTGGCATTCAGGGTTGAGGATTTTTTAAAAGCGCCGCAAGCAAAATAACAGACACAAAAAAGCCCGCAAGGCTTTCACCTTGCGGGCTCTCAGGACTTCGATGATGGTTCTGGTAACCATCAACCAAGAATTTTGGTGGAGCTGGCGGGAGTTGAACCCGCGTCCGAAATTACTACACCGTCGGCACTACATGCTTAGTCAGTTTTTACATTCGCCGGTTAGCTGCGAACAGACACGCCACTAACAGACTAGCCTGATTGGATTTAACGCTTCAACCCCAGGCAAGGTATCCACGCGATCTCTTTTGGGTTTGACTTCTCTTGATCCCCGTCTTAAGAGCGGAAGCTAGGGAGAGAAGGCTCTAAGCAGGTTATTAAGCTGCTAGTGCGTAGTTTTCGTCGTTTGCGACTATTTTTTTGCGGCTTTTTACGAGGCAAACCGCCCCTCGGCATGCTCCTAAGGCTTCACAATCCCGTCGAGTCCAGAATCAGCCCCAGAACTTTAAATACTAGCAACTAAATAGCTTAAAATCCAGTGCTTAGCGCGCTGAATTCTTCATGATACGTGCTTTGTCTAATTTCCATTCGCGATCTTTAATGTCATCGCGCTTGTCATGCTCTTTCTTACCGCGTGCAACACCAATCTTCAGTTTGCACCAGGCATTCTTCCAGTACAGCGACAGTGCCACGATGGTGTAACCTTCGCGATTGACGCGTCCATACAGGGAGTCGAGTTCACGTTGCTTCAGCAGCAGCTTACGGCTGCGCGTCGGGTCACAGACCACGTGACTGGAGGCAACGGCTAAGGGTTGAAAGGTTGAACCGAACAGAAAGGCTTCGCCATCGCGCAGCAGAATATAGCTGTCGCTGATGTTAGCTTTACCAGCACGAAGTGACTTAACTTCCCATCCTTGTAACGACAATCCCGCCTCATACTCCTCTTCGATGAAGTACTCGTGGCGAGCGCGTTTGTTCATGGCAACAGTGGCAGAACCGGGTTTGTGTGCTTTTTTCTTTGTCATAGTGTGGCGTATTTTACATCACTTAGTCGGTTATCGCATCCCCAGTCCAGCGGGGCAGCAGGAAACGGGATATTCTAGCACACCCTCACTCGGGGACATTTTTGTTTAATCGCTGAAAATGCTACTATTCAGCGGTTTTGTGATGAACAGGAACCATTATGGCTCAGATTAGTCGTTCGGCGCTGGTCCCGTTTAGTGCCGGGCAGATGTACAAACTTGTAAATGATGTGGATGCCTATCCGCAATTCCTGCCGGGTTGCACCGGAAGCCGCGTACTGGATGCGTCTGAAAATCAGATGACGGCGTCGGTAGATGTGTCGAAGGCGGGCATCAGCAAAACATTTACTACCCGCAACACCCTTACGGATAACCAGAGCATTCATATGGAACTGGTAGATGGACCGTTCCGCAAGCTGACCGGCGGCTGGACGTTCGTCTCGCTGGGCGATGACGCCTGTAAGGTGGAGTTAAGCCTGGAGTTTGAATTCACCAACATGCTGGTAGAGATGGCCTTTGGACGTATTTTCAAAGAGCTTGCCAACAGCATGGTGCAGGCTTTCACTCAGCGTGCCAAAGAGGTATACAGTGCCTGAGATCTCCGTTGAGGTGGTCTACGCCCTACCTGAAAAACAGTATCAGCTTTACGTGAAAGTGGAGCAGGGCAGCACGGTTGAACAGGCTATCCTGAAATCAGGCCTGCCTGAACTGCGTCGTGAGATTGACCTCGCCAGCAACAAAGTAGGCATCTACAGTCGGCCAGTGAAGCTGGATGATGTGGTTCAGGAGGGCGATCGTATTGAGATCTATCGTCCGCTGATTGCTGATCCAAAAGAGCTGCGTCGTCAGCGTGCAGAGCGAGCGGCAGAAAGCAAAAAATAAGTCGTTATACCGCCAGAATCAGCGGATAGCCGGCATAAAAAAAGGCGCTCAGTGCGCCTTTTGTGCTGTCTTTAAACGGTCTGTCGTGAAATCAGTCGTTGTTCTTTGACAGATTCTGCTTGTTATCGATATTGGTCAGAACACCGTTGCCATCAAAGGTCAGCGTCAGCGTCTGCTGCTTCACGCGCTCATGACCTGGCTCCTGACGGAAAACGTAATACCAGACGTTGCTGCCAAACGGATCTTTCATCATCGGCGTACCGAGCGTGTAAGCCACCTGCTGCTGTGTCATACCGGTATGGATCTTGGCCACATCGTTGGCAACCAGATAATTACCCTGGTTGATATCAGGACGATAGACCACGCGCTCTAAGGTGGAACATCCGGCGGTCATCATCAACATTACCACTGCCGCGGCAGTCAGCGTTTTACAGCGCATCTATACATTCCTTTTCCGGGGCCAAACGCCTTTAACAGGCGGCTTTCTTGCCATCAAAATCTGAACTCTGCCTGCGGCAGGCTTTATTACTCTGGCGACATAAGTGCCGATGATAATAAACCTTTTCGCCGTTGGAAACCTCTACAGAGCAAGCATATGACCACGGTGGGTTAAAAAAGTGCGCTGCTATGCGGCTAAAAGTTCTTTTGCGTTGGCCAGGGTATTGCGTGTCACCTCGCTGCCGCCCAGCAGTCGCGCCAGTTCCTGCAGACGCGCCCGCTTATCCAGCGGCTGCATATGGGTTTCGGTCATCGCGCCATCGGTCTCTTTGCTGACATAGAAGTGCTGATGACCACAACCGGCAACCTGCGGCAGGTGGGTGACACACATGACCTGGGTCGATTCACCCAGTTGACGGAGCAGTTTACCGACGACGGCGGCGGTCGGGCCGCTGATTCCGACATCCACTTCATCGAAAATCATCGCCGGCGTTTCCATTTTCTTCGCGGTGATCACCTGAATCGCCAGCGCGATACGTGACAGTTCACCGCCCGAAGCGACTTTGCCTAACGGCTGAAGTGGCTGACCTGGGTTCGTCGTCACCTGGAAGTCAACGCGGCTCGCGCCATCTGCCGTCAGTTGATCCGGATTAAAGTTCAGGGCGATTTTAAACTGGCCATGGGGCATTGAAAGCAGATGCATACTCTGGGTAATCAGCTGCTGCAGTTCATCGGCAAAGTGGCTGCGCTGCTGATGCAGCTGCTCTGCGCTTTGCAGTGCCGCCTGATAATGTTCACCCACCAGCGATTGCAGGCTTTCCTGGTCGCTTTCGTGCTGTGACAGCAACTCGGCTTCTGCCAGCAACTGCTGATGCAGTTCAGGCAGACCTTCTGGCGTGACATGATGCTTACGTGCCAGCGCAATCTGGCGGGAAATACGCTTTTCCAGTTCGTACAGGCGATTGGGGTCAAGGTCAAGGCTGTCGCAGTAGTGACGCAGTTCGTCGCTGGCTTCGCTCAGCTGAATCGCCGCCTCCTCCAGCAGGTTATGAACGCCGTTCAGCTTCTCATCCAGCGAGGTCAGTTCTGAAATCATCTCACGCGCGGTGTAGAGCAGGCTGTTGAGATTATTGTCATCGCTGTCTGCTAATAGCTGCAGCGCCTGCTGGCTGGTCGACAGCAGCTGTCCGCTGTTGGCAAGGCGCTTGTACTCTTCGTCAATCTGCTCGTATTCGCCCTGCTGCGGGGCAAACTCGTTCAGCTCTTTGAGCTGATACTGCAATAGCTCGCGACGTGATTCGCGCTCCTGCGCCTGCTGCTGATGCAGCGCCAGGGTGCGACAGCTCTGGTGCCAGGTCTGATAACTGGCGCGCATTTGCTGCAGGAGATCGTCGTGACCGGCATAGGCATCCAGCAGATGCTTCTGATGATCGGGTTTGAGCAAAAGCTGGTGGGCATGCTGACCGTGGATCTGGATAAGCAGCTGGCCCAGATCGCGCAGCTGAGAGAGCGGCACCGCTGTGCCATTGATAAAGCCGCGGGAACGACCGTCAGCGCTGATGACCCGACGCAGCAGACACTCGTTGCCGTCGTCGAGTTGATTATCCATCAGCCAGCGCTGAGCAGAAGGGGAGGACTTAAGCTGGAAGCGGGCGCAAAGGTCAGCCCGGCTGGCACCCTGACGCACCATGTCAGCATCGGTACGGCCGCCCAGACATAATCCCAGCGCATCAATCGCGATGGACTTACCGGCACCGGTTTCACCAGTGATTGCAGTCATGCCGCGTTGGAAATCAATGTCGAGCTCACGAACGATAGCGAAATTACTGATGGTCAGTTGGGCCAGCATAGGTTCACCTGTACGAATAAACATATATGGTTTTTCATACAGTATAAACTGGTTTTTTATCCAGTAAAGAGGAGAGGCCGGTTTTTAGAACAATTTTTTTGACCAGCCTAGCTTTGAACTCAGCGTGTTGAAATAGCTATAATTTTTAGGATGAATTAAATCAAGATGACCGGCACTGCGTCGAATCAGTACATCTTCACCTTCCTGAATAGGCAGCGCAATCTGGCTGTCACAGCTGATTTCCAGGTCGCTGCGACGTGAAGAAAAGCGCAGACGGATGGTACTGCTGCTGTTGATGACCAGTGGACGCGCAGACAGCGTATGCGGGAACATCGGTACCAGCACAATGGCTTCGAGTGACGGCGTCAGAATCGGACCACCCGCAGAGAGGGAATAGGCAGTAGAGCCGGTGGGTGTTGAGATAATCAGCCCATCAGAGCGCTGGGAAAAGGCGAACACTTCATCAATGTAGACTTCAAATTCGATCATGTGCGCGACTTTACCGGGATGCAGCACCACTTCGTTGATGGCAGAGCCAATACGCGGTGAGCAGTCAGATTTGCACACCTGCGCTTCCAGCAGAAAGCGGCTCTCAACGAAATAGTTGCCCTGAAGCACCTCATCCAGCTGTTGCTGCGCATTGTCCGGGTCAAGGTCGGTGAGAAAACCGAGATTACCGCGGTTAATGCCAATCACTTTAATATCATAGCGCGCCAGCACCCGCGCAGCGCCCAGCATATTACCATCACCGCCCACGACGACTGCTAAATCAGCCTGCTGACCAATCTCCGCCAGCGTGCCGGTCTGCACGTCGTGAAGCGACAGCTCCTGGGCAATCTGCTTCTCAACGATCACCTGATAACCTTTGGCCGTCAGCCAGCGCCAGAGCATCTCATGCGTGGTTAGCGCGGTGGGATGGCGCGGATGACCCACGATACCAATGCAGTTAAAGTGTTTGTTCATCTGGTCGGTGTTCCTTATAAGCCAAAACGGCAAGGCAATGTGATAGGTTCCCTTGAATCCGTCATACCAATCCCCATAATAAGCCAACCAGCGAAATGAATGTGCAAAACGCGGAGAAATTCATGAGTAGTAAAGAACAGAACACCCCAAACGAGCAAGTCTCAGACGAAATTCAGCAGGATCAGCAGCAACCTCAGGAAGCGGAGACAGCAGCAGAGGTGGATCCGCGTGATGAGCGTATTGCTCAGCTCGAAGCTGAATTAGCGCAGTTGCAGACCGGTGTACGCGATGCCCAACTGCGTGCGCAGGCTGAGGTTGAGAACATTCGTCGTCGTGCCGAGATGGACGTTGAGAAGGCGCACAAGTTTGCGCTGGAGAAGTTTGCCAATGAACTGCTCCCGGTCATCGACAGCCTGGAACGTGCGCTGGAAGTGGCCAATAAAGAGGACCCACAGCTGGCATCCATGATCGAAGGGATTGAACTGACGCTCAAAGGCTTGCTCGGTGCCGTGCGTAAGTTCGGTGTTGAAGTGGTCGGCGAAACCGGCGTGCCATTCAACCCTGAAGTCCATCAGGCGATGTCGATGATGGAGTCTGAAGAATTTGAACCTAACCATGTCATGCTGGTGATGCAGCGTGGCTATACGCTGAATGGTCGCCTGCTGCGCCCGGCGATGGTTGCGGTTTCTAAAGCTAAAAGCTGATTCAACGCCTGAATCCTGTTACACGGCCGCGCACTGACGCGGCCGTGTGCGATCTGGCGCTATGCAGGTAAGACCGGCGTCCAGTCCACCGGATTTTTACCGGCAGCGCTCAGCAATTCATTGGTCGCTGAGAAGTGTTTGCTGCCGAAAAATCCACGATGTGCAGAAAGCGGCGAGGGATGGGGCGCCTGTAGCACATGATGGCGCTTGCGATCAATAATGCTGCCTTTCTTCTGCGCATGTGAGCCCCACAGCAGGAAAATCACCCCTTCACAGTGCTGGTTAATCGCCGCAATGACGTTGTCCGTAAAGGTCTCCCAGCCAAAACGAGCATGGGAATGAGCTTTACCCGCCTCGACCGTTAACACCGTGTTCAGCAACATCACCCCCTGTTTTGCCCAGCTCTCAAGAAAGCCGTGATCGGGTTTCCGGAAGCCGGGAATATCCTGCATCAGTTCTTTGTAGATATTCTGCAGTGACGGAGGCACCTGAACGCCCGGCAACACTGAGAAGGCGAGTCCATGCGCCTGATTCGGCCCGTGATAGGGATCCTGCCCCAGAATCACGACGCTGACGTCACCGAGTTCCGTCAGGCGAAACGCATTGAACACATCTTTCTGCGGCGGATAGACGGTTACACCCGCGGCGCGTTCATCGGCGACCTGCTTCAGCGTCTCAATAAAATAGGGTTTCTCTTTCTCTTCAGCCAGCACGTCGTGCCAGGTCAGCTTTTCAGCCATGTTTAACTCCCTTAACGTTAGTGGAGTAAGCTTAGCCGTTCCTGCCGCTGACCTGAAGGCAAAAATAATTTGAAAAATACAAATTATTTTTAACTGGCAGGTATTTTGAGATCAATGGTTTAGCGAAAAAGTGCGCCGAATGGCTGATTAATATTGATACAAGTCAAGGCTGTTGCGAATGAACGATGGTATACCGGGGCCTCAAATTTGATTTATTCACGTATTATCCGGGAGACGCAATCATGATCACTGGTATCCAGATCACTCAAACTAACAATTCTCAACTTCTGAACTCCTTCTGGCTGCTGGATGAAGAGAAAGCTGAAGCGCGTTGCCTGTGTGCAAAAGCAGGCTATGAAGAAGATCAGGTTGTCGCCATCAGCGAACTGGGCGAGTTCGCTTACCGTGAAGTGCCGGTTGAAATTAAACCGCAGGTGCGCGTTGAAGGCGGACAGCATCTGAACGTCAACGTTCTGCGTCGTGAAACGCTGGAAGATGCGGTTAAACATCCTGAAAACTACCCACAGCTGACTATTCGTGTTTCAGGCTATGCCGTACGTTTTAACTCGTTGACGCCTGAGCAGCAGCGCGATGTAATCACCCGTACATTTACAGAAAGTCTGTAAACCGCCTGAATTATCGGGTGCTGCCAATTAGCGCAAAGCGCACACAGCAATTTTTATTAGTATTGTTAAAGAGATAAGCAGTTAACTACAGGGCATGCGAATGCCAGTGTTGTCAGGAAAACGTACTGGCAGAAAAAACACTCTTAAAAGGCCGTAACTGACTATCAGATAAAAAAAATCGCCTCCTGAGAGGCGATTTTTTTATGCGTATGATGTTTTATTCCGCATTCTCGTTAGCTGGCGTAGTGCCGCTTGCCTTGCGGCGTTTGCCGACATTTTTGGCATCACGATGGCGTTTTTTCACTCGCGGTTTTTCCGTTTCGCTGGCTTTCTTCTCTGCACGCTTCGCCAGCACCTTTTTCGACGGTTTACCCGTAGTTTTAGCATTTGGCGCACGCGTTTCAGGGCGCAGCTCATCAATCACGCGCGCTTTGATCGGTTCGTTCACATAGCGGGTGATTTTGCCCAGCAGAACGAAGTCGTGCGCTTCGACCAGTGAAATGGCGATGCCTTTACGGCCCGCACGACCGGTACGACCGATGCGGTGCAGATAGGTATCGGCGGTACGCGGCATGTCATAGTTGAAGACATGGCTGACATCTTCAACATCGATACCACGCGCGGCGATATCCGTCGCAACCAGCACGTTAACGCGTCCTTCACTCAGACGCTTAATCGCTTCGTTACGCTTGGCCTGAACCATTTCGCCTTCAAGATAGCTGCTACGAATCCCCGCTTCGTGCAGCCAGCTCACCAGTTCATGCAGACGTTCACGCTTACGCACAAACACGATGCTGCGCGTCACATCCGGCTGCTTCAGCAGATGAATCAGTAATTTGGTTTTATGCTGCAGATCATCAGCGCGGTAGTACCACTGCTGGATCTTTTTGCGCTCGCGACGGCTCGGATCCGCTTCCAGCTCAACCGGTTCGTTAAGCAGACGCTCGGCGAAGTCACGGATATTGTCGCCTTCCAGCGTGGCGGAAAACAGCATGGTTTGCTTGCGCCAGCGCGTTTCAGCCGCGATGGTTTCGATATCCTGAGCAAAGCCCATATCAAGCATGCGGTCCGCTTCATCCAGTACCAGGGTTTCTACGGCGCGGCAGTCAAAGTTCTCTTCTTTGATGTACTGCAACAGACGGCCGGTGGTCGCGACCACAATGTCCTGATTTTCGCTGAAGACTTCGGCATGGTTCATATAAGCCACGCCGCCGGTGATCGTGGCGATGTCCAGATGCGTATGTTTCGCCAGCTCACGCGCATGATCGGCAACCTGCATCGCCAGTTCACGGGTCGGGGTCACAATCAGGATGCGTGGCGGCCCGGATTTCTTGCGCGGAAAATCAAGCAGGTGCTGCAGCGCCGGTAACAGATACGCGGCGGTTTTCCCGGTTCCTGTAGGTGCCGAACCCAGAACGTCACGGCCCTCCAGCGCGGGCGGAATTGCAGCGGCCTGGATCACTGTTGGGCGCGTAAAGCCTTTTTCCTGCAACGCTTGTAGCAGGCTTTCGTCGAGTTCGAGTTCGGAAAATGTGGTTACTGTCATGGTCTACCTCAGTTTGGGGCGCTGATTATAGACAGATCAGACTGAATCTTCATCTGTTAATCCGTTTCCGCTGCGCCTGGGGTTGTCTGCTGCGTGAATTCCCACTGTTGTCACGTTACACTCATGCGCTGCCGTGCGGCAGGAAAAAAACGATGGTAGTGACGAATGATGCAGGATCAGCCGCGTGAACGGCCTCAGTTAAACAAGAACGGATTTACCTTTAAACAATTTTTTGTTGCCCACGATCGCTGTGCGATGAAAGTGGGCACCGATGCCATTCTGCTTGGTGCCTGGGCACCGGTCGCCGGAGTGAGACGCATTCTGGATATTGGCAGTGGCAGCGGATTAATCGCGCTGATGCTTGCGCAGCGCACGCCGTCACAGATTCAAATCGATGCGGTGGAGTTAGAACCTGAAGCCGCACAGCAGGCGCAGGAGAATGTGCAGCAGTCACCGTGGCCTGAACGTATTCAGGTTCATCAGCAGGATATCGCCAGCTGGGCTGAACAGTGTGATAAACGTTATTCACTGATTGTCAGCAATCCCCCTTATTTCGCGCCGGGCGTAGCCTGCTCTACCGTGGCTCGGGACAACGCACGTGCAACGGCCTCGCTCGATCATCAGACGCTGTTACGCAGTTCAGCCTTATTAATTGAAGAAGAGGGGATGTTCTGTGTGGTGCTGCCCATCGATATTGGGCAGACGTTTATCACCCTGGCGCAGGCCGATGGCTGGTATCTGCGTTTCCGGCTGGACGTGGCGGAATATGCCCATCGTCCGCCGCACCGCGTCGTGCTGGGGCTGTCGCCGCAGGCCGGTGAAACGCTGCTGGAGCGTCTCGCAATCCGCGCACCAGACACCCGCTATTCTGATGAGTGGTGTAGCCTGACGCAGGACTTTTACCTCTTCATGTAACCTGGCGGGGTCAGAATAGTTGGCAGCGCTTCTGGCAGTAAGTCAGGATAGTCACGGATATAGTGCAGGCCGCGACTTTCTTTACGCTCCAGCGCGCAGCGCACCATCAGGTCAGCGACCTGCACCAGATTCCGCAGCTCCAGCAGATTATTGGAGAGGCGGAAATGGCGGTAATATTCATCAATCTCCTGCTGAAGCAGGTTTATGCGACGCAACGCCCGTTCCAGCCGCCGGGTAGTGCGGACAATTCCCATATAATCCCACATGAACAGACGCAACTCATGCCAGTTATGCTGGATCACGACGCGTTCATCGGCGTTATCAACCTGACTCTCATCCCATGCGGGGAGTGCAGTGACGGCTTCAATGCCGGGCAGGGTACGCATCAACTCCTCTGACGCGGACCAGCCATACACCAGACACTCCAGCAGCGAATTGGAGGCCATGCGGTTAGCGCCATGCAGGCCGGTATAACTCACCTCACCAATGGCATACAGGCCACTGACGTCGGTCTGACCGTGCTGATCGACGACGACGCCACCGCAGGTGTAGTGCGCGGCGGGTACAATCGGGATCGGCTCTTTGGTCAGGTCAAAGCCAAAGGTCAGCAATTTCTCATAGATCATCGGGAAGTGTGCGCGCACAAACTCTTCAGGCTGGTGGCTGATATCCAGATACATACAGTCAACGCCCAGCCGTTTCATCTCATGGTCGATAGCCCGGGCAACAATATCGCGCGGGGCCAGTTCGGCGCGCTCATCGAAATCGGGCATAAAACGGCTACCATCGGGACGTAACAGCCAGGCACCTTCTCCGCGTAACGCTTCGGTTAACAGGAAATTCTGCGCCTGCGGATGAAACAGGCAGGTCGGATGGAACTGGTTAAATTCCAGATTGGCCACCCGGCAGCCCGCGCGCCACGCCATCGCTATGCCATCACCGGAAGCAATGTCAGGGTTAGTGGTATATTGATAGACTTTGGCGGCACCGCCGGTTGCAACGACGACGGCCCGCGCCCGACAGGTTTCGACCTGCTCGCGATTACGGTTCCAGATCCACGCACCCACCACCCGGCGTGGGCCAGGCAGGCCGATTTTATCTGAAAGAATCAGATCGACCGCATTAGTCCGTTCCAGAATCCGGATGTTAGGGTGGCTTAATGCCTGGCTCACCAGCGTGGTTTCCACCGCATGGCCGGTGGCGTCAGCGCTGTGCAGAATGCGGCGATGACTGTGGCCGCCTTCGCGAGTCAGGTGATAGCGCATGTCACCCGCCGCCTGCGGATCGAGATCAAAGGCAACGCCGTTGTCGATCAGCCACTGCACGCAATGCCGGGCATTACTGGCAATAAACGACACGGCCTCACGATCGCATAATCCTGCGCCGGCAATCAGCGTATCTTCGATATGCGACTCGATGCTGTCCGTCTCATCAAATACCGCAGCAATACCACCCTGCGCATAAAGGGTTGACCCTTCATTGACCTGCGCTTTACTGAGAACGGTTACCTGATACTGTTTCGCCAGCCGTAACGCCAGCGACAGGCCGGCCGCACCGCTGCCCACAATCAACACATCACACTGATAATCCGGATTCGCATTCATCATAATGTTTAATTTACTAAACAAGACCAGGCCTGAGCATAAGCGCAACAGGAGGTTCTGTGAAGTATTTTAAACACATGCCACGCGCGTTCATCTGGCTATGATCATAAGTCTTCTATAATCAGTACGTTAAAAACGGGCTGCTTTAACTCTGGTTTTTTATAGCAAACTTATTAAACCTAAAGGATTTAATGATGAAAAAGCTGCTGTCATAGGTTACTCTGCCTGCGATTTACGCTCCTGACACTGAACGAAAACGAACAACCTGTGTTATCTCCATCGGAGCGGTAAATATCACGGCGGGAAGTGAACTTCGCACCACATCACAACTCTAAGCGCATGCTTGCTCAGAACATGAGATGTGCTGGCAGTTACTTTATGCATATGAAAAATTTGGGGAGACATTACCTCGGATGAGCGAGCAGTTAACGGATCAGGTCCTTGTCGAGCGGGTACAGAAGGGAGATCAAAAAGCGTTCAACTTACTGGTGATTCGTTACCAGCATAAAGTGGCGAGTTTGGTTTCACGCTATGTTCCCTCGGGCGACGTGCCTGATGTAGTACAGGAATCGTTTATTAAAGCGTATCGCGCACTGGACTCTTTCCGGGGCGATAGCGCGTTTTATACCTGGCTGTACCGCATTGCGGTAAACACAGCGAAAAATTACCTGGTTGCTCAGGGGCGTCGTCCACCATCCAGTGATGTGGATGCTATTGACGCCGAAAATTTCGAAAGTGCGGGTGCATTAAAAGAAATTTCGAACCCTGAGAACTTAATGTTGTCTGACGAATTGAAACAAATTGTCTTTCGTACCATCGAGGCGCTACCCGAGGACTTGCGTATGGCAATTACCCTCAGGGAACTGGACGGTCTGAGTTATGAAGAGATCGCCGTCATTATGGATTGCCCGGTAGGCACTGTTCGATCACGTATCTTTCGTGCGCGAGAGGCCATTGATAACAAAGTTCAACCGCTTATCCAACGTTAGTGATAACGGCTACTGGAAGGGTACATAGGCATGCAGAAAGAAAAACTTTCCGCTTTAATGGATGGTGAGACCTTAGATAACGAGCTGTTTTCCGCCTTGTCTAAGGACGCAGAACTACAGAAAAGCTGGGCGAGCTATCATCTTATTCGCGATACCATGCGCGGTGATGTGGGTGATGTCCTGCATTTTGATATCTCTGCGCGCGTCGCTGCTGCTATCGAAAAAGAACCGTTACGTACGGTTACCACGCTGATCCCTGAAGCTCAGCCAGAACCTTCCCGCTGGGAAAAAATGCCGTTCTGGAAAAAAGCGCGTCCGTGGGCTGCGCAACTAACTCAGGTGGGTGTGGCTGCCTGCGTGTCACTGGCCGTGATCGTGGGTGTTCAGCACTACAACCAGCCGCAGGGTAGCGCCACGCAGACATCTGACTCTCCGGTGTTCAATACGCTGCCGATGATGGGTAAAGCCTCACCGGTGAGCCTGGGCGTGCCGTCTGATGCCTTTGACACGAACAGCTCTAATCAGCAGGTTCAGGATCAGCGTCGTCGCGTGAACGCCATGCTGCAGGACTATGAACTGCAACGCCGGCTGCACGCTGATCAGCTGCAGTTTGAAACCGATGCGCCAAAACAGGCGCAGGTTGATGTTCCCGGAAACCAGTCATTAGGACAGCAGCAGCAGTAATGAAGCCGTTTTGGTATGCTGTTAGCCTGCTGACAGGCAGCCTGTTATGGTCATCTGCCGCCCCGGCGCAAACTACTGCGTCCGGGGCGCTATTGCAGCAGATGGAGCAGGCAAGTCAGAACCTCAACTATGAATTTGCCTATATTAACGTCTCACGCATCGGCATTGAATCGCTGCGCTACCGTCATGCTGTGATCGATAACCGAATATTCGCGCAGCTGTTGCAGATGGACGGGCCACGGCGGGAAGTGATCCAGCGTGGCAACGATATCAGCTACTTCGAACCAGGCCTTGATCCCTTTTCGCTCCCGGGCAATCACATTATTGACGCTTTGCCGTCGGTGATTTTTGCTGACTTCACCAAACTTGCCACTGCCTACGATTTTATTACCGTGGGTCGCTCGCGCATTGCCGATCAGATGTGTGATGTGCTGCGTATCGTGTCTCGCGATGGCACCCGTTACAGCTATGTGGTCTGGCTGGATGTGGATACCAGGCTACCGCTACGTATCGACCTGCTTGATCGTGACGGTGAAACGCTGGAACAGTTCCGCGTTATCAGCTTTGCAGTGGATGAAGGAGTACGCAATCTGATGCAAGGGCTGGAGAAAGCGAATCTGCCACCATCGCTTTCCGTGCCAAAAGGGGACGCGGTTACTGTCGCATGGCAGCCAGGCTGGATACCCGCAGGCATGACGCTGGTGTCGCAGAATCGTCGCACGCTGCCGGGGCTGAACAAAAATATTGAGTCGAAGCTCTACAGCGATGGGCTGTTTAGTTTCGCGATCAATGTGACGCCTGCCGATAAAAGCAGCACAACGCAGACATTGCGCACTGGGCGTCGTACGGTCCAGACCGTTGTGCGCAATAATAACGAAATTGCGGTGATCGGCGAATTACCGCCTTCAACCGCAAAACGTATTGCTGACAGCATCGACCTGGGGTCACAAAAATGATGAGAGAATGGGCCACCGTGGTGGCATGGCAGGATGGCATTGCCACACTGCATACCGAAGCAAAAACGTCCTGCAATAGCTGCCAGGCGCGCAAAGGTTGCGGCAGCCATATGCTGAATAAACTCGGTCCGAAGAATGCTCATGTGATGCAGATTGCCAGCAGCAAGCCGCTGCAGCCGGGACAGCGCATTGAGTTAGGCATCAAAGAGAGTAGCCTTCTGGGTTCAGCGCTGCTGGTCTATATGACGCCGCTATTTGGTTTGTTCCTGATTGCCGGACTGTTTCAGTCGCTGTTCAGCAGCGATCTGGCGGCCGCCTGCGGTGCACTGCTGGGTGGCATCGGTGGCTTTATTGTTGCGAAAGGCGTTTCAATGAAATTTGGCGATCGCGAAGCCTTTCAGCCGGTTATTCTGAACATCGCCCTCCCGCCCGATGCGCTGCGTGTTGAAAGCGAAGCGTGATGTACGCCCAGGCCGCGCATCCCGCGGCCTTTGTCCGTTCTGCCTTGCGCAGATATCTGTTTCGCTTCCACCACGTTCCATTCTTTTATGCGCGGCGTTAACAGTGTAATATGCGTCGTCATTAATGAGGCTGACAGGATTGTGGGTAAAGAGCGATCTTCCTGAATGTGTCTGTGCTCAGATTTTCAACTGAATTTTAAGCGAAGATATCCCTATAAATGAAGCACATAAGAAATTTCTCCATCATCGCTCATATCGACCATGGTAAATCTACGCTCTCTGACCGCCTTATTCAGATCTGCGGTGGCCTTTCTGACCGTGAAATGGCTGCGCAGGTTCTTGACTCCATGGATTTGGAGCGTGAGCGTGGCATTACTATCAAAGCACAGAGCGTCACACTCGATTACCACGCGAAAGACGGCGAAACTTACCAGCTCAATTTCATTGATACTCCGGGCCACGTAGACTTCTCTTATGAAGTTTCCCGCTCACTGGCTGCCTGCGAAGGTGCATTGCTGGTGGTGGATGCGGGTCAGGGTGTTGAAGCGCAGACACTGGCGAACTGCTACACCGCGATGGAGATGGATCTGGAAGTAGTGCCGGTTCTGAACAAAATCGACCTGCCTGCTGCCGATCCCGATCGCGCTGCGCAGGAGATTGAAGATATCGTCGGCATCGATGCTGCTGATGCGGTGCGCTGCTCCGCTAAAACCGGCGTCGGCGTTCCGGACGTGCTGGAACGCTTAGTGCGCGATATTCCGCCGCCGGAAGGCGATCCGGAAGGTCCGCTACAGGCGCTGATTATCGATTCCTGGTTTGATAACTATCTGGGCGTTGTCTCGCTGGTGCGTGTAAAAAACGGCACCATGCGTAAAGGTGACAAGATCAAAGTCCTCAGCACCGGTCAGGTTTATAACGCTGACCGCCTGGGTATCTTTACCCCGAAACGTGTCGACCGTAATGAACTGAACTGCGGTGAAGTCGGCTGGCTGGTCTGCGCCATTAAAGATATCCTCGGCGCACCGGTGGGCGATACCCTCACCACCGCTCGCAACCCGGCAGACAAAGCGCTGCCAGGCTTTAAAAAAGTGAAGCCGCAGGTTTATGCCGGTCTGTTCCCGATCAGCTCTGACGATTATGAAGCGTTCCGTGATGCGCTCGGCAAGCTGAGCCTGAACGATGCCTCGCTGTTCTATGAGCCAGAAAGCTCAACGGCGCTGGGCTTTGGTTTCCGCTGTGGCTTCCTCGGTCTGCTGCACATGGAGATCATCCAGGAGCGTCTGGAGCGCGAATACGATCTCGATCTGATTACCACTGCACCGACGGTAGTGTATGAAGTCGTGACCACCGGTGGCGAAATTGTTCATGTCGATAGTCCATCCAAGCTGCCGCCACTGAATAACATCGAAGAGCTGCGTGAGCCGATCGCGGAATGTCACATGCTGCTGCCACAGGAGTATCTGGGCAACGTCATCACGCTCTGTATTGAGAAGCGTGGCGTGCAGACCAACATGGTTTACCACGGCAATCAGGTTGCACTGACGTATGAAATTCCGATGGCAGAAGTGGTTCTCGACTTCTTTGACCGTCTGAAATCCACCTCGCGCGGTTATGCCTCGCTGGATTACAACTTCAAACGTTTCCAGCCTTCAGACATGGTGCGTGTCGACGTACTGATTAACTCTGAACGTGTGGATGCGCTGGCGCTGATTACTCACCGCGACAATGCGCCTTATCGTGGCCGCGATCTGGTTGAGAAAATGAAAGATCTCATCCCGCGCCAGCAGTTTGATATTGCGATTCAGGCTGCCATCGGTAACCACATTATTGCGCGCTCAACGGTTAAACAGCTGCGCAAAAACGTTCTCGCCAAGTGTTATGGCGGTGACGTCAGCCGTAAGAAGAAACTGTTGCAGAAACAGAAAGATGGTAAGAAGCGTATGAAGCAGGTTGGTAACGTTGAGCTGCCACAGGAAGCGTTCCTCGCCATTCTGCATGTCGGTAAGGACAGCAAATAAGGATTTCCAATGGCTAATATGTTCGCCCTGATTCTGGCGATAGCGACGCTGATTACTGGCATCGTCTGGGTAATTGATCGTTTCAAATGGGCACCCGAGCGTCGCGCGAAACAGGCGGCGGCGCAGGCCCAGACCGGTAACGCGCTTGACAGCAAAACGCTGGCGAAAGTCTCTTCACAGCCAGGCTGGGTTGAGACGACCGCCTCCGTGTTCCCGGTGCTGGCCGTGGTTTTCATCGTGCGTTCGTTTATTTACGAACCGTTCCAGATTCCCTCTGGCTCGATGATGCCAACGCTGCTGATTGGCGACTTTATCCTGGTGGAGAAGTTTGCTTACGGCATTAAAGATCCGATTACCCAGACGACGCTGATCCCAACCGGTCAGCCGAAGCGCGGCGACATTGCGGTATTTAAATACCCGAAAGATCCGAGCCTGGATTATATTAAGCGCGTGATTGGCCTGCCAGGCGATAAAGTCATCTATGATCCTTACAGCAAAACGCTAACGGTGAAACCGACCTGTGGTGATGATAAAGCCTGTGACACAGCGTTGGCAGTGACTTATACCGACGTTGAACCAAGCAACTTTATTCAGACTTTTAGCGGCTTTGATGGCAACGAAACCGGCAACGGTTTTTATCAGGTGCCACAGGGCGATACCCTGCGCGGTGGTCTGCGCATGGCAACCCGTAAAGAGACTATCGGTAACGTGACCCATGACATTCTGCTGGTTAACGAAGCGCAGAGTCAGGCGGGCATGTATTATCAGCAGCCGGGTCAGCCGCAGGCGAGCTGGGTCGTGCCGAAAGGGCAATACTTCATGATGGGCGACAACCGTGATAACAGCGCCGACAGCCGTTACTGGGGCTTTGTCCCGGAGCGTAATCTGGTCGGTAAAGCGGTCGCTATCTGGATGAGTTTTGAGAAACAAGAAGGTCAGTGGCCAACCGGCGTGCGATTCAGTCGCATCGGCGGTATCCACTAATAATTTTGTCTGATTAACAGGCAAATCGGGTGGCCTCCTCAGGGAGGCCACTGCACACCAAACGGAACGTGTTGGACTGCCAGCCCCGTTTGGTATGCAGAGTCACAGACGCAACAAAGAACTGGAATCGCATGAACCCCATCCTGATTAACAAGCTTCAGCGCAAACTGGGCTACACTTTTACTCATTCGGAACTGTTACAGCAGGCCCTGACTCACCGCAGCGCCAGCAGCAAGCACAACGAGCGCCTGGAATTTCTGGGCGATTCTATTCTTAGCTATGTGATTGCGAATGCCCTTTATCACCGCTTCCCGCGGGTTGATGAAGGTGACATGAGCCGCATGCGTGCCACGCTGGTGCGCGGCAATACGCTGGCTGAAATGGCACGCGAATTTGATCTTGGCGAGTGCCTGCGCTTAGGGCCGGGTGAGCTGAAAAGCGGCGGTTTCCGTCGCGAATCGATCCTGGCGGATACGGTGGAAGCGCTGATTGGTGGTATCTTCCTCGACAGCAGCATCGAGCGGGTAGAGCAGCTGATCCTCGACTGGTATCAGACGCGCCTGGATGAAATCAGTCCTGGCGACAAACAAAAAGATCCCAAAACGCGCCTGCAGGAGTATCTGCAGGGACGTCATCTGCCGCTGCCAAGTTATCTGGTGGTGCAGGTGCGCGGCGAAGCCCACGATCAGGAATTCACCATTCACTGTCAGGTGAGTGGCATGGCCGAGCCGGTCGTCGGCGTCGGCTCCAGCCGTCGTAAAGCCGAGCAGGCAGCGGCTGAACAGGCACTGATAAAATTAGGTCTCGAATAGGTCTGTCGGGTGACAGTGCCATAACCGGCGCTGAATCAATCACCCTCTGACATCTCTATCCCGGCGTCAGAAGACGCTGAATGACACATGACTCAAATAGCACTCTTCGGCGCCGCATCAGGCGCTGAACAATTCAGGACTCGAATGAGCGAAAACGTTACTTATTGCGGCTTTGTCGCGATTGTTGGCCGACCGAACGTCGGTAAATCCACCTTACTGAACCAGTTGCTGGGGCAGAAGGTGTCGATCACCTCGCGTAAGCCGCAAACCACGCGCCACCGCATCATGGGCATTCATACTGAGGGCAACTATCAGGCGATTTACGTCGATACCCCCGGACTGCACATGGAAGAGAAGCGCGCCATTAACCGTCTGATGAACCGTGCAGCCAGCAGTTCTATCGGCGACGTAGAGCTGGTGATCTTCGTCGTTGAAGGTACCCGCTGGACGCCAGATGATGAGATGGTGTTAAACAAACTGCGCGACAATAAAGTGCCGGTTGTGCTGGCTGTGAATAAAGTCGACAACATCCAGGATAAAACCATCCTGCTGCCGCATCTGCAGTTCCTGAGCCAGCAGATGAACTTCCTTGATATCGTGCCAGTCTCTGCGGAGAGCGGCAAAAACGTCGATACCATTGCGGCCATTACCCGCAAGCATCTGCCGCAGGCCGATCATCACTTCCCGGAAGATTACATCACCGATCGCTCTCAGCGTTTCATGGCGTCAGAGATGATCCGTGAAAAACTGATGCGCTTCCTGGGCGCTGAACTGCCTTACTCGGTCACCGTGGAGATTGAGCGCTTCGTGACCAACGAACGCGGCGGTTACGACATTCATGGACTGATTCTGGTCGAGCGCGAAGGGCAGAAGAAGATGGTGATTGGCAACAAAGGTGCCAAAATCAAAGTCATCGGAACAGAAGCGCGCAGGGACATGGAAGAGATGTTCGAAGCGAAAGTGCATCTCGAACTGTGGGTGAAAGTGAAATCCGGCTGGGCAGATGACGAACGAGCGCTGCGCAGCCTGGGTTATACAGACGATCTCTGATTCAATGGAAGGCTGGCAACGCGCCTTTGTGCTGCATAGTCGTCCCTTCAGCGAAACCAGCCTGCTGCTCGACCTGTTCAGCGAAAACGAAGGGCGGGTACGGGTGCTGGCCAAGGGCGCACGCTCGCGGCGCTCTCAGCTGAAAGGTGCATTACAGCCTTTTACCCCGCTGCTGGTTCGCTGGAGCGGGCGCGGGGACGTCAAAACCCTGCGCAATGCTGAAGCGGTGTCGCTGGCCTTACCGCTCAGCGGCATCACGCTCTACTGCGGTCTCTACGTCAATGAGCTGGTCTCGCGCGTATTGCAGCCGGAATCTCCCTTCCAGGAACTTTTCTTCGACTATCTCAACTGCCTTCAGGCATTAGCTTCCACGCACGGCAAGCCCGAACCGGCACTGCGCCGTTTTGAACTGGCGCTGCTCGGTCATCTGGGGTATGGCGTCGACTTCCTGCATTGCGCCGGTAGCGGCGAGCCGGTCAGCGAAGACATGACGTACAGCTACCGTGAAGATCGCGGTTTTATCGCCAGTCTGGTGGTCAATCAGCGCAGCTTTACCGGCCGTGAGTTGCACGCCCTGTGTGAACGTGAGTTTCCCGATGCCGATACGCTGCGCGCTGCTAAGCGCTTTACCCGCATCGCCCTGAAGCCCTATCTGGGTGGCAAGCCGCTGAAAAGTCAGGAGCTGTTCCGCCAGTTTATCCCGAAGAAAAAGCCCGAACAGGAAGAAGAATAGCGCTGGTCGTACCGCCTGTTTACATTTGCGCGGTACACTCAACATCACGATGGAAAAGAAGTGAGGATGGTCATGGCTGAGTTGCTGTTAGGTGTCAATATCGATCACATTGCCACGGTGCGTAACGCCCGTGGGACAAACTATCCCGATCCGGTGCAGGCGGCGTTCATCGCCGAGCAGGCAGGCGCAGACGGTATTACGGTGCACCTGCGCGAAGATCGCCGTCACATTACCGACCGCGACGTGCGTATCCTGCGTGACACTATCCAGACGCGCATGAATCTGGAGATGGCGGTCACTGATGAGATGATCGGCATCGCCTGCGATATCCAGCCCCATTTCTGCTGTCTGGTGCCCGAAAAGCGTCAGGAAGTGACCACGGAAGGCGGACTGGATGTGGCAGGGCAGCAGGAGAAGATGAACGCGGCTGTACGACTGCTGCGTGATGCGGGCATTCTGGTTTCACTGTTTATTGATGCCGACCACCGCCAGATCGAAGCGGCCGTTGCCACAGGTGCGCCTTATATCGAAATTCACACCGGCGCTTATGCCGAGGCACCAGAGGGACGGGGACGTGACGCGGAGCTGGCACGCATTCGCCATGCCGCCACCTTTGCCGCCAGCCTGGGGCTGAAGGTCAACGCCGGTCACGGTCTGACCTACCACAACGTGTTGCCGATTGCGGCGCTGCCGGAAATGCATGAGCTGAACATCGGCCATGCCATTATCGGTCGTGCGGTGATGAGTGGCCTGCCGGAGGCGGTTAAAGAGATGAAGCAACTGCTGCGTGAAGCCCGCCGCTAATGGCTATTCTGGGACTGGGCAGCGACATCGTTGAGATTGAACGCATCGCCGGGGTGATTGAGCGCTCCGGCGACCGGCTGGCGCGCCGGGTGCTGAGCGAAGCCGAATGGCAGCAGTATCAGGCACACAAGCAGCCGGTGCGCTTTCTCTCCAAGCGGTTTGCAGTCAAAGAGGCGGCAGCAAAAGCCTTTGGCACCGGCATTCGCGGTGGTCTGGCGTTTAATCAGTTTGAAGTTTACAACGATGCGCTGGGTAAACCGGGGTTACGCTTCTTTCAGCATGCAGCTGACGTGGCGGAGAGGCTGGGCGTTAAACACGTTCACGTGACGCTGGCCGATGAGCGTCACTATGCCTGCGCCACAGTCATCATTGAGAGCTAGCCGTGCAGCAGCACGAACTTCTCCCACAGCGCATCGCGTGATTCGGTGTGCTGTGGGTCAGTGATGATGGTGTTGTCGATGGGGCAGACCTGCTGACAGGTTGGCACCTCATAATGCCCGACGCATTCCGTGCAGCGGCTGACATCAATCTCATAGATCGCATCGCCCAGTGAAATCGCCTGGTTCGGGCACTCCGGTTCACACATATCGCAGTTAATGCATCTGGCCGTAATCAACAGCGCCATTTTTCCCACCTGATAACAACAGAAAAAGCGCGGGTATTATACGCGCTGTCGCTGATCAGACCAGCTTTTTCACCAGCGCTTCGCTGTGACGAATATGACTCGACGCACGCTCCGGATCGTTTTGCACCAGCGCCATAAACAGCAGATCGGTCAGCGCCAGCTGTGCGGTGGTCGAAGAGATCGCTGCGCTGCGGGTGCTCTGTTCTTCCGCCACCGTGTAGAGACAATAGCTGGCACTCTGCTGCAGGGTGTTCGGCGTAAAGCCGGTAAACGCCACCACATCGGCGCCCACCTGCACCGCTTCCTGCGCCGCCAGATTAATCTCGCGCCGTTCCCCGGTGTAGGAGATGGCCAGCAGCACATCGCCTGGCCCCATCGCCTGCACGCTGGCCAGCAGGGCGTGCATATCCTGTTCCGCCACTGCATTAATGCCAATCTTCATCAGCTTCCAGGAGAAATCCTTCGCCACCAGGCCCGATGCACCGATGCCGACCAGTAAAATGCGCCGGGCATTTTTCAGCAGCTGTAACACATCGTTGAGCTTCTCTTCGCTATTAATATCCAGCGTGGCGCGAATCGCCGAAAGCTTTTCGGTCAGCAGCTTTTCCCCCACCATTTTAAGCGGGTCGTCGCTGAGGATATGGTTATGCACGGTAATAGCATCCTTGTCCGCCAGTGACTCACTCAGAGCCAGCTTAAGCGCCGGAAAGCCTTTGTATCCCAGCTTCTGAGCAAACTTCACCACGCTCGACTGGCTGACGCCGGACTCTTCCGCCAGCTTTTGCGAACTCAGGTGACGTGCCTTATCGGGTTGCGACAGTAAAAAATCCGCCAGCCGACGCTCGTTCAATGCCAGACGTGGATAAAGCTGGCGAATGCGCAGCAATGAACTCATGCCCAATCCTCGTAATTCAGGGATAATCAGTGAAGAATAAACTATTCATCAGGCATTGTAGTCATCGGAATTAAAAATGACCGTCATCGCCGTACCGCCTGATGATGGCTACACTACTCTTTATCATCCCGGAATCAGCCGTTAAGGAGAGTTGTTTGACCAGGGGAACACAACGTCGCATCGTATTTTTCGACCTCGATGGCACTTTGCATCAGCAGGACATGTTCGGCACCTTTATGCGCTATCTGCTGCGGCGCCGTCCGCTGAATCTGCTGCTGGTGGTGCCGTTACTGCCGGTGGTGGGCATGGGCTTGCTGTTTAAAGGCCGCGCGGCACGCTGGCCCATGAGCCTGCTGCTCTGGTCAATTACCTTTGGCCGCTCCGAGCAGACATTGCTGCGCCTCGAAGCCGAGTTTGCCCAGTGGTTTCGCCTGCGCGTAAAAGCTTTCCCGGTGGTGCAGCAGCGCCTGACGGATTACCTCGGCAGTGATGATGCTGACGTCTGGCTCATCACCGGATCGCCACAGTCATTGGTAGAGCAGGTCTATTACGACTCCGCGTTTCTGCCACGCGTGAAGCTGATTGCCAGTCAGATGCAGCGCGGCTGGGGCGGGCGGGTACTGGCAATGCGCTGCCTCGGCCATGAGAAAGTGGCCCAGCTTGAAGAGAAAATCGGCACGCCGCTACAGCTCTACAGCGGCTATAGCGACAGCAAACAGGACAACCCGCTGCTGTTTTTCTGTCAGCATCGCTGGCGCGTAACACCCGCAGGTGAGCTGCAACAGCTGGAATAAATTTCTAAAGGATCGGTGAGACCGCTATAATGCGCCGCTTTTCTGTCGCCCGGAGTGGTCAGCATGAAACAACAAGATGAATACTGGATGCGCCATGCGCTTGACCTGGCGCGCCGGGCGTGGGAGCAGGGCGAAGTGCCGGTGGGTGCGGTGCTGGTTCAGAATGATCGGGTGATCGGTGAAGGCTGGAACCGACCCATCGGCCAGCACGATCCGACGGCGCATGCGGAGATTATGGCGTTGCGGCAGGGCGGTAAGGTACTGGAAAATTATCGTCTGCTGGACACCACGCTCTACGTGACGCTGGAGCCGTGCGTGATGTGCGCCGGCGCCATGGTTCACAGCCGCATCAGCCGGCTGGTCTATGGTGCGCACGATATTAAAAGTGGGGCGGCGGGGTCGCTGCTGGATGTGCTGGGCCACCCCGGCATGAATCATCAGGTTGAACTGCACAGCGGCGTGCTGGCTGAAGAGTGTGCCGCTATGCTGAGCGACTTCTTCCGTATGCGTCGCGAGCAGAAAAAAGCGCTGCGTCAGGCGCAACGCCAGGATTAATTCATGGCGATCTTTGGTTCGACCGCCGGGTAGCCTTTGGCCAGTTCGGCTTGTGCTTCTTGTGCTTCAGCCTGCTGCGCCAGGCGTTTTTCCTGCTCCTGCAGATAACCCACCAGGCTTAACTGATATTTGCGGATGTTCTCCACATAGTTATAGGCTTCATGCCCACGGGCATAGCCATAAGCCGTCTGGGTGTAGTAACGCTTCTGACTCAGCATGGGCAGACGCAGCTTCACATCCGCCCAGCTGTCCGGATTACCGCCCTGGCGTGCCGTCAGCTTGCGGACGTCAAGCATATGGGCATAACCCATGTTATAAGCCGCCAGCGCAAACCAGATGCGCTCATCTTCCGGGATGGTCTGCGGCACCTTCGCCATCATATCCTGCAGATACTGACTGCCACCGCGAATGCTCTGTTCGGGATCGGTTCGATCGCCCACATCCAGGCTATCAGCGGTGTTACGCGTCAGCATCATCATGCCGCGCACGCCGGTCGGCGAGGTAGCCTGCGGGTTCCAGTGCGACTCCTGATAGGAGATTGCCGCCAGCAGCCGCCAGTCGATGCTGGTGGCGTACTTCTCAAACAGTGGCCTGATGTCGGGCAGCGTATTGTCGATGGCGCGCAGGAACGTGCGCGTATCAACATAGTCAAAGGTGCCGACGTGACCGAGATATTTCTCCTCCAGCCGCGCCATCGCGCCTTCTTCGCCCATACCATTAAAGAAGTCGAGCATTGCTGCATTCAGGCTATCGTCATCGCTGTGCCGCACATACCAGGTTACCGGCTCTTCATCGGTAACATCGAACGCCACCGCCAGCTGCGGATAGATGCGCTGCAACAGTGCAATAGTGACGGAGTCACCAATGGTATAGTCGAGCTTGCCGTCGGCGACCGCTTCCAGCAGAGCTTTAGGACTCTGATCGGTGGAGATCGCCCAGTCCAGATCGGGGAACTGATTGGAACGCGCGCTCTTTAGCGTTGACAGATAGGCCGATCCTGATGCAACCGTCAGCCGCCCCTTTAAGTCACCGAGGTTTTTAGGGCGTGGCTTATCCACGCGATAGACCAGCTGTTGTGAAACGTTGTAGTAACCTGGCCCGGTCTGATAGCGCGTCAGGCGTTCATTGTTGTAGTTCAGGCCAGCGGCCAGCAAATCGGCTTTACCATCGTCAAGGTCATCAAACAGATCGCTCAGGTTAGGACGAACCGTCACCTTCAGTTTGACGCCAAGATAATCGGCGAAGCGTTTTGCCAGCTCATAATCCATACCGGCCGGTAACTGGTTAACTGTGTAGTACGTCAATGGGGAGTTGATGGTACTGACCCGCAGGACTCCCCGTGATTTAATCTGTGAAATCCTGTCCTGCCCACTCCCATACCAGGGAATGGATGGCCACAGCGCTAACGCTAACAGCACGGCAACCAGACCGATAAACAGATAATTAAATTTTAGGCGTTTCAAATAGTTATCTCTCGCTGGCTCTAAGGCCTCTGTCTTTTAAAGGCAGTATTTATCTTCTTTGAACTCCCAGAGCGAGGGGCATTTTGCGCAACAAAATCACACTGAGCAACTTTTATAGCAGCTTTTGCGCAAAATTCAGGCAAATCCGGGTTGCCAAAAATTGTGCGCAAACGGTTTCGTCGCGAGGTCGCTTTCTCTATAATACGCCCCGTTTTCCCTGTTGCGCCCAATCAAGCGTCGCCCGGCGCCCTGACGAGAGACTTATTAATGGAAATTCTGCGTGGTTCGCCCGCCCTGTCGGCATTTCGTGTAAACAAACTGCTGACCCGCTTTCAGGACGCTCATCTGCCGGTGAGTGATATTTACGCTGAGTACATCCATTTTGCTGATGTCAGTACGCCCTTAACCGCTGACGAACAGAGCCGCCTGCAACGCCTGCTTAAATATGGTCCCTCTCTCGCTGAACATGCTCCACAGGGACGTCTGCTGCTGGTGACGCCACGTCCCGGCACCATTTCGCCCTGGTCATCCAAAGCCACCGACATTGCTCATAACTGCGGCCTGCCGCAGGTACGTCGTCTGGAACGTGGTCTGGCTTTTTATGTGCAGGCTCCGCAACTGACGGAAGCTCAGTGGCAGACGCTGGGTACACTGCTGCACGATAGGATGATGGAAACGGTCTATAGCGATCTGGCGCAGGCTGAGCAGCTGTTTGCGCACCATACGCCGCAGCCAGTGAAGAGTGTCGATCTGCTGGGTGAGGGCCGTCAGGCGCTGGTTCAGGCAAATATCTCGCTGGGTCTGGCGCTGGCAGACGATGAAATTGACTACCTGGTGGCGGCATTTACCGCGCTGGGCCGCAATCCCAACGACATTGAACTCTATATGTTTGCGCAGGCGAACTCTGAGCACTGTCGTCACAAGATCTTCAACGCCGACTGGATTATCGACGGCGAGAAACAGCCGAAGTCGCTGTTTAAGATGATCAAAAACACTATGGAGCAGACGCCGGACTTCGTGCTCTCTGCTTATAAAGATAATGCCGCCGTGATGGAAGGGTCAGAGGTTGGCCGCTTCTTTGCTGACGCCGGCGAAAGCGAATACCGCTGGCATCAGGAAGCCGCGCACATCCTGATGAAGGTGGAAACGCATAACCATCCAACGGCCATCTCGCCGTGGCCAGGCGCCGCGACCGGTTCCGGTGGTGAGATCCGTGATGAAGGCGCAACCGGACGCGGCTCCAAGCCCAAAGCGGGCCTGGTTGGATTCTCGGTCTCTAACCTGCGCATCCCTGGCTTTGAACAGCCATGGGAAGAGGACTTCGGCAAACCGGCGCGCATCGTCAGCGCGCTGGAAATCATGACCGACGGGCCTCTGGGCGGCGCTGCGTTTAACAATGAATTTGGTCGTCCGGCACTGAATGGCTATTTCCGTACCTATGAAGAGCAGGTCACCAGCCACAACGGCACCGAGCTGCGTGGCTATCATAAGCCGATTATGCTGGCGGGCGGCATCGGTAACATCCGCGCCGATCACGTGCAGAAAGGCGAAATTACCGTCGGCGCGAAGCTGGTGGTGCTGGGTGGTCCGGCCATGAACATCGGTCTGGGCGGCGGCGCGGCGTCATCCATGGCTTCGGGTCAGTCTGATGCCGATCTCGATTTCGCCTCCGTTCAGCGTGACAACCCGGAGATGGAACGCCGTTGCCAGGAAGTGATCGACCGCTGCTGGCAGCTGGGCGATGAGAACCCGATTCTGTTTATCCACGACGTGGGCGCGGGCGGCCTTTCCAATGCCATGCCGGAGCTGGTCAGCGACGGCGGTCGTGGTGGCCGGTTTAACCTGCGTGACATCCTGAGTGATGAGCCAGGCATGAGCCCGCTGGAAGTCTGGTGTAACGAATCACAGGAACGTTATGTGATGGCTGTAGCGCCCGATCAGCTCGCACAGTTCGAGGCGATCTGCCAGCGCGAACGCGCACCGTTCGCGGTGATTGGTGAAGCGACCGAAGAGCTGCACCTGAGCCTGGAAGACAGCCATTTCGATAATAAGCCCATCGACATGCCGCTTGACGTGCTGCTGGGCAAAACGCCGAAGATGACGCGTGATGTGGTGACACAGCAGGCACAGGGTACCGAACTGCAGCGCGACGGCATTACGCTGGTCGATGCGGTGAATCGCGTACTGCATCTGCCTGCCGTGGCGGAAAAAACCTTCCTGATCACCATCGGTGACCGCAGCGTGACCGGCATGGTAGCGCGCGATCAGATGGTCGGCCCGTGGCAGATCCCGGTTGCCAACTGTGCGGTGACCACCGCCAGCCTCGACAGCTACCACGGTGAGGCCTTTGCCCTCGGCGAACGTTCACCGGTTGCGCTGCTGGATTTCGCAGCGTCGGGGCGTCTGGCTGTCGGTGAAGCACTGACCAACCTGGCGGCAACGCAGATTGGTTCGCTGAAGCGTGTGAAACTCTCCGCTAACTGGATGTCTGCAGCCGGTCACCCGGGTGAAGATGCCGGTTTATATGCGGCGGTGAAAGCAGTCGGCGAAGAGCTTTGCCCGGCGCTGGGGATCACTATCCCGGTCGGTAAAGATTCGATGTCGATGAAAACCCGCTGGCAGGAAGGCACCGAACAGCGTGAGATGACCTCGCCGCTGTCGCTGGTGATTACCGCGTTTGCCCGCGTCGAAGATGTGCGTCGTACCGTCACGCCACAGCTGCAGGCCGAACAGGACAACCTGCTGCTGCTGATTGATCTGGGTAACGGCGCGAATACGCTGGGCGCAACCGCGCTGTCGCAGGTCTATCGTCAGCTCGGCGACAAACCTGCCGACGTGCGTGATGCCACACAGCTGGCGGGCTTCTTCAATGCGATTCAGGCGCTGGTGGCTGAGCAGAAACTGCTGGCTTACCACGATCGTTCCGACGGCGGTCTGCTGGTGACGCTGGCCGAGATGGCCTTTGCCGGTCACTGCGGTATTGACGTTGATATCGCCTCGCTGGGCAACGATGCGCTGGCCGCCCTGTTTACCGAAGAGCTGGGCGCGGTGATCCAGATCAATGCCGCCGATCGCGCAGCGGTAGAGCAGATCCTGGCGGATCATGGCCTTGCCGCTTCGACGCATCTGCTGGGCAGTGCACAGCCGGGCGATCGCTTTGTGATCCGTGCCGGTGACAGCGCGGTTTACAGCGAAAGCCGTACCACGCTGCGCACCTGGTGGGCGGAAACCACCTGGCAGATGCAGCGCCTGCGCGACAACCCGGCGTGTGCCGATCAGGAACATGAAGCGAAGAAGAACGACAGCGACCCTGGCCTGAACGTGAATCTGACCTTCAATCCGCAGGAAGATGTGGCTGCACCGATGATCGCTACGGGCGCACGTCCACGCGTCGCCGTGCTGCGTGAGCAGGGCGTCAACTCCCATGTGGAGATGGCCGCCGCCTTTGATCGGGCCGGTTTCACCGCCATTGACGTCCACATGAGCGATCTGCTGGCCGGACGTCGCGGTCTGGAAGAGTTCCAGGCGCTGGTGGCCTGTGGCGGCTTCTCTTACGGCGATGTGCTGGGTGCCGGTGAGGGCTGGGCGAAATCGATTCTGTTCAACCCAAGCGTGCGTGACGAGTTCGAAACCTTCTTCCACCGTCCGCAAACTCTGGCGCTGGGCGTCTGCAACGGTTGCCAGATGATGTCCAACCTGCGCGAACTGATCCCAGGTAGCGACCTCTGGCCGCGCTTTGTGCGTAACCAGTCTGAGCGCTTTGAAGCACGCTTCAGCCTGGTTGAAGTGGCCGCCAGTCCATCACTGCTGCTGGACGGCATGGCCGGTTCGCATATGCCTATCGCGGTGTCGCACGGTGAAGGCTTTGTTGAAGTCCGTGATGCGACACATCTGGCGGCGCTGGAGTCGAAAGGGCTGGTGGCACTGCGCTTTGTCGATAACTTCGGCAAGGTGACAGAAACCTATCCGGCTAACCCGAATGGTTCTCCTGACGGCATCACCGCGGTGACCAATGAAAGTGGCCGCGTCACCATTATGATGCCGCATCCGGAGCGCGTGTTCCGTACCGTCAGCAACTCCTGGCATCCGGCCGAGTGGGGCGAAGACAGTCCGTGGATGCGCATTTTCCGCAATGCGCGCAGACAGCTGGGTTAATTTAATCCACTGAAATGAACAGGAGGCCAGCGTGCCTCCTGTTCTTTTTTGCGCCGCTGTTGGCAAATAGCGACAACAGAGCCTTTGCGCTGTCGCTGTATGGCGACATTTATCTCGTTGATTTTTAATGCGTGCTTATCAGACTGATTTTAGTGTCGCCTTACGGAGACAGACAGCCTGTGCTGATATAAGATTTTTCGCGACAGTCAGCGGGCGGGTCTGCTCAATTTGCTGAAAAATATAATGATTTATTTTCTGGCATGGAACTTGCTATACTCATGCAGCTGCTCATTCACCTGTTTATGATTGCCCCGCTTAGCGGATAAGAGCTCATAAAGCCCGAATGACGCACCAAACGGAGCCTGCCGTCCACCTGACCGATAATCGCTTGCGTTATCAAACACCGGACGTAACGTTGAGTAAGGCTCCACCCATTCTTACGCGATGCATCACGCGTCGTGCCAGCGGCAGGCCATTGAGCCTGCCGTTTTCTTTCGTTCCCCTTTCTTCCGCAGACAGAGTCCGCTAGCATCCAGACAGCGAATCTTAAGGAAGCGGCTGCGTGAAAAAATGGCGTTTATTTCCCCGTTCTCTGCGTCAGCTGGTGCTGATGGCGTTTGTCCTGGTGCTGCTGCCCCTGCTGGTACTGGCCTGGCAGGCGTGGGAAAGTCTCTCTGCATTAAGCGAACAGGCTGCGGACACTAACCGCAATACCTTTACCGATGTGCGCAGAAGTGAGGCGATGGCGCGAACGGCGGTTGAGCTGGAGCGTAGCTATCGCCAGTACTGCGTGCTGGATGATGCCTCGCTGGCGCGCCTCTATCAGACTCAGCATACCCGCTACAGTCAGATGCTGAGCTCGCACAGCGCCAGCCTGCCCGAACTGCCCGCATTCCAGACCTTACAGGCGACGCTGCCGCTGCTGACGCCACTGAAATGTGACAATGGTAATCCGGTGCCGGTTGCCGCAGAGGCGCTGGATCGCTTTTCTGCGACCAATGCGCAGATGGTGCAGGACACGCGCGAAGTGGTCTTTTCGCGTGGCTTACAGCTGCAGCGCGAAATTGCCGATCGCGGCCAGTTTTTTGGCTGGCAGGCGCTGATTCTGTTTATCATCAGTCTGGCACTGATGACGCTGTTTACCGGCATGATTATCGGTCCGGTTAAGCGCATTGAACGGATGATCAACCGGCTTGGCGAAGGGCGGGCACTGGGTAACAGCGGGACATTTCGCGGTCCGCGCGAATTGCGATCGCTGGGACAGCGCATCGTCTGGCTCAGCGAGCGGCTTCAGTGGCTGGAATCGCAGCGTCATGAATTTCTTCGCCATCTCTCTCACGAGCTGAAAACGCCGCTGGCCAGCCTGCGTGAAGGCACGGAACTGCTGGCGGACGAAGTCGCCGGCTCGCTGAATGTCGATCAAAAAGAAGTGGTCACTATCCTCGACAGCAGCAGTCGCCATCTGCAGCAGCTGATTGAACAGCTGCTCGATTACAACCGCAAACTGGCGGATGGCCCGATCGCGCTGGAGCCGGTCAGCGTGGCGGAGATTGTGGAAGATGTCGTTAACGCACATGCGCTTTCGGCGCGCGCCAAACTGATGCAGACGGTCGTCGATCTTAAGGTCAGTCACTGCCTCGCAGAACCGATGTTACTGATGCGGGTCATCGACAACCTCTATTCGAACGCCGTGAACTACGGCAGCGAATCCGGTACCATCTGGCTTCGCAGTCAGCAGCAGGGCGATCGGATCTGGATTGAGGTCGCGAATAGCGGCTCGCCGATCCCGCCTGAAGAGCAGGCGATGATTTTCGAACCGTTCTACCAGGGCAGCCAGCAGCGTAAAGGGCCGGTGAAAGGCAGCGGGCTGGGATTGAGTATCGCCAAAGATTGCCTGCGCCGGATGCAGGGCGATCTGACGCTGGTCTCCTGCGAGCAGGCTGACGTCTGTTTTCGAATTGAACTGAACACCACAGCCGGGAAAGTCTGACTGATGAAATATTTACCCGCTTTGCTGTTGAGCACGCTGACTACGCTGCTCCTCAGCGGATGTACGACCTCCCCGGCCACCTCCTCTTTGCCGTCAGGCCATCAGGTGGCGGAACCCGAGGTCAGAATCGCTGATTACCTGGCGACCCGTTGCAGTGACCTGTGGCCGATAGAAAATAGTACGGCGCTGGGTAACACCCTCTACTGGATGCGGGCGATCGACTGTGCCGAACGTCTTTCTCCCGCGGAGGCCCGTGCCGAAGCCCATCGCTGGCCGGCTGAAAACTGGTCGCGCGCCTTCAAGCAGGGCGTACTGATGTCCAACGGCAACGTGACGCCTGTTGAACGTCGTCGCTATGTTGAAACCCTGGATCGCTACAGCAGCGATTTTCCGCAGTCTGTGCGCCCGCTGATTCAGCTGTGGCGCAGTAATCAGACCGCGCAGCTTGACCTCAGTGAAGCGCGCACCCGTTATGCCCATCTGCAGCAGAGCAGTGATACGCAGCTTGAGGCGATACGCCAGCAGATGGTGAAACAGCAGCAGCAGCTCAGCGACACGCAGCATAAGCTGGAGCGGCTGACTGACATTGAGCGTCAGCTTTCATCACGCAAAGCCCCGGATGTGTCTGACAGCGGTCACGGCACGGCACTGCCGCAGGATGAGGAGCAATAATGGTGAGGCAAGCGGCAAAATTGCTGCTGGTGGATGACGATCCCAGCCTGCTGAAGCTGCTGGGCATGCGTCTTCGCAGCGAAGGGTATCAGGTCACCACGGCAGGCAGCGGACCCGAAGCGTTGCGCCTGCTGCAGAAAGAGAAAATTGAGCTGGTGATCAGCGATCTGCGTATGGATGAGATGGACGGTCTGGCGCTGTTTGGCGAAATCCAGAAACGCCACACCAACTTGCCAGTGATTATCCTGACGGCGCACGGCTCTATTCCGGACGCGGTCTCTGCCACCCAGCAGGGCGTTTTCAGCTTCCTGACCAAACCAGTAGACAAAGATGCGCTCTATAAAGCCATTGATGAGGCGCTGGCACAGCAGGTGCCGGTCAGTGATGACCGCTGGCGCGAAGCGATTGTCACCCGCAGCCCGCTGATGTTGAAGCTGCTGGAGCAGGCGCACATGGTGGCGCAGTCGGATGTCAGCGTGCTGATTAACGGTCAGAGCGGTACCGGTAAAGAGATGCTGGCGCAGGCGATTCACGCCGCCAGCCCGCGCAACGGCAAGCCGTTTGTCGCCATTAACTGTGGCGCACTGCCGGAGCAACTGCTGGAGTCAGAGCTGTTCGGTCACGCTAAAGGGGCGTTCACCGGTGCCGTCAGTGCCCGTGACGGTTTATTTAAAACCGCTGGCGGCGGCACGCTGTTCCTGGATGAGATTGGCGATATGCCGCAACCGCTGCAGGTGAAATTGCTGCGGGTGCTACAGGAGCGTAAGGTCAGGCCGCTGGGCAGCGATCACGATATTGAGATCGACGTGCGCATCATTTCAGCTACCCATCGCGATCTGCCAAAGGCGATGGAGAAGAAGGAATTCCGTGAGGATCTCTTCTATCGTCTGAATGTGGTGAATCTGAAGATTCCGGCACTGCATCAGCGCACCGAAGATATCCCGCTGCTGGCTAATCATCTGTTACGTCAGGCGGCAGAACGGCATAAACCGCAGATTCGCAGTTTTTCCGTCGATGCAATGAAGCGTCTGATGGCGGCCAGCTGGCCGGGCAACGTGCGTCAGCTGGTGAACGTGATTGAGCAGTGCGTGGCACTGAGTTCATCGCCGGTGATTAGCGATGCGCTGGTGGAGCAGGCCTTAAGCGGTGAAAACAGCGCGTTGCCGACATTTGCGGAGGCGCGCAATCAGTTTGAGCTGAACTATCTGCGCAAGTTGTTGCAGATGACCAAAGGCAATGTGACCAACGCCGCACGTCTGGCCGGGCGTAATCGGACGGAGTTCTATAAGCTGCTGTCTCGTCATGAACTGGACGCCAGTGATTTCAAAGAGTAGCGGGGGCGGCGAAGTGATACCGGGAGGTTGACTGCTCAGGCCCGACGCAGAATGGTTGCAGTCAGCACAATCTGACAGCGCTTGCGGCAACCTGAAGAAACCCGGATATTACCGCCCGACAGCGCCAGTAACATTTATACTTGATAAACCCTCTGACCATGGAGGGAGTGAAAAAGGGTCTGACATGAAAAAGATTGATGCGATTATCAAACCATTCAAACTCGATGATGTTCGTGAAGCCTTAGCGGAAGTGGGCATCACCGGGATGACCGTGAGTGAAGTAAAGGGCTTTGGTCGCCAGAAAGGGCACACCGAGCTGTACCGCGGCGCAGAGTATATGGTCGATTTCTTACCTAAAGTGAAAATCGAGATGGTGGTGGGCGACGATATCGTTGATACCTGCGTCGAGACCATTATGCGCACGGCGCAGACCGGCAAAATCGGTGACGGTAAGATTTTCGTCTTTGACGTGGCGCGTGTAGTGCGTATCCGTACGGGCGAAGAGGATGAAGAGGCGATCTGATAGTCTTTTTATCAGCTCTTTATCAGCATAAAGAAGCCCGCGCTGCGGGCTTTTTTTATGCCTGGGGAGCCTGGGACGAATAGCTTTGAGATCGAGCCAGCTCTGGGAACACGGTCAGATCGGAAAGACGCAAAAGCCAGTCCCTTAGTGCCTCATCTGGAATCGTTGGCTGTGTGATCGCGCCTGCTTAGAGAACACGGACAGATCGGAAAGACGCAAAACCCGCCATCCATGGCGCGGGACGCTTTCCTCTTCTGCCCGTGTTCCCTTCGCTTTGAGCTTATGCGTTGCTGCAAGACTCACATTGGGCAGATTCAATCTGGTACGGTTAGCGGTGAGAGCATTCCCTGCGCTTTTAGCTGATTCATTGCTGTCAGATTTAGATCGGGTTTGCCAGTAATCTAAGCCCGCAGCGCGGGCTTTTTTATCGCTCAATCACATGCCTTTATGCGGGCCAAAGAGTTCGTAATGAATGCGTGTATCTGCCACGCTGGCATCGCGCAGTTGCGCCACCACATGCTGCATAAAGGGCAGCGGACCGCAGAGGTAGAAGTGGGTGTCGGGTGAGGCGAGACGTGCGGAGATCGCGGTGATATCCATCAGACCCTGCGCGTCATAGCGACCGGCATCTTCAGCGGCGGGATCGCGATACCAGACCTCGCTGACGAAATCGGTGAGCTGCGCGCCTGTAGCTATCACTTCCGGGCCAAATGCATGCTGTTTGCCGTTCTCTGCGGCATGCAGCCAGCTGACCGGCGCGCGGTGCTGGCTTGCTGCCAGCGCATGGAGCATCGCCAGCAGCGGCGTCTGACCCACGCCTGCAGAAATCAGCGCCACAGGCGTGACAGGGTCGACCTCAAGGAAGAAGTCGCCGTGCGGTGCGGCGAGCATCAGCTCATCACCCACCTTGCCATTCTGATGCAGCCAGCCGGAGACGGTGCCCTGTGCTTCTCGTTTCACCGCGATGCGATACTCTTTGCCGTTGCTGAGATGCGTCAGCGAGTACTGACGAATCTGGTGATGTTCGAAGCTGGCAGGCTGCAGGTGGACTGTCAGATACTGACCGGGCTTAAAGGCGGCGACCGGGCCGCCATCCACCGGCGTGAAGGTAAAGCTTTTAATCACCTCGCTCTGCTGCTCAATCGCACTGATGCGAAACGCCCGGGTGCCACGCCAGCCGCCGGTTTGCTGCTCTGTGGCCTGATAAATTTCCTCTTCGCGATTGATGAATACCTCTGCCAGCACGCCGTAAGCCTGGCCCCATGCCGCCAGCGCCTCTTCGCCCGGATCCAACAGTTCTTTAATGGTTGCCAGCAGATTTTCACCGACGATGGCGTACTGTGCAGGCTGGATATTCAGGCTGGTATGTTTCTGCGCAATCTTTTCCACCGCAGGCAGCAGCACGGCCAGATTCTCCAGGTTTGCGCCATAGGCGCAGATGGCGTTGAACAGGGCTTCCCGCTGATCGCCATTACGCTGGTTATTCATATTGAAGACGTTTTTAAGTTCCGGATGGTGCGACAGCATGCGGTCATAGAAGTGGGCGGTAAGCTTTGGACCGCAGGCGGCGATGGCAGGCAGGGTCGATTTAACGGTGGCGATGGCGTGTGCATCAAGCATAAAGGCGGCCTCTTATTAAACATGTATTTTAAATGCATCTTATAGCCACTTCGTCTGCGGTGTAAATAATCCAATGAATTTTCTGGTTGTCTGAGTGGCAACTTTTTAGTGCATCAAGAAAGCCTTCGGCACAGCCTGAAGAAAAAACGTGGCGTCTGAACAGAGTAAAAAGGTGTAAAAATGCTGTGCCAGCAGCCAGCCAATCGTTTGCGTAAAAAGAGGCAGCTCACCCTACCTTCACCTGTTAAAACGGTTTACACTGTGGGCCTTCGCCCCTGAAGGGGGGTAAATACCGTCAGAAAGTTAGCTGAGTCAGGAGATCCGGATGTTAAAGCGTGATATGAACATTGCCGATTACGATGCCGAGTTGTGGCAGGCGATGGAGCAGGAGACAGTGCGTCAGGAAGAGCACATTGAACTGATTGCTTCTGAAAACTACACCAGCCCGCGTGTTATGCAGGCACAGGGTTCTCAGCTCACCAATAAATACGCTGAAGGCTATCCGGGCAAACGCTACTACGGCGGCTGTGAGTACGTTGATATCGTTGAGCAGCTGGCGATCGATCGCGCAAAAGAACTGTTTGGTGCCGATTACGCTAACGTGCAGCCACACTCAGGTTCACAGGCTAATTTTGCGGTTTACACCGCGCTGCTGCAGCCGGGCGATACTATTCTGGGGATGAACCTGGCGCACGGTGGGCACCTGACTCACGGCTCACCGGTTAACCTGTCCGGCAAACTCTATAACGTGGTGGCTTACGGTATCGATGAGACCGGTAAAATTGACTACGACGAACTGGCTGAACTGGCGAAAACCCACAAGCCAAAAATGATCGTAGGCGGATTCTCGGCGTACTCCGGCGTCTGTGACTGGGCGAAAATGCGCGAAATCGCAGACAGCGTGGGAGCCTGGCTGTTTGTCGATATGGCACACGTTGCTGGCCTGATTGCTGCTGACGTTTACCCAAGTCCGATCCCGCATGCGCACATCGTGACCTCCACCACCCACAAAACGCTGGCGGGTCCGCGCGGCGGCATCATTCTGGCGAAAAACGGTGATGAAGATTTCTATAAGAAACTGAACTCTGCTGTCTTCCCTGGCGGTCAGGGTGGTCCACTGATGCACGTTATCGCCGGTAAAGCGGTTGCCTTCAAAGAGGCGATGGAGCCGGAGTTCAAAACCTACCAGCAGCAGGTGGCAAAAAACGCCAAAGCGATGGTAGAAGTGCTGATCGAGCGTGGCTATGACATCGTGTCTGGCGGCACGCATAACCATCTGTTCCTGATCGATCTGGTGAGCAAGAACCTGACCGGTAAAGAAGCCGATGCGGCGCTGGGCCGTGCCAACATCACGGTTAACAAGAACAGCGTGCCAAACGATCCGAAAAGCCCGTTTGTGACGTCTGGTATCCGTATCGGTACACCAGCGGTTACCCGTCGTGGCTTCAAAGAGGCAGACGTACGCGAGCTGGCTGGCTGGATCGCCGATGTGCTGGATAACATCAATGACGAAGCGACCATTGAGCGCACCAAGAAGAAAGTGCTGGATATCTGCAGCCGTCTGCCGGTCTACGCTTAATCGCTAACCTGTTGTGAGACAGCATAAAAAGGATGGCATCTGCCATCCTTTTTTATTGCCTGTGCCGCAGGGCTCTGCCAGAGTAGCGCCCACTTATGCTGCGAAGCAGCAAACCTGCTGGAGGGAATATGGCAATCGGCTCCGCCAGATGGCTCGGATTGGGCTACTTCACTTACTTCTTCTGTTACGGCATCTATCTGCCATTCTGGGGCGTGTGGCTGAAAGGCACCGGTCTGGATGCTGAGAAGATTGGCCTGCTGCTCGGCTGTGGTATGGTTGCGCGCTTCGTCGGTAGTCTGCTTATTGCCTCGCAGGTTAAGAATCCCGGCCGGTTAATTACGGCGCTGCGTCTGCTGGCGCTGATGACCTCTCTGTTTGCTGCCGGTTTCTGGGTGGGTGAGCAGTGGATGTGGCTGCTGACTGTGATGATCGGCTTCAACCTCTTCTTCTCGCCGCTGGTGCCGCTCAGCGATGCGCTGGCTGCTACCTGGACACAGCAGATTGGGCTGGCGTACGGGCCGGTGCGACTGTGGGGATCGCTGGCCTTTGTAATCAGCTCGGCGTTAACCGGCGTGCTGGTCAGTGCTTACTCCTCTCAGGCCATTCTGCTGCTGCTTTCCGTCGGTGTCATCGCCATGCTCGCTGGCATGATGCTGAGACCAGCCACCCAGCCACAGGGTCATGAGCGTCAGGGTGCTGCAGGCGGCGGCTGGCAGGAATGGCGTGATTTGCTGCGTGAAAATGCTGTATGGCGATTTATGCTCTGCGTGACGCTGCTGCAGGGCGCGCATGCTGCCTATTACGGCTTCAGTGCTATCTGGTGGCAGGAGAGCGGCTACTCCGCCTCAACGGTGGGTTATCTCTGGTCGCTGGGCGTGGTAGCGGAAATTATTGTGTTCGCTCTGAGCAACCGCCTGTTCCGCCGCTGGCGCGCGCGTGACCTGCTGCTGCTTTCAGGCATCTGCGCGCTCATTCGCTGGGGCCTGCTGGGAGCCAGCACCGCGCTGCCGCTGCTGATTGTGGCGCAAATCCTTCACTGTGGCAGTTTCACCGTCTGTCATCTGGCGGCGATGCGTTTTATCGCGGCGCGGCAGGGGGCGGAAGTGATCCGGCTGCAGTCACTCTATTCCGCGCTGGCGATGGGCGGGGGTATTGCGATAATGACCATGATCTGCGGCGTGCTGTTCGCGCATCTGCAGGGGCATCTTTTCTGGGTAATGGCACTGGTAGCCCTGCCCGCACTGTTTCTGCGTCCCGGCTACGACTCCAGTAAATAACGAATGCGCTGCTGATGGTGCAGCGTCAGCGGCAGTTCAGCATGCACCAGCGGCGGTGAGAACAAGGGCAGCGAGGTCGGGTAGGGCGAGATAATGATGTCGGTGTCCCGTGGCGCGCCATCCCGCTGAAACTGCTTCACATCCAGATAAGAAATATTGATCGGCAGCAGCGTGATCTCCCGGATCTGCTGCTCCACATCCTGCTCCAGGTCGGCATCGTCGCCGGTCAGTATCAGGACCTGCTTCTCCTGTAGCGCACTCTCCTGCATCAGCCAGGCACCAAAAATAATGGTGACTAAACTCACCTCTTCCGGCGTAAAAGTAATGTTGTAGTGCTGCTCAAAAGCCTGCAGGGCCTGCTGAGTCGTACGCAGCAGGCGAGGATAGAGTCGGCTGACATCCAGTGCCACGCTATTGTCGATACCGATAGTAAAGTGAGTGCGATCGAGTGCCTGCGCCAGATGCGGATAGAGCTGGTGCAGCAGTTCGTCGCGGTCAGCAAAGGTGATTTCGGCACAGGCTTCAAAGTCATTAATCAGTTGCTGCGTCGCGTTCATCAACTGCTGTTCAGCAGGATGTGCAACCGCGTCCACGACCGGCGTATGAATCTGGCTGAACAGCAGCGTCCAGAAGTCGGTTTCACTGACATGCGGGGCAAGATGGCAGCGTTTTCGCCAGTGATGTATCACATCTTCGGCGGCCTGCCGCTCAGGCTTCTGCTGCAGCCAGAGGGACTGCGCCTCACTGAACAGCACCGGCTGACGCTGGCACAAGCCATACTTCATAAATATCTGCAGAAAAAGCCGGTCGCGTTCGCTGAAATCACGCTTCAGACGCAGGCTGCAATGCTGAATCAGCGCCTGTAAATTGGTCTCATCCCACAACGCTTTCTCAATCTTCATGACCTTCAGGCGCTGGCGCAGGGGCGCAGCAAAATGCTCGCAGACAAAATCCTGCGATAAACGCAGACTGCGTCGCAGGTTGTGCAGCAGACAAAGGCGACGGTCCAACTCTGTACCATGAAGACGAAAGCTGCCATCCACCATCTGATGCAATTCCAGCTGGTGATATCGCTGTATCTCAAGGCCTACATCCGCGATATCCTGTCGGGCAACGGCAGGATCGATGCCATTCAGCTGGCAGATTTTTTCAAGCGTAAGCACGGGTGCGGGCAGAAACAGCAACAATAAAAGATGGCACTGACGCTGTGAACGGGTGAAGAGTGGTGCCAAAGGGGTAGCAGAACTCATCAATCAGATTTCCAGCAGACTATTTTGAGCTAAGCGTAGTCAACCCGGTCAGCGCCCGCGCGGTTTACGCGGTTTATTTGCCGGAGGTTTAAAGCGGGTCACAAAATTTTGTTACTTATAGATTCTTTTCATCAGGAACGTTACTTTATAACATTATGAAACGCGCACTCTTTGCCTTACTGATGGTATTAAGTCCGGCTCTGCTGGCCCATCCTCACAGTTTCATCGATATGAAAACCGAACTGGTGGTGCAGGGTGACACCTTCACCGGATTAAAGATGACCTGGACCATGGATGAGATCACCTCCGCCGATCTGCTGTATGACGCGGGCGAGGCGAAGCCAGGCAGCGTGGTGTGGAAAAAGCTGGCGGCGGGCGTGATGGCGAACGTACTGGGCCAGCACTACTTTTCTGAAATCTGGCACAACCAACAGCGGGTAAAGTTTTTGAATCTGCCAACGGAATATAATCTGTCGCGTAACGGCCACAAAGCGGTACTGGAATTTGTTCTGCCGCTGGCGGAACCCCCGACGCTGGCCGGGCAGCGCTTTGAGATCCTGACCTTCGATCCCACTTACTTCGTCGATATGTTCTATGACAATCCCGGCGCGTTAACGCTGCCGCCGGCATTGCAGACCCGCTGTAAATTTGCGCTCAATACGCCAAAACCTAATGACTCTCTGAAGCAGTATGCGCTGTCGCTGGATAAAGCCGACGCGCCTGCAGAGGAGATGGATTTAGGCCGCCAGTTCGCACAAACGGTGGTACTGACATGTCAGTAATTTCTGCGCCCCTGCGGGCTTCCCGGCTCTGGCCTCTGTGGTTGCTGGCGGGACTCTTCATAGGCGGCGCGCTGCTGGTCTGGCTTTACTGGTCGCAGATTTTGCTGCAGAGCGTGCTGTGGCAGAAAGATCTGCACCGGCAGATGACCCAGCTGTTACAACAGGTGGCGGAGCAGCCCCATCAGGCTGGCATGTCGCTGGTGATATTCAGCCTGCTATATGGTGTGCTGCACGCGCTGGGGCCGGGCCACGGCAAAGTTGTTATCGCGACTTTTCTGGCGACTCATCCGAGCCGCGTCAGAACCAGTATCAGGCTGACGCTGCTCGCCTCACTGTTGCAGGGCTCAGTCGCGATTGTGCTGGTAACGGTGATGCTGGTGCTGCTGAAAACCTCGTCGCGCCAGCTGCATCTCAGCAGTTTCTGGCTGGAGAAGGGCAGTTACCTGCTGGTGATTGGGCTGGGTGTGATGATCGGCTATCGGGCGCTGCGCTCACTGTGGCGGGCATTGCGTCCGCGGCCAGCTCCGGTGTTCCGCGCCTTCCGTGCTCACCATCAGCATGATGAACATTGTGGCTGCGGACATGCGCATCTGCCGACGCCGCAGCAGATGAGCGGCAACATTAGCTGGAAAACCCAGCTGCTGGTGGTGGTATCAATGGGATTACGTCCCTGTTCCGGCGCGATTATGATGCTGCTGTTTGCCAAAGTAATAGGTGTTTATGGCTGGGGCATTCTCTCTGCTGCCGTGATGGCGGTCGGCACGGCACTGACCATTTCGGCGATTGGCCTGCTGGTTCAGCAGGCGCGTTCGGTGGCGCAGCGGCTGGCACAACCTGGTGCTGTCTCAGGTATCTCGCGACTACTAATGCCAACGCTGGCCTTAACCGGTAGCCTGATTTTAATTGTGGCGGGTATCGCATTATGGCAGTCAGCACAACTCACGCCGGGCGGCGGAATTCGACCTTTCTGACTATAAACGCAGCGGGAATAAAATTCCCGCGGTTATACTTACCTCGCTAATTATCTCTGAATTCATCTCTTTATTTTTTTTCTCGGGGCAGTTTAGTGGTGAAATGACTATTCCCTGTCTACGCTGTTAATACCAAAACGGCATTCCGCCGTCGGGATGATAAAAGATCAGAACAGCTTGCTGTTTATTGCGAGGAGTATATTTCATGGCTGATACCCGTATTAATAATGGCTACACCGAAACGCTGGCGACCGGGCCGGCAGGACTACCGTTAAAACGTATTTCCTGGAGCGCGGTCTTTGCCGGTGTTATTTGTGCATTAATCGTTCATATCATTCTGACGCTGCTGGGCACAGCCATTGGGGCCACCACCATTGATCCGATGAAAGAACAGAATCCGCTGGACGGCCTTGGCACTGGCGCGCTGGTCTGGACGGCTATTGAGATGCTGGTTGCGATGGCGGCAGGTAGTTATGTTGCCGGCCGACTGGCACAGCGTGAAGGCGCACTGCACGGTTTACTGATGTTTGGCCTTAGCACAATTTTCACTATTTACCTGGCTATTGCGCTGGCAACCAGCGTATTAGGCGGCGCGATGAATATTGTGGGTTCAGGCTTCCAGGCGCTGGGTAGTGGTATTTCCGCTGCTGCGCCTTCGGTTACTCAAATGGCAAAAGAAAAGCTGCAGGAAAATAATATTAATTTAGACAACCTGCAAAACGAACTGGAAACCACATTACGTCAGACCGGTAAGCCGGAATTACAGCCAGAGAATCTGAAGCAGGACGCAAATAAAGAAGCGCAGAATGCGGAAAACCAGGCTAACAACACTGCGAACCACCCACAGACAGCGGATACCGATCTGACTAACTGGGTAAAAGGTGTAATGGATCGTCATTCAGATACTCTGCAGGCAGCCGATCGTGACGCACTGAAAAATATCATTAAAGCGCGTACCGGTAAAAGCGATGAGGAAGTGGATCAGATCGTTGCGAAAACCGAGCAGAGCTATCAGCAGGCCGTCCAGAAGTATAATGAACTGAAACAGCAGGCTGAGCAGAAAGCACGTGAAGCGGGCGAAAAAGCCGCTGCTGCGACCGCTAAAGCGAGCTGGTATGCCCTGATTCTGCTGATCATCGAAGCCGCACTGGCTGGTGTGATGGGTATGGTGGGTCGTCGTACTCAGCCCCGTCAGGTGCTGGCACACGAACGTCGTTAATCATCACTGATTAGCAGGCAATAAAAAAGGCGGCTGAAAAGCCGCCTTTTTCCGTAATGAAACTTAGCGTTTTAACGCTTCGCTCAGCTCATCACGCATGTTCGACAGCATAGCTTTCACCACGCGCGGGTTACCCGCGACCAGGTTACCTGACAGCAGATAACCGTGGTTACCGGTGAAGTCAGTGACCAGACCACCCGCTTCACGAACCAGCAGTTCACCCGCCGCAAAATCCCACGGCTTCAGGCCAATCTCATAATAGCCATCTACGCGACCCGCAGCCACATAGGCCAGATCCAGCGCAGCAGAGCCGGTGCGACGGAAGTCAGCGCACTGTGTAAAGAGTTTGGTCAGGATGTTCATGTAAGCTGGCGCGTGCTGCTTCATTTTGAACGGGAAGCCCGTTGCCAGAACGGTGCCATCCAGATCGCGGGCAATGCTGCCACGCAGACGATAGCCATTCAGCTGAGCGCCCTGGCCACGTGAAGAGGTGAACAGTTCATTGCGCATTGGATCGTAAACGACGGCGACTTCAGTGCGGCCTTTGATGCGCACAGCGATAGAAACAGCAAAGTGGGGCAGACGTTTGATGAAGTTAGAAGTGCCATCCAGCGGATCGATAACCCATTGAACGTCCTGATCTTCGCCCGCCAGTTCACCGCTTTCTTCAGTGATGATGGTATGTTTCGGGTAAGATTTACGAATAATTTCGATAATCAGGCGTTCTGCTTCGCGGTCAACATTGGTTACGAAGTCGTTGCTGCCTTTCTGGCTGGCTTCGACGGCGTCCGGGGTTTCATAATATTTGGCAATTAAATTTCCGGCCTTGCGCGCTGCGCGCACGGCAATGTTGAGCATGGGATGCATCGGTATCTCTCGCTGGATGTTAAAGAACGGGGAAAACGGCGCGGAGTATAGCAGCGTGTTCGGTAAATGTCCTGCTTTATGTTACGATTCTCTCCACTGATTTTACTGACCCGTTTCTGAGTATCCCTAATCATGTTGCAAAATATTCGTATCGTATTGGTCGAGACTTCTCACACCGGTAACATGGGCTCCGTTGCGCGCGCCATGAAAACCATGGGCTTAACCAACCTCTATCTGGTTAATCCGCTGGTCAAACCCGACTCACAGGCGATCTCCCTGGCTGCCGGTGCCAGTGACGTTATCGGCGACGCAAAAATCGTTGATTCACTGGATGAGGCCATCGCCGGATGCAGTCTGGTGGTCGGTACCAGCGCACGTTCACGTTCGCTGCCCTGGCCGATGCTGGATGCGCGTGAATGCGGCGTAAAAAGCGTGGAAGAGGGCCAGCAGGCACCGGTCGCACTGGTGTTTGGTCGTGAACGTGTCGGCCTGACTAACGAAGAGTTGCAGAAGTGTCACTATCACGTCGCGATTCAGGCCAACCCGGAGTACAGCTCACTGAATCTGGCGATGGCGGTACAGATTATCGCCTATGAAGTGCGCATGGCATGGTTACAGTCTCAGGAGCAGGCCAGCCCGCCACCGAAGTATGAAGAATCCCCTTATCCGCTGGTGGATGACCTTGAGCGCTTCTATCAGCATATGGAACAGATGATGCTGAACAGCGGCTTTATCCGCGAAGCCAATCCAGGCCAGGTGATGAGCAAACTGCGTCGTCTTTATACCCGCGCCCGCCCGGAACGTGATGAACTCAACATCCTGCGCGGTATGCTTTCGTCGTTTGAAAAGCGGAAAAACGAGAAAAAAGAAGCAGATAATAGTTGAGTAAATTACCTGGTTAAATACCTGACTAATTTACCAGGTTAAATAGTTGACCAATTTACTCGGGAATGTCAGACTTCATGGCATCTGTTGCTAATCCTCCGATAACCGGACGCTATTGAGGTTGTACGCTATGAGACTGACATCCAAAGGACGTTATGCCGTTACTGCAATGCTGGACGTTGCCCTTCACTCCCATGAAGGTCCGGTCCCGCTGGCTGATATTTCAGAACGTCAGGGCATCTCGCTCTCCTATCTGGAGCAGTTATTCTCCCGACTGCGTAAAAACGACCTGGTTTCCAGCGTTCGTGGCCCGGGTGGCGGTTATCTGCTGGGTAAAGCGTCAGACACCATCTCTGTCGGCGAGGTAATTACTGCGGTTGATGAGTCGGTTGATGCGACCAAATGCCAGGGCAAAGAAGGCTGCCAGGGCGGCGAGCGTTGTCTGACCCACGTTCTGTGGCGCGATCTGAGCGTACGTATCAGTGACTTCCTGAACAATATTACGCTGGCTGAGCTGGTGAATAATCAGGAGATTCTGGATGTGGCCGATCGTCAGAATGCGATCGATAATCGCCGCTTCCAGAGCCCGCGTTCGCAGGAAATTAACGTCAACCAGCGCGCCTCGTAGTCCCCGCTATTGCGGCCCTTACTGCTAACGCGGTCAGGGCCGAATCTGCTATAAAGACGTATGATTTTTAATACGGAGCTGTAGCGCAATGAAATTACCGATTTACCTGGATTATGCCGCCACCACGCCGGCCGATCCGCGTGTGGCCAGCAAAATGATGCAGTTTCTGACGCTGGATGGCACGTTCGGTAATCCGGCTTCGCGATCGCACCGTTTTGGCTGGCAGTCTGAAGAAGCGGTCGATGTTGCCCGCAATCAGATCGCCGAACTGGTCAACGCCGATCCGCGCGAAATCGTCTTTACCTCTGGCGCCACCGAATCCGATAACCTCGCGATTAAAGGCGCAGCCCATGCCCATCAGGCGCGCGGCAAACATATCATCACCAGCCAGACGGAACACAAAGCGGTGCTCGACAGCTGTCAGCAGCTGGAGCGCGAAGGTTTTGATGTCACGTATCTGGCGCCGGCGGCAAACGGCATTATCACGCCTGACCAGCTGCGTGCGGCGCTACGCGACGACACCATTTTAGTCACTCTGATGCACGTGAATAATGAAACCGGGGTGATTCAGGATATTGCCGCCTTTGGCGAACTCTGCCGCGAACGTGAGATTCTGTTCCATGTCGATGCGACCCAGAGCATCGGTAAGTTGCCCATCGATCTCAGCCAGTTACCGATCGATTTAATGTCCTTTTCAGCTCACAAACTCTATGGACCGAAAGGCATTGGCGCGCTCTATGTGCGGCGTAAACCGCGCGTACTAATCGCTGCGCAGATCCACGGCGGCGGACATGAACGCGGGATGCGCTCCGGCACCCTGCCGGTGCATCAGATTGTCGGCATGGGCGAGGCCTATCGTATCGCGGCAGAAGAGCGCGAAACCGAGATGGCGCGTCTGCAGGCGCTGCGCGATCGTCTGTGGCAGGGTATCAGCGTATTGCCGGACATTACCCTCAATGGCGACCCGCATCAGCGTGCGCCGAACATTCTTAATATCAGTTTCGCTGACGTTGAGGGTGAATCCCTGATCATGGCGCTGAAAGATCTGGCCCTCTCTTCCGGCTCGGCCTGTACCTCTGCCAGCCTGGAGCCTTCCTATGTTTTACGCGCGCTGGGCGTAAGTGAGGAGCTGGCGCACAGTTCGCTGCGCTTCTCGCTGGGACGCTTCACGACCGAGGAAGAGATCGACTACGCCATTGCCCTGGTGCAGAAGTCGGTGACCCGGCTGCGGGCCTTAATGAAATCCTGATACCCGGTCATAGTCCGGAAACTGCGCCAATATGGGCGCTTCGCTGGCAACGTCCGGCGGAATCTGTTATCAGGTCTCTGCGAAATACATTTAACATCTTATTAAAGCCGTCATAACAATCAGGCTGGACGAAACAGATAACGATTACGGAGCTTTTCGATGACCACACAACCCATGAACATTACGCTTAGCAGCCAGCCCGCCGATGCGCGCTGGGGCGAAAAAGCGATTCTGAGCAGCAACGACAGCGGCATGACGCTGCATCTCACCGGCGTGGATGCGCTGAATACCATCCAGCGTGCGGCGCACAAAATCGACAGCCAGGGGATCCGCCACGTGGCGCTGACCGGCGAAGGCTGGCACCTGGAGCAGTGCTGGGCATTCTGGCAGGGCTTCCGTGGCCCGAAAGGTCAGCGTCAGGTTGAGTGGCCAGCGCTGGGCGAACATGAGCAGGCGGAGTTTGATCGCCGTCTGAAAATCATCGACTGGGTCCGCAACGTGATTAACCTGCCTGCAGAAGATCTGGGGCCGGAACAGCTGGCGCATACGGCAGTTGATCTGATCAGTGAAGTGGGCGGCAGCGCCGTCAGCTATCGCATTACTAAAGGCGACGATCTGCGTGTTCAGGGCTATATGGGCCTGCACACGGTGGGACGTGGTTCAAATCGCCCGCCGGTTTACCTGGCGCTCGACTACAACCCAACCGGCGATGAGAATGCACAGGTTTACGCCTGTCTGGTCGGTAAAGGCATCACCTTTGATACCGGCGGCTACAGCCTGAAGCAGAGCAGCTTTATGGACTCGATGAAGTCTGACATGGGCGGTGCGGCGACCGTTACTGGTGCACTGGCTATGGCGATTTCGCGTGGTCTGAACAAGCGCGTCAAACTCTACCTCTGCTGTGCCGATAACATGGTCAGCAGCAACGCCTTCAAGCTGGGCGACATCATTCGCTATCGCAACGGCAAATCGGTGGAAGTTATGAACACCGATGCGGAAGGTCGCCTTGTCCTGGCCGACGGTTTAATCGACGCCAGCGAGCAGAACCCGACGCTGATCATCGATGCTGCAACGCTGACCGGCGCGGCCAAGACGGCGCTGGGCAACGACTACCATGCGCTGTTTACCTTTGATGATGTGATGGCGCAGTCGCTGATGGGCAGCGCGGTAAGTGAGAACGAGCCGTTCTGGCGTCTGCCGCTGGCTGAATTCCACCGCAGCCATCTGCCGTCTAACTTCGCCGATCTCAATAACATCGCCAGCCCGTCTCATGCGGCAGGAGCCAGCAGTGCGGCAGCGTTCCTGTCCCATTTCGTGAGCAACTATCAGCAGGGCTGGCTGCACATCGACTGCTCCGCGACCTATCGCAAGGGCGCGGTTGATCAATGGGCGGCGGGTGCTACAGGTCTTGGCGTGCGTACCATCGCCAATCTGTTACTGAAATAAGTAAGGCTCAGCGGTGGCGGATGCCGCCGCTGTTCAGAGGGAAACTATGAACCGTCTTGAAGAGGTGCTGAAGCTGGCAGCCACCGAGCCTGCCCATCGGCCCGAATTTTTCCAACTGCTGCTGGAGTCTGATGTCTTTGTTCCAGGCGAAAGCACCACGCAACAGCTTGATGCCAGCACGCCCGTTGATCTGCAGCACTGGGAAAAAGAGGATGGCAGCAGCATCATTCCTTTTTTCACGTCTGAAGAGGCGATGAGTGAAGCGGTGAGCGGTGAGCAATCCTGGCTGCGTCTGCCGGTCCGGACGCTGTTTGAGATCACACGCGGCGAGACGCTGTTTCTCAATCCCAAACTGCCTTCCGGTAAAGAGTTTACTGCAGCCGAGATCACCCATCTGCTGGCTGAGGAGGGCAGTGCGCTAAGCCAGCAAACCGTGCTGGAAGGCCGACAGTCCCTGCTCTTGTCTGAAGTGGCCGAGCCACCTGCGCAGATGATCGATTCGCTGACGCAGTTGTTCAGTAAGCATAAACAGGTGCGCCGGGCATTTGTCGCCAGTATTCGTGAGCGGGCTGATGAAGCGCCCAATCTGTTGATTGGTATTGAAGCTGACAGCAACATTGAGGCGATTATTCAGGCGGCGGGCAGTGTGGCAACGGACACGCTGCCGGACGATGCACCGATTGATATCTGTGAAGTCACGCTGCACGACCGTGGCATCAGCCACTTCTTTACCGCCCACATCCCGCCATTTTATGAGCGTCGCTGGGGCAGTTTCCTGCGCGACTTCAAGGGCAGTGAGCGGATTATCTGATTCACTTAAAAGAACAGGCGGCTCATGGGCCGCCTCAGACAGTTGATAATCCCGCATCAGGGGAATCTGGCCGCAACGAATAAGCTTAACGCGCAGAGAGCAGGGCCAGAAGAGGAAAGCGTCCCGCGCCATGGACAAAAACGCCAGGCGTTTTTGAACAACGACGCGTAGGCCGAGCGGCCATGGATTGGCTTAAGCGACTTTCCGATCTGACTCTTTTTCCTGTGCAACGTCGGTATTACAGCAGAACGAACCAGGCATTATCAATAAACAGGCGGCTTATCAGCCGCCTGTTTATTATTTTGCAATCGGTAAGTCGTCACGACTGCCCCATTCGCCCCAGGATCCGTCATACAGCGTGACATCCCGAGCGCCCAGCGCCGTCAGCGCCAGAATCAATACCACCGCCGTTACGCCTGAGCCACAGCTGGCGACTACCGGTTGGGTAATATCAACGCCCGCGTCGGCAAACAGCCTGCGCAGCTCCGCTTCCGGCTTAAGTTTTCCCTGCTCAACCAGCGTATTCCACGGCACATTCAGGCTGTTGGGAATATGTCCGCGATGCAGGCCGGGACGCGGTTCGTCCACTTCAGCGTTAAAACGATTAGCGGCACGCGCATCAACAATCTGTGCGCCGCCTTCATGACTGATCAGCAGCACGTCCGTCAGGCGTTTAACCCGGCTTTCATCCGCGTGCGCTTCAAACTCACCTTCCGGGAGATTCACGTTGCCAGTTGCGAGCGCAAAACCGGCTTCTTTCCAGCCCTGCAAACCACCGGCCAGAATTGACACCTGCGCCACGCCAAAGGTTTTGAGCATCCACCAGGCGCGTGGCGCGGAAAAGAGGTTGCCCTCGTCATAGACCACCAGATGCTTATCACTGCTGATGCCCAGCTCGCGCATCGCGACGGCAAAGGTCTCGGCACGTGGCAGCATATGCGGATAAGGGCTGGTGTGATCGGAAAGCGCTTCAATATCAAAGTAAGGGGCGTCGGGTAGATGACCCGCCAGATATTCAGCCTGAACATCGCGAACCGCTTCCATCCCGGGTGGCAACAGACGTGCATCCAGCACCTGAAGCCGCTCATCATTGTAGTGCTCTTGTAACCAGTCGGCGGACACAATCAGTGGCGTCGTCATAACAACCTCATCTCAGCAATCTGTCATACCAGTGTCAGGGAATGTGCGCGCCATCTCAAGAGAAGCGTTGATTAAATGCGAGCATTGATATGAAATTGCGCAGCGTAATTAAACGACACTCCCTGCGTCCCGGTGAAGGAACTACCATGAAGAAACGCACTACCCGGCTGCTGCTCAGTATGCTGATCGGTGGCTCGCTGCTGTCAGCGACCCTGTTACCTGTTTTGCCTCTCCAGGCGGCAGAGGTACCCGCAACCGCCTTGGTCAGCAAACCGCTGACGATTATCGATCTTTCGGAACTGCAGATCGACGGTGCCGCTGCGCTGGTCTTAACCTTCAGCCAGCCACTGGATGACAAACAGGACATCACGCAGAAAGTCAGGCTGACCGACGATAAACAGGGCCGGGTGGATGGCGGCTGGGAACTTGCCGCTAATCGTAAAACGTTGCGCTTCCGCCATCCCGAGCCGTCGCGCCACTTCACCGTCACGGTGGATGCGGGACTGCGTGCGGCCAGCGGTGAGACGCTTGCCGCCGATTACAGTCAGAAAATCGCCACCCGTGATATCCAGCCGATGGTGGGCTTTGCCAGTCGCGGTTCACTGCTGCCGCTGCGTATCACCCAGGGATTGCCGGTGCTGGCGCTGAATGTTGACCAGGTCGATGTCGATTTCTTCCGGATAAAGAATGCCGGCCTGGCGGAATTTCTCTCGCAGTGGAATTACGGCAACAACCTCTCAAGCTGGCAGTCGCAGGAGCTGCTGAAAAGCAGCCAGCTGGTTTATAGCGGACGCTTTGAGCTCAACCCGGCGCGAAACACGCGTGAAAAACTGCAACTGCCGATGAGTGACATCAAGGTGCTTCAGCAGCCCGGCGTCTATCTGGCCGTCATGAAGCAGGCCGGGACTTATCACTACAGCCAGCCCGCCACGCTTTTCACCCTGAGCGATATTGGCCTGTCACTGCACCGCTTCCCGGCTCAGTTCGAACTCTTTGCCCAGAGTCTGGCAAGCGGCCAGCCACTTTCCGGCGTCAGCGTCAGATTGCTGGATGAGAAAGGGCAGGTTCTGCAGAGCGGCACCAGTGACAGCACCGGTCATCTGCGCCTGAAAGCGGATGAAAAAGGTAAGCTCCTGCTGGCCGTGCAGGGTGAACAGACCTCGATGATCGACCTGGCGCGTCCGGCGCTGGATCTCGCTGAGTTTCCGGTTGCCGGACCGCAGGGCTATGACAAACAGCTGTTTGTCTTTGGCCCACGTGATATCTACCGGCCCGGCGAAATCGTCATCGTCAATGCGCTGCTGCGCGATGCCGACGGACATCCGTTGCCCGCCCAGCCGATCAAAGCGGAGCTGGTGCAGCCTGACGGCCAGGTGATGCGGACCTTTGTCTGGCAGTCTGAAGCGGGATTCTACCAGCAGCGACTGGCGCTGCCCGCGTCGGCCATGACCGGCGACTGGATGCTGCGACTGAATACCGGCGATAACCTCAAGCGCGAGTGGAAGTTTCACGTCGAAGATTTTCTGCCGGAGCGTATGGCGTTAACCCTGAAAAATGACCCTCAGCCACAGGCCGCTGATGCCAGTGTTGAATTCGGCATTGAAGGTCGCTATCTCTATGGCGCCCCAGCAGCAGGTAACACGCTACAGGGTCAACTCTATCTGCGACCGGCACGCGAGGCGGTGACTGCACTGCCAGGCTACCAGTTTGGTGACATCACCGAAGAGGGATTAAAGCGCACGCTGGATGAGGTGGACCTCAAGCTCGATGCCAGCGGTAAAGCACAACTCACGGTAGAAAATCAGTGGGATCAGCTGCACTCCCCGCTTAACCTGATCCTGCAGGCCAGCCTGCTGGAGACCGGCGGACGTCCGGTCACCCGTCGTGCCACCCAGGCCATCTGGCCCGCTGACGCCCTGCCGGGTATCCGGCCGCTGTTTGGTAACAAGGCGGTTTATGACTACCGCAGTGACAGCTATCACGATGAGCCTACCGTGCCGGAACAGAGCCTGGCCGAATTCGACATTGTTTATGCCAACAGTCAGGGCAAAAAACTGGCAGCGGACAAGCTGGATGTGCGCCTGATCCGTGAGCGCCGCGATTACTACTGGAGCTTCTCTGACAGCGAAGGCTGGCAGTCGCAGTATAGCGACAAGGATCTGCAGGAAGATGAACGCGCCATCTCTATCCCGGCAGATGGCAGCACCAAAGTCAGCTTCCCGGTCGAGTGGGGCCACTACCGGCTGGAAGTGCAGGCGGGCGAGAAGATCGTCAGCAGCGTCCGGTTCCAGGCGGGTTATGACTGGCAGGATAACACCAACGGCACAGGTGCATTGCGTCCCGATCAGGTCAGACTGAAGCTGGACAAAGCCGCTTACCAGCCGGGCGATACCGTGCACCTGCAGGTCGAATCACCGGCGGCCGGTAAAGGTTACCTGATGGTGGAGTCGAGCAGCGGCACGCTCTGGTGGCAGCCGTTGACCGTACCAAAGGGCGGCACAACGGTGGATGTGCCGGTGGCTGAGAGCTGGCAGCGGCACGATCTCTACTTCAGCGCTATTGTGGTGCGTGACGGCGATAAGGTCAGCGGCGCAACACCCAAACGCGCGGTAGGGCTATTGCACCTGCCGATGGCGACTGAAGCACGTCGCTTAAACCTGACGCTTGCGGCACCCGATAAAATTCGCCCGGAGCAACGCCTGACGGTCAACATTCACGCCAGTCGTGACGGCGGTCCGCTACCAGAAAAAGTGAATGTGCTCCTGTCCGCGGTGGACAGTGGTGTACTGAGCGTGACGGATTATAAAACCCCCGATCCGTGGCAGGCTTTCTTTGGCCGTAAACGCTACAACGTCGATCAGTATGACGTCTTTGGTCAGTTGATCGAAGGCGGCGGCCGGCTTGCGGCACTGCGTTTTGGTGGTGATGGCGAGGATGAATCGATGACGCGCGGCGGTAAAAAACCGGTGACGCACGTCAATATCGTCGCACAGCAGTTACAGGCGGTGACGCTGGATAAAGAGGGCAACGGATCGATTACGCTGCCGATCCCGGCGTTTAACGGCGAACTGCGACTGATGACCCAGGCATGGAGCGATGACAGCTTCGGCGCGGCCGAACGCAAACTGGTGGTTGCGGCGCCGCTGATCAGCGAACTGGCCACCCCGCGCTTCCTGGCCAGCGGTGACTCGGCATCTCTGGCGCTGGATCTCACTAACCTGACCGATCTGCCGCAAACCCTGAAGGTGGATCTCTCCAGCAGTGGCCTGGTGGATCTGGCCGGTGCTGCCAGCCAGAGCGTCACGCTGGCTAAAGGTGCACGCAGCACGTTGCAGATTCCGGTCACGGCGAAAATGGGTTTTGGTGATGGCGAGATCACCGTACAGATTTCCGGTCTGAACCTGCCGGGTGAGCAGGTTAAGCCCGGCAGACAGCAGTGGAAAATTGGCGTCAGACCGCCTTATCCGGCGCAGACGCTGAACTTTGATGCCGTGATCAGCCCCGATCAGCCCTGGGAGGTCGCGGCGGCGGCGCTTACGGGGCTGGATGCACAAACCCTGAGCGGACAGCTGACGCTGAGCAATCGTCCGCCGCTGAATATCGCCAGCTATATCAGTGCGCTTTATGCCTATCCCTACGGCTGTCTGGAGCAGACTACCAGCGGGCTCTGGCCTTCGCTCTATACCAGTCATGCTGAGCTGACCGCGATGGGCATTAAAACCAGCAGCGATGAAGCACGACGGGCCGCCGTCGACACCGGTATTGCCCGTCTGGCCGGGATGCAGCGCGCTAACGGCAGCTTCGGGCTGTGGGATAAACAAGGTGAAGAGGAGTTCTGGCTGACACCTTACGTGACGGACTTCCTGCTTCGCGCCAGCGAGGTGGGCTATGCGCTGCCGGATAATGTGGTGGAGCGCGCTAATGCACGGCTGCTGCGCTATCTGCAGGATCCCTCGCAGATAAGCGGCGGCGGTGATAACAATGCCGCGCTGCAGTTCAGCGTACAGGCTTACGCCGGACTCGTGCTGGCGCGTCAGCAGCGTGCGCCACTGGGTGCGCTGCGTGCATTGTATGAAAAACGAGAGAAAGCTCGTTCCGGCCTGGCGCTGATGCAGCTTGGTGTAGCGCTGAAGCTGATGGGTGACGGACAGCGTGCACAGCAGGCGATCATGCAGGGAGCTACGCTGACGCGTTCAGACAACGAGTGGTATGGCGACTACGGCAGCACGGTGCGCGATCAGGGGATGATGATTGCCCTGTTAGCAGAAAATAAGCTGCAGCCGGATTTGCAAAATAGTCTGCTGCTGTCCCTGTCCAAAGAGGTCAACGGCAAACGCTGGTTCTCGACGCAGGAAAATAATGCACTTTATCTGGCAGCACACACTCTGCAACGTGCACAGGGCGGAAGCTGGCAGGCGCTATTATCGGGCAATCCTGAACCTCTGCAGGGCGATGCGCCACTGAATAAAGGGCTGGCGGCTGAACGCCTGTTGCAGGGCTTAGCCATCCGTAACCCGGGCAGTGCACCGCTGTATGGTCGTCTGGATGTGACAGGCTATCCGCTGACCGCCCCACAGCCGGAGAGCAATGTGCTCGGGATAAAACGTGAATACTTCACCCTGGATGGCAAAGCCGCCGATCTCAGTAATCTGCGCAGCGGGGAGTTGCTGGTAGTGCGTCTGACCGTTTCGTCAAAGCGCAGCATCAATGATGCGCTGGTGGTGGATCTGCTGCCTGCCGGTCTGGAGCTGGAAAACCAGAATCTGGCCGACAGCAGCGCCAGCCTCGGTGACAGTGCGGATGCGCTGAAGGAGAGCATGGGCGACATGCAGCAGGCCGACATTAAACACATTGAGTTCCGCGACGATCGCTTTGTCGCGGCACTGGCGGTGGATACTTATCGTCCCGCAACGCTGGTCTATCTGGCGCGGGCGGTCACGCCGGGTCGCTTCCTGGTGCCGCCTCCACAGGTGGAGTCGATGTATGTGCCGGAGTGGCGCGCCACCGGCAGCACGCCGTCGCAGTTGCATATTCAGTAAGTGACGCGACGCGTGTTAAAACCTCGCACCCTTAAAAAGGGGTGGCTCGTGCTGCCGCTTTTTTTTCTGGGTTTATGGCTGGCGACGTGGGGACTGGATCGGCTGTTTCCGCTTCCGCTTAAACAGGTGCAGCCTGCACGGGTCATTGTGGCCAGCGACGGTACGCCGCTGTGGCGCTTTGCTGACAGCAAGGGTATCTGGCGCTATCCGGTCACGCCAGAGGAGGTGGCACCGGCTTATCTGCAGGCGCTGCTGACCTATGAAGATCGCTGGTTCTGGTATCACCCCGGCATCAACCCTCTGGCCCTGCTGCGTGCCGCCTGGCAGGATTTGCGTCATCAGAGTGTGATTTCCGGCGGCAGCACCCTGACTATGCAGGTGGCGCGCCTTATCGACCCGCAACCCCGCACGTTGCGGGGCAAGCTGATTCAGGCGTGGCGTGCGCTGCAGCTGGAGTGGCATCTTTCCAAACGTGACATCCTGACGCTCTATCTTAACCGTGCGCCCTTTGGCGGTACGCTGGAAGGGGTGGGCGCAGCAAGCTGGAGCTGGCTGGGAAAAGCGCCGTCACAGCTGACACCAGGCGAAGCGGCGCTGCTGGCCGTGTTGCCGCAGGCACCCAGCCGTCTGCGGCCCGATCGCTGGCCTGAACGGGCGGAAGCCGCTCGCAATAAAGTGCTGGATCGACTGGCGCAATACCGCATCTGGTCCGCTGAACAGGTGGCGGAAATCCGTCAGGAGCCGGTGTGGCTGCCGCCGCGCCAGATGCCGCAGATGGCACCGCTGCTGGCCCGGCGACTGCTGTCGAGCAGCCGCAGCGATAAGATTGTCTCTACGCTCGATCCTTCACTGCAGCGCGAACTGGAAAGCCTGGCGCTGAACGTTAAAAATCAGCTGCCGCCGCGCACCTCACTGGCCATGCTGGTGGTGGATCACACCACCATGGCGGTTCGTGGCTACGTCGGCTCGGCTGACTTTACTGATGACAGCCGTTTTGGTCATGTGGATATGATCGCCAGCGTGCGCTCGCCAGGTTCGGTGTTAAAACCCTTTATTTACGGCATGGCGCTGGACGAAGGGCTGATTCATGCCGAATCGCTGCTGCAGGATGTGCCGCGTCGCTTTGGTGATTACCGGCCCGGCAACTTTGACACCGGTTTTCACGGACCGGTCAGCGCCAGTGAGGCGCTGGTACGCTCCCTGAATCTGCCCGCCGTTCAGCTGCTGGAAGCACTAGGGCCAAAAAACGTCGCGGCGCGGCTGCGTAATGTGGGGCTGAATTTACGTTTTCCGCCTGGCGCGGAACCCAATCTTTCGCTGATTCTTGGCGGCACCGGGGCGCGCATGGATGAGATCGTGGCAGCCTACAGCGCCTTTGCCCGTCACGGCAATGCCGCTCAGCTGCGCTGGATGCCCGATCAACCGTTGCAGCAACGGCCGCTGCTATCAAAGGAATCGGCGTGGATCATCCGGCGTATCCTCGCAGGCGAAGCGCAGCCTGCCGGTAATGGCAGCGTACCCGACGTGGTGCCGCTGGCCTGGAAGACCGGCACCAGCTACGGCTATCGCGACGCCTGGTCGGTGGGTATCAATCCTCGCTATCTGATCGGCGTCTGGGTCGGGCGCCCGGATGCCACTCCGGTTGCCGGGCAGTTTGGTTTCGCCTCTGCTGTGCCGATTATGAATCAGATTAACAGCATGCTGATGAGCCGACTCGGCAGGCGTGACGTGCCAAGCGATCCGCGTCCGGCCTCGGTCACGGTAGCGACCCTCTGCTGGCCTGGTGGTCAGCCGCTGCCCGCCGGAGATGAAAACTGTCGTCAGCGGCGGCAAAGCTGGGTCGCCTCAGACACTCTGCCGCCAACGCTGCTGGCACCGGGTCAGGAGAGCCTCAGCGGATTACGCCTGAGTTACTGGCAGAATGCGCAGGGACTGCGCGTTGCCGCTGACTGCCCCGGCGCCACCCGTCACGAACGGCTGGTCTGGCCGCTGCCGCTGGAAGCCTGGCTGCCGCCTCAGGAGCGGCGGGCGCAGCGTCTGCCAGCTGTTGATACGCACTGTCCACCGCTACAGCAGGGCAGCAGTGCACCGCTGATCGTCACCGGCGTCATTGAGGGACAAATCGTTAAGCCACTGCCGGGCAACAGTGCACTGACGATCCCGGTCGCGGTGCAGGGAGGGCAGGGCGCGCAGCGCTGGTGGTTCCTGAATGGTGAGCCTCTCACGACGCAAAACGCCGCAGAGATGTCGCTGCATCTTGATCATCCAGGCGAGTATCAGCTGGTGGTGATGGATGAAGAGGGCCAGCTTGTCTCGGTCAACTTCAGTCGGGGATGATGGTTTTCTGCGCTAAATCATAACTGAAGCGCATCCGCTTCGACTCAGATCAAGAATTTTCAACAAATTAGGGATCTCTGATAGGCAATGCCGGACTCAGCCCCTATAATCGGCGCCGTTTATTAACCGGGGCGGACGCCACCGGTTTCTTCAGAACGTCAAGACAGAGGTCATCATGGCAATCGAACGTACTTTTTCTATCATCAAGCCAAACGCCGTCGCTAAAAATGTGATTGGTGCTATCTACAACCGTTTTGAAAGCGCAGGTTTCAAAATCGTTGGCGCTAAAATGCTGCAGCTGAGCAAAGAGCAGGCTGAAGGCTTTTACGCTGAGCACCAGGGCAAGCCATTCTTCGATGGTCTGGTTGAATTCATGACCTCTGGCCCGGTTGTTGTTTCCGTGCTGGAAGGTGAAAATGCCGTTCAGCGTCACCGTGACCTGATGGGTGCCACTAACCCGGCAAACGCACTGGCTGGCACTCTGCGTGCTGACTACGCTGACAGCTTCACCGAAAACGCGACCCACGGTTCAGATTCAGCGGAATCTGCTGCCCGTGAAATCGCTTATTTCTTCGGCGAAAACGAAATCTGCCCACGTACTCGTTAATCGCCCGGCGATAAACGTTACAGCGGCTTTACAAAAATCTGCGTAGGGGAGGTCACTCCCGCCTGTTATCAGGCCGCAGATGTTGTACAATATTGCGCCTTCATTGACATCGCTTAATGAAGGCGCAATTTTTTCACCTATCCCTGAACAGCGCCATAACGTGTAACAACGAGGCCAGAGAATATTATGTCCGAACAGATTGTGACGTCCGCGTCCGCATCCCCTATTGTCGTCTCCCCCAAAAACCAGAAAATTAACCTGCTGGATCTCAACCGTCAGCAGATGCGCGAATTCTTCCTGTCGCTGGGTGAAAAGCCGTTCCGCGCCGATCAGGTCATGAAGTGGATTTATCACTACTGCTGCGATGATTTCGAGCAGATGACCGACATCAACAAAAAGCTGCGTAACCGGCTAATGGAGCTGACGGAGATCCGCGCACCAGAAGTGGCGGAAGAGATGCGCTCTACCGACGGCACCATCAAATGGGCCATTCGTGTAGGTGACCAGCTGGTGGAAACGGTCTACATCCCGGAAGGCGACCGCGCTACGCTCTGTGTTTCGTCACAGGTGGGGTGTGCGCTGGAGTGTAAATTCTGTTCGACCGCACAGCAGGGCTTTAACCGTAACCTGCGGGTGTCAGAAATTATTGGTCAGGTGTGGCGTGCGGCGAAAATTGTCGGCGCAGCGAAAATCACCGGCCAGCGTCCTATCACCAACGTGGTGATGATGGGCATGGGTGAGCCGCTGCTCAACCTCAATAACGTGGTCCCGGCGATGGAGATCATGCTGGATGACTTCGGCTTTGGTCTGTCGAAGCGTCGCGTGACCCTCTCTACTTCAGGTGTTGTTCCTGCGCTGGATAAACTGGGCGATATGATTGACGTCGCGCTGGCCATTTCCCTGCATGCGCCGAACGATAAGCTGCGTGATGATATCGTGCCGATCAACAAAAAGTACAATATCGAAACCTTCCTGGCGGCGGTGAAACGCTACATTGGTAAATCCAACGCCAATCAGGGACGTGTGACCATTGAGTACGTGTTGCTGGATCATGTCAACGACAGCACCGACGATGCGCATGAACTTGCCGCATTACTGAAAGAAACACCGTGTAAAATCAACCTGATTCCATGGAACCCCTTCCCGGGTGCGCCGTATGGCCGTAGCTCAAACAGCCGCATTGATCGTTTCTCCAAGGTGCTGATGGACTATGGTTTTACCACCATCGTGCGTAAAACCCGTGGCGACGATATTGATGCCGCCTGTGGTCAGTTAGCCGGAGAAGTGATCGACCGTACTAAGCGAACGCTGCGTAAAAAAATGGCGGGTGAAGCCATATCTGTGAAGGCTCTCTAGAAGAGTGGCAGAGTGCGTTTCCTGAAGTGATGACGCGTGGCAGGCTGCAGCCTGTCAACGTCAACCGGATGGAAACGATTATGCGTAACGGATTACCTGCTGCTTTACTGGCGCTGTTTGTTGTAAGCGGGTGTGTCAGCCAGCCATACGAACCTGGCGCTGAAGAGGTGCGGCTGCAGTTAGGGATGCACTATCTGGCCGGTGGAGACTATACCGCAGCTGAGCGAAACTTTCTGCGTGCACAGGCCGCCGCGCCCGAGGACTACCGGGTCTCGCTTGCACTGGCACGGCTGGCGCAGCAGCAGGGTAATCAGACAGCGGCGCAGGCACGGTTTATACTGGCACAGCAGCAGGCCCCGGATAATGGTTTTGTTGCTAACAATTACGGTGCGTTTCTCTGCGCTTTAAGGCAGTATGACGAAGCGCATCAACAGTTTAGTCGGGCAGGCGCTGCACCTCAGTTTGATGCACGTAATGACACGCGTGAACTGGCAGGGTTTTGTTATCTGCAGGCGGGCGATGTTGCCACTGCCCGCAGGACGTTACGCCAGGCCCTTGAGGCCGACAGACGCAAAGCGGATTCGTTGCTGTCGGAAGCTGAAAAGCTGATGGCAGATAACCAACTGGCAAAGGTGCAGGTTTTGCTCGACGTTTACCAGCAACAGCTGCCCGAAACGGCACGAAGTCTGGCGTTACACTTACGTTTCGCCGCGCTACAGGGAAATGCCGCTGACGTTTCACGTTATGGCGACCAGTTAGCGCGACGTTTTCCGCAATCGATACAGTACCAGCGTTATTTAGCTAATGAATACTGAAGCCACTCAAGAAAACTCTGCATTACATTCAACAGGTGAACGCCTGCGTCTGGCCCGTGAGCAGATGGGGCTGACGCAGCAGAACGTCGCTGAGCGCCTGTGCCTGAAACTCTCTACCGTGCGTGACATTGAGGAAGACAAATCGCCTGCCGATTTAGCCTCTACGTTCCTGCGCGGCTACATTCGTTCTTACGCGCGTCTGGTGCACATTCCTGAAGAGGAACTGCTGCCAATGATGGCGAAACAGACACCGGTTCGGGCTGCAAAAATCGAACCGATGCAAAGTTTCTCACTGGGTAAGCGCCGCAAAAAACGCGACGGCTGGCTGATGATTTTCACCTGGCTGGTCGTGTTTGTGGTGGTGGGTCTGACCGGCGCCTGGTGGTGGCAGAATCATAAAGCGTCGCAGGATGATCTGGTGCCGATGACCGATCAGAACAGCAGCAGTGATAACGGTCAGTCGATTCCGCTGGGTGAATCCAGCGGTGACAGCGTGGCACCTGCCGCGCCTGACGAAAGCAATACCACGACCCGCGATAACAGTGCGGCCAGCACGCCAGCGAGTACGGCTCCGGCCGCCAGCGCCAGCAATGGCGCGACTGCTGCACAGCAGGACACCAGCAGCAATGCGGTGGTGTCGCCGAGTCAGGCTCCTGTGGAAAACACGGCGGCTGCGCCTGCAGCCACCCAGTCCGGTACCAGCACATCACCTCAGATGCCAGTCGGCGCAGCCGCGGTCAGTGAACCGGCTGCTGACCCTAACGCAGTGGTCATGACTTTTAACGCCGACTGCTGGCTGGAAGTGAGTGATGCCACCGGCAAAAAACTGTTCAGCGGTATTCAGCGCAGTGGTGGTAAACTCAGCCTGGCAGGAACGCCTCCGTATCGTCTGAAAATTGGCGCGCCGTCCGCGGTTCAGGTGCAATATCAGAATCAGCCCGTTGATTTAAGCCGTTTTATCCGTAATAACCAGGTTGCTCGCCTGACGTTGGGTGCGCAATAACAGCGTATCGCGTACCGGGCAATTGTGGAGAAGAAATATGCATAACGAAGCACCCATTATCCGCCGTAAATCCAAACGCATTTACGTCGGCAAGGTGCCGGTCGGTGACGGCGCGCCAATCGCCGTACAGTCGATGACCAACACCCGCACCACTGACGTGGAAGCGACGGTAAATCAGATCAAAGCCCTTGAGCGAGTCGGTGTCGACATCGTTCGTATCTCGGTGCCTACCATGGATGCCGCAGAAGCGTTCAGGCTGATCAAACAGCAGGTGAACGTCCCGCTGGTTGCAGATATTCATTTTGACTACCGCATCGCCCTGAAAGTCGCCGAATATGGCGTTGACTGCCTGCGCATCAATCCCGGTAACATCGGGAACAATGAGCGCATCCGTATGGTGGTCGACTGCGCACGCGACAATAATATTCCGATCCGAATTGGCGTAAACGCCGGTTCGCTGGAAAAAGATCTGCAGGAGAAGTATGGCGAGCCGACGCCACAGGCGCTGCTGGAATCCGCCATGCGCCACGTCGATCATCTCGACCGTCTTAACTTCGATCAATTCAAAGTCAGCGTAAAAGCGTCAGATGTCTTCCTCGCCGTTGAATCTTATCGTCTGCTGGCGAAACAGATCGAACAGCCTCTGCATCTCGGCATTACCGAAGCGGGTGGCGCACGTGCGGGCGCGGTGAAATCGGCGATTGGCCTGGGACTGCTGCTGTCAGAAGGGATCGGCGATACGCTACGCATCTCGCTGGCGGCCGATCCAGTTGAAGAAGTCAAAGTCGGTTTCGATATCCTGAAGTCACTGCGCATTCGTTCTCGCGGTATCAACTTCATCGCCTGTCCGACCTGCTCACGTCAGGAGTTTGACGTCATCGGTACGGTCAACGCGCTTGAGCAGCGTCTGGAAGATCTCATCACGCCGATGGACGTCTCCATTATCGGCTGCGTAGTCAACGGACCGGGCGAAGCGACCCTCTCTACGCTGGGCGTGACCGGCGGCAGCAAGAAGAGCGGTTTCTACGAAGATGGTGTGCGTCAGCGCGATCGTCTCGACAACAATGACATGATCGATCAGCTGGAAGCGCGCATTCGTGCCAAAGCGTCGATGCTGGATGCCAGCCGCCGTATTGATGTTCAGCATCTGGAAAAATAATGGCGTGCGCGGCCTGCGTACGTGACTTTTTTGACTGAACCTGTGCGGTTTCATCCTCATAAGGTATGATGCCGGACAGGTTTTTTTGCATTAAGAGATTTTAACGTGGCGAAGAATATACAGGCAATTCGCGGGATGAACGACTACCTGCCTGCGGATACTGCCCTCTGGCAACGGATTGAAGGCGTTCTCAAGCAGACGCTGGCGAGCTACGGTTACAGCGAAATTCGCTTACCGCTGGTGGAGCAAACCCCACTGTTTAAACGCGCCATCGGTGAAGTCACCGATGTGGTTGAAAAAGAGATGTATACCTTTGATGACCGCAACGGTGAAAGCCTGACGCTGCGTCCGGAAGGCACGGCAGGCTGCGTGCGCGCCGGTATCGAACACGGTTTACTCTACAACCAGGAACAGCGCCTGTGGTACATGGGACCCATGTTCCGCTATGAGCGTCCGCAGAAAGGCCGCTATCGTCAGTTCTATCAGATTGGCGTGGAAGTGTTTGGTCTGCAGGGACCGGACATTGATGCTGAACTGATCATGCTGAATGCCCGCTGGTGGAAAGCCCTGGGTATCTCTGAGCACGTTCGCCTGGAACTCAACTCTATCGGTTCACTGGAAGCACGCGCGCATTATCGTGACGCACTGGTTGCCTTCCTTGAGCAGCACAAAGCGGTGCTGGACGAGGATTGCAAACGCCGCATGTACAGTAACCCGATGCGCGTTCTCGACAGTAAAAATCCCGAGGTTCAGCAACTGCTGAATGATGCGCCACAGCTTGGCGACTATCTGGATGACGAGTCTCGCGAGCACTTCAGCGGCCTGTGTGCGCTGCTGGATGACGCTGGCATCAGCTACACAGTCAATCAGCGTCTGGTACGCGGCCTGGATTATTACAACCGCACCGTGATTGAGTGGGTCACCGATAGCCTGGGTTCACAGGGCACGGTGTGTGGCGGCGGTCGCTACGATGGCCTGGTTGAGCAGCTTGGTGGTCGTGCAACACCTGCCGTGGGTTTCGCCATGGGCATGGAGCGTCTGGTGTTGCTGGTTCAGGCGGTTAATCCTGAATTTGAACCGACGAGCAATGTGGATGTCTATGTTATCGCTTCAGGTCAGGGCGTGCAGTCTGCTGCGATGCAACTGGCTGAGAAATTGCGTGATGAAGCGCCGGAACTGAGGCTGATGACTAACTTTGGCGGCGGCAACTTTAAGAAGCAATTTGCCCGTGCTGACAAGTGGGGCGCACGCGTTGCCCTGGTGTTAGGCGAAGATGAAGTCAAAGCCGGTCAGGTCGTGATTAAAGATCTGCGCCGTGGCGAGCAGCAAACGCTGGATCAGGCAGAGGCTGCTGCTGTATTACGCACGCTGTTACAGTAAGCGTGACACAGCACCAACCATAGAAAGGAGAGGGATTGCGTGGAAGTGTATAGCAATGAGAACGAGCAGACCGACGCGCTGCGCAACTTTTTTGCCAGTAATGGCAAAGCGTTAGCCATTGGCGTAGTCATCGGCATTGCTGCGCTGGGTGGCTGGCGTTACTGGAGCAGTCATCAGGATGATACGGCGAAATCCGTGTCCGCGCAGTATCAGCAGCTCACCAGCGCCATGCAGGCGGATAAACCGGAAACGCTGGAAGCGGTTAACCGCTTTGCCAGTGAAAACAGCAATACCTACGGTGCGCTGGCTGCGATGGATCTGGCGAAGCAGTATGTTGACGCCGGTCAGCTTGATAAGGCCGCAACGCTGCTGCAAAACGGACTGAAAGATACGAAAGATGCCAATCTGCAGGCGGTGATTAACCTGCGCCTGGCACGCATTCAACTGCAACAGAATCAAGCGGATGCGGCGCTTAAAACCCTTGACGGTGTGAAGGGTGATGGCTGGACAGCCATTGTGGCCGATATTCGCGGCGAAGCGCTGCTGACCAAAGGTGACAGGCAGGGCGCGCGCGATGCCTGGAGTAAAGGAGTCGAATCTGACGCCTCTCCGGCATTGAAGCAAATGATGCAGATGAAGATGAATAACTTAAGCTAAGCCAGTCAAGAGAGAGCGCATGGAATTACGTAAATACCTGCTGCCGGGACTGATTTCAGTCACTTTGCTCAGCGGTTGTTCGCTGTTTAGCGGCGAAGAAGATGTAGTAAAAATGGCCCCGTTGCCGAAGGTGGAAAATCAGTTCACGCCACAGAAAGTGTGGAACACCTCGGTAGGCGATGGCGTCGGTGACTTCTACTCAAATCTGCATCCTGCCTGGCAGGACAACACCGTTTTTGCAGCCGATCGTTTTGGTATTGTCAAAGCGCTGGATGCCGCAGACGGTAAAGAAAAATGGAAAGTCGATCTCTCTGAGAAAACCGGTTTCTTCTCGAAAAACCGCTCAGCGCTGTTATCCGGCGGCCTGACCGCTGATGGCGATCGGGTTTATGTTGGCAGCGAGCGCGGCAAAGTTTATGCCCTGAACAGCAGCGATGGCAGCCTGGCCTGGCAGACCAGCGTCGCAGGTGAAGCGTTGTCTCGTCCTGTAGTCAGCGATGGTCTGGTACTGGTACATACCAGTAACGGCATGCTGCAGGGACTGGATCAGAGCAGCGGTGCGGTGAAGTGGAGCGTCAACCTGGATATGCCAGCGTTGTCTCTTCGCGGCGAATCTGCACCTGCTGTCGCATTTGGCGGCGCCATTGTCGGTGGCGACAACGGTCGCGTCAGTGCCGTGGTGATGAACCAGGGACAGCTGATCTGGCAGCAGCGTATTTCTCAGGTCAGCGGTGCCACTGAGATCGACCGTCTTAACGACGTCGATACCACGCCGGTTATCGTCAATGGCGTAGTGTATGCACTCGCTTACAACGGTAACCTGTCGGCGCTGGATCTGCGCTCTGGCCAGATTTTGTGGAAACGCGAAATTGGCGGTGTGAAAGATCTGATTGTCGATGCCGGTCGCATCTATCTGGTCGATCAGGATGACCGCGTGATTGCGCTGAACGCTGACGGCGGTGTTGCCATCTGGCGTCAAAGCGACCTGCTGCATCGCAACCTGACTTCTCCGGTGCTCTACAACGGCTACCTTGTGGTTGGCGACAGTGAAGGTTATCTGCACTGGCTAAACACCACTGATGGTCGTTTTGTTGCTCAGCAGAAACTGGATAGCTCAGGCTTCCAGACTGAGCCGGTGGTTGCCAGCGATAAGCTTCTGATCCAGTCGAAAGACGGCGAGGTTTATGCGATTACCCGTTAACGGGTAAACGTCTGGCAGGTGAAATCCTCCGTTCTGACGGCTCCTGATTTAATCAGGGGCCGTTTCGTTTTTAGTCAGGCATGGTATTCTTTGCGCCTTAAGCCTGAACTTAACGGCCAGAGCCGTTATAATCACGCCATTCGGGCGATTAATTATTCATTGAGGCATTTTGTTATGGTACCTGTGGTCGCGCTGGTTGGGCGTCCCAATGTGGGAAAATCTACGCTATTCAACCGCTTAACCCGCACACGTGATGCGCTGGTAGCGGATTTTCCTGGACTGACTCGCGATCGCAAATATGGTCGCGCCGAAGTGGAAGGGCGCGAATTTATTGTTATTGATACCGGTGGTATCGACGGCACCGAAGAGGGTGTTGAAACGCGGATGGCCGAGCAGTCACTGCTGGCGATTGAAGAAGCCGATGTTGTGCTGTTTATGGTTGATGCGCGTGCGGGCATGATGGCCGCCGATCAGCAAATTGCTAAGCATCTCCGCTCCCGTCAGAAAGCGACCTTCCTGGTGGCGAACAAAACTGACGGGCTCGATCCGGATCAGGCGGTTGTCGACTTCTATTCACTGGGCCTGGGCGAGATTCATGCCATTGCAGCCTCGCATGGTCGTGGTGTGAGCAGCCTGATAGAAGAGGCACTCCTGCCGTGGATGGACAAAGTTGAGGCGGTTGAGCTCACTGAAGAAGAAGAGAACCAGGCTTACTGGGCTGCGCTTGAAGCTGACGAGATTGCTGAGCAGGAAGCGGCGGAGGAAGAAGAAAACTTCGACCCGACTGGTTTGCCAATCAAACTGGCGATTGTTGGCCGTCCTAACGTAGGTAAGTCAACGCTTACTAACCGCATCCTCGGCGAAGATCGCGTGGTCGTCTACGACATGCCGGGCACCACCCGCGACAGTATCTATATTCCGATGGAGCGTGATGGACGTGAATACGTTCTGATCGACACCGCAGGCGTGCGTAAGCGTGCCAAAATCTCTGACACCGTTGAGAAATTCTCAGTAATCAAGACGCTGCAGGCGATTGAAGATGCCAACGTCGTGATGCTGGTGATTGATGCTCATGCCGGTATTTCCGATCAGGATCTCTCGCTGCTGGGCTTCATTCTTAACAGTGGTCGCTCGCTGGTGATTGTGGTCAACAAATGGGATGGCTTGTCGCAGGAAGTGCGTGATGAAGTGAAAGAGACGCTGGATTTCCGTCTGGGCTTTATCGATTTCGCCCGCATCCACTTTATCTCTGCGCTGCACGGGAGCGGCGTAGGTAATCTGTTTGAGTCGATCACGGAAGCCTATGACTGTTCGACGCGCCGCGTAAACACCTCGCTGCTGACCCGCATCATGAACATGGCGGCAGACGATCACCAGCCGCCGCTGGTACGCGGTCGTCGCGTTAAGCTTAAATACGCGCATGCTGGTGGCTATAACCCGCCTATCGTGGTGATCCACGGTAACCAGGTTAAGGATCTGCCTGATTCTTATAAACGCTACCTGATGAACTATTTCCGTAAATCACTTAACGTGATGGGAACGCCAATTCGCATTCAGTTCAAAGAGGGTGATAACCCTTATGAAGGCAAACGTAACCTGCTGACGCCAACGCAGCAGCGTAAGCGTAAGCGTCTGATGGCGCATATGAAAAAGAATAAGCGTTAACAAAATGAGGGCCATCTGGCCCTCTTTTTTTTTTGCGCTGAATAACGCAGGGTGGAGAACATAATGCGTGTGCTTTGTGAAAAATGTCAGCAACCGCTGTCGCTCAGCGACGGTGAATTTATCTGCACAGCCTGCGGAGCGCATTACCCGGCGCATCCCTGCTGTCCTGAGTGTCACCAGCCACTTGAAGTGCTGAAAGCCTGCGGCGCAGTGGACTATTTTTGCCGTAACGGACATGGTCTGATCTCCCGCAAGCGCGTACTTTTCCAGCCACCCGGTCACTGACCTCGCTTTCAGCTACGCTTAAAATGTCAGATAAGGCAGAGCGATGCCTGGCCCTTTTTGTAGCAAAAATGCTATTACTCCGTAACAAACGCGTTGTATATGTTCACTCTGTAATGTACCAGGTGGTACAATCCTGCCGCGTCGTGGGAGGGGGCAGCCACATCCGTGCTCTTCCGGCCCACAGATTCTCACGGACGCGGGTCTGTTTATATTCGTTTTGAAACAGAGCAATGCTCTGCGCGGACGTGCATAACGCGCCAGAGTCCGGACGGCATCAGTCCGGATGCTCTGTTTATTCAGGAGAGTAAGTGTTATGGCTGAAACATCCTCCCGCTCCGGAAAGGGGCTGGGAATCGCATCCGTGCTGCTCGGACTGGTGCTGCTTGCTACCGGTCTGTTTTTTGCCATTGGCGGCGGTAAACTGGTAGCCCTTGGCGGCAGCAGGTACTTTTTAATTGCGGGTATCGTCACTGTACTCTCCGCAATTCAATTCTTCCGTCGCAAATCATCGGCAGTGGTTCTGTTCCTGCTGGTCTTTGTCGGCACCCTGATCTGGTCGCTGTTCGATGCGGGTCTGGAGTTCTGGCCGCTGGTCTCTCGCCTGATGGTGCCTGCCGGTCTGATGCTGCTGGCCTTCCTGATCTGGCCTTCACTGCGTAAGCACGAAGGTAAGCACTCACTGGCAAAACCCTCTTACGCCTTCTCTGCGCTATTGGCGGCAGGCATGGTGGTCACGCTGGTACAGATGTTCCAGCCCCATCCTACCGTTGCCGGCACCGGCGAAGAGCTGCCACTGATCCCGGTTGATAAAACCAGACAGCAGAAAGACTGGGATAACTACGGTAATACCCCGCAGGGCAGCCGCTTTGTGGCGCTGGACCAGATTACCCGCGATAACGTGAAGGATTTGAAAGTTGCCTGGACCTTCCACACTGGTGATACGCCTGTCAGCCCGACCGGAAACGGCGCAGAAGATCAGCAGACGCCATTGCAGATTGGTAACACCCTTTACCTCTGTACGCCGCACAACAACGTCATCGCCGTTGAAGCCAATACGGGTAAACAGATCTGGAAACGTGAAATCAATGCCAAAGCAGACGTCTGGCCGCGCTGCCGTGGTCTGGCTTACTTTGACGTAACCAGGCCGCTGCAACAGCCGGATAAGCCGGGTTCTTCACCTGTCCCAGCCGCTGTGCTGCCAGCTGGTGACAGCTGCCAGCGTCGTATTCTGATGAACACCATCGACGCGCGTCTGATTGCGATCAACGCCGACAACGGTGAGTTCTGTGAAAACTTCGGCGATCACGGCATCGTTGATCTTAAAGCGGGACTGGGCCAGGCACCGGATCCACAGTATCAGCTGACGTCAGCGCCAACGCTGGCGGGCACCACCGTCGTGGTGGGGGGGCGTGTCGCAGATAACGTGCAGACTGATATGCCTGGTGGTGTGCTGCGTGGCTTTGACGTTATCACCGGTAAAATGCGCTGGGCATTTGACCCAGGCAATGTTGACCCGAATGCGATTCTGATGCCGGGTAAAGATTACACCCGCAGTACGCCGAACTCCTGGGCGCCGATGTCTTACGACCCGGCAATGAACACCGTGTTCATCCCGATGGGCAGTTCGTCGGTTGACCTCTGGGGTGCGAACCGTACCGAACTGGATCACAAATACGGTGCTTCGGTGCTGGCGCTGGATGCGACTACCGGTAAAGAGAAGTGGGTCTATCAGACCGTACATAACGATCTGTGGGACTTCGACCTGCCGATGCAGCCAAGCCTGATCGACTTCCCTCAGAAAGATGGCAGCACCACGCCAGCGGTGGTGATTGGTGGTAAAACCGGCATGATCTTCGTGCTTGACCGTATGACCGGCAAGCCGCTGACCAAAGTCGAAGAACTGCCGATGCCGCAGGGCCATATTCCGAACGAGCAGTACACGAAAACACAGCCACACTCGACCGGAATGCCGCAGATTGGCAACCAGACGCTGAAAGAGTCTGACATGTGGGGTGCAACGCCGTTTGATCAGCTTGCCTGCCGGGTCGCCTTCAAATCGATGCGCTATGACGGACTGTTCACCGTGCCAGACACCGACAAGTCGCTGAGCTTCCCGGGTTCGCTTGGGGGTATGAACTGGGGCAGCATGTCGATCGATCCGAACAACCATCTGCTGTTCGTCAATGACATGCGTCTGGGCCTGTGGGTACAGATGATCCCGGCGGATACCAGCAGCATTGCCCGTGGCAGCAACGGCGGCGAAGCAATTAACACCGGTATGGGTGCCGTTCCGCTGAAAGGCACGCCTTATGCAGTGAATAAAAACCGCTTTATGTCGCCGCTGGGCATTCCTTGTCAGAAGCCGCCGTTTGGTACGCTGTCGGCGATTGACCTGAAAACCCAGAAAATCGTCTGGCAGGTGCCGGTCGGCACCGTGCAGGATACCGGTCCATTTGGCATCAAAATGCGCGTGAAAATGCCAGTTGGTATGCCAACGCTGGGCGGTACGCTGGCAACACAGGGTGGCCTGGTGTTCATCGCCGGTACCCAGGATTACTATCTGCGTGCCTTTGATTCTTCAACCGGTAAAGAGGTGTGGAAAGCACGCCTGCCGGTTGGCAGTCAGGGTGGCCCGATGAGCTACGTTTCACCGAAAGATGGTAAGCAGTACATCCTGATTTCAGCTGGTGGCGCACGTCAGTCACCGGACCGCGGTGATTACGTGATTGCTTACGCGCTGCCAGACAGCAAGTAATAACGCATAAGGAAAAGGGCCGACATTGTCGGCCCTTTTTATTTGCTTATTTTCCGTCGTGCCACAGCGCTTTTAGCTCCGGCGGCGCGACCTGTTCCGGAATCAGCAGCACAATAGTGCCTACCTCACGGCGGGTGGCATACTGAATCTGGATACGGAAATAACGCTGATCGCCACTGCCCACCTGCGCGGCTTTCTCCTCGGGTTCGCCCAGCGGCATTGCCTGCTCCAGCGCATGACAGACGCGCTGTTTTTCTGGCGCCGGCAACTCGCCAAGCATAAAGCGTCGTTCGGCGCGCAGCCCCGGAATAAAGGCCATGCCGCCTTCACGCGCGACGATGATGGTGGCATCATCTGTGAGTTCGGGCAGTTCACTCATAGCACGCCAACCTCCTTCCACGCCTGTTCAATAGCACTGCTGACCGACTCGTTGAACCGCTTTTTACCATGCTCAATGGTGAAGCGGGCAAAGGTTTTGAAATCCGCATCCTGTGGCAGTTCGTCGTCACACACCGTGTCATACCAGGCATATCCCGCCTGTTCCCAGGCATAACCCCCCAGCGCTTTGGCCGCCAGATAAAAGGCCCGGTTAGGAATGCCGGAGTTGATATGAACACCGCCATTATCTTCACGGGTTTTCACGTAGTGATCCATGTGTGCCGGTTGCGGATCTTTGCCCAGCAGCGGGTCATCGTAGGCGGTGCCGGGTTCAGACATCGACCGCAGACCACGCCCATTAATACCCTTCGCCAGCAGGCCTTCACCAATAATCCAGTCTGCTTCATCCGCACGCTGCTTTTTGCTGAACTGTTTTACCAGCGAGCCAAAAACATCCGACAGCGACTCATTCAGTGCACCAGCCTGCTCAAAGTAGATCAACCCGGCTTCGTTTTCCGTGACGCCATGCGCCAGTTCGTGGGCCACAACGTCAATCGCAATGGTAAAGCGATTAAAAATTTCGCCGTCACCATCGCCAAATACCATCTGTTGACCGTTCCAGAAGGCGTTCTGGTATTTCTCACCGTAGTGCACGGTACCCAGCAACTTCAGGCCCTGACCATCCAGCGAATTACGCTGATACGCCTGCCAGAAGAAGTCATAGGTGACGCCAAGGTAGTCCCAGGCTTCTTCAGCCGCGACGTCATCATTACCTGGCTGGCCTTCCTGACGAACCAGCTTACCCGGCAGGGTTTCCTGGCTCTGGGCATCATAAATTTCACGGTCAACATGACCGCCCGCCGCCGTTTTCACGCCAGTCGATTTTTGCCAGTGTTCCGCCATCAGGTGCTGAACGTGCGTCAGGGTGCGGCGCGCCTGCGCCTGCTGATGGCCGGAACTGTGAGCGATAATCTTGCGAAGGATATAGGGAGGAATAACGCAGTAAGCCATGTGAGACTCCTTGGCAAAAAGGAATGAGTCAAAAGTATAGACCCGTCTGGCTGGTTAGACCTCATGAGTGAGGCCAGCGGTAATTGGAAAAATGTGAGGAGGCGCGCAGAGTCAGTATCAGGGAGCGGATTTGCGGCAGCGCTTATTTTTCAGACAATCATTCTGACGGATTATATGAGAACGCCTGGTAGCAAAAATTAGTCATAAAAATAGCCGGCCAGACCAGGTGAGCCTGATAAGTGAGACCAGTGGTTAATGGAGAAATGTAAGTTGGCGGGCAGCGTCAGGAGGTGGTTTTGCGGCGGCGCTTTTTCTCAGGTAACAGCTGCGTCACCTGGCTTTCAACCCAGCCATCATCCAGACGGGTGCGCAGCAGGTCGCCGCTCTGAAGCTGTGCGGTTTGCTTCACCACCTGACCGGCGATGTCGGTGGTCACGCTAAAACCACGCGCCAGCGTTGCCAGCGGGCTGACACCTTCGAGCTGTGCGACCAGCTGACCAAACTGTTGTTTATTGCTGTTCAGCTGCGTTGCCATGCTCTGCTGCAGGCGATAGTGCCAGCTTTGCAGCTGTTTTTGCGCCTCGAACAGACGCTGCTGCGGCTGCCGGGCGTTGAGTCGATGCGCCAGGCGATCCTGCTGACGTGTGGCCTGACGCAGGCGCGTTTCCATCGCTTCACCCAGACGCTGTTGCAGGCGGAACAGGGCGGTCTGCTGACGGGCCAGCCGCAGCTGCGGATGCTGCTGCTGCAGGCGATGCTCAAGACGCGTGTAAAGCCGCTGCTGGCGCGCCAGGTAGTAATCCATCGCCATCTCCAGCCGCTGCTGCTGCGACTGCAACTGGCGCAGCAGCTCCAGCTGGTTGCGGCTGACAATTTCTGCGGCTGCTGAAGGGGTAGGGGCGCGTAAGTCGGCGACGAAGTCGGCAATGGTGACGTCGGTTTCATGACCGACGGCGCTGACGATGGGAATGCGGCTGGCAAAAATGGCGCGCGCCACCCGTTCGTCGTTAAAGCTCCATAAATCTTCCAGCGAACCGCCGCCGCGCCCGACGATTAACACATCGCACTCGTTACGCAGGTTGGCAATTTCAATTGCCCGGACAATAGCGGCTGGCGCATCGACGCCCTGTACCACGGTCGGGTAGATGACCACGGGCAGGGAGGGATCCCGGCGATGCAGGACGCGTAACACATCGTGCAGCGCCGCGCCGGAGGAGGAGGTGATCACCCCGACCTGACGCGCCGGTTCCGGCAGCGGTTGCTTATGCTGTGGCTCAAATAAGCCTTCGCTCGCCAGCTTTGCTTTCAGCAGTTCAAACTGCTGCTGCAGCAAGCCTTCCCCCGCCGGATGCATGCTTTCGGCAATCAGCTGATAGTCACCACGAGGTTCATAGAGGGTAATGTTAGCGCGTACCAGTACCTGCTGACCATGCTGGGGACGGAAGGTGACGCGACGATTGCTGTTGCGGAACATGGCGCAGCGAACCTGAGCGCCATCATCTTTCAGCGTGAAGTACCAGTGACCGGAAGCCGGTTGGGTGAAGTTGGAGATCTCAGCGCTGATCCAGACCAGGCCCATCTCTTTCTCCAGCAGCTGACGCACTGTCGTATTGAGACGGCTGACGGTAAAAATATTGGCAGTAGATGGCAGCGACATGTGACGAAGATCAAATTCCAAATCAGCAGGTTAATTCATCGATACTACAGGGCTGTCAGTGCGGATCAAGGGTTTTTCGTAAATAATGCTGGAGGCAATCGATTACGGCCTGTATAATGCCGCGGCAATATTTTATCTATTCTCAATCACCCGAGGTGGAGTATTGCCATGTTAAGAATCGCTAAAGAAGCACTCACTTTTGACGACGTTCTGCTCGTCCCTGCACACTCCACCGTCCTGCCGAATACGGCCGATCTCAGCACTCAGCTGACCAAAAATATCCGTTTAAATATTCCTATGCTCTCCGCTGCCATGGATACCGTGACCGAAGCGGGTCTGGCGATTGCGCTGGCACAGGAAGGCGGTCTTGGCTTCATCCATAAAAACATGTCGATTGAACGCCAGGCGGACGAAGTGCGCAAGGTGAAGAAACATGAAAGCGGCGTGGTTACTGAACCCCAGACCGTTCTGCCAACGACACCCCTGGCTGATGTTAAAGTGCTGACCGAGCGCAACGGCTTTGCGGGCTACCCGGTCGTTAACCGCGACAACGAACTGGTGGGTATCATCACCGGTCGTGACGTGCGCTTTGTGACTGACCTTTCTCAGCCGGTCTCTGCGGTTATGACCCCGAAAGATCGTCTGGTGACGGTGAAAGAGGGCGAAGCGCGCGATGTGGTGCTGCATAAAATGCACGAAAAGCGCGTTGAGAAAGCGCTGGTCGTGGATGACAGCTTCCATCTGCTGGGCATGATTACCGTTAAAGACTTCCAGAAAGCCGAACGCAAACCTAACGCCTGTAAAGATGCGCAGGGTCGTCTGCGTGTGGGTGCAGCGGTGGGTGCCGGTGCCGGTAACGAAGAGCGTATTGATGCGCTGGTCGCAGCGGGCGTTGACGTGCTGCTGATTGACTCTTCACACGGCCATTCTGAAGGCGTGCTGTCACGTATCCGTGAAACCCGTGCTAAATATCCGGACCTGGAAATTGTCGGCGGTAACGTCGCCACTGGTGCAGGCGCACTGGCGCTGGTCGCGGCAGGCGTCAGTGCCGTTAAAGTCGGTATCGGCCCTGGCTCTATCTGTACGACCCGTATTGTCACCGGTGTGGGCGTTCCGCAGATCACTGCCGTTTCTGACGCGGTCACCGCGCTGGAAGGCACCGGCATTCCGGTCATTGCCGATGGCGGTATCCGTTTCTCTGGTGACATCGCCAAAGCGATCGCCGCCGGTGCGTCCTGTGTGATGGTGGGTTCCATGCTGGCGGGGACCGAAGAGTCACCGGGCGAAATCGAACTCTATCAGGGCCGTTCATTCAAATCCTATCGCGGCATGGGCTCACTGGGCGCGATGTCCAAAGGCTCTTCTGACCGTTACTTCCAGACCGATAACGCCGCTGACAAACTGGTGCCGGAAGGTATCGAAGGCCGCGTGGCCTATAAAGGCCGTCTGAAAGAGATCGTACATCAGCAGATGGGCGGCCTGCGTTCGTGCATGGGCCTGACCGGTTGCCCGACCATTGACGACCTGCGCACTAAAGCGGAATTTGTCCGCATCAGCGGCGCGGGCATCAATGAGAGCCACGTGCATGACGTGACCATCACCAAAGAGTCACCAAACTACCGCATGGGTTCATAATCCCGATTTCCCGCCCGGCTCATGCCGGGCGCTTTTATTGATCAAGTCACCGTTCTGGAAACCCCTCAATGACGACGGAAAATATCCATAAGCACCGCATTCTGATTCTCGATTTCGGCTCACAATATACTCAGCTGGTTGCCCGCCGCGTGCGCGAGCTTGGCGTTTACTGTGAACTCTGGGCATGGGATGTCACCGAAGAGCAGATCCGCCAGTTCAATCCAAGCGGTATCATCCTTTCAGGCGGCCCGGAAAGCACCACCGAACTGAACAGCCCGCGCGCACCTGACTATGTCTTCAGCGCTGGCGTGCCGGTGCTGGGCGTCTGCTACGGTATGCAGACCATGGCGATGCAACTGGGCGGCACCGTTGCTGGCTCAAACGAGCGCGAATTCGGTTATGCGCAGGTCGAAGTCACCACACCAAGTGCGTTGGTTCGCGACATTGAAGATGCGATCAGCGCCGCCGGTAAACCGCTGCTGGATGTCTGGATGAGCCACGGTGACAAAGTCACGGCGATCCCGGCTGACTTCGTCACCGTGGCCAGCACAGAAACCTGTCCGTTCGCCATCATGGCCAACGAAGAGAAGCGTTTCTACGGCGTGCAGTTCCATCCGGAAGTGACTCACACCCGCCAGGGTCTGCGGATGCTCGAGCGCTTCATCATCGACATCTGTGAATGTGAAGCCCTGTGGACGCCTGCCAAAATTATCGAAGATGCCGTTGAGCGCCTGCGTGAGCAGGTGGGTAACGACAAAGTAATCCTCGGTCTGTCAGGTGGTGTGGACTCCTCTGTCACGGCGATGCTGCTGCATCGCGCTATTGGTGATCGTCTGACCTGCGTGTTTGTGGATAACGGTCTGCTGCGTCTGAACGAAGCACAGCAGGTGATGGATATGTTTGGCGACCATTTCGGGCTCAACATTATCCATGTACCGGCTGAAATGCGTTTTCTGGATGCGCTGGCGGGTATCGATGAGCCTGAAGCCAAGCGTAAAACCATTGGTCGCGTCTTTGTGGAAGTGTTCGACGAAGAAGCGCTTAAGCTGCAGGACGTGAAGTGGCTGGCGCAGGGCACCATCTATCCGGACGTGATTGAATCGGCGGCCTCAGCCACCGGTAAAGCGCACGTGATCAAATCGCACCACAACGTCGGTGGCCTGCCGAAAGAGATGAAGATGGGCCTGGTTGAGCCGCTGAAAGAGCTGTTCAAAGACGAAGTGCGCAAAATTGGTCTGGAGCTGGGCCTGCCGTACGATATGCTCTACCGCCATCCGTTCCCGGGTCCGGGTCTGGGTGTGCGCGTGTTGGGCGAAGTGAAGAAAGAGTATTGCGACCTGCTGCGTCGTGCCGATGCTATCTTCATTGAAGAGCTGCACAAAGCGGATCTCTACAACAAAGTCAGCCAGGCGTTCACCGTTTTCCTGCCGGTTCGTTCGGTCGGCGTGATGGGTGATGGCCGTAAGTATGACTGGGTTGTCTCGCTGCGTGCGGTGGAAACCATCGACTTTATGACCGCACACTGGGCGCACCTGCCATATGATTTCCTTGGCCGTGTCTCTAACCGCATCATCAATGAAGTCGACGGCATCTCCCGCGTGGTGTATGACATCAGCGGTAAGCCACCGGCGACGATTGAGTGGGAATAACCAGGCCTCAGCCAGGTAATCTCTGATAATTCTGAAGCCCGCTCCCCAGCGGGCTTTTTTTATTGCTCTGACCGTGCGCAGACTCGCTGTTTTAACCTTTCACCACATCCACACCCATCGCTGGTGTTTTCCTGTTCACTTTGCCGAAAATTACGCTATCCTCCATGCAGTAAAAGCCCGCAACTGACGTCATTGGTGTCCCGCTTTTATCCGCCGCTTTCACCGATTGTCTGTATCCCAACGCCACCGCTTACTGAAACCGCCTGCTGATCAGGCGTTTCGTGATTTTTACGTCACCAGGAATGTTGTCATGCTCTCACTGAAAGTGTTCAGCCTGTTTTTTGTTGCCGTACTGCTGTTATCGCTCGGAGCCAGCATTGCGCAGGCAGCGCGTCACGGCGAAAGTTCAGAGCCAGGTGGCTGGGCGACTGCCCGGCGCGATTCGGCTGGCATAGCGCCCGATCCGCGCGCTTTATATAGCCTGGCTATCGTCCAGGTCTACGCTGCGCCGACCTATGGCTGGAAAGGGCGGGTGGCGGTGCATCCCTGGATCATTTTTAAACGTGCGGGTGAAACGCGCTACACGCGTTATGAAGTGATTAGCTGGGGCAGCGGCGATAAGGTTCGCCGTAACACCAACCTGCCAGATGGCTACTGGTATGGCGCAAAACCGCGGCTGCTGGTGGAACATCGCGGACCGGAAGCCGAAGCGATGATCCCGCAGATAGAAGCCGCCATTAACTCGTATCCGTGGCCGACAACCTACCGTGCCTGGCCAGGACCGAACAGCAATACTTTCCTGGCGCACATTGGCCGCGAAGTGCCAGCCCTGAGGCTTGATCTCCCCGCCAATGCGCTGGGCAAAGATTACCGGCCACTGTGGCGTCCTGTCGGGCTGCCGCCATCCGGGCGCGGTGTGCAGGTGTCGATTCTGGGCGTGGCGGGCGTGACACTGGGTGCAGAAGAGGGATTTGAAATGAACCTGCTGGGTCTGAACATGGGACTCGATTTTTCGCCGTTCCGGCTGCGGCTGCCGTTTATTGGCGGTCTGGGCAACGACAATCTTCAGCAGGATAAGCCCTGACAATATGGCCCCGTCAGGGGCCGTTTTGCCTCAGCACACGCCAAAGTCACCCTCTTCGTGATAGAGGTTGACGCTCTCTGCCTTTACTTCGATCTCTTTCTTCGCTGCATCATCAACGCGCGCGCACCACAGGGTGTCGCCTTCCACGCGCAGCACCTGCATTTTAGGGCCGCCGGTTTTGGACTGAACAAAATCCTCTGCTTTAAACATATTGCCTCCATTAATTATCGTTACTGCTGCCGATCGTTTTTTGCGTGACGTTTTCCAGTTTATACCCTGACTGTTTTACTGCGAGAAAAAGTCTCCGCATGCTGAACCGCGTTAAGAAATATTCATTGAGTTGTCAGTTGACAACTCACACATTCGGCGTCAGCATAGGGGGGACATATGGCAAGGAAGCGGCATCCCAGTAAAGAGATAGAGATGGCGTTACGTTACGCTGAATCCCACGGCTGGCTGGTGGTTACCGGAGGCCATCATGCCTGGGGCAAAATGTACTGTCCAAAAAATCTGTTGATGTGCCGATGCGGGGAGTTCTGTCTGACCTGTATCTGGAGTACACCGAAAAATGTACATCAACATGCCCGTGCGCTGCGGCGCGTGGTCGATAACTGTCATTATCTGAAGTCCTGACACAGCACAAGGAGAGGCATATGGAATATTGTTTTACGCTGCGGTTCAGCCTGCCGGAAGGGCATGCGCCGGTGGATGAACTGCTTGAAACGCTGGCAGCAGCAGGCTGTGATGATGCGCTGATCGGCCTGGGGATGCCAGGGCGAATAGCATTTGAGTTCTGCCGGGCGTCTGACTCTGCAACGGACGTATTAAAGCAGGCGGAAGAGGATGTACTGCGCGCGATACCGGGTGCCACACTGGTGGAAGCGGCACCCGATTTTGTGGGCCTGACAGACGTGGCGGAGATCATCGGCATGACGCGACAGAATATGCGCAAACTGATGCTTAGCCACCGCCCGCCGTTTCCGCTGCCGGTGCATGACGGTAAAACTGCCATCTGGCACCTGTCGGATGTACTGGAGTGGCTGAGCCAGCGCGGCAATTATGCGCTGCCTGCGGCCACCCGTGAGCTGGCGCAGGTGACGCGGCAGCGCAATCTTAATGGATCGCTTCAACGTTACGGCCTTCACACCTGATCAGTGCGGCAGCAGGAAGATCGTTGCCAGTCCCAGGAAGATAAAGAAGCCGCCGGTATCGGTAAGGGCGGTGATCAATACGCTGGAGCCAACGGCGGGATCGCGATTCATTTTAGTCATGACCAGCGGCACCAGCACGCCCATCAGCGCGGCCAGCAGCAGATTAAGCGCCATGGCCAGCATCATAACGCCGCCCAGCGCCATATTGTCATACATCAGCCAGGTGATGCCGCCCATGATGCCGCCCCAGAACAGGCCGTTGATCAGCGCCACGCCAAGCTCGCGGACGATCAAAAACGAAAAGTTGCCCGGTTCAACCTGATGTAAGGCCAGCGCCCGCACAATCATGGTAATGGTCTGATTACCGGTGTTGCCACCGATACCCGCGACAATCGGCATCAGGGTGGCGAGGGCGACGATCTGTGAAATCGTTCCTTCAAACAGTCCGATGACCCGCGAGGCGACAAAGGCGGTACAGAGATTAATCGCCAGCCAGGCCCAGCGTTTACGCACCGATTTACGCACCGGCGCGAAAACATCCTCTTCCTGACTGATACCGCCCATTTTACGGATGTTGCTTTCGTTTTCGGCATTCACCAGGTCGATGATGTCTTCAATGGTCACACGGCCAATCAGTTTGCCTTTTGCGTCAGTGACGGCGGCAGAGATCAGGTTATAACGCTCAAAGGCACTGGCGGCATCTTCGGCCTTATCGTTGAGCTGGAAGGTGGTCGGGCGCGCGTTCATGACGTCGCTGACCAGGGTTTTAGGTTTGTTAAGCAGGATATCCGTCAGCATCAGCTCGCCCAGCAGCTGGTTGTCTTTATTGGTGATAAACAGCTTATCCGTGCCGTTTGGCATGTCTTTACGCTTACGCAGAAAACGCTGTACCGTTGCCAGCGTGACATCGTCGCGCACCGTCAGAATATTGAAATCCATCACCCGGCCCACGCGATCGCGATCGAGCTGTACCATATCGAGCATGCGGGCGCGCAGAGCAGGCTCCACGGTCGCCAGCAGACGTCCGGTCAGGTCACGCGGCAGATAACGCGCCAGCCAGACCTGGTCGTCGATATCCAGCGGCTGGATAGCACGCAGAATATCGCGATCGCTCATCTCCTCGGTGAGGCTGGCCCAGACCGTTTCAGAGGCTTCGACCAGTACGTGTCCGCGCCGCTCATTCGGCACCAGCCGCCATAGCGCCTGACGCTCCTCTTCGGGCAGGGCTTCGAGAATATCCGCGAGGTCAGCGGCATGCAGTTGCAGAATGTCCTGTTCCAGCGCATCACGCTGGGCCGCATTTTCACGTTGCTGTTCAGGATTGAGATCGCCGGATTTCGCCAGCAGAGAATCAACCAGATCGTGCTCGTTGAGCAGCAGCGTCAGAATGCGATGACGTATTTCACTTAAACGTTGAGAGTGAGAGGCAGACACATTGGATCCCTTTAGTCTGAAAGCACCAGCACGAAGTGTAGCGTTTCGCCTGAAAAAGGGATGCAAAAAAGAGTCCAGTTGTCTGGATAACATTTACTTTTAAGGCGTCTTTCAGGCGAAAAATCAGTATTTGTTAGCGCGTATCACCTGATGTGACGGTAACGGGTTCAGGAATCGCTTTCTGTTGCTGGTGATGCTCGAAGGCAGCGGGCAGGATAAATATCAGGCGACTAAAGAGAATGATAAAACTGATCAACAGCACAATGCGGGTCATGGTGCCGGTTTTTTGACGTCTTCGGGGAGAAATAGCGCTGTTCACGCGGGGTGGTTCCTGTAATGACCCCATCAGGGGCGACTGCAATATTTAGTCACAGTCGCCTGATGAAATCAATCGCTGTTGAAAAAAACAGCAGATAAAGATCAGTAACTCGCTTTTTGCGCCAGCAGCGTCGCAAAGCGGCAGGTAATGCGGTTGCCATTTTCATCTTTGCGATGCAGCTGACCGGGATGTTCATTGTACTTCACGATGTGCCAGTTGCGGTAATAGTGGCTCAACTCGCCCGACTTAAAAGCAAAAGCGAAATCAGCCGGGCAGGGCATATCTTCCGTGTTCATCGCTGCCACAATCAGGTTGTAACCCTCCCTGACCGTACAGGCCTGCATGTCGGCAATCAGCTGTGGAATGGTCTGCGGCTGCAGGAACATCATCACCACGGTCGACAGCACAAAGTTGAAGCCGCCGTTAAAGCGCGTGTTGTTCAGGTCGCGCTGCTCGGTATGAATGCCGCTGAGATTTTCCTGCGCAATAATTTCCTGCAGGCGCGCCAGGCTTTGCGGATTATGGTCCCATGCCGTGACGTCAAAGCCGTGCTGGTTCAGAAACAGCGTATTGCGTCCCACGCCACAGCCCAGATCAAGCGCCTTGCCGACGTTGAGCTGGGGCAGCGCCGCAACCACTTCAGAGTGGGGCGGCGTTAAACCATAGGTTTCGGCAAAATAGTTTTCGCCTGAAAGGGGTGCAGTTGGTTGTGTCATATTCATCAATTCAGTTAAACGGGCGCAAGGCGCCCGGGTTGTCAGGCTTCTTCTTCGAGGATCAGCTTCCATCCTGTTACGTCGTTCCAGTAAACCTGCTCACGTTCCAGATCGAGCTGAACCAGGTTGTTCTGGGTGAAGTAGCCCGCCGGGAAAATCAGCGTCCAGTGGCCGTCATCGCATTTCAGGGTTAACGCATCCGGACGCGTAGTAGCCTGACGCTGATTATTCAGCAGAGTACCCAGGCGCAGCAGGAAAATCAGCGGCACAAACTGCTTTTTCTTAAACAGCGTCACGCGCGGCAACTCGTCGAGCTTCACTGCTTTGCGGTGGAATCTGACCAGCGCCGCCAGCAGCATCTGCTGATCCTGATTGAAGCCAGGCAGGTTGGTGTTTTGCAAAATGTAGGCGGAATGACGTTGCAGGGCGCTGTGATTAATTGTCAGACCCACTTCGTGCAGCATCGCCGCCCACTTCAGCAGGGCTGCCAGCTGCGGATTGGCCAGTTTCGGGTTCTGCTCGCGCCACTGCAGATAAAGCTGCTCGGTGGTATCCAGCACGCGGCGCGCCTGATCGCTGTCGATGGCGTAATGATTCGCCAGACTTTGTGCTGTACGGCTGCGAATATCCTGATGGCGGAAACGGCCCTCCATCTCATAGAGCACGCCTTCACGTAGCGCACCATCAGAAAGACGCAGCTCGCGAATCGCCAGCGCATCAAAGACGCCACACAGAATCGCCAGTCCGGGTACAAACACGCCTTTGCGCTCTTCTGACAGGCCCGGCAGGCTGAGGGCCGCAAAGGATTTATGTTTCATCACCTCGTCATAGAGCTTTTCGAGGCGCTCAGGCGTAATCAGCTTCTCTTTCTCATCCATTGCCTGCAGCACTTCGCAGGCGGCCTTGATGGTGCCGGACGCACCCAGCGCATATTGCCAGCCATGCAGACGATATTGCCACGCCAGCGTTTCCAGCTTCTGCGCCGCCGCTAAGCGGGCGCGACGGAAGTTTTCACGGCTGATTTCGCCTTTCGGGAAATAGAGCTGGGCGAAACTGACGCATCCCATGCGCCGGCTCTCAACCAGTTGCGGTTCAAAATCCTCGCCAATCACCAGCTCGGTAGAGCCGCCGCCGATGTCGATCACCAGCTTGCGACCTTTCTCTGGCTGCGTGTGCTCAACACCCATAAAGATCAGACGCGCCTCTTCATGACCTGAAATCACTTCGATCGGATAGGGGATCACTTCAGCCGCACGCTGCAGGAAGGTTTCGGCGTTAACCGCCTCGCGCAGCGTATGGGTGCCGACAATCGTCACGTTGCTGGAGCTGAAGCCCTGCAGGCGCTCGGCAAACAGCGCCAGACAGGCTAAGCCGCGCTCCATCGCCTCTTCGCTGAGGTTGTGTTGAGCATCCAGCCCGTCAGCCAGATGGACGCGCTGTTTAAGGCGGCCCAGTACCTGCATCGCACCATCGACAACCCGCGCAATCACCATATGGAAACTGTTCGAGCCCAGGTCAATCGCCGCAAACTCCTGGGGTTTTGGCGTACTTTTATGAGAAATTGGCATAGGATTTATTCAGGTTGTTCCAGTTTCTTGATGTAATCATAGATGGCCAGCTGCGAGCGCACTTTACGGCGATTGCCACGCTGGACGTAATGGTTACTCAACTCTTTATCGACGATGCGGGCTTTCACCGTATCACTTAACTGAATAGCAATAATGTCGAGTATGCGCTGCCGGATGTGGGGATCGAGAATCGCCACGGCCACTTCGATGCGGTAATCAATGTTACGTGTCATCCAGTCAGCGGAGGAGAGGAACACCTTCTTATCGCCGCCATTCTCAAAAATATAGACGCGATCGTGTTCCAGATAACGGTCAACAATACTGATGACACGAATATTTTCACTGATCCCAGGCAGGTCCGGGATTAATGAGCACATTCCGCGCACCAGAAGATTGACCTTCACCCCTACGCTGGAGGCTGTATAAAGCCGATCTACCAGACCTTTGTCTACCAGATTGTTGATTTTCAGAGTAATACCGCAGGGCTTATTCTGCTGTGCATTGGCAATTTCGGTGTCGATCAGTTCATACAGCATCCGGCGCGAGTTCTGTGGCGACACCATCAGGTGATCGAACGTCACGGGCCGATAAGGATTCTCAATAAAGTTGAACACCCGACGTACTTCATTGGTGATGCGCGCATCCGCGGTCAGCAGTGAGTAGTCGGTATAAAGCCGCGCGGTCTTCTCGTTAAAGTTGCCGGTGCCGATATGCGCGTAGCGCACAATCTCTTCGCCTTCGCGGCGTGAGATCAGGAACAGCTTGGCGTGGATCTTCAGGCCAGGTGCAGAGAAAATCACATGCACGCCTGCTTCGGTCAGGCGTTTCGCCCAATAGATGTTGGCTTCTTCATCGAAGCGTGCCTGCAGCTCAACGACCACCGTGACTTTTTTACCGTTATAGGCGGCATGGATCATCGCATCCATGATGCGCGAGTGTTTCGCGACGCGGTAGATGTTGATTTTGATCGCCAGCACGCTGGGGTCAAATGACGCCTGACGCAGCAGTTCCAGCACGTGTTCAAAGGTGTGGTACGGATAGTAGAGCAGCACGTCGCGGTCGCGAATCGCATCGAAGCCGTTGCGGAAGCCATCAAAACCGATGTGGCGAATCTGCGGCAGCGGGCGGTTCACCAGGTTATTTTTGCCGACGTTCGGGAAGCCGATAAAGTCTTTGAAGTTGTGGTAGCGGCCGCCTGGCAGGATGGAGTCCAGGTTAGAGATGGAAAGCTTGTGGCACAGCAGCGACACCATCGTGTCGGGCATATCGCGCTGATAGACAAAACGCACTGGTTCCGCCGTCAGTCGCTGCTTCAGGCTGGAGGACATCAGCTCCAGCAGGCTCGACTCCATCTCCGTGACCAGATCGTACTCGGCGTCGCGCGTCATTTTCATTGAATAGGCGTTGAGCGCGTCGAAGTCATAGAAGCCTTTAAAAATGTCATCCAGGCAGTAACGCAGAATGTTATCCAGCAGGATCATCGGTTTACGGCGGCGCGGTGGCTCTGCCGGTAAATTGATGAAGCGCGGCACTTTATCGGACGGGATCTCCAGCAGCGCATACTGAATATTGTCACCGCGAATGATCTCAACCGCCAGATAGGTGTAGTCATCTTTAAGGAATTCGGTCAGATCCGTTTCCTGGGTGATCAGAATCGGGGAGATATGCTGGCGCAACTCATGCTTGAAATAGTGACGCAGCCACGCCTGCTGATTGGATGAGAGCTGACGTTCGTTGATCAGGAAGATCTGGTTGCGAGCCATTTCCAGCAGCAGATCGTTATAAAGCGCATCAAACTCCTGATCGGACTTCATTACGCGCTGCTGAATTTTTTTAAAAAGATGGCGTGGCGTACTGGCAGAACCCTGCTCTTCACCAATCAGAATGCGGCGTTTGAGGTCGGCGAAACGCACTTTATAGAATTCGTCGAGATTGTTGGAGTAGATGCCCAGAAAGCGCATCCGCTCAATCAGTGGATTGCTTTTGTCTGCTGCTTCCTGCAAAACCCGTTCATTAAAGGATAACCAGCTTAATTCTTTTTCAATATAAAGCTTTACCTGACCCATTCTCACTCCATTTAGCGGTTGCAGGACTGAAGATCCAGTATCCATCAACATTATGGCGAGAGTATGGCAGCGTTGTCCAACGCAAGGAGTTGTCTTATCAATCGGCTACGGGCAACATAGCGGCTTATTTTGGCCTGCTACCGGAACCGCATGAGCGCAAACCACATTCCTGTCCAATTCAGCGATCGCAAGCGTCGTGCCGTTGATCGTCTGACGCGGCGGCTGATCACCTGCTGTGGCGTCGCGATCCTGCTGCTGATGCTGCTGCTGTTCTGCTGGCTGATTGGCGTGGTATTACCGCTGTTTAATGCGCCGGGCCTGCAGATCGCGGCCAGCCAGCAACTCTGGGATCGTACGCCCGCCTTAGCGATAGGCAATCAGGGCAATATCGGCTGGCGTATCAGCGCGCACGGTGCAGCACGTTTTATTCCACTGGATGGTCAGCCTGCGGAGCCGGCGCTGGCGCTGACCCCGGCGCCCGATGAGGTGGTGCAGAGTGCTGATGGGCAGACGCTGCTACTGAATATGCAGGGCGCGCTGACGCTGATGCAGCCTGCGACTGACCAGCAGTGGCGCTTCCCGCTAGGCGACAAACCCTTTCATCTGCCCGACGGTGCCGTGACAAAGATGGCGCTGGCGACGCGTCATGCGGGTCAGTGGCGCATCGCTGCTCTCACTGAGGCTGGACTGCGGGTACTGACGCTGGGCACCGATCGTCAGGCGTCGGTTATCCCGCTGCCGCAACGCCAGCTGGATCTGCTGGCGATCTCGCCCTCAGGCGATCTGCTCTACACCACCGAAGGCACGCTGCTGCGGGTCTGGCAGCTCGACGATGACCGTGCCCTGCTGCGCGAAACGCATACTCTGTCGCAGCCCCCACAAAGTCTGCATCTGCTGGTGGGCGGAAAAAGCCTGCTGATTCAGGATCGCAGCGGTGTCACCCAGTGGTTTGCTATCGCCAGCGATCAGGGGCCGCGCCTGCAGCGTATCCGGACCTTCGCCGACAGCGACGGCGAGACGATTCTGGTGACAGAATCACAGCGTCGCGTGTTTGCCACACTCAGTAAGCAGGGGATGCTGCGGCTCTTTGCCAGCAAGCAAAACGGCCCGATACTGCAGCGTCAGCTGGAACCTGGCATTGTGCAGGCACAGTTTTCACCCCATGGCGACAGCCTGCTGATTGAGCGGGCGGGAAGCTGGCAAACCCTGCGGCTCGATAATCCGTGGCCGGATGTGACATGGCGTAATTTCTGGCAGAAAATCTGGTATGAAAACTACCCCGGACCCGACTGGGTCTGGCAATCCACTGCGGCCGGTGACAGCTATCAGGCCAAGTTCAGCCTGATGCCAATGGTCACGGGAACGCTGAAAGCGGCCAGTTTAGCGCTGCTGTTTGCCACGCCGCTGGCGCTGGCCGCGGCGATGTACACCGCATGGTTCATGGCACCGGAGCTGCGGCGCTGGGTTAAACCGGCCATCGAGATGATGGGCGCGCTGCCAAGCGTAGTGGTGGGGCTGATTGCCGGGATCTGGCTCGCGCCGCATATTGGTCAGGCGCTGGTGGGGGTACTGCTGTTGCCCCTAACGCTGGGAGGCGCGCTGCTGCTGTGTGGCGTATTCAGCGCGCGTTTACCGCCGCGCTGGCGTAAGCCGGGCCGGGAAGTAGTGATTCTGCCGCCGCTGTTGCTGCTGGTTACGCTATTGACGCTGTGGCTGCCCACCCTGTTTATACCGGATGCGGGCGACTGGCTGCCGCATTACGAGCAGCGCAACCTGCTGGTGGCCGCGCTGGCGATGGGCTTTGCGCTGGTGCCGCTGATTTTCACCCTCTCCGAAGATGCCCTCTTCAGCGTACCTGCGGCGCTGGGCCAGGGTTCACTGGCTCTGGGCGCAACGTCGTGGCAAACCCTGACACGCGTCGTACTGCCGGGTGCTTCCGCCGGGATTTTTGCCGCGCTGATGATCGGTCTGGGACGTGCCGTAGGAGAAACCATGATTTTGCTGATGGCGACCGGCAACACGCCGCAAAGTGAAGGTGGCCTGTTCAGCGGCCTGCGCGCGTTGTCCGCCAATATCGCCATTGAGATGCCGGAAGCCGCAGCAGGCAGTGCGCACTATCGCGTGCTGTTTCTCAGTGCCCTGATGCTGCTGCTGTTTACGCTGGTGATTAACACGGTTGCCGAGCTGATCCGTCAGCGACTGCGTCAGCGCTACAGCCAGCATGAGGAACAGGCATGAAGGCGATGCGACAGAACGATCGCTGGCGCTGGTTAACGGCTGGTGCTGTCGCCGTCTGCCTGCTGGCCTTTACGCTACTAATCGGGCTGCTGGCGTGGCAGGGCGTCCGTGCTTTCTGGCCGCAGGGTGTGGACCTCTATACCTTCAGCCAGCCTGAAGGTGGCGAAGCGCGCCTGCTGGGCGAAACTCTGGAGCATCAGCGGCGTTTCCCGGCTCCGGCCGATGAGCAGGGCAACAACGGCGGACAGGTGCATCGCTATCTGATTAAAACCGGTAACCGTGACTGGGACGCCCCCGATTTCCGCATGGTCTACAGCCGCGCGGCCGCGAAGGTCAGTCAGCCGCCGGACGTCATGGTGCTGCAGCGGCGCAGCCACGGTCAGGCCTATGGCTGGTTTGTCGGCCTGCGTGAAGATAACGAAGAGCTGACCGCGCAGGATCCCGATGCGCTACTGCATCAGCGGCTTGGACAGGTGCAGATGCTGGTGCGGCAGGCTAACCAGATTCGCCGGGTGGATATGGCGCGCCTTAACAGCCAGCGCGAAGAGCTTGATGAGCAGGCGGCCACAGACCGGACAGCCGGACGCTTTGATCTGCAGGCAGAGTCAGAATATCAGGCCAATCAGGCGGCGTTGCAGCGGCGCTTTAATCAGCTGAGTGAAACACTGGCTTCTCTGCAACAGCAGAGTCAGCGCGATCTGTTAATCCTGCGGGATGTGCAGGGCAACGAACATGCTATTCCGCTGACCGAAATTGTCGATAGCTGGAAGCCGAACGCGATGACGCTGACCGGCAAAACCGGGCATTTTCTGCATCAGTTGTGGCGTTTCGTCAGTGATTCACCCGCCGGGGGCGAAAGTGAATCAGGCGCATTTCCGGCGATCTTCGGCACCGTGCTGATGGTGCTGCTGATGTCGGTGGTGGTGATGCCGCTGGGCGTTATCGCCGCTATCTGGCTGCATGAATATGCCGGACGGAATGCGCTGACCAGACTGGTACGCATCGCGGTGGTCAATCTGGCCGGCGTCCCTTCCATTGTTTATGGGGTATTTGGTCTGGGCTTCTTTGTCTGGCTGGCAGGCGGCACGATTGATCAGCTCTTCTTTGCCAGCACGTTGCCCAACCCCACCTTCGGCACGCCAGGTTTACTCTGGGCGTCGCTGACCCTGGCGTTACTGACGCTGCCGGTAGTCATTGTGGCGACCGAAGAGGGCTTATCCCGTATTCCCAACAGCCTGCGGCAGGGTTCGCTGGCGCTGGGCGCGACCCAGGCGGAAACGCTATGGAACGTGGTGCTACCGATGGCGGTGCCGGCCATGCTCACCGGCCTGATCCTGGCGGTGGCGCGAGCAGCAGGTGAAACCGCGCCGCTGATGCTGGTGGGCGTGGTGAAAATGGTGCCGGAACTGCCGGTCGACGCGGTATTTCCTTATCTGCATCTGGATCGCAAGTTCATGCATCTGGGCTTCCAGATTTACGATCTGGCGTTTCAGAGTCCGAATATTGAAGCCGACCGGCCGCTGGTGTTCGCCACCGCGCTGCTGCTGGTGCTGATTATTCTGTCGCTTAATCTGCTGGCAATGGGCCTGCGTCACCGCCTGCGTGAACGCTATCGTCTTATGACTCAATAACAGGCTATGACTATGACGTCCGACACGGATATCGCGCTGACCGTTAACCATCTGTCGCTGTGGTATGGCGAGCGCCAGGCGCTGCAGGATATCTCTCTGCAGGTGCCGAAAAACAGGATTACTGCGCTGATTGGCCCGTCGGGCTGTGGCAAGTCGACGCTGCTGCGCTGCTTTAATCGCATGAACGACGTGATTGACCACTGCCGGGTAGAGGGTGAGGTGTTACTGGGATCGCAGGCGATCCTGCGCCCCGAACAGGATCTCTCCGCACTGCGCCGTCGGGTCGGCATGGTGTTTCAGCGGCCTAATCCTTTTCCAAAATCGATTTATGAAAATGTGGTCTACGGGCTGCGTTTACAGGGTGTGCGCGATCGGCGGGTACTGAACGAAGCCTGTGAGCGTGCGCTGCGCGCAGCCGCGCTGTGGAGTGAGGTGAAAGACCAGCTGTCACAGAATGCGCTGACGCTCTCCACCGGACAGCAGCAGCGGCTGGTGATTGCCCGCGCCATCGCGATTGAGCCGGAAGTGCTGCTGCTGGATGAGCCGACTTCCGCGCTGGATCCGATTTCTACACTGGTGATTGAAGAGTTGATGACCACGCTCAAGCAGCATTTCACGCTGGTGCTGGTGACGCACAACATGCAGCAGGCGTCGCGCGTGTCAGATTACACCGCGTTTATGCATCAGGGCGCGTTAGTGGAGTTTGATGAGACCGACCGGATTTTCACCGCGCCGAAGCAGCGACGGACCGAAGATTACATTACGGGGCGTTACGGCTGAGCCAGCAACGGGAGCAGAGCAGGTTTTTGTGTCAGACGGCTCATAGGCTTAAAGCGATGGGAGCCTATGCCCGTAGTAAAGCATCGCGGGCCATGGACAAAAACGCCGGGTGCGTTTTTGAACAACGCAAAACGTTGGGCCGGCTTCGGGCGCACCTCAGGGATGAGGTGCGTAATCGCCCGTGCTGAGCTGCCATGGATGGCATTTTTTGCGTCTTTACGGAGGGCATAGGCTTCCTGAGCCTTTACTCTGCCAGTACTTCATAAGAAGCCCTGGCTTCCAGTGCATCAATCGTTAGCATAACCCTGCGGCGGCAGCGGTTCGCCATCCAGCCAGGCCTTGCCGTCACGCATCGCCAGACGACCCTCAACAAACCAGCCGATTACCATCGGATAGATGGCATGCTCCTGATGCTGCACCCGCTCCGTAATCTCCGCTTCGCTGTCGCCGGGAAAAACCGGGACTTTTGCCTGCAGGATCACCGGACCGCCATCCAGCTCGTCAGTGACGAAATGCACGGAGGTGCCATGTTCGCTGTCGCCGTTTTCCAGTGCCTGACGGTGCGTATGCAGACCCGGATATTTCGGCAGCAGGGAAGGGTGGATATTCAGCAGTCGATCGTGAAAATGCGCCACAAATGCGCTGCTGAGAATGCGCATATAACCCGCCAGCACAATCAGATCCGGACGGTAGGCTTCGATTTCAGCGATGAGCTGACGATCAAAAGCTTCGCGGTCAGCGAAGTCGCTGGCGGCAAGCGCGTGGGCGGGGATCCCCGCCTCCTGCGCCCGCGTCAGGCCATAAGCGGCGGCACGGTTGCTGAACACGGCAGCGACACTGCCGTGAATCCGCCCGCTCTCACAGGCGTCAAGGATGGACTGAAGGTTACTTCCGTTACCGGAAATCAGTACAACCAGCTTCTTCATCCGTTGATGACCACACGCTCTTCTGCATCAGACGCTTTAATCACGCCGAGCTTCCAGGCTTTCTCGCCCGCGGCCTGCATTAGCGCAATCGCGTTGTCCGCGTCTGTCGGGCTCAGTGCGATGATCATGCCGACGCCGCAGTTAAAGGTGCGGTACATCTCGAAGCGGCTGACGTTGCCCGCCTGCTGTAACCAGCTGAAGACCGCCGGCCACTGCCAGCTCTTCTCGTCGATCACGGCCTGGGTGTTGTCGGGCAGCACGCGCGGAATATTCTCCCAGAAGCCACCGCCGGTCAGGTGCGCGATAGCGTGCACATCGACCTGCTCAATCAGGCTCAGGATATTTTTCACGTAGATGCGGGTCGGTTCCAGCAGATGATCGGCCAGCGGTTTACCTTCCAGCTGTTCAGCCAGCGGATCGGTATTGCTGACTTCCAGAATCTTACGCACCAGCGAATAGCCGTTAGAGTGCGGGCCGCTGGAGCCGAGGGCGATCAGCACGTCGCCATCCTGCACCTTACTGCCATCGATAATTTCTGACTTTTCCACCACGCCGACACAGAAACCGGCCACGTCGTAATCTTCGCCGTGATACATGCCTGGCATCTCAGCGGTTTCACCGCCTACCAGCGCACAACCCGACTGCAGACACCCTTCGGCGATGCCGGTGATCACCGCAGAGGCGGTATCCACATCCAGTTTGCCAGTGGCGTAGTAGTCGAGAAAGAAGAGCGGCTCGGCGCCCTGAACCACCAGGTCGTTGACGCACATCGCGACCAGGTCAACGCCAATGGCATCGTGACGTTTAAGATCCATCGCCAGACGCAGCTTGGTGCCAACGCCATCGGTGCCGGAGACCAGCACGGGTTCACGGTATTTTTGCGGCAGCGCGCAAAGCGCACCAAAACCGCCCAGTCCACCCATCACTTCCGGGCGACGCGTCTTTTTCACTACGCCTTTAATACGGTCAACCAGAGCGTTACCAGCATCAATATCAACACCGGCGTCTTTGTAACTGAGAGAGGTTTTGTCGGTCACTGCGAGGTCCCCACGCGAGTTGCGGTTGGTGGTTTAAAATAAAGCGCGGCAATTCTATCAGTGCAGGCAAACGTTTGCGAGTCCGGCATTGCGCATCAGGCGATTTTCATTAATCCTCTATTTGTCCCGGTAAAACCCGCGGCTTTGCGCAAGAGCAGGTGGCGCAGCGCGCAAAAGGCGGTATAATCCCGCGATTTTTTTTTAGCTCAACTCATTCCGGGAGAACACCAATGAAGATCGTGGAAGTCAGACACCCGCTGGTCAAACATAAACTGGGCCTGATGCGTGAGCATGATATCAGTACAAAGCGTTTTCGCGAGCTGGCCTCTGAAGTGGGCAGCCTGCTGACCTACGAAGCGACCGCCGATCTGGAAACAGAGCGCGTCACCATTGAGGGCTGGAACGGCCCGGTAGAGATCGATCAGATTAAAGGCAAAAAAATCACGGTGGTTCCGATCCTGCGTGCCGGCCTGGGCATGATGGAAGGGGTGCTTGAACACGTTCCCAGCGCCCGTATCAGCGTGGTGGGTGTTTACCGTGATGAAGAGACGCTGGAGCCGGTTCCTTATTTCCAGAAGCTGGTCTCTAACATTGAAGAGCGCCTGGCGCTGGTGGTCGACCCGATGCTGGCGACCGGTGGCTCTATGATCGCCACCATCGACCTGCTGAAGAAAGCGGGCTGCACCAGCATCAAAGTGCTGGTTCTGGTTGCCGCACCAGAGGGGATTGCCGCCCTGGAGAAAGCGCATCCTGACGTCGAGCTTTACACCGCGTCAGTGGATCAGGGACTGAACGAAAAGGGTTACATCATTCCCGGGCTCGGCGATGCCGGGGACAAGATTTTCGGAACCAAATAAATCGCACAGCCGACCAGAGAGTCGGCTTTTTTTTGGCAAAAAAACTCCCCGAATGAATTCGGTCTGCCGCAAGGCGCATCGGCATCACTGCTGCTGTGCCAGAGGCGCGAAACCCCGGGGATAAAAAACATAAGGGGATAAATGATGACTCGTCGCGCCATTGGCGTCAGTGAACGGCCGCCGTTACTGCAAACCATTCCACTCAGCCTGCAACACCTGTTTGCCATGTTTGGTGCCACGGTACTGGTGCCGATTCTGTTCCACATTAACCCGGCGACGGTGCTGTTGTTTAACGGCGTCGGCACACTGATTTATCTCTTTATCTGTAAAGGCAAAATTCCCGCCTATCTTGGTTCCAGTTTTGCCTTTATCTCGCCGGTGCTGCTGCTGTTGCCACTGGGTTATGAGGTCGCGCTGGGCGGATTTATCCTGTGCGGCGTGCTGTTCTGTCTCGTGGCGCTGATTGTGAAACGCGCGGGTACCGGCTGGCTCGACGTGATGTTTCCCCCGGCGGCCATGGGCGCGATTGTGGCCGTCATTGGTCTGGAGCTGGCGGGTGTCGCCGCCAATATGGCCGGCCTGCTGCCCGCTGAAGGCAGTGCGCCCGACAGCAAAACCGTGCTGATTTCGCTGGTCACGCTGGCGGTAACGGTATTCGGTTCAGTGCTGTTCCGCGGTTTCCTGGCAATCATCCCGATTCTGGTCGGCGTCGTGGCGGGGTATCTGCTCTCTGCCTTTATGGGCATCGTTGACTGGAGTGGCGTGATCAAAGCCCCCTGGTTTGCCCTGCCAACCTTCTATACACCGCGCTTTGAGTGGGTGGCGATGCTGACGATTCTGCCCGCGGCGCTGGTCGTGATTGCCGAGCATATCGGTCATCTGGTGGTCACCGCCAACATCGTGAAGAAAGATTTGATTCGCGACCCTGGCCTGCATCGTTCGATGTTCGCCAACGGCTTATCCACCGTTATTTCAGGCTTCTTTGGTTCGACGCCAAATACCACCTACGGTGAAAACATCGGGGTGATGGCGATTACCCGCGTCTATAGCACCTGGGTGATTGGCGGCGCGGCGATTCTGGCGATTCTGCTCTCCTGCGTCGGCAAACTGGCGGCGGTGATCCAGGCGATCCCTGTTCCGGTCATGGGCGGCGTGTCGCTGCTGCTCTATGGCGTGATTGGCGCATCCGGTATCCGCGTGTTGATCGAATCCAAAGTCGATTACAACAAAGCGCAGAACCTGATCCTGACCTCGGTGATCCTGATCATCGGCGTCAGCGGAGCGAAGGTGCATATCGGCGCAGCAGAGCTAAAAGGCATGGCACTGGCGACGATCGTGGGTGTCGGCCTGGCGCTGATCTTCCGTGTGATCTCGCTGTTACGTCCGGAAGAAGTGGTGCTGGAGGCTGAGGAACCACGCGAGCATTGATCGCAGCGCGCCTGACAGGATCGGGGCAGGGACGCCCCATTCATCTCTTTCTGAAAACTGTGTTAGACTTCCCCCGATTTTTTGCTTGTTCTCTTGCTGAGGTGCTTCTGAACACGCCGGCACAATTGTCATTGCCACTCTATTTACCCGACGATGAAACCTTTTCCAGCTTCTGGCCGGGGGAAAACCCGTCGCTGATTGCCGCACTCAAAGGCGCTCTCAATCAACAACATGGCAGCTATCTCTACTTCTGGTCACGCGAAGGCGGCGGGCGGAGCCATCTGCTGCACGCCGCGTGCGCTGAAATGTCCGCGCGCAGCGAAGCGGTCGGCTACGTTCCGCTGGATAAACGCACCTGGTTTGTTCCGGAAGTACTGGAAGGGATGGAGCAGCTGTCACTGGTCTGCATCGATAACATTGAGTGCATTGCAGGCGAACCGGAGTGGGAGATGGCGATCTTCGATCTCTATAACCGCATTCTGGAAACCGGCAATACGCGCCTGTTTATTACCGGCGATCGTCCGCCACGCCAGCTGAATCTGCAGCTGCCCGATCTCGCCTCGCGGCTGGACTGGGGACAGATCTATCGCCTGCAGCCGCTCTCCGACGAAGACAAACTGCAGGCGCTGCAACTGCGTGCCGGGTTACGTGGTTTTGAGCTGCCGGAAGATGTGGGTCGCTTCCTGCTGAAGCGACTGGATCGGGAAATGCGCACGCTGTTTGATACGCTGGATCGGCTTGATCGCGCCTCGATCAGCGCACAGCGTAAGCTCACGATTCCCTTCGTTAAAGAGACGCTCGGCCTTTAAAGAATGTCGAGCACCGCTTCTGGCGGACGTCCAATCCGCGCCTTATCGCCATTGATCACAATCGGTCTTTCAATCAGCACCGGATTTCCCACCAGCGCATTCAGCAGCGCACTTTCGTTTTTGTCGCCAAGTGCCAGCTCGCTGTAGATCGCCTCTTTGGTACGCATCAACTCTCGTGCGCTCTGCATCCCCAGTTTCTGTAGCAGAATTTGCAGCGTCTCGCGGTCGGGTGGCGTCTGCAGATAGAGCACCACTTCCGGCTCAATCCCGCGCGCGTTCAGCAGCGCCAGCGTTTCGCGGCTCTTGCTGCAGCGCGGGTTGTGGTAAATCGTCACCATTTCAGACTCTCCTTTTATTTTTGGCATGTCAGCAACGTCGTTTCTCAGCCTTTCTGATATTGCTTAAACCGCTGCTGCAACTGACGAAGCTGATCGATACGGGCATCGTAGCGCGCCTGTTTCAGGCTGCCGAGCGGCACCTGTGCGCTGGCGCTGCCTAACGCGGTGATTGCCTGATCAAGCTGGCCATTCAGCGCCAGGCTCTCTGCCCGTGCCGACAACTCTTCATCATTCAGTCCCTGCTGGGCAGAAGCCTGTGCCAGTAAATCCCAGCCGTTAGGATCATCTTTATTGGCCCAGGTATAGCGGTTCAGAATACGACTGGCACTGGCATACTGCTTCGCTTCAACATAGGCATTCGCCAGGTTGAGCTGCACCACCGGACTGTTTTTGGCACCAGTGGCGGCGGTGAGCAGGGCGATCGCCTGTTGTGGCTGGTTCAGGCCGATGTCGATGTCTGACATGATATCCAGGAACCAGACGTTATTGGGCTGTTTCGCCAGCAGTGGCGTCATAATCCGCTTCGCATCGGCATAGCTCTTCGCCTGTAAAAACTGTATAGCCTTGCCATATTGTGACGCCAGCTGCTCGCGGGCATTACCGCTGGCATACTGACTCAGCAGTTCGTCAGTGAGCTGATTACGCCCGGTGGCGTACATCCCCAGCGCACGCACCTTCGCCAGGTAAAAATCTTCAGTAGACTGAACGACGACGGGGCGCATCTGGTTAGCACGGTTGCGGGCATCCGCCAGACGGCTGTCGGGCAGGGGGTGGGTCAGCAGAATTTCAGGTGGCTTCGAGGAGAAGCGGCTCTGATCGGCCAGCTTCTGCAGAAAATTTGGCATCGCCTGGGGATCGAAACCGGCGCGCTGCAGCACCTGAATGCCGATGCGGTCCGCCTCCTGCTCATTGCCCTGCGTAAAGCTGATAATTCCCTGCTGCGTACCCGCCAGGGTGCCGGTCAGCGCTGCCATGCCCGCCTGCGGACTGGCCATCGCCAGCAGAATCGAACCCAGCGCTCCGACCCAGGTCAGCGGCGCATTGCGCTTCTGATCTTCCATGGCACGCGCCAGATGGCGCTGGGTGACATGTGAAATTTCATGCGCCATCACTGATGCCAGCTGACTTTCATTTTCGGTAAAGCGGAACAGCGCCGAATGCAGCACCACGTTGCCACCGAAGAAGGCAAAGGCGTTGAGCTCATCATTCTGGATCAGAAAGAAATGGAACGGGGTTTTTACGGCGTCGGCGTGCGAGACCAGCCGCTGCCCCAGCTGATTAATGTACTGATTAAGCAGCGGATCGTTGATCAGCGGCGCACTGGCACGCAGCTGGCGCACATAAAAGTCGCCCATCTGCAGTTCCTGATTAATCGACAGGGTCGAACCGGCCGTTGTGCCAATATCGGGAAGTGAATCACTGACATCAGCGTGGGCCGGTGTCAGAGTGGTGAAAATGAGCGTCGGGAGGAGCGCGGCGATTAGCGTTTTCTTTAACCGGTTCAACATGCCTTAATCCTGTAGAGAGGCCCTGAAAATGGACAGGTGCGCAGCGGGAATGTTCCATTTTTCGCAGATAACGGCGGTTTGTGACTATCTTAACCAGAGCATCAAAAGAAAGAAATGTCGTTTTCTGGTCATGGCCTGATGTAATTTGTGCAAAATCGCAGATTTTGACGAAAAAAACTGAACATCCTGCCAACTTAAACCGCAGTTAAACGAGGTAAATCCGGCGAGGTTTTACCGGGATCCTGAGCAGGTAAGTTGCCACTTATCTGTTCATTCCCGTCGCGCTTCGCCGGAATAGAGCAGAATCCGCTGACAGACATCCGGAACAGTAATCGTTCTTTTTTTAAAGTTATGTAAATTCAATCAGAAAAACTGAATATGGCACGTGTTTTTCCAGGTCTACTCTGAAAAAATAGCCCACGCTGAGCCGCAAAATGTCTCTGCGCCATTGATAAATTAAATCGATTCGTCTGCCCCCTCTTCCTGATTCCAGCTAAGCCTGGATTTTATTTTTTCGCGTCAACTCAACAGGCAGAGATTAAATCCCTGATAGTCAGATCCACTGCTGCTAAGACACTTTTTTCTGCATGATGAAAATCTTCAATTAATTCTCTCTGTGAATAATTTCAGCGGTTATCAATAGCGCGTTGACCTGAATTTACAGAAGCGAGAATTAAACCCGCGCTGTGGTATAGATAGCCGACCGGATTCAGTCCTGAATCTGACAGACATTATTTGCCGGAGAGAAGTGTTATGCGTTCAGTTGTTTCATACGCGTTAATCGCCATTATTGGCGGCGTCGTTGGCGCGGCTGTCACACAGAGTGGCGATATTTACGACAAAGTGACACGTCATTTTGCAACCGAGCCACAGGAAGCCCCTGGATTCTGGAGCACCCCGGCGATTGAAGGTTATGGCAAAATTCATTACGAGCCTGATGCCGCGTTTAAACCGGTAGCGGGCCTGAGCAACAAAATTGTTTTCCAGATTACCCGAAGCGACGGCGCGATGACCGCACCGAATCTGGGACTGGAACGTGTGGCGCGCGTGGTCAATCTCTATATCGCCTCCGGCATTCCGGCGGACCAGCTGAAGTTTGTGGTTTCGGTTACGGGTGACGCGACACCTGCCATGCTGGATAACGCCCATTTCAAACAGTTTTATGGCATCGAAAATCCAAACCTGAAGCTGATTAATGAGCTGAATCAGGCGGGAGTGAAAGTCTCGGTCTGCGATCAGTCCGTGGCATTCCATCACTATCCGAATAACTGGATTGATAAATCAGTCGTCCATGCGCTTTCCAGTCCGACCACGGTATCCACCCTGCAAAACCAGGGGTACGCGTGGCTGGCAATGTAATTGATGTTTTAAACGACCGGGAGAAGAGTTAATGCGTCCAGCAGCGTTAGTAGTGATGGCAGCCGTAGCAGGATTTATTGGCGGCAATGTTTTACAGTTGCCGGAATTATTCGATAAGGTCAGCGGCAAAATGGCAGATAATAAATCTGAGCCCGCTGATTTCTGGAGTACGCCTGCGATTGATGGCTACGGCAAAATACATTATGTCGATACGCCGGCATTTAAACCCGGCACCACAGCGGGTCTGAGTAATAAAATTGTTTTCCAGATTAACCATAATGATGGCGATATTCGTAAGCCGAATCTGGGCCTGGAGCGTGTAGCGCGTGTCACCAACCTCTATTATGCAGCGGGTGTGCCACTCGACCAGCTGAAATTTGTGGTGTCGATCAACGGCGACGCGGTGTCGTCAGCGCTGAATAATGACCAGTTCAGCAAAGCCTACGGCGTGGATAACCCAAACCTGAAGCTGATCAGCGAACTGAAAAAAGCGGGCGTTCAGGTCACGATCTGCGACCAGTCCGTGGCGTTTCATCAGCTTGATCGCAACTGGATCGACCCGATGGTCACCCACACCATCTCCAGCGGCACCACCGTTGCCACCCTGGAAAACAGCGGTTACGCCTTCCTGATGCTTTAATTCTCCAGCAGCGGCGTCACTGCCGCTGTCACCTGCCAGTCAGATTCCTGTGATACGCCTGTCATATAACGCCGCTAGTTTACATCGCAATGAGATCGATCTCATTGACGATAAACGAGGCAGTCATGACCGATTTAATCAGCGTAGCCAGACTGGCAGGGGTTTCCCGCGCAACCGCGGCGCGCGCCTTTTCTGATCCCCATCTGCTCAAACCTGGCACGCTGCAAAAGGTGCTTGCCGCCTCAGAGCAGATGGGCTTTCGCCCGAATCATATTGCCCGTCAGCTCCGTACCCAACACTCCACCACGCTTGGCGTTCTGCTGCCTTCACTGCTCAATCCGGTTTTTGCCCTGCAATTGCAGGCGATGGAGCAGCAGGCCCGGCAGGCTGGGTATGCGCTGCTGGTGGCAACCAGTGATTATCAGCCTGAGCGGGAAGCGGCTATTGTCGAACATATGCTGCACCAGCGTGTCGCCGGTCTGGTACTGACCGTGGCAGACGCCGACCGCAGTGCGCTGCTGCTGACGCTGGCGGCGGCGAAGATGCCTTTCGTACTGACCCACAACGTGCCGCAACAGCACGACTGGCCCGCACTGTGCGTCGACAATCGTAAAGCGATGACGGAAGCGACCGCCCATCTTATCTCGCTCGGCCACCGCCACATCGTGATGGCCGCTGGCCCGATGCAGCAATCTGACCGTGCGCGTCTGCGTTACCTCGGCTACTGCGAAGCCATGCAGCAGGCGGGTCTGACGCCGCGGGCAATGATTGAGATGCCCAGCCATATTCAGTCCGACTTCAGGCGGCTGCTGCCATTGATGAATGTCCCTTCGCCGCTGACTGCAGTGATTTGCAGTAACGATCTGCTGGCTATCAGCCTGCTGGGGGCTGCTGCGCGTGCCGGTGTCAGCGTACCGAATCAATTGTCAGTCATCGGCTTCGACGGCATTGAGCTGGGTGAACAGCTTTCACCGTCACTGGCCAGCGTGGTTCAGCCGATTGCGCTGATGGGCACGCGCGCCATCGATCTGCTTCTGAATCCGGCCGGTAAGATCCCCTTGCTGGCCCATCATTTACGGCTCGGGGAGAGTATCGCCCCGGCATTTCATGGCTCTTCTTCAGGGAAACATCATGTCACTCACCGTTAATATCAAACAGATCGTCAGTGCTGCGCTGCTGGCCGGTTGCTCGCTAACCAGTTCGTGGGCGCAGGCGGCGGAAAATGCTATCTGCTACAACTGCCCGCCAGAGTGGGCTGACTGGGCCACGCAGCTCCAGGCGATTGAAAAAGCGACCGGCATTCATGTGCCGCAGGATAATAAAAATTCGGGGCAGGCGCTGGCGCAGCTGGTGGCGGAGAAAAACAATCCGGTCGCCGACGTGGTCTATTACGGCGTCAGCTTTGGTATTCAGGCTGTTAGTGCCGACGTTGTCAGCGCTTACAAACCCGCTAACTGGGATCAGATCCCGGCAGGCATGAAGGATCCGAATGGCAGGTGGGTGGCGCTGCACTCCGGCACCGTGGGGTTTATGGTCAATGTTGATGCGCTGGGTGGCGTGCCGGTGCCGCGTTCCTGGGATGATCTGCTGAAGCCGGAATATAAAGGTATGGTGGGGTATCTGGATCCGGCCAGTGCTTTTGTGGGCTACGTCGCGGCCGTGGCAGTCAATCAGGCCAAAGGCGGCAGCCTGCATGACTTCACCCCGGCGATTAACTGGTTTAAGGCGCTGCAGCGCAACCAGCCGATTGTGCCTAAGCAGACCGCCTATGCGCGACTGATTTCAGGCGAAATCCCGATTCTGATCGATTATGACTTCAACGCCTATCGCGCCCGCTACAAAGATCACGCCAACGTCGGGTTTGTCATCCCGAGCGAGGGAACGGTTACGGTGCCGTACGTTATCAGCCTGGTGAAGAACGCGCCGCATCCGGCAAACGGTAAGAAAGTGATTGATTTCGTGCTGTCAGATGCCGGTCAGGCGATCTGGGCCAATGCCTGGCTGCGTCCGGTGCGGGCTGGGGCGATGTCAGCCGAGGCGAAGAAATATTTCCTGCCTGACAGCGATTATGCGCGTGCCCATACGGTCGATTATCAGCAGATGGCCGATGCGCAGAAAGGCTTCTCCGCCCGCTATCTGAGCGAGATCCGCTGATGTCACTCTCAGAAATCAATCCGTTTGCTGCTGGCGACTCAGTTCGCCACCGCCTTCGGCCGCTGGGGGCAAACTGGCCGTGGATGCTGCTGCCTGCGCTGCTGTTCTTTACTGCCTTCTGGCTATTGCCGTTTGCTCGTCTGTTACAGATCGGTATGACGGAGGATCGCACGACTCACCACAGCGGCTACTGGACGGTAATCAGCCAGCCGCAGTATCTGCAAAGCCTGCTGAATACCGTGCTGCTCTCGGCGGCGGTTACACTGGTGACGCTGCTGATTGCTGCGGTGGTGGGCTGCTTTCTGGCGCGGCAGCGCTTTACCGGGCGCGGCATGCTGCTGGCGCTGCTGACCTTTCCGCTGGCCTTTCCGGGCGTGGTGGTGGGATTTCTGATGGTGATGCTGGCGGGGCGTCAGGGTGTTCTGGCGCAACTCAGCCTCAGCCTGTTTCATGAGCGCTGGGTTTTCGCCTATTCGCTCAGTGGCTTATTTATTGGCTATCTCTATTTTTCGCTGCCGCGCGCCATCGTGACGCTGGTGGCGGCCAGTGAAAAGCTGGACCGTTCACTGGAAGAGGCCGCCCGTTCGCTGGGGGCCAGCCAGTGGCGCATCATCGTCGACGTCATCATGCCGGGGCTGAAACCGGCGCTGCTCTCCTGTGGCGCGCTCTGTTTCGCCACCAGCATGGGGGCGTTTGGTACCGCATTTACCCTGGGCACAGAGCTGGCGGTGCTGCCGCTGACTATTTACGGCGAGTTCACCAATTACGCCAACTTTGCCACCGCAGCGGCGCTCTCGGTGGTGATGGGCGCGGTGGCCTGGCTGGCGCTGATGCTGGCTAATGGGCTTGCCCGTCGCAGGGAGCGTTCATCATGAAGCGCCGGGCTCTGTTCTGGCTGCAGGTGGCGATCACCAGCCTCACCGCGCTGTTTATGATCGTGCCGATCGTGCTCTCAATGCTGGCGGGCGTCACGCAGAACTATTTCGCGGGTCTGCGCAGCGGCCTGACGCTGAAGTGGGTGGAACTGGTGTGGCAGATGTATGCCGACACCTTCTGGCTGTCGCTGCTGATTGCGCTGAGCTGTCTGGCGGTGACGGTCATCGTGGGTGTACCCGCCGCCTGGGGCTTACTGAAGTCACCGTCGCGCTGGGCCTCACGCATCGAAGAGTGTCTGATGCTGCCGGTCGCGTTGCCGGGCCTGGCTACCGCGCTGGGGATCATTCTGCTTTATGGTCAGTTCAGCGCGTTGCGCGACAGCTGGCTCTTCATCCTGATCGGCCATGTGCTCTTTACACTGCCCTTTATGATCCGACCGGTGCTGTCGGTAATGCAGGCGATTGATCTGCCGCGTCTGGAAGAGGCCGCCGCCAGCCTGGGGGCGGGTTTCTGGCGTCGCTTTTTTACCGTGGTCGTCCCGAACTGTCGCAACGGCATTCTGGCGGGCGCGTTTATGGTGATCACGCTGTCGGTAGGGGAGTTCAATATCACATGGATGCTGCACACGCCCCTGACCAAAACCCTGCCGGTCGGGCTGGCCGACAGCTACACCTCGATGCGGCTGGAAGTTGGATCCGCCTACACCCTGATTTTTATCATGATGATTTTACCGCTGCTGCTGTTGCTCAACGCCTGTAATCACTGGCTGGAACGGCAATCAGCGCGGCAGCAGAGAGAGGAAACCTTATGAAAGAGGCTATCAACGTGACGCTGCGCCACTGCTCGCGTCGCTTCAATCAGCAGGTCGCGCTGCATCCGCTCGATTTGCGGGTTCACGCCGGTGAAACGCTGGTGCTGCTGGGGCCGTCGGGCTGCGGTAAAACCACGCTGCTGCGTATCATCAGCGGTCTGGAAAGCAGCGATCCACCGGGTGAGATCTGGTTTGATAAGCGTAACGTCACCGCGCTACCGATTGAGAAACGCAATGTCGGCATGGTGTTCCAGAACTACGCGCTGTTCCCGACGCTCAACGTGGCGCAGAACGTCGCCTATGGCCTGAAGGTGCAGGGCGTGCCGCGTGCTGAGCGTGAGGCGCGGGTGGCAGAGATGCTGGCGCTGGTTGATCTGACCCCTCTGGCACATCGCGCGATTGATAAGTTGTCCGGCGGGCAGAAGCAGCGTGTGGCCCTGGCTCGCGCGCTGGCCGCCCGGCCTAAAGTGCTGCTGTTTGATGAGCCGCTGGCGGCGCTTGATGCCAGGCTACGCGATCGACTGCGGCTGGAGATCGGTGCGCTGCTCAAACGGCTGGCGATCACCGCCGTTTACGTCACGCACGATCAGCAGGAGGCGATGGCGCTGGGCGATCGCATCGCGGTGATGGAGCAGGGCCGCCTGGTGCAGCTCGATACGCCGCAGGGCATTTATCAGCGCCCGGCTTCGCGCTTTGTGGCCGATTTTGTGGGGGCCATTAACTGCATTGCGCACGATCCTACGGGTCAGCCCCTGCGTTTTTGCCGCCCGGAAGATGTACTGCTGGCCGACGACACGCGTTATCCGCAGCGCGGCGTAGTGGTGGGCAGCACGTTTCTCGGCGCTTCGCAGCGCTTACTGATCGATATCGGGCTGGATAGCCCCATTCAGGTAGAACGTCATGCGCGCGAAATCTGGCAGGCCGGGCAGCGCATCAGCTGGTCGCTGACCAGTCAGGCCGCGCTGGAATTCAGTTGCTAAGGAGTCTGTTGTGTCAGTTCAACCCACAGTGATCGCCCACATCAGCGATCTGCATATCAAGGCCAATGGCCGCCTCTCGTACAAACAGGTCGATACCCATGCGGCATTGTTGCAGGTGATCGACACCCTTAATGCGCTGCAGCCGCGGCCAGATGTGGTGGTGATGACCGGCGACCTGGTCGATTTTGGCAGGCCTGAAGAGTACCAGACACTGCGGGAAGCTTTGCAACGCCTGCGATTGCCATTTTACCTGATGGCGGGCAATCACGACGACCGCGAGGCGCTGCGTGCTGCTTTCCCGGATCACACCTATCTGCAGGCGGGACCCACCCTGAACTGGCAGCTTTGCGTCGGCGGCGTCAGGCTGCTGGCGCTGGACTCCAGCGTGCCGCAACAGCCATGGGGTGAGCTGGACGAACACCAGTTGCAATGGCTGGATCAGGCACTGAGCGCGGCTGCCGAACAGCCCACGCTGGTGATGCTGCATCATCCTCCTTTTGCCTGCGGCATTGCCCATATGGACCGGCAACGGTTACGTCATCCGGAGGCCCTTGAGGCGATCATTGCCCGCCATCCGCAGGTTGAGCGGGTGTTATGCGGTCATCTGCATCGCAGTCTGCAGACCCGCTTTGCCGGCACGCTGGCCTGTGTTGCGCCGGGCGTATCGCATCAGGTGGCGCTGGATCTGCATCCCAGAGGGCCGGCTCACTTTATTCTGGAGCCGCCCGGCTTTTTGCTTCATTGCTGGCAACCCGGCCAGGGACTGGTCACGCATCAGTGTGCGATTGGCCGCTTTTCGGGACCCTGGCCTTTTTACGATAGTCAGGGATTAATCGATTAGTACCAGTCAAACCTGGATTCTCAGGCGTGAAATTTGTCTTAATGCTGCTCAAAAATGCCGACACCGTGTAGACTTAAACCCGGATATCAGGGCTTCTGGCACACATTAAAAAAATAATCAGGCATTGACAACATGACATTTATCTCCAGGGCGGCGACGCCATGCTAAAGCTCTTTCGGCCCAAGGCCGATTTGCGCAATCTGATCGCCCTGCTGGTGATTGTCAGCATTGTTATCACGCTCGCGAATACGCTTTATGCCACCTGGCGGGTTCAGCGCCAGGTGCTGATTGACACCACGCTTGAGGCCAACCGGGCCTATGCCGCCAAGCTGGCCTCAACCAGTGAGATTTTCTTCCAGCTGGCGCAGTCACAGCTGCACTACAGCGCAAATCAGCTCAGCCGCGACTTTAATAATGAGGCGCTGCTGGAAAGCGAAGTCAGCCGCCTGCGCGAGCAGACCAGCAGTTTCAACTCAGTGGCGATAGTGGATGCGCAGGGCGTGATCAAAGCGATTTCGCCTGAGTCGTTGCCCCTGAAAGGCATGCACCTGACCAGCGACGCCTCACGGGAAGCGCTGACCCTGCGCCAGCCAGGCATCAGTAAACCCACCCTTTCTGCCGCCAACAATTTGCTGGTGTTTGTCTCCTGGCCTGTCTGGAGTGCCGATGGCGACTATCTGGGCTACATCGGCGGCACCATCTATCTGAAGAAAAAAAGCATTCTGAATGCGCTGCTGGGTGAGCAGTTTTACCGGGATGGCACCACGGTCTATGTGCTCGACAGCAATAATGAAGTGTTGTATCACCCGAACCGGCAACTGGTGGGTAAAACGCTGCCGGCCATCGTCAGTCCACGCGATGAGCAGACCAATGGCTCGCTGATGCTTGCCGGTCCGGGTGAGTCAGCTCAGCTGGCGGGCTTTGCGATCGTGCCGACTACCGGCTGGACGGTGGTGGCGCTCAAGCCGATTAACGTCACGCTGGATCCGCTGTCGGGCCTGTTAATAAAAGTCCTGACAAACTCGGTGCCGTTTGCGCTGCTGACTCTGCTGGTAGCTGTGGTACTGGCGCGGCTGATAGCCCGACCACTCTTCCAGCTGGCCCGCAAAGCCAGCCGGATGGATGCGCAGGGGGTATCAAAAGAGATTGGTGGCATCACCGCCTGGTATTTTGAGGCGGCTCAGGTCAAACGTGCACTGCTCACTGGTATTAGTCTGGTGCAGGACAAGATTGGCCGTCTTAGCTCGGAAGCGCAGACCGATCCGCTGACCCAGTTGCTCAATCGCCGTGGTCTGAACGCGGTGCTGGAGTATTACCGTACGTTGCGCCAGCCTTTCTCGGTGCTGGCTCTGGATATCGACCACTTCAAAAACGTCAACGACAGCTGGGGTCATGATGTCGGTGACCGGGTGATTCAACAGGTGGCGAGCACGCTGCGTGCCAGCGCCCGTCAGTCTGATGTGGTGTGTCGCAACGGCGGAGAGGAGTTTCTGATGCTGCTGCCGGGCACGGCCCTGGATGAGGCACAGATCATCGCAGAGCGCGTACGGCTGGGTATTGCCGAAGCCTGGCTTACGGATGTAGGACGAATTACCTTGTCTATTGGCGTTGCGGCATGGAATGGCACCCAGGATACCGGGCTGGAAACGAGTCTGAAACAGGCGGATGCGGCGCTCTACGCGGCGAAAAATGCCGGGCGAAACTGCGTTATCGTAGCCGCAGCTTAATCACACAAATAGCGGATATTTTTTTACGGCAGGGAAGCGTGAAAGGAAAGAAGATAAGCAGGGCGCGGTGGTCGGGCTACCGCGCCCCTCAACATCAGGCTGACTTAACGTAATCCAGCACCATGTCGTGGTGATTCGAGGTCTTAAAGTTATCAAACACTTTCTCAATCCTGCCTTCAGCGTCAATCAGGAAGCTGATGCGATGAATGCCGTCATAGGTTTTCCCCATAAAGGTTTTTTCACCCCAGACGCCAAACGCCTGGCAGACTTCATGATTTTCATCTGACAGCAGTGTGAAGTTCAGCAGCTCTTTTTCGACAAACTTTGACAGTTTTTCCGGTTTGTCAGTGCTGATACCCAGGACTTCCACGCCCGCTTTTTTCAACTCATCCATGTTGTCACGCAGACCGCACGCCTGCACGGTACAGCCTGGCGTCATCGCTTTCGGGTAGAAGTACACCAGAACGCGCTGTCCCTGGAAGTCGGTCAGATTCACGTGTTCGCCGTCCTGGTCGGGCAGGCTAAATGCAGGTGCAGTATCTCCGGCTTTCAGTGGATTCATCACATCTCTCCATTTTCTTATTCAGGCTGTGGGTAATACACCATCCGGGCCGAAACGACCAGAGGGAACATTACCATCAGGGGGGATTTCACCACATAGCCGATCACGCGTCAGGCATGTGGAGAAATAGCTCCGGTTTATTAACTAAAGCTTAGCGTACCGCGCTGACAGATTCGCTGCTGTCGGCGTCAGACACACTGTAGAGACGCAGCGTTCCCTGCGCATTCAGCTCCTGACACAGGGTATTAAAAGCCTGCTCAAAAGTGGTGCCACTGGTTCGTGTTGGACTGTGGGCGGTCATTTGAATATAGAGCGTTGGTGGCAAATTGTGTTGCGCGGGTGTGATACGCGACACCAGTTCGGCCACATTCATCTGATGCTTATCAATAAGATCGGTAAAGCGTTCAATAATATGCGGCGAGTCGGCCACTTCCACCTGAATGAACGCGGTATCGGGCATCGGCGGACGAACCCCGGCGTTGGTGCGCTTCATGACGATAAGCAGCTCCAGCTCTGCGCCTTTCAGCGGCAGCGTCGATTCAATCAGCGTAATTGCGTTCCAGCTGCCCGACAGCAGCATGATAAAGGTGAACTCATCCCCAAGCATGGCAAGACGGCTATCTTCAATATTGCAACCGCAGCTGCTGACGTGTCGGGTAATCGTATTGACGATACCCGGCCGATCAACACCGAGCGCGGTGATCACCAGATGATGGGGCTGAGATTGCGGCAAAATGGCTTTTCCTCTGCTTTCGCTAATAACCATAAGGTAAACATAAAAAAAACTGCTGACAAGCGCGGGAATGGCGTGGCTTGCTTGCTTTTCCCTAAGTGTAAAACGTACCATGAAGCACTTGTTTGTCGAGGGGATCGCCAATGTTTACGGGAAGTATTGTTGCACTCGTTACGCCAATGGATGACAGCGGTAATGTCTGCCGGTTGAGTCTGAAAAAACTGATTGATTATCACGTCGCCAGCGGCACCGCGGCGATCGTTTCCGTCGGCACCACAGGCGAATCTGCAACCCTGAGCCATGAAGAACATGGTGATGTGGTGATGCTGACCCTGGAACTGGCCGATGGCCGTATTCCGGTGATTGCCGGAACCGGTGCAAATGCCACCGCTGAAGGCATCTCTCTGACGAAGCGTTTTGAAAATTCCGGCGTAGTGGGTTGCCTGACCGTGACGCCTTATTACAATCGTCCGACGCAGGAAGGGCTGTTCCAGCACTTTAAAGCGATTGCGAATAGCACCAGCCTGCCGCAGATGCTGTATAACGTTCCCTCGCGTACCGGTTGTGACATGCTGCCGGAAACCGTTGCCCGCCTGGCCGAAATTAAAAATATTATCGGAATCAAAGAGGCAACCGGGAACTTATCGCGGGTTAGTCAGATCCAAGAGCTGGTTAATGAAGACTTTATTCTGGTGAGTGGCGATGACGCGACTGCGCTGGACTTTATGCAACTGGGCGGCAAAGGCGTCATTTCGGTGACCGCAAATGTGGCTGCACGTGAGATGGTCGAGCTGTGTCAACTCGCACAGCAGGGCAATTTCGTTGAGGCACGCCGCCTGAATCAGCGTCTGATGCACCTGCACCAGACGCTTTTCTGTGAACCCAATCCTATCCCGGTGAAATGGGCTGCGAAACAGCTAGGATTAATCGCTAACGACACGCTGCGTCTGCCAATGACGCCACTGACTGCAGCCGGCCAGCCGAAAGTGGAGCAGGCGCTGGTGAAAGCGGGTTTGCGATAATTTAGGGAGTTTGAATGAATTACTCAGTAAAGCGGTCAACAGTAGCCACAGTAGTCGGGCTTTCTACTCTGATGCTGTTGTCGGCCTGTTCAAGCGATCAGCGTTATAAGCGCCAGGTCAGCGGTGACGAATCTTATCTTGAAGCCAGCCAGTTAAGTGAACTGAAAGCACCAGCCGGTATGATCCTGCCGGTTCAGCGTGGTGACTATGATGTGCCGCGCACCAGCAGCCAGGCACCAACCGGCAAGCAGCTCGACATCCGTCCGCCAGCCCAGCCGCTGGCGCTGATGAACGGGACCCGCGCGCAGTTCAGCAACAATACCGGTGCGCTGATGATCGACAACAGCCGCGGTTCAGTCTGGTCACGGGTCGTTAACGTCGTTGAGTCAAACAAATTCCCGATTGCTTCACGTAACGATGCCGGTCAGCAGCTGACGACCGACTGGGTGCAGTGGAACCGTGCTGATGAAGATCAGCAGTATCGTGGCCGCTATCAGATCAGCGTGCAGTCGCAGAGCTATCAGCAGCAGCTTACCGTGCGCCTGCTGGAGCTGCAGCAGGATGGTAAAACCATTACGTCGCCTGTGCAGATCCAGCGTTACACCGCGCAGATGATGAATGAAATCAGCAGCGGTCTGGACAAAATTGATACCGCCAGTGAAAACGCGGCATCAGGTCTGGTAAGTGGTGCTATTGATGTGCAGAGCGGCGCAGATGACACCGGTCTGCCCATGCTGATTCTGCGTACGCCATACAATGTGGCATGGCAGCGTTTACCAGATGCGATGAAACGCGTTGGAATGGAAGTGACCGATACCACCCGCTCAACCGGCAGCATGAAGGTGACTTACAAGTCACCGGGCAGCAGCGACTGGGATTCAGTGGGTGCAAAAGATCCGGAATTACCAAACGGTGATTACAAAGTGCAGGTCGGCGATCTCGACAACCGCACCAGCCTGCAATTCATCGACCCGAAAGGGCATGTGCTGACCCAGTCGCAGAACGATGCGCTGGTGGCCGTGTTCCAGGCGGCGCTGAACAAATAAAGTTGCCTCAGGCCGGAGATTCTCCGGCCTTTTTATTTTGTTTTTGGCATACTAGCGCGCGGCGAAGTAAACGATTGCGTCAAGGCAATCGCCGCAGCGGCACTGGTCGCTGAACACCCGTTATTTCAAGTCTGGAGTGAACAAGATGCAAAAGCGAGCTGAGTTGTATCGCGGTAAAGCGAAAACTGTATATAGCACCGATAACCCGGATCTGCTGATACTCGAATTCCGCAACGATACGTCAGCAGGTGATGGTGCCCGAATCGAGCAGTTTGATCGCAAAGGAATGGTTAACAACAAGTTTAACCACTTCATTATGACCAAATTGCAGGAAGCAGGTATCCCGACCCAGATGGAAGCGCTGCTGTCCGATACCGAAGCGCTGGTGAAGAAGCTGGAGATGGTGCCGGTTGAGTGCGTGGTGCGTAACCGTGCCGCAGGCTCGCTGGTAAAGCGTCTGGGCGTGGAAGAGGGCATTGTGCTCAATCCGCCGCTGTTTGATCTTTTCCTGAAAGATGATGCAAAACACGACCCAATGGTCAACGAATCTTACTGCGAAACCTTTGGCTGGGTCAGCAAACAGAACCTGGCGCGGATGCAGGAGCTGACCTTTAAAGCCAACGAGGTGCTGAGCAAACTGTTCGACGATGCGGGCCTGATTCTGGTCGACTTCAAACTGGAATTTGGTCTGTTTAACGGCGAAGTGACGCTGGGCGATGAGTTTTCGCCAGACGGTGCACGCCTGTGGGATAAAGAGACGCTGGATAAAATGGACAAAGACCGTTTCCGTCAGAGCCTTGGCGGCGTGGTTGAAGCCTATGAAGCCGTGGCACAGCGGCTTGGTGTGAAACTCGACTGAGTTTGCCTGCAGCGCAGAAAGAAAGCACACAGAACAAGGAGAGCCCCGGCTCTCCTTTTTTCATTTCAGGGTAAAGCTGGTGATTGCCCCGTCACACAACTAAAATCATGCCATCTGAAAAATGACTGAGGGAATACAGCATGCGCTGGCAAGGGCGTCGCGAAAGCGACAATGTAGAGGACCGTCGCGATCAATCGTCCGGTTTAGGTGGCGGAGGCCGCCAGATTCGTCTGCCGCGTGGCAAAGGCGGTATCGTATTGCTGATCGTGGTGGCAGTCGCCGGTTATTACGGATATGACCTGACCGGACTGCTGACGGGGGGGGATGTCGCACCGACCAGCCAGCAGCAACAGCGCAGCGTCAGTGCCAATGATGACGAGGCCGCGAAATTCACGAAAGTGATCCTGGCTACAACGGAAGACACCTGGGGCAAACTGTTCCAGCAGATGAACAAACAGTATGTGGCGCCGAAGCTGGTGATGTATCGCGGTGCAACCCGCACCGGCTGCGGAACCGGACAGTCTGTGATGGGACCGTTCTACTGTCCTGCCGATCAGACCGTCTACATCGACCTCTCTTTCTATGACGAGATGAAAACTAAGCTGGGTGCAGGCGGTGACTTCGCCCAGGGCTACGTCGTCGCGCATGAAGTTGGCCATCATGTCCAGAAACTGCTGGGCATTGAGCCGAAAGTGCGTGAAATGCAGCAGGGTGCCAGCGAGAAGCAGGTGAATCAGCTCTCCGTCAAAATGGAACTGCAGGCGGACTGTTTTGCGGGTGTCTGGGGACACTATATGCAGAAGGAAAACGTTCTTGAAGCAGGCGATCTGCAGGAAGCGCTGAATGCCGCTGAGGCGATTGGCGATGACCGTCTGCAGCAGAAAGGTCAGGGCCGCGTCGTGCCGGACAGCTTCACCCACGGTACTTCTGAGCAGCGCTACACCTGGTTTAAGCGCGGGTTTGATGGTGGCGATCCAGGACAGTGCAACACCTTCGCCAGCAACTGATGAACCCAACGCAGCTTATGCAACAGGCCGGTGTGCGTCGTCTGGCAGTCATCAGCGGCGACCCGGCCTGGTGCTTAGATCGGGCTGCGGCGTGGCGTGAAGCGCTGCCAGGCGACTGGCTGGCGCTGAGTCCGGCGCCACTATTTTCTGATTCATCTGACGAGTCAGCTCTGCACAGGCAGCCTGGCGCGGTACGCACGCTGCTGGGACGCGAGTTCCATCATGCGATATTCGATGCACGCCAGGGCTTTCATGCCGAGGCTTTCGCTGCGCTGGCCGGTACGCTGACCGCCGGTAGCTGGCTGCTGCTGCTGGTGCCGCCCTGGCAAGCGTGGCCGCAACAGCCTGACAGCGACAGCCTGCGCTGGGCGGACGTCGCTGAACCCATCTCAACCCCTCATTTTGTTCACCACCTGCAACAGCTGATCCTGGCGGATGACCAGGTGCTGCTGGAGCGGCAGCATCAGCCCTGCCGTTTTCCGGCGCAGCCGGACTGGCCGCAGTGGCACTGTCAGGCACCACAGCAGCAGCAGGCGATCCTCGATAAGCTGATCGCGCTGCCCTCGGGTATCGCCGTACTGACCGCTGCCCGTGGACGGGGTAAATCGGCGCTGGCGGGAATGCTGGCCCGGCAAAACAGACATTGCCTGGTGACGGCACCGGCCAAAGCCTCAACAGAGGTGCTGGCTGCTTTTGCCGCTGAGCATTTTCACTTTATGGCACCTGATGCACTGCTGGCGCAGGAGACGCCGCCACCGGCGGAGTGGCTGATTGTGGATGAAGCCGCGGCGATCCCGGCCCCGCTGCTGCAGGCGCTGGTCAGCCGCTATCCCCGCATATTGCTCACCACCACCGTTCAGGGCTATGAAGGCAGCGGGCGCGGCTTTATCCTTAAATTCTGCGCCGGGCTTACCGGGGTTCACTATTTCACACTGGATGAGCCGCTACGCTGGTCGCGTTTTGATCCGCTGGAGCAGTGGCTGAATCAGGCGCTGCTGTTTGACGATGCCAGCGCCAGTGCGCCTGATACTCTGGTAACACCGCATCGTGTTGAACGTCACGATTTCAGCGCGCTTGAAGCCGCTTACCGTCTGCTCACCAGCGCGCACTATCGCACGTCGCCGCTTGATCTGCGCCGCCTGCTGGATGCACCAGGTATGCAGCTGTGGCGGGTGGGCAATGCACCTGCGTTACAGGGCGCGCTCTGGCTGGTGGAGGAGGGCGGTCTTGAACCTGAGCTGGCGCAGGCGGTCTGGGCGGGCATCCGGCGACCGCGCGGCAATCTGGTTGCGCAGTCGCTGGCAGCCCACGCCGGTCTGGCTGAGGCGGCAACCCTGCGCTCGCAGCGCATCAGCCGGATTGCCGTGGCGGCGGAGAGCCGTCGTCGGGGAACCGGACAGCAGCTTGTTGCGGCGGCGGTTAATGCGGCTGCCGATCACGACTACCTCTCTGTCAGCTTCGGCTACACTGAATCACTCTGGGCGTTCTGGCGTGCCTGTGGCTTTGCTCTGGTGCGGATTGGCAGTCAGCGCGAAGCCAGCAGCGGCTGTTACGCGGCGATGGCCATATTGCCCTGTTCTGCTGCGGGTGAGGCACTGACGCGCCGGGCAGCAGAACAGCTGGCGCGTGACTGGCCGCGATTGCAACAGCATATCGCGCTGGAACTGCAGTTTGATAAGACCACAGATGATGGATTGATCGCTCAGGATAACCATCTGGCCATCGGTTTCGCCTGGGCGCAGCGGCCACTGGAGGCGAGCCTGCCGGTATTGCAGCGCCTGGTTGAGTCCAGTGCCGTCTCCGTACCGCTGCTGGCCTCCGCGGTTGCTGCACCTGATGCGCTAAGCGACCTGGCCCGGCAGGCGGGCTTAAGCGGCCGCAAAGCGCTGATAGCTAAGCTACGTCAGCAGGCGGCTTCAGCCCTCGAAAGCCTGGGCGTTACTGCTGACGCGCTGCATCTGCCGTTGAAATAATTCGACCAGCTGGTTCAAATTATCCCCATATCATTTTGTGCCAGGCGGCGTAGAGTGAACACAGGAGGTCAACATGACACTGAAATATGTAATCGTTCAACAGCCTGCCACCACCGCACAGCTGTTTCTGCTCTATCACGGCGTTGGCGACAACCCGGATTCAATGGGTGAGATTGGCAACTGGTTTGCGAAAACTTTTCCCGACGCGCTGGTGGTTTCCGTCGGTTCACCCGGCGTGGTTCGTCAGTGGTTTGGCGAGACTGACCTGCACGATCAGACTATCCAGCAGCGGGTTGATGCGGCAATGCCGCAGTTTGTTGCGTCGGTGCGTCACTGGCAGAAAAAGAGCGGCGTGCGGCCGGAAGCGACAGCCTTAATCGGTTTTTCGCAGGGCGGCAGTATGGTGCTGGAAGGGGTTAAAGCCCATCCGGACCTGGCAGGTCGCGCAGTGGTGTTTAATGGCCGATTTATTACCCTGCCGGAAAAGGCCACTACCCGCACCACGATTCACCTGATCCACGGTGATTATGATGAACAGATCCCGCTTCACCATGCCCGGGAGGCGGAACAGCGGCTGACCGCCTGCGGTGGCGACGTGACACTCGATATCGTTGACGATCTGGCGCATGCCATCGATCACCGCAGCATGGAGCTGGCGCTGAATCATCTGCGCTATACGGTGCCAAAACGCTACTTTGATGAGGCGTTAAGCGGCGCAAAACCGGGTGACGATGACGTTATCGTGATGATGTAAAAAAGCCCCTGCAGTGCAGGGGCTTTTTCATTTACTTCTTCTTCGGCCAGTTGTCGTCGTCATCCCATTTATCGTTGAAATCACGATGCGGTGGCAGGTCAGGTTTGTTATCCATAAATTTTTTGTGATCGATGCGTTTCAGATCTTTATAAACATTCATCAACACACCAACCATCAGCAGGATCACCAGGATCCACCAGTAATCTTTAATAAATTCCATTTGATGCTCCTTAACATCGCCGTCAGGCGATCAGTTGTTCCATGATGCGCTGGTACATCCGGCTCAGCATCTGCAGGTCGGAGGCTTTCACACACTCATTGATTTTGTGAATGGTGGCATTCACCGGCCCCAGCTCCACCACCTGCGCGCCCATCCGGGCTATAAACCGGCCATCAGAGGTGCCGCCCGTGGTCAGCAGCTGCGGCTTAATTTCATTATAGTGCGCTACAGCTTTCACGACGGCATCCACCAGCTTACCGCGTGAGGTCAGGAAGGGCTGCCCCGAAAGTTTCCACTCGATGGTATAACGCAGCTGATGACGATCCAGCAACTCTGCGACCCGCTGACGGATCATCTCATCGGTGAGTTCGGTGCTGAAGCGGAAGTTGAACTGCACAAACAGCTCGCCGGGGATCACATTGTTGCTGCCGGTGCCCGCCTGGACATTTGCAATCTGCATGCTGGTGGCCGGGAAGAACTCATTTCCCTGATCCCACTCCGTCGCGACCAGCTCAGTCAGCGCAGGCATCGCCCGGTGAACCGGATTATCCGCCAGATGCGGATAGGCGACGTGGCCCTGCACACCGTGTACCGTCAGGTTGGCGGTAATTGAGCCGCGCCGGCCATTCTTCACCACGTCACCGACGACTTCCGTGCTGGAAGGCTCGCCGACCAGGCAATAGTCCAGGCGTTCGCGACGCGCCATCAGCCGCTCAACCACTTTAACCGTGCCGTTGGTCCCACTGGCCTCTTCATCAGAGGTAATCATAAAGGCGAGGCGGCCCCGGTGATGGGGACGCACCGCCACAAAACGTTCGGCGGCCACCACCATGGCCGCCAGCGAGCCTTTCATATCAGCCGCGCCACGGCCAAACAGCATGCCATCGCGGATGGTCGGTTCAAATGGCGGGTTGATCCAGCGACTGGCATCGCCAGGCGGCACCACATCGGTGTGACCGGCAAACGCCAGCGTTTCACCTTCACCACGGGTGGCCCAGAAATTCAGGGTATCGTCGATGTTCATCGTTTCAATCTTAAAGCCAATGGCTTCAAGACGGGCGATCAGCAGAGCCTGACATCCGGCATCATCGGGGCTGAGAGAGGGGCGACGAATAAGCTGCTGCGTCAGCTCAATGACCGGGCAAAACATATTATGACTTCTCCTGAATAGCATTCTGATAGGTGGCTTCGCTGAAACCGGCGAGCAGGGAGCCATCCGGGGTGCGCAACAGCGGACGCTTAATCATGGCGGGATGCGCCAGCATCAGCGCCCTGGCGCTGCTGGCATCGTTAACCGCTTCACGATCAGCCTCGGGCAGTTTACGCCAGGTCGTGCCGCGTGTGTTAATCAGGGCTTCATAGCCCAGCGCATCGATAAATTCCTGCAGCAGGGCATCGCTCAGGCCATCGGCACGGTAGTCGTGAAAGTGATAATCAATACCTGCATCTGTCAAAAAGCGCCGGGCTTTTTTTATGGTGTCGCAATTTTTAATCCCGAACATCACCCACTGCGTGCTCATTGCCCGATCCTTATTGTCCTGTGAGAAGAGAAAGCTGAAAAAAGCAGCCAAAGCGCGAGTTTAGCATAGTGTAATCGGTTGCGGCATCCGCGCTGGCGCGGGAATCAGGCCGGGTGTCCTGCACGCCGTCTCTTAATTTCCCCTCGGGTAAACGCTATCAATTACGCAGGCAATTATTACCCTGCTTATCGATGCGTGCTTAAGAATTTCGCCATGTTGATAAAATAGTCTACCGCTGGGCTTAAAATAAATTATTTTCAATGAGGTTAAGGAGTTGCTGAAATGTGCGTCAGCTTCCAGAATCAGCAAGATTCATGTTTTTGTGAGGCTTGCCGATAGGTATAACAGGTGTAAACGTATTCACCTGCTTAAAAAAAGCGCGTAATATTGCCAGCACAATAAGAGAGGGCATTATGATTGACACTGAAATGGGAACCTGGAAAGAATTTATCGAAGCGATGTTACGCAACAAGTAATACGCTCAGAAAAAAGCAGGTCATTCCCACTTGCTGGAATTCTTACCACACACAGAAATAAAGCGGCCACTGAGTTCAGTGGCCGCTTTTTATTTAGCGTTAGTCGTGCAGTTTCTCTTTAAGCGGGAAGCGACGGCGGACCAGCACAAAGAACAGCGGCACAAAAAAGATCGCCAGCAGCGTGGCGGAGATCATCCCGCCCATCACGCCGGTTCCCACGGCGTGCTGGCTGCCGGAACCTGCACCGCTACTGATTGCCATCGGCAGCACCCCAAAAATAAAGGCCAGCGAGGTCATCAGAATCGGCCGCAGACGCTGACGCGATGCCTCCAGCGTGGACTCCACCAGTTCACGGCCTTTGCTGTTAATCTCATTAGCAAACTCAACAATCAGGATGGCGTTTTTGGCGGATAGCCCCACGACCGTCAGCAGGCCAACCTGGAAATAGACATCATTCTCCAGCCCGCGCATCCAGGTGGCGATAAGCGCGCCCACCACACCCAGCGGCACCACCAGCATTACCGAGAACGGGATCGACCAGCTCTCATACAGCGCGGCCAGGCAGAGGAACACCACCAGCAGCGAAATCGCATAAAGCGCTGGAGCCTGCGAGCCGGAGAGCCGTTCCTGATAAGAAGCACCGGTCCACTGGAACCCGACACCCAGCGGCAGCGCATTGACCAGCTTTTCCATTTCATCCATCGCCGTACCGCTGCTGACGCCATTCGCCGCTTCGCCGACAATCTCCAGCGACGAATAGCCGTTGTAACGTTCAAGGCGTGGTGAACCGGTCTCCCAGCGGCTGGTGGCAAACGCGGAGAAGGGCACCATTTTGCCGCTGCTGTTGCGCACGTACCACTTGTTGATGTCGTCCGGCAGCATGCGGAATTCAGCGGCGGCCTGCACATAGACCTTTTTTACCCGCCCCCGATCCAGGAAGTCATTCACATAGCTGGAGCCCCACGCGGTAGTCAGGGTGTCGTTGATGGTGTCCAGCGACACGCCCAGCGCCTGCGCTTTACGTGCATCCACATCAATCTGCAGCTGCGGGCTGTCATCCAGTCCATTGTGCCGTACCCGCGATAGCGACTTATCGTTGCCCGCCATCTCCAGCAGTTTGTCGCGCATTGCCATCAGTTGCGTATGACCGATACCCGCGTGATCCTGTAGCTGCATGTCAAAGCCGGAGCTGCTGCCCATGCCGGTAATGGCGGGCGGACTGCTGGCAATCACCCGCCCCTCTTTAATTTTCTGAAACGCCTGAGTCGCACGATCGATAATGGTGAATGAGGTGCGATCGGCACCTGGCCGATCTTCCCAGTCTTTCAGCCGCACAAACAGACGTGCCACATTCTGCCCGTTGCCGCCCGGGCCGGCCCCGATGGTAGAGAACACCGACAGCACGTTGGCCTTCTCCTCAGTGAGATAATAGTGTTCAACTTTCGCGACCACGCTGGCGGTTTGCTCAAGCGTTGCGCCCGCCGGAAGCTGAACCTGAGTCAGGAAGACGCCGCGATCTTCCAGCGGCAGAAACGAGGTTGGCAGACGCAGAAACAGAAACGCCATCAGGCCGATAATGCCGAGATAGAGCAGCAGCCAGCGACCGCCCCTGCGCAGAATGCCTGCAACGCCGCGCTGATAGCGGTCAGCATTGCGATTGAAGTGACGATTGAACCAGCCGAAGAAACCGCGACGCTCAGGCTGCTCGCCCTTCACCACGGGTTTCAGCAACGTGGCACACAGCGCCGGTGTCAGGATCATCGCGACCAGCACCGACAGCACCATTGCCGAAACAATGGTGATGGAGAACTGACGGTAAATCGCGCCGACGGTACCGCCAAAAAATGCCATCGGCACAAACACCGCAGAGAGCACCAGCGCGATACCAACCAGTGCGCCCTGAATCTGGCCCATCGATTTTCGCGTGGCGGCACGCGGCGAGAGCCCCTCTTCGTGCATGATACGTTCGACGTTCTCCACCACGACGATGGCATCGTCTACCAGCAGCCCTATCGCCAGCACCATGGCAAACATGGTCAGGGTATTGATACTGAACCCGCAGGCATAGAGCACGCTGAAGGTACCGAACAGCACGACCGGCACGGCAATGGTCGGGATTAACGTGGCACGGAAGTTCTGCATAAACAGGTACATCACGCCGAAGACCAGCACGATCGCCTCCAGCAGCGTCTTCACCACATCGGTGATCGACGCTTTAACGAACGGCGAGGTTTCATAGGCAATTTTCGCTTCCAGACCGTGCGGGAAGTAGTGCGACAGCTCCTCTATACGTGCACGGACCAGCTTATCGGTGTTCATCTCGTTGGCACCGGACGCAAGTTTTACGCCCAGGCCTGACGCGGGCTGGCCGTTATAGCGGCTCAGATAATCATACTTCTCCGCGCCCAGCGCCACGGTGGCGACATCACCCAGCGTCACCACAGAACCGTCGGGATTGTTCTTCAGCGTAATGGCCCGGAACTGCCCGGGGGTCTGCAGCATCGACTGGGCATTCACCGTCGCGTTCAGCGCCTGCTTCTCTACGGATGGCAGACCACCGACCTGACCCACGGCAACCTGAGTGTTCTGCGACTGAATTGCACTGACCACATCGTCGGTGGTCAGCGCGTAGGCGATCAGTTTGTTAGGGTCGAGCCAGATGCGCATCGCATATTGCGAGCCGTAAGCGTCTACCTGGCCGACACCATCAATACGGCTCAGCGGGTCCTGAATATTACTGGCGACATAGTCTGAAATATCCTGCTTATCCATACTGCCGTCGGTTGAGACGAAAGCGACCATCAGAATATTGCTGTCACCGGTTTTATTGACCGTCACGCCCTGCGACTGAACCGCCTGCGGCAATTTGCGCAGCGCTGACTGCAACTGGTTCTGAACCTGCTGACGGGCTTCATCGGGATTGGTCCCGGCGGTAAAGGTGAGGGTGATCTGTGCCTGACCCGTGTTGCTGCTGTTCGAGGACATGTACATCAGATTATCGATGCCGGTCATGTTCTGCTCGATAACCTGAGTAACGGTGTTCTCCAGCGTCTGGGCGGATGCGCCGGGGTAGTTGGCGGTGATGCGCACGTTGGGTGGTGCCAGATCGGGATACTGTTCAACAGGCAGCGAAATAATCGAAAGCGTGCCGCACAGGCACAGCAGAATCGCCAGAACCCAGGCAAAGATGGGACGGTCGATAAAGAAATTCGACATTAAATCGACACTCCTCAGGGACTTTCATAAGCGTTCAGGCCCACCGGCAACGGGCGCACTGGCCGACAAACCGGATGGTTTTTGCCACGATTTTCCGCCGCCATTTACTCTACGTGCGGCAGCGGGGGAAATCGTGGAGAAATTGAGGAGAAAATGTAAATTCGTTGGCTATTTGCGGCTTTCAAGCCACATTACCGTGGCAGCGACGCGTGAGCGGACATCCAGCTTACGCAGCAGGTTGCGGATATGCACTTTTACGGTCTCTTCAGAAATGTGCAGAATAGCCGCGATCTCTTTGTTCGACAGGCCGCGCGCCACCTCCTGCAGCACGTCGCACTCGCGCCCGGTGAGCTGACGCAGGGGATCGGCACTGTGCTGGCGATTAGCCAGATAACGGGCCACGCCTTCACTGAAGACCTTTTCACCCTGCGATGCCTGCAGAATATGCCCCAGCAGGATTTCCGGCTCGCTGTCCTTAAGCAGATAGCCATCGGCACCCGCATCCACCATGGCGAAGATATCACTGCGGGCATCAGAGACCGTCAGGACCAGAATGCGTGAACTGATCCCTTCATGGCGCAACGCCTTCAGCGTATCCAGCCCGGACATACCTTTCATATTCAGGTCGAGCAGAATAATATCGGGTTCCTGACGGCGGGCCTCGGCCAGCGCTTCCGTGCCGTTGTTGGCTTCTGCGATGACCTCAAGTCGGGGATCCAGCGCCAGCAGCTGACGAACACCGCGGCGCATTAGCGGATGGTCATCCACAATCATCAATGTTAATGCGGGCTGTTGCATAGGTTCTCCATTTCATCGGCTTCAGGCGGCGGCAGAAGAGCAGAGCTGGCACCATAGGGGTCCGTACCCGCTGGCCTGCGCGCTGAGACCGATAGATTATCTGAATAAGTTAACATCACGTCGGGCGCTTTATGTCAGTGAGCGCGCCGGTTGCGGTGGAAAGTGCAGTTCGACCCGGGTGCCCCGTTGCTGAGTGTGAATCGTCAGATTGCCACTCAGGCGCTGGGCACGCTCTGTCATAATCGTCAGACCGTAATGGCCCGCGGGTTCGTCAGTGCTGTTCATTCCCACCCCGTCATCCGTAATTGTCAGTAAGTGCTCACCTTGTTCGCTGTGCTGATAATCCACCCGAATCACCTGCGCGCTGGCGTGACGGATGGCATTCAGCAGCGCCTCACGGGCAATCTGCAACACATGCACCTGCTGTTGTGCCTCAAGACTCTGCAGGCCGGTCTGATAGTTAAAGTGTATCTCTGCGCCGCTTTTTTCCTGCAACGAGGCGATCATCGCCTGCATCGCCGCCACCAGATCCGCCTGCTCAATGGTCAGGCGGAAGGTGGTCAGCAGCTCACGCAGCTGACGGTAGGCATCGGCCAGCGCCTGATCGAAGTCAGCGATAATCGCGTGGGCGGCGCTGTCATCCTTATCCACAGTGCGGCGCAGCAGGGTCAGCTGAATACGTAAAAACGAGAGCGACTGGGCCAGCGAGTCATGTAATTCCCGGGCAATGGTGGCGCGCTCTTCAATCAGCAGCATCTGCTGATATTGCTGCTGTGCCTGCCAGATCCAGATTGCCCGTCCCAGCATCGCCGCCAGGCTGCGCATCAGCTCATTGGGATACGTAACGCCAGCCGACTGCCAGCGCAGTTCGCCAATCTGTTGATCGTCCTGCTGTAACGGCAGACGCTGCCACTCACCGTCAGCCTGAGCATCCCCCGCGCAGAACTGAAACTGGTCGCTGTCCAGCCGGATCGCTGTCAGTTTTTCGCGCGTCAGCACAGTGGTTAACACTGCCTCAAACAGTGCCGGATGCAACGGGCTGGCCGTCAGCATCTGCGAGCTGTCGTAAAGCAGTGACAGCGTGCGATTCGCCTGGGTTAAGTCTTCCGTTTTCGCGCGTACCGTACTTTCCAGTAGTTGATAGTGCGAATGCAGACGCGCCGCCATGCCGCTGAAAGCATGCGACAGTACCCGCAGTTCATTCTGCTGCTCAACGTGCAGCGGCGGAAAAGCAAAGTTGCCGCTTTCGACGTAGCGACTGGCCGTGACCAGCGCATTAAGTGGCCGCACCACCTGCAGCCGGGTAAAGCGAATCGTCATCAGTGCCAGCACGACAATAGCAATGACACCTGCCAGGCTGCTGGCCGCCACCAGACGCATTTTCAGCTCGGTATAGCGCTGCAAACCCAGTACAAAGCGATCAATTTCACCGACGTAGATCGGCACCTGCTGCTGGTATGCCACGGTATCACCCTGCTGCAACTGCTGCTGCAGGGAAGGCCATGCAGCGCGCAGTCGCTGATAGCGAGCGCTGACTTCGCGTGGTACCCAGGGCCGATCCAGCTTTTGCAGCACCGGGGCATCCAGCGTTTGCTGATAGAGCGTCAGGTGATGCGCAAGATTTTGTGGCTGACGGCTGGCGTCCCATGCCATGCGATAGCTCTGCATGCGCAGGGATCCCGCCAGATTGATCGCCTCCGCATCGCGCTGACTGCTGAGCAGCGTGACTAAGGCGAGACCGGTGGTGAGCAGCGACAGCAGGACAATGGCGCTGAGCGCCTTAGCGATGCTTTGAGTAACGGAACGTTTAACAATCACATGGATGGCCCTGTTGAAAGTGCGGGAATTATAAGAGCGCAATAACGTAACGCAAATGATCCATCCCCTGTTTATCGCACAGGCGGTTACACATCGCACATAAAATGACCACAACTGACAGTTCCCAGGATGGGCTACCGATTTGTGGTTAAAAAAGGAACAGGTTTACATCGTCCCGATGTTGCTTTTCATTGCAACGCTAATAATTCATCCAGTCATCAGCTCAACCCGATCACAGATTAAGGAGCATCCAATGAAAAAGCTGAATGCTGTACTGGCGGGCGCATTATTGGCTACCGCTTCCTTTACCGCTTTTGCTGCTGCGCCGGTCGACCGGTCACAGGCTCAGAACATGCAGAGCATCGGCAGCGTGTCAGTCTCCGGCGTTCGCGGCTCACTGGACGATGCGAATCGCCAGTTGTCGCAAAAAGCGGAAGAGATGGGCGCCAGCCATTACCGCGTTATCGGCGTCGATAACCCAGGCGACTCCAGCCTGTGGAGCGGCACCGCAGAGATTTATCGCTAACCCAACCCTCCTGTTTCCATCCCTGTAGCTTTTACCGGCCTGAAAATGGCCGGTTTTTTTGTTTTTGTGCATCAGGATGGATTCTTACAAATCAGCCTGTGCATCTGCCCGGTATATTTTGCTTCGTTCTTGCAGAACGGGTAGGATTCATCGCCGTAAATTCCCGCGCTGCCTGGCACTCACTCACAGGCAAACGCATAGAGGAAAATACCCCATTTCACAGGGCATTACGCCCGAAACGGGGATGCGACGACTGATAGTCAGGACAAACAGGAATGCTATGAAATCTAAAAACAAAACCCCAGGCGAGATGCGCGCTGCGAAACGACGCTGGCTCAACTCTCATGACGCCGGCTACCAGAAGGCGATGGGTAACCGTCACGTACAGATGATTGCGATCGGCGGTGCCATCGGTACCGGTTTGTTCCTGGGCGCAGGTGGCCGTTTGCAGGCTGCTGGCCCCGCTTTAGCCATCATCTATCTGGTGTGTGGCATCTTCTCCTTCTTTATTCTGCGTGCGCTGGGCGAACTGGTATTACACCGTCCCAGCAGCGGCAGCTTCGTCTCCTATGCCCGTGAATTCCTGGGCGAGAAAGCCTCTTATGTGGCGGGCTGGATGTACTTCGTCAACTGGGCGATGACCGGCATCGTTGATATCACCGCCGTCGCGCTCTACATGCACTACTGGGGCGCGTTTGGTGATGTGCCACAGTGGGTCTTCGCCCTGGGCGCGCTGGCGATTGTCGGCACCATGAACATGATTGGCGTTAAGTGGTTTGCCGAGATGGAGTTCTGGTTCGCGCTGGTAAAAGTGCTGGCGATTGTCATCTTCCTGGTGGTGGGCGTGGTATTCCTTGGCACCGGCAAACCGCTGGATGGCAACAGCACCGGCTTCCATCTGATCACCGATAACGGTGGCCTGTTCCCGCACGGTTTACTGCCTGCACTGGTGCTGATTCAGGGCGTAGTGTTCGCCTTTGCCTCTATCGAACTGGTGGGTACGGCGGCCGGCGAATGTAAAGACCCGAAAACCATGCTGCCGAAAGCAATCAACAGCGTGATCTGGCGTATTGGCCTGTTCTATGTCGGCTCTGTGGTGCTGCTGGTGCTGCTGCTGCCATGGAACGCTTATCAGGCGGGTCAGAGTCCGTTCGTGACCTTCTTCTCGAAGCTGGGCGTGCCTTACGTTGGCAGCATCATGAATATCGTAGTGCTGAGTGCGGCGCTTTCCAGCCTGAACTCCGGCCTCTACTCGACCGGGCGTATTCTGCGCTCCATGTCGATGGGTGGCTCTGCGCCGAAATTCATGTCAAAGATGAACAGTCAGCAGGTTCCTTATGCCGGTATTCTGGTGACCGTCGCCGTCTATGTGATTGGTGTGGTGCTTAACTACTATGTGCCTTCTCAGGTGTTTGAGATCGTCCTGAACGTTGCCTCGCTGGGCATTATCTCCTCCTGGGCCTTTATCGTGGTTTGCCAGTTGCGTCTGCGCAAAGCGATCAAAGAGGGCAAGGCGGATGATGTCAGCTTCAAGCTGCCAGGCGCGCCGTTTACCTCGTGGCTGACGCTGCTGTTCCTGTTCAGTGTGCTGGTGCTGATGGCGTTTGACTACCCGAACGGGACGTACACCATCGCCTCCATTCCGCTGATTGCGGTATTACTGGTGCTGGGATGGTTTGGCGTGCGTAAGCGCGTTCACGCCATAGCTGAGACCGAACAGGATCATCACGAAGAAGAGCCTCAGCCGACCCGCCTGGCTGACGACACGTCACGCTGATAAGTTTTGCAGCAATCAGGCCAGCCTCCGGGCTGGCTTTTTTTTGCCCGCAAATCGACACGTTACGACAAGAATTAGGATAGTTTTCCCGTAAGCCCCCCTCTATGATGAAAAGCTCCCTTTATGCGGTAGTGGAGTCCTCATGTCGTTTAAGATCACTATCATCAAAGATAAGCTCCTGTCTGAAAACTGGTTTGTGCTGCGTAACTACACCTATGAGATTACCGATCGTCGTGGCGAGGTTATCCGCCATAAACGCGAAGTCTACGACCGCGGAAATGGGGCGACTATACTGCTCTACAACCGTGAAAAGAACAGCGTGGTCCTGACACGCCAGTTCCGTATTGCGACTTACGTCAACGGTAACGACGACGGCATGTTAATCGAAGCCTGTGCGGGCTTGCTGGACGACGACTCTCCGGAAGATTGCATTCGCAAAGAGGCGATTGAAGAGACCGGTTATGCGGTGGGCGAGGTGGAAAAACTCTATGCCTGCTATATGTCGCCGGGCGGCGTCACTGAATTAATCCACTTTTTTGCAGCGGTTTATAATGAATCGCTGCGCGACAATGCGGGGGGCGGCGTTGAAGATGAGTCGATCGACGTGCTGGAATTAAGCTTTCCGGATGCGCTGGCAATGGTCGCTGAGGGTCGCATTCGTGACGGCAAAACCATCATGCTGCTTCAGCATGCACAGATTGCGGGCTGGCTGACGCCATAAAACCGTGCCAGTAAGCCTGTTGCCGCGTGCCGGCATTGAGGGAGAGTGGTGAGAGTTAATCCACTTTATGTGCGCTTTTTAAGCAGTTAACTGCGCTTTTTGCACAGGTTCACAGATTGTAAACCCTGGCAGGCCCGTTGATGCGCTATTCTCTCCACTCTGGGTATTCGGGGATCGATCTTCTTAATGTCGTATTGGATGAAATCGTTTTGGCTGTTGCCGTCTCTGTGGGTTGCCTCTGTTCAGGCGGAACCGTTGCAAAAGTCATTCAACGACTGGCAAATTACCTGTAACAATGAAGCCTTTTGCGTGGCGCGGAATATTCCGGGGGACAAAGGGCTGGTGATGACGATTTCGCGGCATGCGGGCGTCAACGATCGCCCCTTGCTCCGAATAGACTATGGCAGCGCCTACAGTGGTGCGCTGCCGGGTGGCCCGCTACAGGATAACCTGCTGCTCGATCAGCGCCGGCTTAAACCCGACCTCAAACACTGGACGGTAGAGCCGCATCATCTCGCCACCAGCAATGCTATCGCCATTGATGAATTTTTTGATCTGGTGATGGAGGCCAAAAACCTGCAGCTCACTTTTGATCCCAATGCGCTGATCTCCCTGCGCGGCATGAAGGCCGCGCTGTTGCTGATGGATGACACTCAGGGACGGGTCAACAGTATGAGCGCGTGGATTAAACGTGGCGACAGGGCCATCTGGGATGTCCCGCCACCGCCTGCACTGCCGCCGCTGCCGCCTGCGGTCAGGTCACCCGCTGCACTGACGCGCGATGAGACCAGCGGATTAATTGACTACGGCACCTGGCGGGTTAATACCGACGCCTGCTCACTCGATCCGCTGCGCCGTGAAGTCAGCGTGGCGCCACTTACCGACCAGCGCGCGCTGCTGCTGGTGAGTTGTGAAATGGGTGCATATAACGTGATCGATCTGGCGTTTGAAGTGACACGCAGTCCGCCCTATGTGGCGCGTGGGATCACCCTGACTCTGCCGTTCACCCCGCCAGGCGCCAGCGATCGTCAGCTTGAGCTGATTAACGCCGAATATGACGCGGCCAGCGGTCAGCTCTACACGTTTGGTAAGGGCCGTGGATTAGGCGACTGCGGCAGGGCGACACGCTGGCAATTTGATGGCACACATTTTGTATTAGCGGAATATGCGGAAGAGTCGACCTGTGATGCCTGGCATAGCAGTGATGACTGGCCAACCCTGTGGGTCAGCCAGTCTGACGGTGGCGTACAGCAGCGTTAACGAATGACCTGCACCATCATCGGTGAGCCAAGCTGGTTGCCGACCAGTTCGGCCAGCATATTATTCACACCGTCGCTCATCGGCGTAAAGCGGGTCAGCGGCGAACGCGTCACCACCACAAAAACCCCCACGTTATGCTGCGGCACCATCGCCATATAGGTGATGAATCCGCCGCCGCCGCCGGTTTTCTGAATGATACCGGGACGACCACTTTTCGGTCCCATGTAGACCCAGCCCATGCCCAGCGCATCCGCTTTACCCGGCACATCCATGCCTTCGACTTTAGTGAGCTGGTCGCGGCGATAGATCAGCGTCTGCAGGCGATCGATCTGCGGCGTGCGATGGTTAACCGACGAGTTCAGGAACTGCTGCATCCAGCGGCCCATATCATCCGGTGTTGAGTAAACCCCGCCGCTGCCAATCGCGGCCAGCGTGTTATTACACGGACTGGCCCCTTTTTCGGCCACCATCAGGCGTCCGCACTGCTCAGGCGATGGCGTAAACGTGGTGTCCTTCATGCCGAGCGGACGGGTAATCAGCTGCTGAAACAACGCCGGATAGGGTGTTCCACTGGCACGTGACAGCGCATCGCCCAGCAGATCGTAGCCCAGGTTGGAATAGGCGGCACTGCTGCCTGGTGCGGCTTTGAGGTTCGCGCGCGCCAGCCATGCCCAGCGTTCGCTCTTCGTTGGCCAGACAAACACCGGACGCTGCGCTTTGCCGCCTGGCTGCTCGCGCGGCAGTCCACTGGTGTGGGTTGAGAGATTAATCAGGCGAATCGGCTGGCCATTGTAAGTGGGCACCCGTGCACCCGGGGGCGCATATTTACTCAGGGGATCGTCAAGGCGAATCTGTCCGCGCTCAGCCATTTTTACCATTACTTCACTGGTCATCAGCTTACTCAGCGAGGCGATGCGAATCAGCGAATCTTTCTGCGGACGGACATTGTTGCCGGGACGGGTTTCACCAAAGCTGGCGAACACCCGCTGATTGCCATCAATTGCCACCAGTGCCATGCCGGTTGCACCGCTGCCGTAAAAGATATGTTCCGCATAGCGATCAACAATCTGAGAGGCCAGCAGCGGATCGGGCGCGACCTGCGCCATGCTTTTTAATGGAAGCAGTGAAACCATCAGGGCCAGTAAATAGGGTGTGCGCATGTTCAACGGAAGTGGCTTCGCTATAAAATCGGAGGAAATCTGCCTTCACTCATCGGGATGCATCAGGTCCGAACCGCGTTATCCCGGCAAAACAACAGCAGGGAAAGACGGACAGCCAGCGCACAGGCAGCATTAAGTATGACGGCTCTATAGTAATGAGTTTGCGCAGGGCGGGAAGGGGGGAATGGAGTTTTTTTTATGTATCAGGCTATATGTGGAAATGGCCCTTCCCGGTGAGCCGGGAAGGGCATAAGCATTAAACTGGCTTGAGTAATGCTTCAGCGTGGCTGACGATATTCTCAACCGTGAAGCCAAACTCCGGGAACAGCTGACTGGCCGGGGCGGATTCACCAAAGGTGGTCATACCGACAATCGCACCGTCCAGACCGACATACTTGAACCAGTAGTCCGCAATACCCGCTTCTACCGCCACACGCGCTTTCACGCCGCTCGGCAGTACGGATTCGCGGTAAGCAGCATCCTGCGCATCAAACAGGTCAGTTGAAGGCAGTGAAACCACCCGCACCTTGTGACCGCCTGACGTGAGCTTATCCGCTGCACCCAGGGTGATCTCAATCTCTGAACCGGTCGCGATAAGAATCACGTCTGGTGTACCGTCGCAATCCTTCAGCACGTAGCCGCCGCGTTTGATGTTTTCGATCTGCTCCGGGGTACGTTCCGGCTGCAGCAGATTCTGACGCGAAAGGATTAGCGCTGTCGGGCCGTGATGACGTTCGACGGCGGCTTTCCACGCTACAGCCGTTTCGACCTGATCGCACGGACGCCATACGCTCATGTTTGGCGTCAGACGCAGGCTGGCGATCTGCTCTACCGGCTGGTGCGTCGGGCCATCTTCACCCAGACCGATGGAGTCATGGGTGTAGACCAGAATCTGGCGTGCCTTCATCAGTGCAGCCATACGCGCGGCGTTACGCGCATATTCGACAAACATCAGGAAGGTTGCGGTGTAAGGCACGAAACCACCATGATGCGCGATACCGTTGCCAATTGCCGTCATACCAAATTCACGCACGCCGTAGTGAATGTAGTTACCCGCAAGATCCTCTTTGATCGATTTAGAGCCTGACCAGATGGTGAGGTTACTCGGCGCCAGGTCAGCGGAACCGCCAAGGAATTCCGGCAGCATTTTGCCGTAGGCTTCCAGTGAGTTCTGAGATGCTTTACGGCTGGCGATTTTCTGCGGATTAGCCTGCAGATCCTGGATGAAGCGGGTCGCTTCGGTTTCCCATGTGGCAGGCATTTCGCCATTCATACGGCGCTCATACTCTTTCGCCAGCTCGGGATGGGCCTCTTTATAAGCCGCAAACTTCGCATCCCAGGCTTTTTCGCGTTCAGCACCCGCTGCTTTGGCATCCCACTGCTGGTAGATTTCAGCCGGGATTTCAAATGCCGGATAGTTCCAGCCAAGCTGTTTACGGGTCAGCGCCACTTCGGCCTCGCCCAGCGCTGCGCCGTGCGATTCCTCTTTACCGGCTTTGTTCGGTGAACCGAAACCGATAATGGTGCGGCAGATAATCAGTGAAGGCTTATCGGTGACGCTCTGCGCTTCTTTGATCGCCTCGCGGATAGCATCAGCGTCATGGCCGTCGATGTCGCCGATCACATGCCAGTTATATGACTCAAAGCGTTTATGCGTATCGTCGGTAAACCAGCCTTCGGTTTCGCCATCAATCGAGATGCCGTTGTGGTCATAGAAGCCGATCAGTTTGCCCAGACCCAGGGTGCCCGCCAGAGAACAGACTTCGTGCGAGATCCCTTCCATCAGACAGCCATCGCCCATAAACACATAGGTATGGTGGTCAACGATTTCATGGTCCGGACGGTTAAACTGTGCAGCCAGCGTGCGCTCAGCAATCGCCAGGCCTACGGCATTAGCCAGACCCTGACCCAGTGGGCCGGTGGTGGTTTCAACGCCAGGCGTATAACCGATCTCCGGGTGGCCTGGGGTCTTAGAGTGCAGCTGACGGAAATTTTTCAGTTCTTCAATCGGCAGGTCATAACCGCTCAGGTGCAGCAGGCTATAAAGCAGCATGGAGCCGTGGCCGTTGGAGAGGATAAAGCGGTCACGATCAAGCCAGGCGGGATTGGTCGGATTATGCTGGAGGAAGTCGCGCCACAACACTTCGGCGATATCGGCCATACCCATCGGCGCACCGGGGTGGCCTGAATTTGCCTTCTGAACCGCATCCATGCTCAGTGCACGAATCGCGTTTGCCAACTCTCTGCGTGAGGACATAAAGTTCTCCCTTGTTATGCATCAGGGCGGGAACGTCCCGCCCGATTAAAATAAAGACTACAGGCGTGCGGCGAGCACATCTTCCAGCTTCTGCTGGTCAACCGCGAACTGGCGGATGCCGTCAGAGAGTTTTTCGACTGCCATTGGATCCTGGTTATGTTCCCAGCGGAACTCCGCCTCGGAGAGCGGTGACGGCTGATGGAAGCCTTCGGTAGAAGGTTCCAGTTTTCGTTCCAGCGGCGCATCGCTGTTCTGCAGCTCTTCCAGCAGGTTCGGCGACAGCGTCAGGCGATCGCAGCCGGCCAGCGCGATAATCTGCTCCACTTTACGGAAGCTGGCGCCCATGATGATGGTGCTGTAACGGTGCTTTTTGTAGTAGTCATAGATACGACGCACAGATTTTACGCCTGGATCTTCATCCGCCACGTAGGGTTCCAGTGGCTTGCGTGAGTTATACCAGTCGTAGATACGGCCAACGAACGGAGAGATCAGGAACACGCCCGCTTCGGCACAGGCACGCGCCTGCGCAAAGGAGAACAGCAGCGTCAGATTACAGTGGATGCCGTTTTTCTCCAGCTCTTCCGCTGCACGGATGCCTTCCCAGGTCGAGGCCAGCTTAATCAGTACGCGTGAGCGATCGATGCCATGCTCTTCATACATCCGAATCAGTTTTTCTGCTTTGGTGACACACATGCCACGATCGAAGGAGAGGCGCGCATCCACTTCGGTCGAAACACGGCCCGGTATGCTTTTCAGGATTTCCATACCGAGGTTGATCGCCACTTTGTCGCTTGCATTGATAATCTGCGTCTCTTTGCTGCCGCCCTGTTTTTTCGCGTACTCAATCGCGTCATCCATCAGGTGCTTATACCCTTCCAGACCGGACGCTTTCAGAATAAGTGAAGGGTTGGTGGTGGCGTCTTCCGGGTGGTAATTACGAATCGATTCGATATCACCACTGTCCGCCACCACGGTGGTGAACTGTTTTAGGGCTTCTAGCTGGTTCATCTCTAAACTCCTTGAAAAGAAAAATGAAAGCGAACAGGGTGCACCTCAGGCCTCGCAGCCGGTCTGTGGCATGTTCTGCTACCGGTAACGCGAACCCATAACATTGCAACAGAGACTTTCTGATGAAAATGCGGTTTCTCTGATTGTTGCGCTGCGAGGCGGTGAGAAGGAGCCGTCATGCGGTTTTTACCGTGGGGTGCGCCATATTCCATCCTTAAGCATAGCAGTCAGGACAAATGACGCAGGTAACACTGTAGCAATCTGTGCCCTGTGAAACGGAACGGGTCTGTCGGGAGAAAGGTAAGCGCAGCGCGGGTTGCGGGCCGCGCTGCAGCGGGAGAAGCGATCAGATCGGGAGGTTCAGCCAGTTTTTTACCGGCAGGAAATCGCGATAGAGCGCAGCTTCAGGAGAGTCGGCATCGGGCTGATAATCATATTCCCAGCGCACCAGCGGTGGCATCGACATCAGAATCGATTCCGTACGGCCGCCGGTCTGCAAACCAAACAGCGTGCCACGGTCCCACACTAGGTTGAACTCCACATAGCGACCACGGCGGTAGAGCTGGAACTGGCGCTCACGATCGCCCCACGGGTGATCTTTACGGCGCGCCACAATGGGCCGATAGGCATCCATAAAGCCGCGGCCTACTGCCTGCATAAAGCTGAAGCTCTGCTCAAAGTCGGGCGTGTTGAGATCGTCAAAAAAGAGGCCGCCAATGCCGCGCTGCTCATCACGATGCTTCAGATAGAAGTAATCATCACACCACTTTTTATAGCGCGGATAGACATCCTCGCCAAAGGGCTGACAGAGATTAGCGGCTGTCTGATGCCAGTGCAGCGCATCTTCTTCAAAGCCATAAAACGGCGTCAGGTCAAAGCCGCCGCCAAACCACCAGACCGGATCGGCCCCCGGTTTCTCTGCGATAAAAAAGCGCACGTTGGCGTGGCTGGTCGGCACATAGGGATTATTCGGGTGGATCACCAGCGACACGCCCATCGCTTCAAAGCTGCGACCGGCCAGCTCAGGCCGGTGCGCGGTCGCTGATGCCGGCATCTGATCGCCATGCACATGCGAAAAGTTGACGCCCGCCTGCTCAAACACCGCGCCGTTGCGCAGGACGCGGCTCTGACCACCGCCGCCGCCAGGGCGCTGCCAGCTATCTTCAGCAAACTGTGCGCCGCCATCTTCAGCCGCCAGCTGGTTACAAATCTCATCCTGCAATGCGAGCAGGAACGCTTTTACGCGGGAAATATCAGCCATCTTTTCGCTTATCGTTTATCAAAGTCTGACGCGATTATACGCAAAAGCGCGCCGCTTGTATGGGCGCGGCGCGTTGCACGACGCAAACCGGCCAGATGAATCAGGCATTGCGGCGGTCAAACTCATCGAAGTAGTTGACGATGCCGCTGGCAATAGCCGAAGCAATTTTCTGGCGAAATGCGATGGTGCCGAGCAACTGCTCTTCACGTGGATTGGTAATAAAAGAGGTTTCGACCAGCACTGAGGGAATCGACGGTGACTTGAGCACCGCGAAGGCCGCCTGCTCGGTGTGCTGGCTGTGCAGATGGTGCACCGGGCGGATCTGATCCAGCACGTGCTTGCCCAGTGTCAGGCTGTTCTTGATGGTGTCGGTCTGTACCAGGTCGAACAGAATCTGCTGCAGATAGTGATCCTGCTGCTGAGCTTTTACGCCGCCCAGTTTGTCCGCATCGTTCTCCCGCTGTGAGAGATAACGTGCCATCGAGCTGCTGGCACCACGGTTAGAGAGCGCAAATACCGAGGCGCCACTGGCATCGGGGCTGGTAAAACCGTCGGCATGAATCGACATAAAAAGATCGGCACCGTGCTGGTGGGCGATTTCCACCCGCTGATAAAGCGGAATAAAGTGATCACTGTCGCGCGTCAGTCGCACTTCAATGCGCGGATGGCTCTGCAGCTGGCGCTGCACGTTACCGGCAATCTCCAGCACGATGTGTTTCTCTTCAGAACCCTCTTCGCCAACGGCACCCGAGTCGATGCCACCGTGGCCGGGATCGATCATTACAATACGTTTACCGTTTTTCGCGGGCGGGGCAGGGCGTGCATGACGATTTGCCCCGGTAATGCCCGACTGCTCTTTAGCCTGAATCGCACGCGGCGATAAAATGGCCAGAGCCAGCCCGGAAAGAAGTAACTGACGACGATGAATCAAACGTTTAAGCAGCTGCATGTACGGGTCCGGTAACAGGAATCTTGCCGGTGTTATAGCCTAAGGCTATGTTGCCTGCGATCACAGAACCATTTCAGGGCATTACTTTGTATTGCAGGTCGCGAACAGAAAATTCGCGCTTTTTTATTTTCCGCCGGCCATCGAGGGTTGCGTGCAGCAGAGAATGCGTGATAATCAGCAAATTGTGCTTATCTGCAGGTAATTAAGATGGAAATCCGCGCCTTCCGCCAGGAAGATTTTGAAGAAGTGATCACCTTATGGGAACGTTGCGATTTGTTACGGCCATGGAACGATCCGGAGCTGGATATCGAACGCAAAATGAATCACGACCCCGATCTCTTTCTGGTCGCTGAAGTGGGCGGCGTGGTCGTTGGCACGCTGATGGGCGGTTACGATGGTCATCGCGGCGCGGCTTACTATCTCGCGGTGCATCCAGACTATCAGGGGCGCGGCTTTGCGAATGCCCTGATGAATCGTCTGGAGAAGAAGCTTATCGCGCGCGGCTGTCCGAAACTGCATCTGATGATCCGCGAAGAAAACGATCAGGTGGTGGCGTTCTATGAGAAGCTCGATTATGAGCCGGTCGACGCGCTACTGTTTGGTAAACGTCTGATCGAAGACCGTGAATACTAAGCCGTCACCGGGCTATCTGCCGGACGAGTATGACGCCAGAGGGCAGCTGCGGCTGCCGTTTCTTTTTTGGCTGATCCTGTTACTCCAGGCGCGGACCTGGCTGCTGCTGGTGATGGCCGGGGCGTCACGGCAGCAGGGCAACGACCTGCTGGCACTCTTCTATCCGGATCGTCAGACGTTCTGGATCGGTCTTGCGCTGGGTTTACCGGCACTGGCGGGCCTGCTGCTGACCGGATATCGCACCCGCCTGCCGCGACTCTGGCAGCACTGGCGCAGCGTGCTGGCGCTGTCGCTGCTGGTGAATCTGCTCTGGCAGGGCTGGCAGTTTGTGCAGGGCGATCTGCTCACCTCACCGCTGCCATTGCTGCTGACGTTGTTTGACCTGCTGGCGCTGATCTGGCTGCAATCCAGCCGCCGCTGTCGCGACTGCTTTCTGCCCGAACATCATCTTCACTAAACTTTTTGTCGCTTTGCGACTCCAATCAGTTCCGCCTTTCCGGCATCGCATTTACAGGAGTTCTCATGAAAGCTGTTCGTTCCACGCTACTGATCGCCGCCGTTGTACTAAGCGGCTGTGCCAGTTCGGGTTCCGGCGCTGACAGCAGCCAGCAGGCAAGCTGGTGGAATCCGCTGACTTATCACTGGTCTTCGGCGCTGCCGTGGAACTGGTTCGGTTCCTCGCTGACCGCGACTGAACAGGGGGTGGGCGGGGTAACTGCCTCGACCGCCATGAAAGAGGACGCGATTAATGCCGGACTGAACGGTGACTATAGCCTGCGTCAGGGCATGCGCAGTCAGAACGGTCAGGTGGTCTCTTTCTGGCAGGCGCTGGATGATGGCAACGTTAAGCTGGTGATTTACGGGCAGTCGCAGGTCGAACGTATTGAGGTGATGGACAGTGCGATTGCCAGCAGTGACGGCAGTAAAGTGGGAGACGCCTTCAGTAATAAGTTCAGCAAAGCCTTCGACAACTGCACCTTAGCCAGCGGCACCGATGCGCGTGACGTGGCGTGCCGTGCGCCAGGCAGTCAGCATCTGACCTATATCTATCAGGGTGACTGGCACGGTCCGGAGGGCTTAATGCCCTCTGACGATACGCTGAAAAGCTGGAAAATCAGCAAGATTGTCTGGCAGCGTTAATCCTTTTCTTCAGCGTGCTGCCCCTCAGGCAGCCGCTGACGCCTCTTAAAACTCCTGCCCGCACGGGCTGCCCGCGGTTCCGCTCCTCTATCGGCTTTTGCTGATTTCTGCATAAACTCTGCCGTCGTCTTATGCTTTTTTCGACTTTGAAATCATCAAACGATATATAAAACCGTTACTGGTTTTCACTGAGTTATAAATAAACTGATGCCTCAGCGGGTGAGATCCGCATCAAACTTTTTCAGGGTGCCAAATGACATTACAAGCGATGAGAAAAATCGTGAGCGGTATCGCGTTGTCGCTGAGCCTGGCCGGCGCAGCCAATGCCACTGAACTTCTTAATAGCTCATACGATGTGTCGCGGGAGCTGTTTGTTGCCCTGAATGCTCCGTTTGTTAAACAGTGGGATGCCAGTCACCCCGCGGATCCACTGACCATTAAGATGTCGCACGCCGGTTCATCGAAGCAGGCGCTGGCTATCCTGCAGGGCCTGCGCGCAGATGTGGTCACGTACAACCAGGTAACAGATGTGCAGGTGCTGCACGATAAAGGCAATCTCATTGCGGCAGACTGGAAAGGCCGCCTGCCGAACAACAGCTCGCCTTTCTATTCCACCATGGCGTTTCTGGTGCGCAAAGGGAACCCAAAGCAGATTCACGACTGGTCAGATTTGACCCGCAGCGATGTGAAGCTGATTTTCCCGAACCCGAAAACCTCGGGTAATGGCCGCTATACCTACCTGGCCGCCTGGGGCGCAACAGACAAAGCGGACGGCGGCGATCAGGCTAAAACCCGTGCCTTTATGACGCAGTTCCTGAAAAACGTGGAAGTATTTGATACCGGCGGTCGCGGCGCGACCACCACCTTTGCTGAGCGCGGCCTGGGCGACGTACTGATTAGCTTTGAGTCCGAAGTGAATAACATCCGCAACCAGTATGGTAAAGATGAATACGAAGTGGTGGTGCCGAAAACCAACATTCTGGCGGAGTTTCCGGTGGCATGGGTGGATAAGAACGTCGCGACAAATAAAACCGCTGATGCGGCCAGCGCCTACCTGAACTATCTCTACACGCCAGAAGCGCAGAATATTATTACTCACTACTATTATCGTGTGAATAACCCACAGCTGATGGCGGAGCAGAAAGATCGCTTCCCGCAGACCAGCCTGTTCCGGGTCGAAGATGCCTTTGGCGGCTGGGATAAGGTGATGCAGACGCATTTCGTCAGCGGCGGTGAGCTGGATAAATTGTTATCGGCGGGGCGTGGATAATGTTTGCTGCCAGCCAGAAACGCGTGTTGCCCGGCTTTGGTCTCAGCCTCGGCACCAGCCTGCTCTTTACCTGTCTGATCCTGCTGCTGCCGATCAGCGCGGTGATTATGCAGCTGTCGCAGATGACGCTGCAACAGTACTGGGATGTCGTGACCAACCCTCAGCTGGTGGCCGCCTATAAAGTGACGCTGCTCTCTGCCGGTGTCGCCTCCCTGTTTAACGCGGTGTTCGGCATGCTGATGGCATGGATCCTGACCCGCTATCGTTTTCCAGGCCGGACACTGCTGGATGGCCTGATGGATCTGCCGTTTGCATTGCCTACGGCGGTGGCGGGCCTGACCCTGGCCGGACTCTTTTCGGTTAACGGCTGGTACGGACAGTGGTTCGCTCAGTTCGACATCAAAATTTCTTACACCTGGATTGGTATCGCCATTGCCATGGCCTTTACCAGCATTCCGTTTGTGGTGCGTACCGTGCAGCCGGTGCTGGAAGAGTTAGGTCCGGAGTATGAAGAAGCCGCCGAAACGCTGGGTGCCACGCCGTGGCAGAGCTTCCGCCGCGTCGTGCTGCCGGAAGTGGCACCGGCGCTGCTGGCCGGTACGGCGCTCTCCTTTACCCGCAGCCTGGGTGAGTTTGGTGCGGTGATCTTTATTGCCGGTAACATCGCCTGGAAAACGGAAGTCACCTCGCTGATGATTTTTGTCCGGCTGCAGGAGTTCGACTATCCGGCAGCCAGCGCTATCGCCTCGGTGATCCTGGCGGCATCGCTGATTCTGCTATTCGCGATTAATACATTGCAGAGCCGCTTTGGCCGTCGTCTGGGAGGTCACTAATGGCTGAGGTTTCACAAATTAATCATGCTGCGCGTCAGCCTGTAAACTGGGGCAAGTGGCTGCTGATTAGTATCGGCACGCTGATCTCGATTCTGCTGCTGGTGGTGCCGATGGCCTCCATCTTCTGGGAAGCGCTGAATCAGGGGCTCATTGTCGCTCTCAGCAATCTGGCGGATCCGGACATGCTGCACGCCATCTGGCTGACCGTGATGGTGGCGCTGATCACCGTACCGGTTAACCTTGTGTTCGGCACGCTGCTCGCCTGGCTGGTGACGCGCTTTACCTTTCCGGGCCGGCAGTTGCTGCTGACCCTGTTTGATATTCCTTTTGCCGTGTCGCCCGTCGTAGCCGGTCTGATGTATCTGCTGTTCTGGGGCGTGAATGGCCCGGCAGGCGGCTGGCTGGATGCGCATAACATCCAGATTATGTTTGCCTGGCCTGGTATGGTGCTGGCGACGGTGTTTGTGACCTGTCCGTTTGTGGTGCGCGAACTGGTCCCGGTGATGCTGAGTCAGGGCAGTCATGAAGATGAAGCGGCGGTGCTGTTAGGCGCGTCAGGCTGGCAGATGTTCCGTCGTGTGACGCTGCCGAACATTCGCTGGGCGCTGCTGTATGGCATCGTCCTGACCAACGCCCGTGCGATTGGTGAATTTGGTGCGGTTTCGGTGGTATCGGGATCGATTCGCGGTGAAACCTACACATTACCGCTTCAGGTTGAATTGTTGCATCAGGACTACAACACCGTTGGCGCGTTCACCGCGGCCGCCCTGTTAACCCTGATGGCAATTGTGACGCTGTTTCTGAAAAGCATTGTGCAGTGGCGTTTAGAGCAACAGCACAAACGCCTGCAACAGGAGGGAAATCATGAGCATTGAGATTAACAAGATCAACAAGTCCTTTGGTCGCACCTCGGTGCTGAACGATATCTCTCTGGATATTGCCTCAGGTGAAATGGTGGCGCTGCTTGGCCCATCAGGCTCGGGTAAAACCACGCTGCTGCGCATTATTGCCGGGCTGGAGCATCAGAACAGCGGTCAGATCCGTTTTCATGGCAACGACGTCAGCCGCCTGCATGCGCGCGATCGTCAGGTTGGTTTCGTCTTCCAGCACTATGCGCTGTTCCGTCACATGACGGTGTTCGACAACATCGCCTTTGGCCTGACCGTGCTGCCGCGTCGCGAACGTCCTTCAGCGGCGGAGATCAAGCAGCGTGTAACCCGTCTGCTGGAGATGGTGCAGCTGGCCCATCTGGCAAACCGCTTTCCTGCACAGCTGTCGGGCGGTCAGAAGCAGCGTGTGGCGCTGGCGCGTGCATTAGCGGTTGAACCGCAGATTCTGCTGCTGGATGAACCTTTTGGCGCGCTGGATGCTCAGGTGCGTAAAGAGCTGCGCCGCTGGCTGCGTCAACTGCATGAAGAGATTAAATTCACCAGCGTGTTCGTGACCCACGATCAGGAAGAGGCGATGGAGGTCGCGGATCGCGTCGTGGTGATGAGTCAGGGAAATATTGAACAGGTTGGCACGCCAGATGATGTATGGCGCGATCCGGCGACCCGCTTTGTGCTGGAGTTCCTGGGTGAAGTGAATCGCTTTGATGGCGAAATTCAGGGATCGCAGTTCCACGTCGGCGCGCATCACTGGCCGCTGGGTTATACCTCAGCTCATCAGGGCGCGGTTGAGCTATTCCTGCGTCCGTGGGAAATCGATGTATCACGTCGCAGCAGCCTGGAAACGCCGCTGCCGGTGCAGGTGCTTGAAGTCAGCCCGCGTGGTCACTTCTGGCAGCTGGTGGTTCAGCCTGTCGGCTGGCAGAGCGAGCCGGTTTCAGTGGTGTTTGAAGGTGAGCAGACAGCCCCGATTCGCGGCGAGCGCCTGTTCGTCGGGTTGCAGCAGGCGCGCCTCTATAAAGGCGATACGCCGCTGCGTGCAGTTGCCTTTGCACAGAGCGCCTGATATTTTCTCATCCACAGCGGGCGGGAGTGTGACTCCCGCCTTTTTTTCGCCTCTCGTTTGTAAGATGCCAGGAACCGCACCGTGACGACTCTTGAACACACCATCGGCAATACCCCGCTGATTAAGCTGCAGCGCCTGACGCCAGCTAACGGTAGTGAGGTCTGGCTCAAGCTGGAAGGCAATAATCCGGCGGGCTCGGTAAAAGATCGCGCGGCCTGGTCGATGATTAATCAGGCGGAGCTGCGCGGTGAACTTTCACCCGGCGATCAGCTGATTGAAGCAACCAGTGGGAATACCGGCATTGCGCTGGCGATGATCGCGGCGATGAAAGGCTACCGACTTCGCCTGCTGATGCCGGACAACATGAGTCAGGAGCGACAGGATGCGATGCGTGCTTATGGCGCAGAGCTGATTCTGGTGCCGCGACAGCAGGGCATGGAGGGTGCACGCGATCTGGCACTGGCGATGGCGGCGCGTGGTGAAGGCCGGGTGCTGGATCAGTTTAATAATCCCGATAACCCGCTGGGTCACTATCAGACTACCGGGCCGGAGTTGTGGCAGCAGTCGAACCAGCGCATGACCCATTTTATCTCCAGCATGGGTACCACCGGCACGATCACCGGCGTGGGACGTTACCTGAAAGAGCACAACACGGGCGTGCAGGTGATCGGTTTACAGCCGAGTGAAGGCAGCAGTATTCCGGGCATTCGTCGCTGGCCGCTGGCCTATCTTCCGGGGATCTACCGGCCCGACTTAGTGGATGATGTGATGGATATGACGCAGAAAGAAGCGGAAGAGACCATGCGGGCGCTGGCGCGCCGTGAAGGCATTTTCTGCGGTGTCAGCTCAGGCGGTGCGGTGGCGGGTGCACTGCGTATTGCGCAGGCGAACCCGGGCAGCGTCGTGGTAGCGATCGCCTGCGATCGCGGCGATCGTTATCTCTCGACCGGACTCTATCATCAGTAACCTCTGCTGATGCGGAAATCAAGCCTGTGCGCGCGTTTGCTGCCCACAGGCTTTTTTTTAGCCAGGATTTCCCGTGCCGGATAGACTGAATCTGTAAGGATCGCGTAAATCAGGCTGCGCGAATGCCCGGCACAGGACAAAATAGCGCCAATTCCAGTGAGAGATAACCATGAAAATTTTGCTTGTTGATGATGATGTCGAATTGGGCACGATGCTAAGCCAGTACCTGATCGCTGAAGGGTTCGATGCCCAGCTGGTGCTGACCGGCAGCGCCGGAATTCAGGGCGCGCGCTCTGGCGATTTCACTGCCATGATTCTGGATATTATGCTGCCCGACATGAGTGGCATCGATGTGTTGCGTCAGGTGCGCCAGAACAGCCGGATACCGGTGATCATGCTGACTGCCAAAGGCGATAATATTGATCGCGTGATCGGCCTTGAGATGGGGGCGGATGACTATATGCCTAAACCCTGTTATCCCCGTGAACTGGTCGCCCGCCTGCGCGCGGTATTGCGCCGTTTCGAGGAGCAGGTACCGCAGCCGGATGCCAAAGAGCCGCTGCGCTGGGGAGGCCTGACGCTTAATCCTGCCACCCGCATGAGTGAATGGCAGGGTAAAACATTTGATCTGACAGCATCAGAATTTAATCTGCTGGATTTGCTGCTGCGCGCGCCGGACAGGGTCGTGTCAAAAGATGAGCTCTCTGAAAAGGGGCTGGGCCGTCCGCGTGAAGCCTATGACCGCAGCGTTGATGTGCACATCAGCAACATCCGTCAGAAACTCAGCGCACTGACCGCTGACAGCATCAATATCGAAACTGTTCGCAGCATCGGTTACCGTATTCGATGAAACAGAGTTACCGCGGACGCATGTTCTGGAAGATCTTTATCGGCTTCTGGCTTGTTTTTATCATCATGAGCCAGCTTATCTGGCTCGGTTTTTCGCTCTCCGGTAAACGGCATGAACCGCCTGAAATTATGGCTATCCGTCGCATTGTGGATCTGCAGATGACCTCTGCTGCATCGGTACTGGAGCGGGGCGGGCCTGATGAGCTGAATGCGATGCTGTCGGACTGGGATGAAACTGATCGTCAGTTCTTTCACGTCACGCAGCAGACTAAACCGCTACAATCACAGGACAGCGGCAACCTGGATTTCAGGGGCCGTCTTCCTGAAGAGGTGGTGCGCCGGGTACACTGCGCGGATGGAAAAGAATATCAGCTGCGCTACGACCTGGATGGCATGCGCATGAACAGCAAACAGAACATGATGCCGCGGAAATTTCTGAATATCCCCGAGCCGATGTTTGTCTTCGCCGGGTCGGTGGGGTTGCTGTTCAGTCTGCTGCTGGCCTGGAATCTGACGCGGCCCATGCGTCAGTTGAGGGAGGGATTTTCCCGCGTCGCCGAGGGTGATTTAAGCGTGCGTCTGTTCCCGATTATGCGAAAGCGGCACGACGAGATTTCAAATGTCGCTGAAGCGTTTGATGCCATGGTTGAGCGGCTTGATACCCTGGTGCGCGCCCGTGAAGAGCTGCTGCACGATATCTCACATGAGCTTCGTTCACCACTGGCGCGGCTGCAACTGGCGACCGGACTCGCCAGACAGACGCCAGAAAGCGTAAACAGTTCGCTTGATCGCATTGATGAAGAGGCGCGGCGGCTGGACAAAATGATCGGTGAACTGCTGACGCTGTCGCGAGCTGAACATGAAAGCATCCCGGATGAGCAATATTTTGACCTGACCGGTTTGCTGGAGGCGGTCATCACCGATGTCCGCTATGAAGCACAGATCCCTGGTGTACAGGTGGAGTTAAAGGTTGACGAGCGGGGCGACTACACCGTGCGGGGCAATGCGGAGCTGATACGGCGCGGGATCGAGAACGTCTTACGCAACGCGCTGCGCTTCTCTTTGCCAGGGCAGCGGATTGAGGTCGACTTACGCGCTGAACAGCAGTGGCTGGCGATTCAGGTACGCGATCAGGGGCCAGGTGTCGATGAGGAGAAACTCTCCAGCATTTTTGACCCGTTTGTGCGGGTAAATTCGCCGCTGATGGGTAAAGGTTATGGTCTGGGACTGGCTATTGTGCGTAAAGTGGTGCTGGCGCATCATGGTGAAGTTGAGGCGCGGAACCGGCCAGAGGGCGGACTTGAACTGACGCTGCGTCTGCCGCACTGGCAGCCCTGAAAACCTGTACCGCAGAAACGATAACGGCACCCGCAGGTGCCGTTATGTTATATACGAATGCTTACTTTTTGATGCGAATCACCGGCGTTTCGCCGACGGTGACCTGACCAGACAGCTTAATCAATTCCTTGATTTCATCCATGTTGGAGATGACAACCGGTGTCAGGGTTGATTTTGCTTTCTCTTCCAGCAACGGCAGATCGAACTCAATAACCACGTCGCCTTTTTTGACCTTCTGGCCTTCTTCAGCGATGCGTTTGAAGCCTTCACCTTTCAGTTCAACCGTATCGATACCAAAATGGACGAACAGCTCAATGCCGTTGTCTGATTCGATCGAAAAAGCGTGATTGGTTTCAAAAATCTTGCCGATAGTGCCATCAACAGGCGCAACCATTTTGTTGCCGCTGGGTTTGATCGCAATACCGTCGCCCACGATTTTTTCTGCAAACACCACATCTGGTACGTCTTCAATGTTCACGATTTCGCCCGACAGAGGCGCTACGATGTCGATTGTCCCAGCGCTATCCGTTTTTTCGCCAAAAAGTTTAGAAAACAAACCCATGATCTTCTCCTAAGCAGTAATTTGGGGCCAGCATCATGCAGGTTAGCAGAGCGTTTTTTCCTTAATGAACTTGTTAACCAGGTTCATTAAGTCTTCCGCTGTCGGTTGAGCCAGTGCCTGCTCTGCCAATGCCTTCGCATCTTCAAAATTAGTATTACGAATGATTTTTTTGATGCCAGGGATAGAAATGGCACTCATGCTGAACTCGTCCAGCCCCATTCCCAGTAACAGTAGTGTAGCACGTTCATCACCTGCCAGCTCACCACACATGCCGGTCCATTTACCTTCAGCGTGAGATGCATCAATGACTTGCTTGATTAAGTTAAGCACAGACGGCGTCATTGGGTTGTACAGGTGCGAGATCAAATCATTACCACGATCGACCGCCAGAGTATACTGCGTCAGATCGTTTGTCCCAATACTGAAGAAGTCGACTTCTTTCGCCAGATGATGGGCAATGACGGCTGAAGCCGGGGTCTCTACCATGATGCCGACTTCAATGCTTTCATCAAAGGCTTTACCTTCATCACGCAACTGCGCTTTCAGCAGTTCCAGTTCCGCTTTCAGGCTGCGTACTTCTTCAACCGAAATGATCATCGGGAACATGATGCGCAGTTTACCGAAGGAGGAGGCGCGCAGGATGGCACGCAGCTGTGCATGCAGAATCTCTTTGCGGTCCATCGCGATACGGATAGCACGCCAGCCGAGGAACGGGTTCTCTTCTTTTGGCAGGTTCATGTAAGGCAGATCTTTGTCACCGCCGATATCCATGGTGCGCACGATAACCGCCTGTGAGCCCATCGCTTCAGCAACGGCTTTATACGCCTGGAACTGCTCTTCTTCACTTGGGAGAGAGTCGCGATCCATGAACAGGAATTCGGTGCGGTAGAGACCTACGCCTTCCGCGCCGTTACGCTCCGCACCGGCGATATCGCGCACAGTACCGATGTTGGCACAGACTTCAACCTGATGGCCATCCAGCGTCACGGCTGGCAGATCTTTCAGCTTGGCTAATTCATGTTTTTCGGACAGATACTGATTCTGTACGGCTTTCAGTTCTTCCTGAATCGCTTCGGAAGGATTGACGTGAATCGCATTGTTAACGCCATCCAGGATCAGGAAATCGCCGTTTTTAACCGTGACGGTTACATTGCCGGTGCCGACAATGGCCGGGATTTCCAGCGAGCGCGCCATGATTGAGGTATGTGAGGTACGGCCGCCCAGATCAGTGATAAAGCCCAGCACCTTTTTCAGGTTCAGCTGTGCGGTTTCTGACGGCGTTAAATCTTTGGCCACCAGAATAGATTCGTCCGGAATAGCGCTCAGGTCGACGATGTGCAGACCGAGGATGTTTTGCAGCAGACGCTTACCGATGTCACGCACGTCAGCCGCACGCTCTTTCAGATATTCGTCATCTAATTCTTCCAGTGCTTTCGCCTGGCCATCAATGACCGAGTAAGCAGCAGCGTCAGCAGTCGCGTGATCTTTTTTGATCAGGTCGATGATTTCCTGCTCCAGCTCTTCATCTTCCAGCAACATGATGTGGCCTTCGAAGATGGCTGCTTTCTCTTCACCGAGGGTTTCACCCGCTTTGACGCGAATCGCTTCCAGTTGTAATGCCGCTTTGCTGCGGCCATCGAGGAAGCGCTGAACTTCCTGCTCAACCTGATCATCAGAAATTTTCTTGCGGTTGATGACGATCTCGTCTTCTTTCAGCAGCAGTGCTTTGCCGAAAGCGATACCTGGTGATGCTAAAATGCCTGAAATCATAACGCTACCTTTTAATCACGATGGCTGATGGGACTCTTTGCGGTGCCATTGTCGCGGGACACGTACTCTACGAAAGCAATAACGCGGACAGGTTGTCCGCGATCAAGATGTTTGCACTCAATGGCGCAGAGGAGTCGATTGGCTGGCGAGCTGAGCGGAGATTACTCCAGTTCAGCCATCAGTTTGACCAGATGCTCAACTGCTTTCTGTTCGTCTTCACCTTCCGCGGAAAGAGTCACAACCGTTCCCTGGGTTAAACCCAGCGTCTGCAGTTTGAACAGGCTTTTCGCGCTCGCTGATTTGCCGTTAGAGGTCACGGTGATTTCTGACTGGAAAGCTTTGGCTTCTTTAACGAATTGCGCAGCTGGGCGAGTATGCAGACCGTTTGGTGCAGTAATGGTAACTTCTTGCTGGAACATTCTATTTCCCCAACGTTATCAGGATGAGTGTTATGGATCTAAAGTCTAGCCTGGAGCCTTCACTTTAGCCTGTGTAGGTGCGCGGGTATAGCTTCATGCTGACCAAAGACGCGCATGCGTCAAATCTACAATCCGTTGCGTCTCAAAACCGATTCTACACGTCACCGGTTAATTATGCCGTGATTCGCCGTTTCACTGAATCCGTAAATCGATTCAGCTTGATCCACTTCAAGCGCGGATTAATTTCAGGCATCGAAATAATTGGCAGTCTGAATACCAGATCGGCATCACTGAAATCAATCTGCCGGGTGATGAAAGTGAGATCTGCACCACAAAAAAGCACCCAGATGGGTGCTTTTTTCGACATTTTCAGACTATCGGCTCCGGCTACTGCAGCTCTTTTTCAGTGAAGAGATCGGCGAACAGCGCGGTACTCAGATAGCGTTCGCCAGAGGAGGGCAGAATCACCACGATGTTTTTGTTGGCGAAGGTTTCGTCTTCCTGCAGCTTCAGCGCGGCGGCGACAGCAGCACCGGATGAGATACCGGCCAGGATACCTTCTTCTTCCATCAGCCTGCGCGCCGTGCTGATCGCTTCTTCATTGGTAATGGCCACCACGCGGTCAACCAGGTTCAGTTCCAGATTGCCCGGAATAAAGCCGGCACCAATACCCTGAATTTTATGCGGGCCGGGTTTGATCTCTTCACCCGCCAGCGCCTGCGCAATCACTGGCGAATCGGTCGGCTCAACCGCGACAGTAATCAGATCTTTTTTGCCTTTGGTGTTTTTGATGTAGCGACTCACGCCGGTCAGCGTTCCGCCTGTGCCGACACCCGCAATAAAGACATCCACTTCGCCATCGGTATCTTCCCAGATTTCCGGGCCGGTGGTCTTTTCATGGATTTCCGGGTTAGCCGGGTTGCTGAACTGCTGCAGCAGCACATATTTGTCCGGGTCGCTGGCGACAATCTCTTCCGCTTTGCCGATGGCACCTTTCATGCCTTTAGCACCTTCGGTCAGAACCAGCTTCGCGCCCAGCGCTTTCAGCAGTTTACGACGTTCAACCGACATGGTTTCGGGCATGGTCAGCGTGAGTTTATAACCGCGCGCAGCGGCAACGTAGGCCAGGGCGATACCGGTGTTACCGCTGGTCGGTTCAACCAGCTCAATGCCGGGTTTCAGAATACCGCGTTTCTCTGCGTCCCAAATCATATTGGCACCGATACGACATTTGATGCTGAAGCTCGGGTTACGGGATTCAACTTTCGCAAGAATGCGGCCGTTACCGATGCGGTTCAGTCGAACCAGCGGCGTATGACCAATTGTCAAAGAGTTGTCTTCATAGATCTTACTCATAGCCTGCCCTTAACTGTATGAATTATTGGGAACCCTATGAGCATACCTGTTCTGCCAGGGGGCGGAAGGAAAGAAATCGTATATCTATATGTCCCCCGGCAATAAGCCCTGCAAAAAAGAGCATAAGGCGCGCTGATAAGTTTAACGCACCTCACTGCGCGCCAGCTGCGGTCGGTAGCGATCGACCCACATGGCGGTGGCACCGCAAACGGCAACCGGCATAATCACGAGGTTCAGAATCGGAATCATCGTGAACAGGCTGGTGAGTGCGCCAAACTGCATATTGGCTGTTTTGTGCCGACGCAGGGCGTTTCGCATTTGCTGAAACGGCACTTTGTGGTTGTCAAACGGATAGTCGCAATACTGGATGGATAACATCCAGGCACTGAACAGGAACCACAGCACCGGGGCAACCGTCTGACCAAAGCCAGGAATAAAGTAGAGCAGCAACAGTCCCAGCGCGCGGGGCAGGTAATAGCCCAGTTTTTGCATCTCGCGCTTCATGATGCGCGGCACATCTTTAAGCATTCCTGCCCAGCCGCTGTCGGGCAGAGGCTTACCGGTCAGGCGTCCTTCGAGCTGCTCGGCCAGCAGACCGCAGAAAGGGGCGGCAATCAGGTTTGCCAGCGTCGAGAAGAAGTAGCTGAACACCAACACAATCGCAATCACCGACAGCGGCCACAACAGATAGCTCAGCCACTGCAGCCAATCCGGAATATGGGCCATCAGGCGCGGGATCCAGTCACCGAGACGATAAAACAGCCAGACGAATGCGCCACCGAGCATGATCATGTTAATCAGCAGTGGCATCACTACAAAGCGGCGAATGCCAGGCAGACGGACCAGTTTCCAGCCCTGGCTAAAGTAGTGCATGCCGTTAAAATCTGAGACCGAATTCTCAAGGGCCATAAAGCCATTTCTCCTGAAAGTGTTGAGGCGCGCCCACTATAACCTGGCTTTTTTTCCAGTCCAGGTGCCGTTTGGGTAAAAAAACAGCGAAAAAGCGTGGGTTGCCTATCTTATTTGTCAGAAAATAGTGCACAGACTTGCACTTGTGTAGCAGGGCAAATACAGTTAGAGGATAAAGTTTGCCGCGGTGGCAAGGTATTGGAACAACAGAGAATACAATGATGCAGGATTTGCGTCTGATATTAATCGTTGTTGGCGCGATCGCCATTATAGCGCTCCTTCTTCACGGGCTGTGGACCAGCCGTAAAGAGCGTTCGTCAGTGTTCCGCGATCGCCCGCACAAACGTCTGAAACAACGTGAAGAACATGATGAGCAGGACCTGATTGACGACGAAGACGACGGCGTCGGCGAGGTTCGCGTTCGTTCTGATCGCAGCACACATCAGGAACCGCGATTCGATGAGATTCGTGAGCCACAGCCAGAAGCGCCGCGTAAGCAAGCGCCTGCTGAGCCTGTGCGTCAGCCTGCGCCACGACCCGCACCGCAACCTGAACCAGAAAGCGATCCGCTTTTCAACACGGCACCGCAGCCTGCTCCGCAGCCGCGCTCTGAACCGGCTCGTCAGCAGCCAGCGCCGACTTTTGTCGCGCCGCCAGTCCAGGCTGACCCGCTGCTGGATCTCGATCCGCTGGAATCTGTCCAGCCCGCTCCGCAGTACCAGGCTGAACCTGAGCCACAGCCTGAAGTGACACCGGCTCCCGCGCCTGCACAGCCTGCAGCGAAAGCGCCAGCGGAAAAACCGAAAGAAGCGGTACTGGTACTGCATGTTGCAGCCCATTCGGGCGGTGAGCTGAACGGTGAGGCATTACTGCAGGGTATCCTGCAGGCGGGCTTCCAGTTTGGTGAAATGAACATTTTCCATCGTCATCTGAGTCCGGCAGGCAGCGGGCCGGTTCTGTTCAGTCTGGCTAACATGGTTAAGCCGGGCTCGTTCAACCCTGACCTGATGACCGATTTCAGCACGCCAGGCATCTCTATCTTTATGATGGTGCCTTCTTATGGTGATGCGAATCAGAACTTCAAGCTGATGCTGCAGTCGGCACAGCGTATCGCTGACGACGTTGGCGGTGTCGTGCTGGATGATGAGCGTCGTATGATGACGCCGCAGAAGCTGGAAACCTACAAAGCGCGTATTCGCGATGTGGTTGGTGTCTGAGCTCTGCGCTAACCGCTATCTGAATTGTTAAAACAAACCCCCGCCTGTCGGGGGTTTTTTATCTGATGGGGCTATATGAAATCCGTCCAGGATCACATCACCGAACTGCGCACCACGTTGCGCCATCACGAATATCTCTATCACGTCATGGATGCGCCGGAAGTACCGGATGCTGAATACGATCGTCTGATGCGCGAACTGCGTCAACTGGAAGAGGACCATCCCGATCTCATCACCCCGGACTCGCCAACGCAACGTGTGGGCGCTGCGCCGCTGACGGTATTCGAGCAGGTCCGCCATGAGGTGCCGATGCTGTCGCTGGATAACGCCTTTGATGAAGCCACGTTCATGGCCTTCAACAAGCGGGTGCAGGATCGGCTGAAAAGCAGTGACGACATTACTTACTGCTGCGAACTCAAGCTTGATGGCGCTGCAGTCAGCCTGATGTATGAAAATGGCCTGCTGGTTCGGGCTGCGACGCGCGGTGACGGCACGACCGGCGAGAACATTACCGCCAATGTTCGTACCATTCGCGCTATCCCGCTACGGCTAAAAGGCGACAACATTCCGGCCCGGCTGGAAGTACGCGGCGAAATATTTATGACGCAGCGCGGCTTCGAAAAGCTGAATGAGGAAGCGCGACGCACTGACGGCAAAGTCTTTGCTAACCCGCGTAACGCAGCAGCAGGTTCTCTGCGTCAGCTTGATCCGCGCATTACCGCTAAACGTCCACTGACCTTCTTCTGCTACGGTTTTGGCCTGCTGGAAGGCGGGGAGATGCCGCACAGTCACATGGGGCGTCTGCAACAGTTCAAATCCTGGGGCCTGCCGGTTAGCGACCGCATTAAGCTGGTGCATAACGCCGAAGAGGCCCTGGCCTTCTATCGAGATATTGAGCAACAGCGTCCGAACCTGGGTTTTGATATTGATGGTGTCGTAATCAAAGTAGATTCACAGGCTCTGCAGGAGCAGTTGGGGTTTGTTGCGCGCGCGCCGCGCTGGGCGATTGCTTTTAAATTCCCGGCACAGGAACAGCTGACCTGGGTACGTGACGTCGAATTTCAGGTTGGCCGCACGGGTGCGATCACACCGGTGGCTCGCCTTGAGCCGGTGCAAGTCGCAGGCGTTATCGTCAGCAATGCCACGCTGCATAATGCGGATGAAATCGAGCGGCTGGGATTACGCATCGGAGATCGGGTCGTGATTCGCCGCGCCGGTGATGTAATCCCGCAGGTGGTCAACGTGGTGATTGCTGAGCGCCCTGAAGAGACGCGTGAAGTGGTCTTTCCTGCCCATTGCCCGGTCTGTGGTTCCGAGGTGGAGCGGGTCGAAGGGGAGTCGGTCTCGCGCTGCACCGGCGGTCTGATCTGCGGTGCGCAACGCAAAGAGGCACTGAAGCATTTTGTCTCGCGTCGGGCGCTGGATGTTGACGGTATGGGCGATAAGATTATCGACCAGCTGGTGGAGAAAGAGTACGTCAATACGCCCGCCGATCTGTTCCGTCTTACGGCGGGCAAGCTGACCGGACTGGATCGCATGGGGCCGAAATCGGCGCAAAACGTTGTCGATGCGCTGGAGAAAGCGAAGTCGACCACGCTGGCTCGTTTTCTCTATGCGCTGGGCATTCGCGAAGTGGGTGAAGCCACCGCCGCCAATCTGGCTAACCATTTTGGTGAGCTGCAAAAAGTGATGGATGCCGACCTTGAGGCGCTGATTGCCGTGCCGGATGTCGGCAAAGTCGTTGCCGCACACGTGCGTAACTTCATGGAAGAGGAGAGCAACCGTGAGGTTATTCGTCAGCTGACCGAAGAGATTGGCATTCACTGGCCGCAGGTGGTGGTGGTGAAAGCCGAAGAGATCGACAGTCCGTTCGCCGGTAAAACCGTGGTGCTGACCGGTTCGCTGTCGCAGATGAACCGCGATGATGCCAAAGCGCAGCTTATCGCGCTGGGTGCAAAAGTCAGCGGCAGCGTATCGAAGAAAACCGATCTGCTGATTGCCGGTGAAGCGGCCGGTTCAAAGCTGGCGAAAGCACAGGAGCTGGGCATTGAAGTGATTGATGAAGCGGAAATGATCCGTCTGCTGGGTGCCTGAGATGGATGAACATCAGCTGGTGGCGATAGCCAATACGCCTATGCCGTTTGGCAAATATAAAGGGCGGATGCTGATCGATCTGCCTGAGCCTTACCTGCTGTGGTTTGCCCGCAGTGGCGACTTCCCGTCCGGGTTGCTGGGGGACTTGATGCAACTGACCCTGACGATAAAAATAGAAGGTCTGGAGGGATTAGTTAAACCGCTCCAGACCCGTAAGTAATCGTGCCCGCGCAGGCGGGCAATGGTTTTACTTCTGTGACTCCATCACCGAATCCTTAACCTTCAGAACCTGCTGTTTCTCATTGGTCCTCTTGTAGCGTCCGGCGATAAACGAGCAGACCATCAGCTGTACCTGATGGAAAATCATCAGCGGCAGCACAATAATTCCCACGGTACTGGCCGGGAACAAAATGTTCGCCATCGGCACGCCATTCGCCAGACTCTTCTTCGAACCACAAAACAGCACCACAATCTCATCGGCGCGTTTAAAGCGGAACAGGCGCGAGGCCAGCAGGTTGATAATCAGCACGGCAGTCAGCAGGATGATGGACCCCGCCACAATCCACAGCAGCGTAATCAGGCCAACGCGATGCCAGATGCCGTTCACCACGGCTTCACTGAAGGCGGAATAGACTACCAGCAGAATCGAAGTCTGGTCAGTTTTACCAATCAGGCTGCGGTGTTTCTCAATCCAGCCACCAATCCAGCGACGGGAGAGGTGACCCAGAATGAAAGGCACCATCAGTTGCAACATAATCTTGCCGATCTGCTCCAGACCATCACTCGGGGCGCTGCTGTGAATATCCATCACCAGGTTCACCAGCAACGGCGAAATAAACACACCCAGCAGGCTCGACGCCGAGGCGCTACATACCGCTGCTGCGACGTTACCGCCCGCCATTGAGGTAAATGCGATGGCAGACTGGACGGTAGCCGGCAGGATACAAAGGTAGATAAAGCCGGTATAAATTTCCGGACCGACATCAACCGGATGCCACCACACCAGCAGCAGACCCAGCGCCGGAAACAGCACGAAGGTGCTGAACATAATCCACAGATGCAGTTGCCAGTGACTGCTGCCTGCGATGATCTTTTCACGCGAAAGTTTGGCACCGTGCATAAAGAACAACAGCGCTATCGCTGCCGTCGCAAGGTAGCTGAAGATATCGACGTAGATTCCTTTCGCTGGCAGGAAGGAGGCCAGCAGCACGGTGATGATGAGTTTAACCATCATCGGATCGAGTTTTAAAAAGCCCATTGTTAAAATCCGGTAAATTTTTCAATAGCGCGATTGTGCGACAAGTAGTTTTAGAAATAAAATTGATTTATTGAATTAATCTATGAGCGAAATTGATGAATTACACCCTGCGTCAGCTTCGTACCTTTATTGCGGTGGCCCACTACGGTGGTTTCAGTCAGGCAGGGCAGGCGATAGGTCTGAGTCAGTCGGCGGTGAGCCACAGTATTAAAGAGCTGGAGGCGGAAACCGGCGTGCGGTTGCTGGATCGCACCACGCGTGAGGTGATGCTGACGGAGGCGGGCAAACAGCTGGCATCACGCATGGAGCGCCTGCTGGAGGAGGTTCATACCACATTGCTGGATATCCGCAGTTTTGGCGAGCAGCGCAGTGGCACCGTCAGAGTCGCCGCCAGCCAGACTATTTCCGCGCACCTGATGCCGCAATGTCTTGCCGCCAGTCAGCACCATTTCCCCGATATCAAAGTCATCCTGCACGATCGCGCCCAGCAATGGGTGCTGCAAAGTGTGCGTAACGCCGAAGTCGATTTCGGAATCGTGATTGGGCCACTCAGCGACAGCGATTTCGATAGCATTGCGATTCTGGATGAGCCTTTCCTGCTGTTATGTCGCGAGGATGATCCGCTGGCGAAGGTGGAAAGGGCTGAATGGGCGATGCTGGATGCCCGCACCATGGTATTGCAGGATTACGCGTCCGGCAGTCGGGTTTTGATTGATGCGGCAATGCAGCAGCAGAATATCAGGGCTGAAGTCGTGCAGGAGATTGGTCATCCCGCCACGCTGTTCCCGATGGTACAGGTGGGAATCGGCATCAGTATTCTGCCCGCGCTGGCGTTACCCTTACCGGCGGATCGCGCACTCACGGTGCGGCGTCTCTATCCGGAAATCAATCGTAGCCTGACGCTAATCAAACGGAAAAACCGTTCGCTGACGCCTGCCGCAGAAGCCATATGGCAGGAAGTGCGCCAGCAGGCGGCGCTGCTGGCGCAACAACGCGCGGTTAAACCGGCATTTTAAATATAAACATCAACTTTGTTAGTATCGGTAGGGCGGTTAATCCCGTCCGCTTTGATCTCACTGGCGGGCGCACTGTCACTTTTTGGCTGATCCTGCTCAGCCTGTTTCTGTTCCAGCTGCGCAATCTGTGCCTGCAGCATGGTGATTTGTGACTGGTACATCTGCTGCATCTCAGACTTCTGTTCGTCAGTCAGCTCTTTATTGTCAGCCAGCTCCTTAACCTGCGTTAACACACCCTGAATCTGTTTATTCAGCGCAGCGACCTGCGAGGCCACACTGCCGTTGCCGCTGTCACCATTACTGACCGCACCGCTTAAAATTCCGGAAATTGAAGACATCATTTTCTCCCTGTAAGTCGTCACATACGTTATCGGCACGCTGCGAAACGACTTGAGAGCTGAAATTGTTAAGGTTGCGAAAAGGTGAGAGCTTATCGGTTACGCCAATGTCAGTGCAGCAGAAAAAAACAGGCAGCAGAAAGGGCTAACAGACAGCAGATAAGTTTAAAGCGAGGGGAGCGCAGGCCTGTAGCAAAGCATCGCGGGACAGGGACAAAACGCCGGGAGCGTTTTTGAACAACGCAAAGCGTTGGCCCGTCTGCGGGCGCACCTCAGGGATGAGGTGCGTAATCGCCCGCGCTGAGCCTGCCATGGATGGCGTTTTTGCGTCTTTGCGAAAGGCCTGTGCTCCCTGAGCCAGCACGCTTTTTTAAAGACTGAAGTCGCAGAAAAGGGCAGCTCAGATTTAAGTCATGCTTAAGTCAGTGCAGCAGAAACGAATAAAGCGCCTGAAAGGCGCTTTATTCTGAATTGGTGGGTCGTGCAGGATAGCCTCGGCCCATCCAGGCCTCGCCCTCCGGGTGATGCTGTCGCATCAGCCTGAATCGCATAGCGATTCAGTCGAACCTGCAGCAGGTTCTCATCCTGCACGGTGAAGTCCGTGCTCCGGAAACGAAAAAAGCGCCTTAAAGGCGCTTTATTCTGAATTGGTGGGTTCTGCAGGATAGCCTCGGCCCATCCGGGCCTCGCCCTCCGGGTGATGCTGTCGCATCAGCCTGAATCGCATAGCGATTCAGTCGAACCTGCAGCAGGTTCTCATCCTGCACGGTAAAGTCCGTGCCCCGGAAACGAAAAAAGCGCCTTAAAGGCGCTTTATTCTGAATTGGTGGGTCGTGCAGGATTCGAACCTGCGACCAATTGATTAAAAGTCAACTGCTCTACCAACTGAGCTAACGACCCGAAGTGGTGGGTGATGACGGGTTCGAACCGCCGACCCCCTCCTTGTAAGGGAGATGCTCTACCAACTGAGCTAATCACCCACTTCGTACTTCGATACTGCTAACAGGCAAGATATGGTGGGTGATGACGGGTTCGAACCGCCGACCCCCTCCTTGTAAGGGAGATGCTCTACCAACTGAGCTAATCACCCATATCTTCATACCTGTTCACTGCGGGCACCCTGTTAAGAGTGGTGGGTGATGACGGGTTCGAACCGCCGACCCCCTCCTTGTAAGGGAGATGCTCTACCAACTGAGCTAATCACCCCCGCTGTGTGGAGTCGCATTATAGGGATAGTTGATTTTGAGTCAACGCTTTTTAAAACATAAATGTGCGTTCGGTTTATTTTTAAACATCCTGTCGCGCTTTTAGTCAATGTGCTGGTTTTACTGGCAGAAAAGCCCCTTTTCCCGGAAGGCAACCTGCGGCCACGCATTGAGGATTCACCGTCAGATGCTAGAATGTGCCCACTGTTTTTTCGCGTCTAACCTGTTTTTTGTCATCCAGACAGAGAACCCGCGCATCTAAGGCAATACTCAATGAAAATCAAAACACGCTTCGCGCCCAGCCCGACCGGCTACCTGCATGTTGGTGGCGCCCGTACCGCACTTTATTCCTGGCTCTTTGCGCGTCATAACCAGGGCGAGTTCGTGCTGCGCATTGAAGATACCGATCTGGAGCGCTCCACGCCGGAAGCTATCGAAGCCATCATGGATGGCATGAACTGGCTCAGCCTGGACTGGAATGAAGGCCCTTACTACCAGACTAAGCGTTTTGATCGCTACAACGCGGTCATTGATGAAATGCTGGAAGCGGGCACGGCATACAAATGCTACTGTTCTAAAGAGCGTCTGGAAGCCCTGCGTGAAGAGCAGATGGCCAACAACGAAAAGCCGCGTTACGACGGCCGCTGCCGTGACAGCCATGAACATCATGCCGATGATGAGCCGTGCGTGGTACGTTTCCGCAATCCACAGGACGGTTCGGTCATCTTTGACGACCAGATTCGCGGCCCGATCGAGTTCAGCAACCAGGAACTCGATGATCTGATTATCCGCCGCACCGATGGTTCCCCCACCTATAACTTCTGCGTCGTGGTAGATGACTGGGATATGGGCATCACGCATGTTATTCGCGGTGAAGACCACATCAACAACACACCACGTCAGATCAATATCCTTAAAGCGATTGGCGCGCAGGTTCCGGTCTATGCCCACGTCTCAATGATCCTGGGCGACGATGGCAAAAAGCTCTCCAAGCGTCATGGCGCAGTAGGGGTGATGCAGTATCGGGATGATGGCTACCTGCCGGAAGCGCTGCTCAACTATCTGGTTCGTCTGGGCTGGTCGCATGGCGATCAGGAAATTTTCAGCGTGCCTGAAATGACTGAGCTGTTTACTCTGGACGCCGTCAGTAAGTCTGCCAGTGCGTTCAACACAGAGAAACTGCAGTGGCTGAACCATCACTACATCAATACGCTGCCGCCAGAATATGTGGCGACGCATCTGCAGTGGCATATTGAAGAGCAGAAAATTGATACCCGTACCGGGCCGGAACTGGCGAAACTGGTTAGCCTGCTGGGCGAGCGCTGCAAAACGCTGAAGGAGATGGCGGCGTCCTGTCGCTACTTCTATGAAGACTTTGCAGAGTTTGATGCCGATGCCGCGAAGAAACATCTTCGTCCGGTGGCGCGTCAGCCGCTGGAAGTCGTGCGCGATAAGCTGGCCGCAATCACTGAATGGAACGCTGAAAACGTCCATCAGGCGATTCAGAGCACCGCAGATGAGCTGGACGTGGGGATGGGTAAAGTCGGCATGCCGCTGCGTGTGGCGGTAACCGGCGCCGGTCAGTCACCGGGTCTGGACGTCACTGTTGCAGCGATTGGCCGCAGCCGCAGTGTGGCACGTATTGAGCAGGCTCTGGCCTTTATCAGTGAGCGTGAAGCACAGGCTTAATAAACACAGCCGGAAGCATCACGCTTCCGGTTTCTTTACTCTTCACCAATTCCCAGACGCTGCATAACGCCCTTAATCCCTTCACGTAAGATTAATGCGGTGAACTGATCCTGTTCATCCTGACTCATTTGCTGGATGGAACTTATCAATAACGCAGGTAAAGAATTAGCCACTGCACCATAGGTCGCTGGGGGCTCGTTGAGATTGCGTGTTGACTGAATAAAACTTTTTACGCGTTCATCAATATGAATCAGACGTGCCTTACCGCCTTGTACACCGGGCTTTGGCGTGGTTGTCCAGTTCTCTCGCTTGATCCATTTGTTCACCGTTTGCCGACTGTAACCCGTTTCTGCAGCCAGCTCTTCGGGAGTAAGCCATTCCTTTTTCACGATGCTGTCCCTGTTAAATACATTAGCGGTACATATTACAGCAAAACGTAACGGGGGAAAGTAACTGAAGCTGAAATTGCCTTTTGTCTTTTGACAAAAGGCAAAACAGGATTACTGCGGGTTGCTGGCAGGTTCTGCGGCAGGGCGGAAGGCAAGGAAGTAAGCCAGGCCAACGAAGACGGCACCGCCCACAGCATTGCCCAGGAAGACGGCAACAAAGTTAGGGAGATACTCTGCCCAGCTCATCTGACCGGCAAAAATGGCGGCCGGAATGATAAACATGTTGGCGACAACGTGCTGGAAGCCAATGGCAACAAACGCCATAACCGGGAACCACATGCCGAAGATCTTGCCGACCACATCTTTACTGGCAAACGCCAGCCACACCGCCAGACACACCAGCCAGTTACAGCCAATGCCGGAAATAAAGGCGTGCAGGAAATCGGCATGGACTTTTGCAGAGGCAATCGCAACGGTCTTTTTCAGGTAATCGCCCTCGGTCATACCCAGCATGTGACCAAAGAACCAGGCGACCGCCACGCTGCCGAGGAAGTTCGCCAGGGTCACCCAGAACCAGTTTCGCGCCACGCTCATAAAGCTGATACGGCGGGCAAACCAGGCTACCGGCAGGGTCATCATATTGCCGGTCAGCAGCTCACCACCCGCCAGCACGGTCATGATGATACCCACCGGGAAGACAGCCGCGCCTAACAGGCCACCAAATGAGCCCCACTCAGCCGGCAGGGTGTTAATCACGTGAAGATCCAGCAGGAAGCCGGTCGCAATAAATGCGCCCGCCATAAAGCCGAGAATCAGGAGGATGCTGACAGGCGCACGGCTTTTGGCCACGCCTGACTGGATCGCCAGTTGTGCGATTTCTTTAGGTGTATGCAGCGACATAGTATCTCAATAGTTTTTTATGATTAATGGGACGATAACGCCTGGTGGACGCGTGGTGTGCGGGAGAGGGTCCCGGTGACCACTAAATTAGCGGGCTAAGTTTTGCACGCGAAAAAGACGAAGACAAGAAAATTCCTATAACATATTTAACCGGGAATTAACCTCACGGCAGACTGAATAACAGTTAAAAAACGGTCCTGCCTGACCAGACACGATTTTCACCTGCAGCATGCTGCTGAAACTTCGCAGGTTGCCGCCTTTTTCAGCGATCAAACAGAGAATGTCATTTTGCCGTTGACACCCTGGAGGCGGTTTCATATTATGCCGTCCGTCGCTTAACGCGACAGTTTTTCGGTTCGGGGCTATAGCTCAGCTGGGAGAGCGCCTGCATGGCATGCAGGAGGTCAGCGGTTCGATCCCGCTTAGCTCCACCAAACTTCTTCCCAAAAGTTTGGCACTGAAAAACGAGTCCAGATGTGGGGGTATAGCTCAGCTGGGAGAGCGCTTGCATGGCATGCAAGAGGTCAGCGGTTCGATCCCGCTTATCTCCACCATTTTCTGACACGTCGTTGTCAACATCCTTTCTGCTATCTCTTTCATTCGCCTTCTCGTGCGGATAAAAACCTTATTGCTTTACTATTCACGCCACGCTGCTGCATACGCTCAGGCGTTTCAACGGGCATGACCTTCCGGGACGCGGTGCTGTCTCTCGCGCATGGTTTAACAGCAGATGTGACTTTGTTGTGCGACGTGAGAAGTGACGCCTGTGGGCGAACCAGCGGGGAGCAGAGCAGGAATGGCGCAGAAAGAAGAGGGCGAGAGACACTCGCCCTTTATTGCTTAGAAACTTATCAGAACGCCAGAACCAGACCGGCGATAGCGGCGGAGAGCACGCTGACCAGCGTAGAACCGTACAGCAGCTTCAGGCCAAAGCGCGAAACCACGTTACCCTGCTCTTCGTTCAGACCTTTAATCGCGCCGGCCACGATGCCGATTGAAGAGAAGTTGGCGAACGACACCAGGAACACGGACAGAATACCTTCTGAATTTGGCGACAGCTGACCCGCGATTTTCTGCAGATCCATCATGGCTACAAACTCATTCGACACCAGCTTGGTCGCCATAATGCTGCCGACCTGCAGCGCTTCGCCAGAAGGCACACCCATCATCCAGGCAAACGGATAGAAGACAAAGCCGAGAACGCCCTGGAAGCTGATACCAAAAATCAGATCAAACAGCGCATTCAGACCTGAAATCAGCGCGATAAAGCCAATCAGCATGGCCGCAACGATAATCGCGACGCGGAAACCGGCCAGGATATATTCGCCCAGCATCTCAAAGAAGCTCTGACCTTTATGCAGATCCTGCAGCTGCAGGTCTTCTTCGTTCTCAACACGGTAAGGGTTGATCAGCGACAGCACGATAAAGGTACTGAACATGTTGAGCACCAGTGCAGCGACCACATATTTTGGCTGCAGCATCGTCATGTAGGCTCCGACGATGGACATCGATACCGTCGACATTGCGGTCGCAGCCATGGTGTACATGCGGCGCTGTGACATCTTGCCCAGAATATCTTTATAGGCGATGAAGTTTTCTGACTGTCCCAGTATCAGAGAACTCACGGCGTTGAATGATTCCAGTTTTCCCATGCCATTGACTTTCGACAGCACGGTACCGATACCGCGGATAACCCACGGCAGGATACGGAAATGCTGCAGAATACCGATCAGTGCAGAGATAAAGACGATTGGGCACAGTACGTTAAGGAAGAAGAAGGCGAGGCCTTTATCGCTCATGTTGCCGAAGACAAAATTGGTTCCCTGAGCCGCATACTTCAACAGATGGTCAAAGAAGCCCGCGAAGCCTTTGACGAAACCCAGTCCCGCTTCTGAGTTCAGGAAGAACCAGGCGAGCACAATTTCAATCACCAGTAGCTGTATAATGTAGCGAATGCGAATGCTTTTACGATCGTGACTGACCAGCAAGGAGAGTATCCCGACCACCACCAGTGCTAAAAGAAATTGCAAAATATGGGACATGGTTGCTCCAAATTTGAGGAGGGTTGTATTTTGTTGCGTATTCTATGTAACGCGTTACTTAAAAACGAGATCTGAACCACAATATAAGTATTCGCTATCGCTATATTTTCCAGAAAAGTTCCAGAGATCACGTCCTCTTTACAAATCATTCACTTCAGATAACCACATAATTATTGTCTATATTTTACACGGGGCGTAGAGTGACACTATTGCTCACATTTTTAGCAATCACCTCCTTTACTGTAATGTATAGCAATGGCTATACTTTATAGCAGCATCTATTACACCGATAACAATAAACGAATTTTACTTGCACATGCCAACCCCTAAGCTGCCGGGGCAGGCAAATGTTCAGACAGGGTACCGGATATGTTTGAAAGTCGTACCGCCGAGCGCGCCGCTCGCGGAGTCAGAAAAGTCAAACTCGCACTGCTGGGCCCCGCCTTTATCGCCGCTATCGGCTATATCGATCCGGGCAACTTTGCGACCAACATCCAGGCGGGCGCTGCTTACGGCTACAAATTGCTGTGGGTGGTGGTGTGGGCCAATATCATGGCCATGCTTATCCAGCTGATGTCTGCCAAGCTGGGGATCGCCACCGGCAAAAATCTCGCCGAGCATATCCGCGATCGCTTTCCTCGTCCCGCCGTCTGGTTTTACTGGGTGCAGGCGGAAATTATTGCGATGGCCACCGACCTGGCGGAATTTATCGGCGCGGCGCTGGGCTTCAAACTGCTGCTCGGCATCTCACTGATGCAGGGCGCGGTACTGACCGGCATCGCCACGTTCCTGATATTGATGTTACAGAGCCGCGGTCAGAAACCGCTGGAGCGGGTGATTGGCGGACTGCTGCTGTTTGTGGCGGCGGCCTATATCGTCGAACTCTTCTTCTCTCAGCCCAGTGTCAAAGAGCTGGTGATCGGCATGGCGCTGCCCGCGTTACCCACGTCGGATGCTGTATTCCTGGCGGCGGGTGTGCTGGGTGCGACCATTATGCCGCACGTGATTTATCTGCACTCCGCGCTGACGCAGGGCAAAAGTAAGGACAGCAAAGGTCAGCGGTACTCCTCAACTAAACTGGATGTGGCGATTGCCATGACCATCGCCGGATTTGTTAACCTGGCGATGATGGCGACCGCGGCAGCGGCCTTCCACTTCAGCGGCCACAGCAAAATCGCTGAGCTTGACCAGGCCTATCTCACGCTGCAACCGTTGTTAGGTCAGGCGGCGGCAACAGTATTTGGGCTGAGCCTGGTGGCTGCCGGACTTTCCTCAACGGTGGTCGGAACGCTGGCGGGACAGGTGGTGATGCAGGGCTTTATCCGTTTCCATATTCCGCTCTGGGTGCGGCGTACGGTAACCATGCTGCCTTCCTTTATTGTTATCTGGGCTGGCTGGGATCCAACAAAGGTGCTGGTGATGAGTCAGGTGCTGCTGAGTTTCGGTATTGCGCTGGCGTTGATTCCGCTGCTCTCCTTTACCGGCAACCGCGAGCTGATGGGCGATGATATGGTTAACTCGCGTCTGATGCAGAACACCGGGCGACTGATCGTGCTGCTGGTGATTACGCTGAATCTTTACCTGCTGGTGGGTGAAGCGCTGGGGCTGTAGCGGTTATGGTAAATAAGAAAACGCCCGGTTCTGCCGGGCGTTTTTATTAATGGCGATCGTGTCCGTGATGGTCTGGACCGCGATGGTCATGATGATCCCAGCCACGATCACGATCGCGGCGATGCTGATGATCCCAGCGGCGCTCACGGTCGCGCTCATGCCAGCGACGTTCACGCTCCCACTGCTGCTGACGACGCCACTCTTCGTGTCGCCACCAGCGGCGTTCTTTATAGGAATAACGATCATTCCACCAGCGTGGTTCACGCCAGCGACCGCCATCCCAGTAATAACCACGATTGTCGCGATCGCCCAGATTCAGCGTAACGCCGGGGGCCAGAGTAATAGAGGCACTGGAGGCCTCAGCTGTGTGATTTGCCAGCGGCGACAACACCGCCAGCAGGGCAGCAAAAATAAGTGCTCTTTTCATTATATTCTCCTCATCAACAGTCTGATGCTGTTGCGGCGCAGTGATTATGCCTGCGTAATGCTGTCGTTACCGCATCATTGTGTCGGAAGATTGTGAGGAAATTGGGGAGAGAAAGGGGATTGAGACTATTCTGGTGAGAAAACACCCGGCCTGCGCCGGGCGGGGAAAAATTACAGCAGGGCCGCGTCAATCGCCGCTAACTCCGTGTCGCTGAACTGACGTCGGGCGAGCATTGCCACCGCGTCATCAATCTGAGCCGTTTTACTGGCACCAATCAGCACCGAGGTGACACGATCGTCGCGCAATACCCACGCCAGCGCCATCTGCGCCAGCTTCTGCTCGCGCTGCTGCGCAATCACATTCAGCCTGCGGACCTTCTCCATCTTCTCATCCGTCAACTGACTTTCACTCAGGAACTTGCTGCCGCTGGCCGCACGCGAATCTTCCGGGATGCCCTGCAGGTAGCGATCGGTGAGCACGCCGCCTGCCAGCGGCGAGAAGGCGATACAGCCGACGCCCGCATCGCCCAGCGTCTGAATCAATCCCTGTTCAGGCGTTCGTTCAAACATCGAATAGCGCGGCTGGTGGATCAGACAAGGGGTGCCGAGATCGCGCAGGATAGCTATCGCTTCGGCGGCGAGATCGGCCGGATAGTTAGAGAGGGCAGCGTAAAGCGCTTTGCCCTGGCGCACGACATGATCCAGCGCGCGCATTGTCTCTTCCAGCGGGGTTTCCGGATCGGGACGGTGATGATAGAAAATATCCACATAGTCCAGCCCCATTCGCTTCAGGCTCTGATCCAGACTGGCGACCAGATATTTACGCGAACCCCAATCCCCATAAGGTCCCTGCCACATGGTATAGCCCGCTTTAGTGGAGATGATCAGCTCATCACGATGGGCACGAAAATCTTCCCGCAGAATACGCCCGAAGTTCTCTTCGGCTGAGCCCGGCGGCGGACCGTAGTTATTGGCTAAGTCGAAGTGGGTGATGCCGAGGTCAAACGCATGACGCAGCAGCTCACGGCTGTTATCGACCCGGGTACTGTCACCAAAGTTATGCCACAGCCCCAGCGAAATGGCGGGCAGTTTAATGCCGCTGCGGCCGCTGCGACGGTATTGCATCTGTTGATAGCGATCGGGATGGGGGAAAGAGGACATTCAGCGCTCCTGAGTAAAAACGGGCATATGTGCCAAAAGTCTATCAGTGTATACGGTTACACTCAGTGACAGCGCGCAGCAGTTCGCATTTTTACAGAATAATCCGCCAGCGTAACGCCGCCTTTCCAGCCAATGCGGCTGGCGAAAATCGTGGCCCTCCTCGCTAATTTCATCGGCTGTCAGATACTTAACCCAACTCTTCCCTGAAAGGATTGTGCAATGTCCACATTCACTATTGGAGATTACCTGCTGACCCGTCTGCAGGAGATAGGTATAAAGCATCTGTTTGGCGTACCGGGCGACTATAACCTGCAGTTTCTTGATCGGGTCATCGACCATCCGGACATCCGTTGGGTAGGCTGTGCCAACGAGCTTAATGCCGCCTATGCGGCGGACGGCTATGCACGCAGCAACGGTGCTGGGGCGCTATTAACCACCTTTGGTGTTGGCGAACTCAGCGCGATTAACGGCATTGCAGGCAGTTATGCAGAGTATCTGCCGGTGATCCATATCGTTGGCGCACCAGCGACTTCAGCACAGTTACAGGGTGACTGTGTCCACCATTCGCTGGGCGATGGCGATTTCCGGCATTTCATACGCATGGCCGCCGAAGTCAGTGCCGCAACGGCACAACTTACTGCCGATAATGCCACTGCTGAAATTGACAGGGTGATAGAGCACGCGTTAAAGGCCCGTCGTCCCGGCTATCTGTCGCTGGCCGTCGACGTGGCGGCTATAGAGGTGCAGCCCCCTGTTCAGCCCCTGAACCCCCATCAATCCTCTTCGCCCGAGGCGCGTCGTGCTTTCCGCGACGCGGCGGAGCGGTTGCTGGCACCAGCAGAGCGCGTTTCACTGCTGGCCGATTTTCTGGCACTGCGCTGGCAGCAGCAGTCTGCGCTGGCCGCGCTGCGTGAAAAGAGCGCAATTCCCTGCGCCAGCCTGCTGATGGGCAAAGGTGTACTGGATGAGCAGCAGCCAGGTTACGTCGGAACCTATGCCGGTGAAGCCAGCGCAGGTCAGGTGTGCGGGCAAATTGAGCAGGTGGATGTGGCGATCTGCGTCGGGGTGCGTTTCACCGACACCATTACTGCAGGCTTCACGCAGCAGTTTGCGCCTGAGCGACTGATCGATCTGCAACCCTTCAGCGCCAGCATGGGCGAGGAACATTTTGCGCCGTTGTCGATGGCGGATGCGCTTAGCGAACTGCAACCGCTGTTTGAACACTACGGCCAGCAGTGGCAGCCCGCCATAGCACCGTCTGCCGTGCAACCGGATGAACCGGCAGCCGTGATCAGTCAGCAGGCTTTCTGGCAGGCGATGCAGAAATTTCTGCAACCCGGCGACCTGATTCTGGCAGAGCAGGGGACAGCCGCTTTTGGTGCCGCCGCGTTACGACTGCCCTCGCAGGCGCAGCTGGTGGTTCAGCCATTATGGGGATCAATCGGCTATACTCTTCCTGCAGCGTTTGGCGCGCAAACCGCTGACCCCGATCGCCGGGTTATCCTGATTATCGGAGACGGTTCGGCGCAGCTGACGATTCAGGAACTGGGTTCCATGCTGCGTGATGAGCAGCGACTGATACTCTTTTTGCTGAATAATGAAGGCTATACCGTCGAACGGGCCATTCATGGCGCAACACAGCGTTATAATGATATTGCCCCGTGGAACTGGACGGCCTTACCGCACGCACTGAGTCTGCAGGGCCAGGCGCAGAGCTGGCGCATCAGTGAAACCGTACAGTTAGACGAGGTGATGGCGCGACTTTCCGCGCCTCAAAGGCTGTCGCTGGTTGAGGTGGTCATGCAGAAAGAGGATTTGCCGCCACTGTTACGAAAAGTCACCGCCTGCCTGAATCAACGCAACGGCGGCTAAGATTCAGATAGTTGCCGCTGTGCAGGGTGGACTATCGCGGTTAGGCTGTAGCACACCTGAGTAAGACGCTCACCAATCGCACCGGTGAGCGTTGTTGTTTTATGGGCAGAAATTTATAGTGTCCTCCAACTCTTAAGACCCCAAGCGGAGCAACAGAAGAATGACAACCTATGCCTTGGTCGGCGATGTCGGCGGTACTAACGCACGCCTCGCCCTGTGTGAGGTGGAAAGCGGCAGCATCACCCAGGCCAAAACATTCTCAACATCAGAATACGACAGCCTCGAAGCCGTCATCCGCCACTATCTTGATGAACAACAGCAGGATGTTAAAGATGGCTGTATCGCTATCGCCTGCCCGATTACCGATGACTGGGTTGAAATGACCAACCATGACTGGGCGTTTTCTACGCGCAAGCTCAAAGAGAACATCGGTTTTGAACACCTGGAAATCATTAACGACTTCACTGCGGTATCCATGGCGATTCCGATGCTGACCGCCGACAACGTAATTCAGTTTGGCGGCACAGCCCCGGTTAAAGACAAGCCTATTGCGATTTATGGTGCCGGTACCGGATTAGGCGTCAGCCATCTGGTGCACGTGGACAAACGCTGGGTCAGCCTGCCTGGCGAGGGCGGTCATGTCGATTTCGCCGCCAACAGCGAAGAAGAAGATCAAATTCTGGAAGTGCTGCGTGAAGAGCTGGGCCATGTTTCAGCAGAACGTATCCTGTCCGGTGCCGGTCTGGTCAACCTCTATCGTGCGATTGTTAAAGTTGATAATCGTGTGCCGGAAAACCTGAAGCCTAAAGATGTCAGCCAGCGTGCGCTGGATGACAGCTGCATCGACTGCCGTCGGGCGCTGTCGATGTTCTGCGTCATTATGGGCCGTTTCGGCGGCAATCTGGCATTGAACCTCGGCACCTTTGGTGGCGTCTACATTGCGGGTGGCATCGTGCCACGTTTCCTGGAGTTCTTTAAGGCGTCAGGTTTCCGTGCTGCTTTCGAAGATAAAGGCCGCTTCCGCGACTATGTTGCCAGTATCCCGGTCTATATGATCACGCACGATCAGCCTGGCCTGCTGGGCGCGGGCGCGCATCTGCGCCAGACGCTGGGTCGCATTATCTGATTCAGTTTCACCTCGCGCGCACGGCCACTTTGCGCGCGATCGATTTTCCCGACCTGACTGCTTCAGCAGGACAGGATCGGGAAATCACTCTCAGTTTCAGTACTCGCTCTCCTGAGACATTCCCCTCTCTCCTTTGCTACAGGCGCATCAGCTGCCGAAACTGCTTCACCTTGCTGCGGCTCACCGGTACCTGAAACTCCAGATCGCGCAGCTTCAACAGATAAGTGTTGTTAAACCACGGCTCGATTTCACGAATCTTGCTGAGGCTGACGCAGTAAGAGCGGTGGCAGCGGAAGAACTGTTGTTCCGGCAGACGTGAACAGAATTCGGTAATATTCATCGACATCACGTAAGACTCACGCCGCGTGTACACAAACGTCAGCTTTTCATGGGCTTCTACATAGTATATGTCGTTCACGTCCGTGACGATAATACGCTCATCTTTGATCAGGTTGACCGTCTGCGGTGCTGGCGTGGCGCTGAGATGGCTGACCGCCTGCTGCGCCTGTGCAGTGGCTTCCAGCTTGTTCAGCATGGTGACAATCCGCGACTCCTGATAAGGCTTGAGAATGTAGTCAAACGCCTCCAGCTCAAACGCCTCCACCGCATGCTCTTTCCATGCGGTGATAAAGACAATCAGCGGCTTGTGCGCAAACTGATGGATATTCTGTGCCAGCAGCATGCCATCCAGCGAAGGAATATTGATGTCGAGAAAAATCACATCAACCCGATGCTGTTGCAGATACTTCAGCACGTCGAGGCCATCATCAAAGCAGGCTTCAATCTCGATTTTGCTGTGATGCTGAATCATCCAGCTCAACTCCTGCTGCGCCAGGAATTCATCTTCCACAATAATGGCTTTCATAACAGATTCTCCGCCAGCCGCTGGCCATTCTTACTCAGCGTAAAGGAAATCTCGGTGCCCGGCTGGTGTCGCACGATGTTCAGTCCCTGACCTGACAGGAGTTTTACCCGATGATGCACATTGAGCAGGCCGATTTTATTACCGGGCATCTCATTGCGCGCCACTCTTGCCATGACTTCGTCACTGATGCCCTGGCCGGTGTCCCGCACCGAGATCTGCACCTTATCGCCCCGATCCCGAACGCTCAGCGTTACCACGCCTTTGCCTTTACAGGGCTGGATGCCATGCACAATCGCATTCTCCACCAGCGGCTGGATCAGCAGACTTGGCAGCAGAAAATGCAGATCTTCGTCTACGTCATAGATCATCGTCAGCTTATCGCCAAACCGCGCCTGCTCAATGGCGATGTAATCTTTGACCTGCCACAGCTCCTTACGGATATCGATCAACTCATCATCGTTCAGCTCCAGGTTGTAGCGCAGGTAGCGTGACAGGTTAATCACCAGCTGGCGGGCAGTATCGGGATTAAGCCGGATAGAAGAGGAGATGGCATTCAGGGCATTGAACAGGAAATGGGGATTTATTTTACTTTGCAGCGCCCGCAGTTCCGCTTTATTGGCCATCTCTCGCAGCTGCTCGGCACGTGACACTTCAAGCTGTGTAGAGATGATTTGCGACAGGCCTATGGCCATCTCCTTCAGCGAGCCGGTAATACGGTGCGCGCGGCGATAGTAGATTTTCAGCGTGCCGGTGACTTTGCCTTTTTCCCACAGCGGGATGACGATCATCGAATGGATATCTTTGGTGCGGTGCGCTTCATCGTTGTTCTTAATGATAATTTTACCGCTGGCGATCGACTGCGCGGTGGTGGGACTGATGCCATCATCCCCATGCTGATAGTTATTTTCGCCATAGCCGACGTAAGCCAGAATCTGTTTCTTGTCGGTCATCGCCACCGCATCGGCTTTGATCTCCCGCCGGATAATGTCACAGATATTGCGAAGTGAGTCGCTGTTCACCTGACGAAACAGCGGCAGGGTTTTGTTGGCGATCTCCAGCGCCAGCTTGGCCTGACGGGCGGCAATCGCCTCTTTCTCTCCCTCAACGCTCTGCACCAGCAACACAATGATACCGATACTGGAGGCACCGAGGATCATCGGCAGGGCAATTTCTGACACAATCGCCAGCCCGAGTGAGGTTGGCCGCGCCCACAGGACGATCAGCAACATCGTCAGGGCTTCACACAGCATGCCGCCGACAATACCGGCGCGCCAGCGATGCTCTTTCAGCACCCGGCGATTAATGCCGCCCGCGACGATACCGGCAATGATGCTGGTAATCAGACAGGGCACGGAGGTCACGCCGTGAATATCGATCAGAAAACGGTGCAGCCCCGCAATAATACCGGTGGCGATGCCGACCCAGGGACCAAACAGAATGCCACCCGCCATCACGGCAATGACACGCACATTCAGCAGCGAACCGTCGACATTGACCCCAGACCAGGTACTGAACAGCGCAAACAGGGAAAAGATGGCGGTTACCGCCATTTTCTCTGCGCGCGTGTGTTCATCTTTTTGAAGCAGCTGACGAAACGGGCGGGTGCGCGTCAGGAAGAACAGGCAGATCAACATCAGGGCGGCGCGGTCAAATACTGCCAGTAACATCGTGAAGTGGGAGGACACAGGCGGCTCGTCAGCAATGGAAAGTGTGCCTATGATAAAAAATGTGATCGCGAACCGCTAGCGCCCCGCACCATCACGCCGGGACTTCATGTTTCAGATCAATTTTTGAGGCCTGTGCATAAAAAGAGGAAAGGTTGAGTGCAATAAAGGGGAACAGTTTTTCAGCCTGCGAACGCTGGTCGCTGCGGTGTCGTTTTGCTATGTTGCGCGATGACGCGTGCCAGCGACAGCTGGAAAACTGGCCCATCGGGAGCAGCAGATGCAACTTGTCACCGCCAGATTAACCCTGAATAAATTACAGCCAGAAGACTGGCAACTGTTTCGTGCTGTCCATGAAGATCGCGACACGATGACGTGGGTGAGCGAGATCCCCGATGAAGCGGATATTCGCCAGCGCTTCACCGCGCGTCTGGCTCCATGGCAGCCAGGCAGTTTTCATATGCTTTGTCTGGTGGCACGGCGACGCGATAGCGGTGAGCCAATTGGCCTGTTTGGCTGCAGCCCCGAGTGGGAGCCACACCGTCAGGCCGAGGTGGGTTATATGCTGCTGCATCGCCACTGCGGACAGGGCTATGGCAGCGAGGCGCTGGCGGCGCTGTGTCAGTTTCTGCTTGAAGCCGATTTCCATAAACTCAAGGCGATGGTGGTTGAAGGTAACTGGGCGTCACGCCGGATTCTGGAGAAAAACGGTTTCCAGATGGAGGGCACGCTACGGGATAATTATCTACTGAACGGCTGCTGGGTGAACGATTGGCTGCTGGGACGCCTGAATTCACAAAAATAAAAATATTTTCTGCCCCTCGACAAAATGATCCTCACCGCGTTATGTTCGTAACGGGTCACCGCAGTGACCCGCGTCGCTCGGATGGTCCGGGCGCTTACGTAATCCAGAGGTCATCATGGCTGATAATAGCACACCCCGTCGTTTCTCACGTATTGAACGTTTACCCCCTTACGTTTTCAACATCACCGCTGAACTGAAGATGGCTGCGCGCCGGCGCGGCGAAGATATCATCGACTTTTCAATGGGCAACCCTGATGGTCCGACCCCGCCGCACATCGTCGAAAAGTTATGTCAGGTAGCGCAGCGCGACGACACCCACGGTTATTCCACCTCACGCGGTATTCCGCGTCTGCGCCGGGCGATTTCGCGCTGGTACGCCGATCGCTACCAGGTTGAAATCGATCCTGAATCTGAGGCAATTGTTACTATCGGTTCCAAAGAGGGGCTGGCACACCTGATGCTGGCGACGCTGGACCACGGTGATACCGTGCTGGTACCAAACCCTAGCTATCCGATTCATATCTACGGTGCGGTGATTGCTGGCGCGCAGGTACGCTCAGTGCCGCTGGTGGCGGGTGTCGACTTCTTCAATGAGCTGGAACGCGCCATTCGCGAGAGTTACCCCAAGCCAAAAATGATGATCCTTGGCTTCCCGTCTAATCCCACCGCACAGTGTGTGGAGCTCGACTTTTTCGAGCGGGTAATTGCGCTGGCAAAACAATACAACGTGCTGGTGATCCACGATCTGGCCTATGCCGATATCGTCTACGATGGCTGGAAAGCGCCATCGATTATGCAGGTGCCGGGCGCGCGTGATGTCGCCGTCGAATTCTTTACCCTGTCAAAAAGCTACAACATGGCGGGCTGGCGCATCGGTTTTATGGTGGGCAACAAAGAGCTGGTCGCCGCGCTGGCACGCATCAAAAGTTACCATGACTACGGCACCTTTACGCCGCTGCAGGTGGCGGCGATTGCAGCGCTGGAAGGGGATCAACAGTGTGTTCGCGACATCGCAGAGCAGTATAAACGGCGTCGAGATGTGCTGGTCAAGGGATTGCATGAAGCGGGCTGGATGGTAGATAACCCGAAAGCCTCAATGTATGTCTGGGCAAAAATTCCGGACCACTATGCGCATCTGGGGTCCCTGGAGTTTGCCAAACATATGCTGCAGGAGGCGAAAGTCTGTGTTTCACCCGGTATCGGGTTTGGCGACTATGGTGATACGCACGTGCGTTTTGCACTGATTGAAAACAGCGATCGCATTCGTCAGGCAATACGGGGAATTAAAGCGATGTTTCGTGCCGATGGCGTTTTGCCAGGCAGCATGAAAACAGAAGAAGAGAACTGACAGCCAGCAGGGGCGACGCAAGGGTCGCCCCGTGGCGGCACTGTCACGCCATTACTTCAGCAGCAGAACAAAGGTTCCGAACCAAAGTAACGCGAAAAAAGATATTCCCATCAAGGCATATTTCACAAAGCAACTCCTCTGAGCGGTTACGATGATGGCGATCCCAAACCAGTGCAACGCGAACAGCTGTGGAAAAGAGATCACCATTTCAGTCATGGTCTGCTCATTTCCGGGTCGATCTGAATAACTCAGAACAGGATCAGGCGCTAATTTACGCGTAATCCTGCCTAAATGAAATAGGTCCGTTCTGAGATATTGCTCACAATTTTACGGCACCTGAATGTCCGGGATCGCCGACATGCCGACACGTAACTGAGCCAGATGCTGTTGGTCACTATCCAGCACAATTTTAACCGGCAGACGTTGAACGACTTTAGTGTAGTTGCCGGTGGCGTTATCGGGGGCGATCGCGGAAAAAGTTGCCCCGGTGGCCGGCGCAATGCTGTCCACGTGGCCGGTGAAGGTCTTGCCTGGCAGGGCATCGACACGAATCTGTACCCGCTGACCCGGACGCACATCGCTTAGCTGCGTTTCAAGGTAGTTAGCGGTAATGTAGGTTTGCTGCAGGGGTACTACCGCCAGCAGACGGGTTCCGGCTGACACGTAAGCGCCAGTCCGCACCGAGCGCTGACCCACCATGCCGTCAACGGGCGCCGTAATACGCGTGTAGGAGAGGTTCAGCCTGGCCTGATCGACGCTGGCTTTAGCTGCGGCAACATCCGCTTCCGCTGAACGCACCGCCGCCTGTAACACGCCGACCTGTTTCACTGCCGACGTCAGCGCAGCCTGACTCTGATGCACGGCTGCCAGTGCTGAACGCTGGTTCGAGCTGGCTTTCTGCTGATCGTCGGCGGCCACAGTGCCGCTTTTATAGAGTCGGTTGTAGCGATCGGCGCTCTGTCCGGCATACTGCGCGGACGCCTGGCTGGCCGCGACGCTGGCTTTCTGCTGATCAATCACCGACTGCTGCTGTTCCAGCTGTGCCTGGCTGCTCAGCAGTTTCGCCTGACTCACCTGCAGGTCAGCCTCGGCACTCTCCAGCGCCACCCGATAGTCACGATCGTCCAGCGTTGCCAGCAACTGGCCGGCTTTGACCTGCTGATTATCCTGCACCTGCACATTGCTGATGTAGCCGGAGACTTTCGGTGCCACCAGGGTGTAGTCCGCATTGACGTAAGCGTCGTTGGTACGGTGATCGTTGCCGCTCATCATTGACCAGACTGCAAAAGCGATGGCCAGTAACACCAGCAGCAGCAGTGTGAGCACCAGAGTTCTTCTCATTTCGAAAGCACGCATATTCAGTTATTCCGGGAAGGGTTTTGAAGCAAAGTTTGAGGCGGCCAGACCCGTTTTGGCAGGATGGCGGTAAGCAGTAACAGGCACGCGGCAAAACCGGTCAGCATCAGCCAGCTGTCGCTCAGACTCAGTACCGTGGCCTGATGCCGGACCAGCGTGGCGAATCCGCTGAGATTTTCGCTGGCGCTGATGCTGCCATCCGGCAACAGCGGCAAGCTGCTGCTGGCCTGACTGGCCGTCGGCGTTGTCATCAGCCAGCTGCGACTGGCGGCCTGATTAATCAGGATACTGGAGTGAAACTGCTCGCGATGGGAGAGGAAAACCTCAACCAGCGTAGAGGCGGCGATGCTGGAGAAGCCGCGCACCGTATTAAACATCGCCGAGGCAAACGGGCCTTCCGGTGGAGCCACCACGCTGGTGGCGCTCATCAGTATCGGCAGAATAATCATCGGTTGTCCGAACGCCTGCAGAATCTGCAGCAGCCAGAAATTCTGGCGCGCCCACTCACTGGTGATTTGCGAGCCCAGCAGACAGGACGTTACCAGCAGGCCGACGCCCGCCGTCAGCATCCAGCGGCAGTCGATCCAGCGGATATTCAGCAGGGCCGCAATCAGCGGTGCGATCAGCAGTTGCGGCAGGCCCACTGCCAGCGCCAGCGGGGCAAACTCCAGGGTGCGAAAGCCGCTGACCTGCGCAAAATAGGCCGACGGCAGCGCAGAACCAGAAAGCCCAAGGATGAGCACGCAGGCCAGCCCCAGTAAGCCATGCGCCAGATTTGGCCGGCGGAGCATCTGCAATTTAAACAGAGGCAGCGGGTGAAACCACTCATTAATCAGGAAAACCAGCAGCAGCGGCAGCGCGGTCAGTAACATACCGACGATCAGTGGGGAGTTCAGCCAGTCCAGGCGCTCACCCTGGGTCAGCACCAGAACCAGCAGCGAGACTGCACTGCAGCCGGTCACCATGCCGAACAGGTCGATCTGCTGGAAGCGTTCAGGACGCAGCGGGTCCTGCGGTATCCCCCAGCTAATCATCACCATAGCAATGAGCATTAATGGCACGACCTGCCAGAACACCATCATCCAGCTGACATGATCGGTCCATAACGACGCCAGTGAGGCCGCCATATTGGGGCCAAACGTCGCGGTCAGGGCATAGCCCGCCAGACCAAACAGCTTAAAGGGCGGCGGCAGAAAGCGCAGGGCGACGGTCATCAGCATCGGCGGCAGTGCGCCACCAAACAGGCCCTGCAGCACGCGCAGGCTGATAAACAGCGTTGGGTCAGGCACCAGCGGCAGCAGAATGCCGGTCAGCATAAATCCCGACGAAACGCCAAGGGTGAAACGCCGCAGCGACAGAGTGACGGCAAACCAGGGCGCGATCATCATGGCAGCGACTTCTGCGGCCTGATAACCGGAAATAATCCAGCTACCCTGATCGTAACCGATGCCAATGGCAGCCCGGATATCTGCCAGCGCGATATCACTGACGCGATCGTTCAGCCCGGAGGTCAGCGCAGCAATGAGCACGCCGACCAGGCCAAACGCCAGTCGAAAAGTAAAAGGATGAGGGGCCGGCGCGGCGGCTGGCTTAGCGTTCATTGCAGGCGATCTCATTATTATGATGCAGTGTACTGCGATGTGATACAGGGCATAATATTACATCCCGGTATGCTGTATTGCAATGTGGTACAGACTGTAAAAAGTGCGGCATTCGCGCTACAGTAAGGCAGCTCAAACAGGACGACGCTATGGCACATCAACCCTCCAGCCGTGAGGATGAAAAAACGGGCGGCATTCAGGTCATCGCACGTGCGGCAAAAATTCTAAATGCGCTGGGCGAACAGCCGGGCGGCATGAGCCTTGGCGAGATTGCTCAGGCGGTAGAACTCCCCCGTTCAACGGTGCAGCGCATTGTCGCCGCACTCGACAGCGCCGAGCTGGTGCGCAGCAGCGGGGCGGGTGGACTGCGACTGGGTCCGGCACTGTTAAAACTGATCTCCAGCGTCCACACCGACGTGGTCGATCTGGTCAGTCCGCTACTGGAAAAACTCTCTTCCGACACCAATGAGACGGTTTCACTGGCGCGCGCCAGCGGCAGCCAGCTGGCGATTATTCACCACGTGGTGGCGTCGCGGGAGTTGCGGGTGGTTCCGCATATGGGACTCAATCTGCCGCTCTACAGCACCTCCGGTGGACGGGCGCTGCTGGCGCTGGAGTGTGAAAAAGATGTGCGGACGATTGTCGGTGAGGGCTGGCAGGAATTAACCGATATGACGGTGAAAACGCTGCCGCAGTTGCTGCAACTTATCAGGGAAGTGCGCGAAACCGGTATCGCTGTGGATCGCGGTGAAACGCTGGAAGGTATCTCTACCATGGCGTTTGCACTGGATACACTGTTTGGTCGCTTTTCTGTCTCTTTGCTGGTGCCCTCTGCACGTTTTCTGCGTCACGAAGCCCGTTTCCGTGACGAGATGCTGAAGTGCAAAGAGGCTCTGGTGCGTGAAATCGGCAAAGTCGCCGCGATAGAAGGATAAGCATCTGATGAAAACCCTGCTGATGGCTATTGATCACTCTCCGGTCGCGGAGAAAGTGGTTGCCTTAACCATTGAAGAAGCGCTGGCGCATCGCGCCGATGTGGTGGTGCTGTGCTGTGTTGATCCTGCTTACTCCTCCTGCAATCAGCCAATGGAAATCGATGCAGGTGAAGATCCCGCCGATTTTGTGGCGGCGCAGGATGAGCAGAATACGGCGGAAATGGTGGTGCGCCATGCGCTGGCACCGTTATTGCGCGCGGGCATTAATGCGCGTGGCATGATTCTGGCGGGTGACGCAGCAGACACCATCGTTGCCCAGTCGCAACAGCTTAAAGCCAGCATGATTATCATGGGACGTCGCCATCTCTCCTCTTTTAATCGGCTGTTAAAAGGCTCGGTCAGCGCATCAGTTATTGAGCGTGCTCACTGTCCTGTGCTGATCGATGTGCGTAAGGATTAATCGCGCAGCATGAACTCTCTGTTTTTTATTACGCTGGCCGCGTTTACGCTGCTGGCGCTGATTATCATTGTGCTGATCAGAACCACCCGGCTGCGTTTGTGGCAGGGGCTGATCCTCTTTCTGTTGCCACTGATACTGGCAAATCTGCTCTGGTTCAGCTGGGTCGCGCCGCATCAGCAGCAGACTGCTCAGCATGAGCAGGCGGTGAATCAGCTGGCAAAGATGCCGGGCTATCGGGTATTGCAGACGCAGGAACCAGCATTATGGTTGTTGCTGACTCAGGAGCTGACCCGGCGGATCCGTGCGGGCGAGCAGCCTGAAAGGGCGACAGGTGAACTGCGTGGCTGGCTGATTGAGGTGATTAATCAGCGACTGATGCGCGGAACAGATGCGGCGGTCGTTAACTATATCAGCGTCTCGGTAGAAGAAATGCGCGCGTTGAACCAGATCGATCCGGGCCTCTGCTTCCGTTATCTCTATCCGCAGGTCAGTGGTGGCATCAATTTGCAGACCACACTTCCAGCCTCGCTGAATCAGAAAGAGGCCGATGCCATGGAGCTGCTGCTGCTCAATAGTCCGCCACCCGAGCAGCCCCTTGATAAGGCTCAGGCGCAGGATGATCTGCAAAAGATTGTCGGCCGGCTTTATCTGAAGTGGGGCGACAAACTGCAGCAACTGAATATGCCTGCCGACACGGCGGTGGATCGCTCTTCGCTATGTGCCATGTCAATTGACCTCTACAGCGCCGTTCTGGCATTACCTGATAAGCGCGCCGCTAACCTGTTACGTAAAATGGTGGCACTGACCGGCCAGTAAACTCGCGTTTAGCGGGCGAAAAAAAGCCCGCTAAACGCGGGCAGGGAAGAGAGAGGAGCAGATTTTTATTTTTGGCATTTCCTGGTGTGGTGCAGTCTTCGTTTGGTCTGAATATATCCTGTCACTTTTGGACTGATAGTAATAGCCGTTTAATCGTATTGAATTAATCGGCTAAAGCTTCTCAATTTTTGATTTTTCGCGCATTAATCTTATGGATGCGTGGCATGCTGCGTCATACACTGCGTGACAACGTGAGGATAACTAAATGAAAAAATTAATTACCGGCGCACTGGCGCTGATTCTGCTGAGTGGATGTACCGCCAGCAAACCCGGGGCATTTGAACGCGTTGATGAAGATCCAGGCTCAAATACCGTGCAGTACCGTTATGACCCGGTAAAGGTCAATCGTGATGCAATGGATATTGATCTGGCGAATTACTGCAGCAATAAAGGCTTTGATAAAGTCGAGGCGTTACCTGCGCAGGAGAGTCATATTCCGGGACTGCAGAAAGCGTGGTTCCAGTGTAATTATGCTGTGAAAAGCTAAATAAAACGGGCGGGATAATTATCCCGCCCTTAAAGTTACTGCTTTTATTTTATGCTGTGTGACATCTTTGCCCGTTAGCGGCGATGGTGACCGCCATGATACCCACCGTGATAACCTCCATAGTAGCCTCCATGATATCCGCCGCCACCCCCGCGATGCCAGCCATTGTCGTGTCTGGGGCTGATGATACAACCACTTAATAAGGTCATCAGCGCAACCACCGAAGCGACTTTAATTAATCTCTTCATCGGAAGCTTCTCCTCTTTTCCAATGACTATGACACTACGCTGTAAAAGTGGAGTGAAGATGCAGGCTTTGTAGAGTTATTTAAGAAGATATGACGGAATATTTCAGATCGCTCTGTTCTTCAGCGGCAGGAAATAAAAAAATCGGAATCAACTGAATAATAAATACTATCAAAGAGAATAGTCTTAAAATCAAGCGAAAATAATTCTCATTTGAAAGTTTTTACCACTACATTATTAGCATGTCATTTCAATGGGAGAGAAACATGGCGCATAACGTAAAAAATATTCTGGCTTTACAGGCTGAACTGGGCGAATGCCCGCTCTGGTCAGTGGAAGAACAGGTGCTGTACTGTGTCGATATTCTGGCATCCGCCATTCACCGTTTTGATCCGGTCAGCGGTGAACTGCAAACCTTCCCGCAGGCGGAAGAGGTGGGATGCATCGGTCTGCGTGAGCAGGGCGGGCTGATAGCCGCATTGCGCAACGGTGTCTGGCTGCTGGATGCGCAGGGTAAACCCGAGAAAAAGATTGCAGAGAATCCCGGTGTGGCCGCTAAGAGTCGATTTAATGATGGCCGTGTGGATCCGTGGGGTAACTTCTGGTGCGGCAGCCTGTGGGAACCGCAGGATAAAAATGGCGGGCTGCTGTGCCGCGTGACGCCTGACCTGAAACTGGAGGTCAAAGCGCGTGATATTAAAATTTCCAATGGGCTGGCCTTCTCTCCCGACCGGCGCTGGATGTATCACAGTGACACGCCGAATGAATCGCTCTATCGCTATCCATTAAACGCGCAGGGCGAACCGGGCGAACGCACCCTGTTCCGCCGTTTCGACGCGAAAGGTGGATTACCGGATGGTGCCGCGGTGGATAGCGAAGGTTTCTACTGGTCAGCACAGTTTGATGGCGGACGCGTGGTGCGTATCGATCCGCAGAGCAGTGACATTGTCGATGAGATTCTGCTGCCGGTGAAGTGGCCAACCATGGTGGCCTTTGGCGGGGCCGATCTTAAAACGCTGTTTATTACCAGTTCACGTGAAGATCGCACCAAAGAGGAACTGGCGCGCTATCCGCAGTCCGGCGATATCTTTGCCGTGGACGTCGCGGTGGCAGGAATAGCAGAGCCGCGATTCCGCGGCTAAACGTTAACGGGCCGCGTAATGGCGGCCCGTGGTCGTTGCCCGTGATTAGTGACGTTGCAACACAGGTTCTGTTGTGACGGGACTTTGCGGCAGGCGAATGGTAAGCGACAGAAACAGGGAGATGACCAGTAGCGTCATAATCAGGCTGAAGGTAACGGTGAAACCACCAAACAGCGAGGCGACCAGCGATCCCAGCACGCTTCCGATACCAAAGCCCAGGTAGAGCAGGCCATAGTTTTTTGTCAGGTTGTTGAGTCCAAAGAAGTCACTGACCAGCGACGGGAACACCGTAATGGTCCCGCCAAAGCTGAAGGCCACACAGGCGAGTGACAGGAAGAAGGTGACCTCATTCATCCGGGTAAACAGCAGCACACTCATACCAATCAGCGACACAATTTGCGCCAGCGAAATGACCCGGATGCGCAGCATTTTGTCAGAGAGCACACCCAGCACCAGACGGCCACTCAGGTTGGCAATTGCAATCACCGTTACCGCGCTGGCAGCAGTCTGCGTGGAGAGATGCACCAGACCTTCGCCGATATCTTTGGCAACCCCTATCACATAGAGTCCACTCATACAGGCGGTCAGGAACATCAGCGCCAGCATCCAGTACTGCGGCAGACGCACTGACTGGGCCAGCGTGTAATCCCGCGCATGTTGCTGACCTTTAGCGGTGGTTCCGGTCTGTTGCAGTGGCGCTTCACGCATCAGCAGCGCACCGAGAATAATCATCGACATGGCCAGCACGCCCCAGATCATAAAGGTTTGCTCCAGACCGACCGTCACCAGCAGTGTTCCGCAGATAAACTTGAATCCCAGACTGCCAAGGCCGTAAGCGCCAATTGCACAGGCCGAGATCATCCCCTTACGCTCCGGGAACCATTTCACACAGTTTGAGAGCGTCATCAGATAACCGGCGCCATCGGCCAGACCAACCAACAGTCCGGCACTGAAGTAGAGCATCATCAGGTTATTAGCCTGCGCGGTGAGCCAGAAGCCCAGCGCCATCAGTACACCCGCGCCAATAGTGACGCGGCGTACGCCAAAACGTTCCTGTAATTTTCCGGCCAGTGAAGAGGCGATAGCCAGACCCAGGCTCAGCAGGCCAAAGGAAAATGCGACCTGACTGATCGGTGCATCCAGCTTCTGTGACAGCTGGCCGTTAAACAAACTCCATGTATAAACTGACCCCAGCGCAAACTGAGTAATAACCGTTCCGAACAATGTAAGCCAGCGGGAACGCTGGTAAGACGCCTGTTGAGTCTGGTTCATAATTTATCTCTCCCGTCCGGGAATCTGGAAACTGCGGTCAGAATAAAACAGTGATTCGCGCGCGTGAGCAGCAAAGGTATGAACGGAACGTATCAGGGAATGAAATGCCATTCAGGCGGTATGAATGACATCAAAAGGGGGCGCGACACTGCGTCACTAGTAAGCAAAGTGGCATGTTAATGATTAAGCGTAATTAGCCGTAAGATAATGTTTCAGATAGCTCTTTCTGTGAGCAGGTTTACAGATTATTTGCCATGCTTACAGTTCACTTAACAGGAGGAAATATGAAAGACCGGACATATGAATCCAGTACCAGTGAGGATGACGTTTGCTGCATCATCGGTCAGGCGGTGATTGAACTCAGTACAGAACAACAGCCTGTGACCAAATCGACGCTGGCATTAAAACTGCTGTCGATGGCCGATCGTGATAGTGACGATGAGCGTGTTCTGCTTTACTGGATTGCGCGTAAAGCGATCAATCAACCACAGAAACTTCTTCAGCAGCAGTGGGCGTAATGCCCATCCGGACGCGGGTCTGAGCCCGCTCCGTGTCAGGTAGTGACCCGGCAATGGCTTGCCGGCCAGCGGGCAAACATCACGATATTGCCCAGCAGAATCATGACAAGGCCAGGGATGGCGCTGACATGCCACTCATACCCCTCAAAGCGCGTAGAGAGTGCCAGCGCAACCAGCGGAAACAGGACCGTTGTATAGGCAGCCCGACTGGCGCCGATGCGTCCCGCCAGTGTGAAGTAAGCGCCGAAACCCATCACCGATCCCACGATAGCCAGATAGAGCAATGCCCCAAACCACTGTGTATTCCATGTCGGCTGCAGCGAAACACCCTGCAGCAGCGAGACCAGTGCCATGATCAGCGCACCGTATAACATGCCGTAACTGTTAGTTGTCAGCACGTCACGTTGCAGACGCTGATGCCGCTGACTGATCATATTGCCGAATGAAAATCCCAGTGTGCCCAGCGCACTTAACCCAATGCCCCACATCAGCCCGGCAGAGGCCTGCGTGCTGCGCAGATCGTGCCAGAACAACGCCACAATGCCTGCCATGCCCAGCACGATGGCCGGAATCAGACGTGCGGAAGGGCGCTGACGGAAAAATATCCAGCTGTTAATGGCGTTATACATCACGGCCATCGAGAAAATGACCGACTCCAGTCCGCTGCTGATATAGCCGGAAGCGTAATAAAAGCAGACAAAGTTGAAGCCAAAGACGCTGCAGCCCTGGAGCATGCAGAAGAGATGATCGCGCAGCGTCAGCCTGTGCAGACGCTTTATCAGCTTAAGCAGCAATAACATGACCAGCGAGGCCAGCAAAAAACGCCAGAAGACAGCGACAGTTACGGCCCCTATGCCCGCAGACTGTTGCGCATAAATCGCAATCCAGGTCGTGCCCCAGATCAGCACGACTGAGAGATACAAAAACAGGTTCATTGCCAGATTCTCCACCCTAAAACGCCGAGTCTGCACCCGCAACGCTCCCTGGTCTTGCAGCGGATTGCGCAAGGTTTGCAAAATCTTGCGCATTTTTGCCGCCCGTCCCGATATGGCCTGTTTTCTGTCCCCTGCAATCCGTAAACTGGCCTTCTGTTTATCTGAACTGATGCTCCAATGCGTACCTATCAGACCTTTGAAATGCTGCAACGCCACAAAGCACAACTGCGTGATCAGGTGCAGCTTCACAGCGGCATTCAGCTGGCAGCCTGGTTCAATAGTGGCGATCGCGTGACAAACCTCAGCGATCATCACACGCTGAGCCTTTACGTAGCGGGCGGCTACGATACCTGGCATAAAACCCCGCATGGCTGGCGTAACGGTGGCGCACCGGACCGCTTCTGTCTGATGCCGGCTGGCACGGAATCGACCTGGGATCTGCGTGCGGATCTCGCCTTTGTTCATCTCTATTGCAGCGAGAACCAGCTGCGGCAACTGGCCGAAAGGGTCTGGGACCGTAATCCGGCGCAGTTAAACCTGCATGAGAAAATCTTTTCTGTTGATGACCGCATTACCCAGCTCTATCGACACTTTCTGCTGAGCAGCGACTGGCAACAGCCCGCCAGCCAGCTGACGCTGAGCAGCGCATCAACACTCCTGTTGACCCATCTGCTGCAGCACTACAGTGAAGTTAAATGGCGACTGCCCCAGGTGCGGGGTGGACTCGCTCCAGTGGTATTACGGCGGGTTCTGGAATTTATTGAAACCCATCTCGATCAGCCTTTAACCCTGGCGGTGCTGGCGCAGGAAGCGGCATTGAGTGAGTTTCACTTTGCCCGCATGTTTCGTCATACCACTAGCGAGGCACCACACCAGTTCGTGATGCGCCGTCGTATGGATCGTGCAAGGATGTTGCTTGAGCGGCCCGAGCTGACGCTGACCGATATTGCCCTTCAGTGTGGTTACCACTCTTCAGCCCACTTCAGCCATCGTTTCCGGCAGGTTTATGGCATGACGCCCTCGGCGTGTCGTCGGGAAAGTCGATGAACTTCTTAGCGGTAACAGAAATATTAGCAGCGCATAATAGCGCCACAAATCATTAACATTTCTTACTATAAAAACTAACCTTTTTGGGTGGGTTCCCGTTTTCACTTTCTGCCGTGATCCTGTAAAAAAAGCATTAACCGCACTTTTTAGCTATGGGTCATTTTTCTGCTTAATCCCGCAATGAACTACTTACTGAAACATTTTTTATTCCCAGCTATCATGCGCCTCACAAGCAGAATCTTAAGAAAAATCTTATGTATCAAATCAGTATAAGATTTTTGTTGGCAACTTTATCCTGTTACATATGGTTACATATTATCATTTCCTTTGGCTGACCCACTATTTCTAAACTCGCGCCATGAGTGTTTATCTGAAAAATGAATTTCGGATTTACGCTCTTTCATCACGTCATATCGCCAGTAAATGGAATGTACTCGCTTCTGACTGCAGGTTCTGCTTTTCACTGAATGTTTAATGGCAGGAATGTTTTATGGCAGGGTAAGCCGTTCTTAATATTTGACACTGGCTGTGGCGGTTTCTATCACTCCATAGAACAGGGACAATGCATAGCGAAGAATTCCAGGCAGTGGAGAGCCTGTGGCGCGGCGTGAAATCGCTGGTCGACAAAACCGATTTCCGCCAGAACGTGAAAGTTGAACTGCTGGATATGTCTAAAGAAGATCTGCGTCAGGACTTCGAAGACAGCCCGGAAATCATTCAGAGTGGACTGTATAAACACACATATATCGATGAGTATGACACACCGGGTGGAGAGCCGATCGCTGCGCTGATTTCCGCTTATGAGTTTGATGCGTCTGCGCAGGATGTCGCGCTCCTGCGCAACATCTCTAAAGTGTCTGCTGCAGCACATATGCCGTTTATCGGCTCTGCCGGCCCGAAATTTTTCCTCAAGGATTCGATGGAGGAAGTTGCGGCCATCAAGGACATTGGTAACTACTTCGACCGTGCGGAGTACATTAAGTGGAAATCCTTCCGTGAGACGGACGATGCCCGCTATATCGGCTTGGTGATGCCGCGCGTGCTGGGTCGCCTGCCGTATGGTCCGGATACCGTGCCCGTACGCAGCTTTAACTACGTGGAAGAAGTGAAAGGCCCGGATCACGATAAATACCTGTGGACTAACGCATCCTTCGCCTTTGCATCCAACATGGTTCGCAGCTTCATCAACAACGGCTGGTGTGTACAAATTCGTGGCCCGCAGGCCGGTGGTGCCGTGCAGGACCTGCCTATTCATCTGTACGATCTGGGTACCGGCAATCAGGTGAAGATCCCGTCAGAAGTGATGATCCCGGAAACCCGTGAATTTGAGTTTGCGAACCTGGGCTTTATTCCATTAAGTTACTATAAAAACAGAGATTATTCCTGCTTCTTCAGCGCTAACTCCACCCAGAAGCCAGCCCTGTATGACACAGCGGATGCCACGGCCAACAGCCGTATCAATGCGCGTCTGCCGTACATCTTCCTGCTGTCGCGTATTGCACACTACCTGAAGTTGATTCAGCGTGAAAATATCGGCACAACCAAAGACCGTCGTCTGCTGGAGCTTGAGCTCAACACCTGGGTGCGCAGTCTGGTGACCGAAATGACCGACCCGGGCGACGAGCTACAGGCCTCTCACCCGCTGCGTGATGCGAAAGTTGTGGTGGAAGATATCGAGGATAATCCGGGTTTCTTCCGCGTGAAGCTGTACGCCGTGCCACACTTTCAGGTGGAAGGGATGGACGTCAACCTGTCGCTGGTTTCCCAGATGCCGAAGGCGAAATCATAAGCTAAGGCAGGAAGCCAATGAAAACGGAACAACCGTTATGGGGCAGGGGCGTTACCGCCCTCGTTCTGCGTATCGACGACCGGTCTGTAAAATTTGTGCCGGCGTTCCTTTATGGTCAGGGTGTGAACGGGTGCGTGGAGGCGACCTTCCGTGATGGGAGACATACGACTTCACTGGGACGTTTATTCATGCGGTCAGGAATGGTGAACAACTGGACCTTTAGTCCGCCAGGTACTTTATCCCGCCCTGGGCAGCATTTTGATGAAAGCATTTTCTTTGACCTGATTTTAGCGCTTCTGCCATAGCTGGAGCTGAAAATGAATCATTATTTTAATGCTTTAAATCATTGCTCGTTTTCCTGACGAAGCGGTTAATAGCTTTCGGATTACTTAGCCACAAAGTAACGAAATAAATAACGGATATGGAAATGAGAAAATTAATCTTTATTCTGGTCTCAGGGATACTGTTTACGGCACAAGCCGATGCTGCGCGTGGAAGGCAACCCTGCTCAGGTTCAAAAGGCGGTATAGCGCACTGCACATCGGATGGACGTTTTGTCTGTAATGACGGGAGCCTGAGCCAGTCGAAGCGATTCTGCTCCGGATATAGTTCTTCAGCAACCAGCAATCCGGTTAAACAGTCTACTTCCACTCCAAAGCTAAAACGAAAAAAGTGACAACTGCGAAAAAGCAGGAGCCGCAACGTGTTGCAGAAAATGACGAACCGGTCAGTACCCAACCCCGACAGCCCACATGCGCTCCCCTCTATATGGCCAGTAAGCCCGGATACACTCATTTACCGATTTGCTCAGGGAATCAGTATTAGTCGGATAGGGCAGAGATTCTCTTCTCGTTATTCAAATTAAATCGTCAGGATAAAAATAAGAAAGGAGAGACATAAAATATGACAAGAAGAAAAAAAGATGACAATGCTGCGGGTATTTTTCTGGTTATTATTGGCGTCATTGCCTGGGGTATTTATGTCGCGGTAAGAGCATTAATCAATATTAATGGGCGATTTAAGCAGCGTAAGGCGTTTTTCCGGGTCGAGCTCAGCCGGATAATCGATGAGGTTGAACGTCATCATGGGCAGGTTGAATATATTGCTGACCCGGTGGCGCTACAGTATCTGCAGAGTCTCGAATATGCAGAAAGCCAGGCCGCATAAGCAATAACCTTTAATAGTCCCTGGTACGTCAAATGGACAACTGGTCATGAATGACATCACCCCGCGTAAAATCAAAACCGGCGGCGACCCGCGCACGCTACCGGACTATGCCACCCTGCGTCATGAACTGAGTAAGCTGACACATCCGGCTCGCCCGGATGTGAACTGGCATTATGTCGAAAAACTCTGTCTCTCACTGTTTGAGCAGAACGGTGTGGAATTGCAAACAGCAGCCTGGTATACGCTTGCGCATACACAACTGACCGGCTTACCCGGGCTCAATAAAGGGCTGGCGATACTCGAGGCCCTGATAAGCCATCAGTGGGGGGCGCTGTGGCCGCAGCCAGTCCATGCGCGCATGGAAATCCTCAGCAGCCTGAGTCAGCGCCTGCAGCAACGGATGCGCTCGCTGCCGCTGAATTACAGCGACCTCAGCCACCTGTATCGGGCGGAGCAACTGCTTACCGGACTCGGAGAGGTACTGCAGCGTCTGGAACTTAAGCATCTGAGTCAGCTCGATACGTTGCGTACCCTGATGCACAACAGTGCTGTCCGGCTGGAAAACAGCGATGGGATAACCAGCAGCGGGTCGAACATTCAGCCAGGTATCGTGTTGGCTGCCACCGTGATGAATGATGCGACAGCATCCACCAGAGACTTTGCTGGTGATCCGGATGAAGATACGCCAGAGAGTGCAGTGAAGAGGGCTTACGTTGCGCAGTCGGAACAGCAGCCAAATGTGGAAGTGCTGGCAACTATGCCCACTCCGATAAAAAAATGGAAATCCTTCTCCGCCGGGATGTGTACCATGCTGGTAATAAGCATAGTTTCAGTGTGGAGCTGGCATTTTCTTCACCGGCCAGACCCTCTACAGAATCAGCTTGCTGCTTCACTGGCTCCGTTCCCTGCACCTCTCACGTCTGAACAGTTGGGGATGTTGCGTCAGCAGACTCCGTTACCGCAGGATCTTATCGCACAGACACAGCGGCAGCTTGCCAGGCTGGATAAGTTGCCGCCTGACTGGAATATGGACTTCAGTCGACAGCTTGTAAAACAGGCGCAGGTGCTTTCGCCAGAGCAGGCTAAACCTCTGGCACAAAACTGGCAGCAGCAACTCAAGGCGATTGCATTACCGACAGAACATCTTGCTGACTGGTATCAGGGAATGACAACGCTACAAAAACTCAGCGACAGACTTAACGGGCTTGATGAGCAGAAAGGTAAATACGTAACGGTCAGTGAGCTGAAGTCAGTCGTTTTTTCAGCCATGCAGTCTTTCAGCCAATCGATACCGGCTGAAGAGCAGCTAAGGGCATTGTCACAAAATCCCGCAGGCGAACCTCTGCCTGCTGCTGCCAAAGCTCAGATGGAGATGCACCTGAAGCAACTGACTGCCCGTTATGCAGAAATAAAACAGAATGCATCTAAATAAAAAATATCTGAAGCATTCGATGCAGCCAATTACCCATACCCGGCCGGTCATGATTACAACGCATTCGCAGGTGTTCATTCATTTGTCTGAAGAGCATAGCCATAGCCGTTAAACAATCAATGGTAAGTGAGCAGAAAAAAGGCAAAGGGGTGTAGCCGTCATTAATAGCATAATGTTGATTTTTAAGGGTTTTAAATGATGGGGGCGTTTTCAAAAGAGGAGAAGTCTGGTGTCCCCTGCAGGAATCGAACCTGCAACTAGCCCTTAGGAGGGGCTCGTTATATCCATTTAACTAAGAGGACCGCGGCGTGCAGTATAGCGAAAGAGGTCTGAAGATTCACCAGGTTGCCGTGCGTTTGCTCATTCCGCCAGCAACACTGCTTTTATGTCTTCCTTCTGCTGCTATTCAGGTCGTGACGGCGAAGGTGCTAAACCCAAAATAAGCGCATCGCCGCCAGTAAGCTTACTCATATTCCATATAGATAATAATGGTGCCGACCACGGTGCCAGGTGATGCGTTCGCTGCATCAAAAATTTTATAGCGTGCACCAATATCGATCGCCGTCAGCGATGAAACGAGATCTTTGCCTTTGGTCATCGCTGCCAGTGAGGTTGATGCGGAGTCATAACCGGTCGTGAATTTCAATGGATCAGAAAGGGTGTTAAACAGCTGAAATCCAATGCCTGAAGAGGTGGAAGAGGCATTCCTGACGATATAATTAGCACTATCAACAATATCGTTACTATAGGCGCGCAGGTTAAACGTTTTCGTTGCCTTACTGTCAATGCTTCCACTGCAGGAGAGGGGAATAGAGAAGCGCGTATCCGAGTAATCACCGGATTTAAGGGTAAACAGCGTTGTAGAAGGCAGGGTGAACTGCTGATTCTGGATGCTGCAGGTCGTGCTGACCGGCACAAATGAGATATCGATCGACGCAAATCCTTTTAGATCGATATAAGAAGCGGACGCGGCTGCAGCTTTAGTCGCTACCAGACCACGAAGCGCACTGGCAGTAGGATAAGCAGTACTGCCGTTCGATGAGATCAAATACATCAATGGAAGTTCTGTCTTGCCATTGGTGGTGGCGGTATCATAAGTAGTGCTGTCTGTTATTTCAGCATGAATTGTAATGTCAGTATCAAAATCGGAAGCCGGATAATCCTGTGACAGTCCCGCACTAAAATTTTTACTGGTCACCGGAAGAGATGCCGTAAATTTGATGTAATTTTCCTGGTCGCCTGTCGTGAATTTTACTGTGTAGCCGCCTTCAAGACCGTTACGGTAATAGAGGGTTTCACCACCATTGGCACAGCCCAGTTTAAATGCCGAAAAATTTGAGCTACTGGTGACGGAATAACTGCTTGCCAGTGAAAGCATATTAGCCAGATCAATATCACTTGTTGTGGAAGTGGCAACAGTCGCCTTATCAGTAGCCAGCGTATAAGGGTTACAATATGCCAGCGCCTGATTAATTGAAACGATGGCGAGTGCGAAAAATAATCCCGAGGCGATTAACAGATTCTTTATAAACGTGTGCATAGATTATCTCCGGTGAGAACCGCGTTTTTAATTACGCAGGACTGCTGTTTATCGGTCCGTGCCAGAATATAGTCAGGCAGGGTATCGGCTTTAACGTAAATAAGCCCACCCTGCGCCACATACCCTAATTCGCCACCTTTACGGTCGAACAGAGCGGCACCAAACGCCAGCGGCGTTCCATCTGTATAGCGCGCCTGCAGAGAAAAGGTTTTACGGGTATCCGTAATGTATTTCACATAAGAAATACTGCCTTTCCACGGCGCAATTTTTTTTATATTTCCCTGAATATCACTGGCTGATTCAGAGTTAAGATAAAACGTATTTTTACGCCACGGCGTCGCGAAGGGCACCAGCGCCTTACCCTGACTGTTAGTATAAATTGTCGCGTTACCATTAACTTTCGCACCCGCAACGCCTGGCGCATCAATAATCACGAAGTGATTACCGGTCTGTGGTGACGTTAGCAAGCCGTGCTGAGAGAGCAGAATCGTTCCCGAAGCCGTCGCGCCATATTGGGTATATTTCTCGCCCTGTGTCAGATTCCCGGTAAAGGTCGACCACGGAGAGGCATAAGAGAAATAACCGCCGGATGAGGCACCGTCACGGCTTCGATTATTCACTAACAGGTTATACCTGAACGCGTCTGAAACCTTTTCATTCCAGCCCAGCGAGGCGCTTGACTGGCTTCCCTCAACACTGGATGAAGCACTGACTGTGCCATCGTGCCCAAATAGGCTCCAGGGAATGCTGAGTGTTAAACTGGCGTACTCTTCCTGGCGATAAACCGCCTTACTGCGATTCTCTTCATACAGTTCAGCATTGGTATAGATTCTTTTGCCTGCGTTAACTGACCAGGAAATCTGATTATAAGTATTGCTCCATCCCACACTAAACTGGCGAGAGACTTTTTCGGTATTCCAGTAACCCACAGCGTACAGGCTGGCGTTTAACCTGCCGAAACCGGCTGGCAATTGTTGATCAATTGCCAGGTTCAGACTGTTCTTTTCCTGAGCTCGATAGCCTATACGGTCACTGATATATTCAGCGGTAGTGTCTGCCTGACTCAGCGTAATGAAATTTTTGTCGCTGTAAGAGGCCGCAACAGTGACGGATGTTCGGGTTGGAAAATGTTTATTCAGTGCTACCCGGACTTTCTCACCCTGCTGCTTATCCTCTGCTAAATTTGCCTGGGTATATTGATAGCTGGTGGTGAGTGTTCCGAGCCACGGAACGAGCAGACCGGTACCAATCAGTCCGGACTGATATTTTTCGGCAGCTATGGCACCGGTCACCAGCGTCAGATAATTATTGATCCCCCGGCTGTACTCTGCCTGTAAAAAATTACTCTGTCTGAACAGGGCGTCACTTTTGAATTTACCGGTATACATTGCCCAGTCGGTTGAGCCGCTCCTGAGCAGGCTGCCTGCAGACGAATAAGGAATGACGGTTGTAGTTTTACTGCCATCCGCGTTTTCAATCACCAGATAGAGATCGGAACGTGAACCGGTTGGCATCAGATCACTAAACTCAAAAGGGCCCGCGGGTACGCTTTGCTGAAAAACGATCCGGTCATCCTGCAGCACTTTAACTATCGCATTGGTTTGTGCTATGCCGCTGATCACTGGCATATAAGTTCGGTAGCTGTCCGGCAGCATGCCGAGATCTTTAGTCAGACTCACGCCACGGAACTTTACACTGTCAAACCAGGATGAACTGGTATTATCTTCACCCACTTTAACCGTCGAGCTTATTGAAGGTAGAGATTTTTCAATATAACGAGAACGGTTAATCCATCTTGAATCGGTCTGATTTCGATAATAGTAACTATTATCGCGCAGATGCCAGTCAGCAACATTAAACCCGCTGTTCAGGGTCAGGTAGAGGTTCGACTGGTCATTACTGTTATTGTATTTTCCTCCGGAATAGATTGCGCTGTAATTAGTGAAAAGTCCGGTGATACCTTTATCCCACAGTTCCGGCGGCATCCAGTTGCGGTCGTGCGCAATAATACGAGCCTGCGGGACGGTAATATCCAGCTGGAAAATATCCTGACGAAACTTAAGCGCGTCGCCAGTGAGAATATCCTGCAGGTCAACCCAATCCTGGTTCAGCGGCGTCAGTATCTTATTGTGTGCGTCAGGGTCGCTTTTGATATCTAAAGCACTGATATCTTTTCTGGCAATAAGAAAGACGCCATTCCCTTCTACTCTTAGCTGATGATTACCTTTCCACTCTTTATTAACATAAATATCCACGCTGTAGACGCCAGGAGAGATAGGGTTTCTCTCACCGGACCAGGCTTCATTCGAGGCGCTACCGAGCATAAAGCCCTGATTAAATTCTTCCTCAGCATAGCTGCGAATACACACAGCGATGCTGATGAAAAGTAACGTTGTTTTTAAAAGAGTCAGTCTGGTGTTCATTAGCGGCTGATATCAACTGTTCTTAAGGTTCCGAAATCATCAATATATGTCAGATAAAATTTCCCCTGGATGGACAAGCCCGCAGACTTACCTGTCGAAGCGCAACTAAAGGGTTTTGCCAGCACGGTTTCCTGCAGCAGGTTATCTTTTTTGCTGCCATTCCTGACTTTGCTTAATCCTGCCACGGTGACGTAATAGGGCGAGCTATTATTAATACAAATACCATTATTATCATGGGTCAGCTTAAGATAATCCTGTAGTTTATTTTGATCGACACTCAGATTAGCGGGGCGATAAAAAACTTTGACGCGGTTTCTGACAGCGAACTGGAGGTAGCTACCGCTTTTATCTTTCGGGTTAGGTGGGATATCAATGAAATTCAGCCAGAAGAGGCTTTCACGATCTTTTGGCAGCGAGGCTGCCAGATTGTTTTTTACTACAGTCAGAATCTGGCCATCATTGGCGCCGATGCGCACTACCGAGGGTACGACAGCCAGTGCCAGCCGGAGGTTTTCAGGCTTCGCATCAGGATTTCCGTTGTCTATCCATGACTGAACGAGATGAGCTTCTGCTGATTTATTGACGAGCTGTACGTTGACGCTTTTCCTGTCACCACTATAGATAACACGCGTATTATTCATCACCACGCTGGCGTTTGCGCTTAATGAAATAATGCACAGCAATGTGCCTAAAGAAACGAGTTTCATTTTCAGTCCTCATTTTTAGACATCCTTGTCTGAGCGAAATATCCTGTTTTACAATTAATCGTAATTGAAGGTATAAGTTGCAGTGGTCACTACTGAACCGGCTGTTACTGCTGCGCCACCGTAGTTGTAGTAGTTGGCATAGTAGTTAATAGCGCCAGAAGCTGGTGCGGTATCAAAGTTTGTACCATCTGAAGAGGTGGTTTTCAGGCCAGTGTCCAGCGCCGTGTTCAGGGTAACCAGCTGACTACCATCTTTAGTAATACCAATGCCTACACCGCTGGAGGTACCGGTTGTGTTTTTCAGGTAGGTGTTATCATCAGAAACATTTCCGCCTGAAAAGGTGATTTTCAGCGTTTGCGCTGTAGTGCTAGTGCTGTTGAAACCCGAACAGCCATCGACATTCAGCGTAAACTGTTTTGCATTCGTCGGAATGACACCGACCGTAGTTCCCATGTCGCTGCTGGTGACCGGATTTAAATCAACGGCGAAGTCACTTCCGCTGTTAGTTGTTACGTTACAGGTTGCATCAGTCACCGCACCGTAAAAGGTGATTGTGCCACCGCCGACGTCAGCGGTAGTCGAGGTGGCGAAAGCGACCTGGCAGGTCATTAACAGGGCAATTCCTGCAGTGATTTTATTAAACGCTAATTTTTTCATTTTTATAATCCTATTATTGAGTCTGATTAATGTGGCGTGCGTTGCTACATTAAAAAAGCTCTTAACGTGATGACGCAGGATTAATTACCCGGTCCTGGTTGTGTGTAATTAACAGGAAGTGGCCAGGCGCGAAAATAAATGTTTTTTCAGGACTTAACTTTTTCTCGCCTTAATAAAATTAAAGCAAAAAAATAAATAAGTTACCAGTCCGGTTTTTACAGCATCGCGTCAGGAATTAAGCTTTCCTGTTGGCGGTAAATGTAACAAAAAATCCGGTCGTGCAATATATGTTGAGGGTTATATATATTTATTCAAATGCTGATGAGGGTTAATATAAGGAAAGGATTTTGTTAGGTGCTTTCAGATTCTATTAACCTGTATTCCAGGATGGGAATATTCTGAAGGTATTAAGAAGTAAATTGACAAGAGGTCAAATTAATTTACGGTTGATGAGCGCTAAATGCAAACGATAATAGCTGCTCTTGCATACTCATCTTTCCTCAGCGAACGATTTCCATCTTTTTGCCGTCAGTGTGTCACGGAGTCATGCTGCCAGCAAAACCTGCACAGCATGACTCTGATTGACTGACTGTTACTCCGCCTTTTCCTGCTCTTCGCGCTGACGGCGTTTCTCCTGCTTCCGTTTTTCCGCCTTCGCTTTCGCTACTGCCGCCTCACTCATGTCATTACGGATCTGTGCGTGGCTGATCAGCGCAAAAATCAGGGTGCCGCCGGTAATGTTGCCAAGCAGCGTCGGCAGGGCAAACGGCCACAAAAATTCATGCCAGCTGATAGTGCCGTTAAACACCAGATAGAGCACTTCGACCGAGCCCACAACGATATGTGCGAGATCGCCCAGCGCAACCAGCCAGGTCATCATGACAATGACCAGCAGTTTAGCGCCGCCCGCAGAGGGGAACATCCAGACCATGGTGGCGATAATCCAGCCGGAAATCACCGCATTAGCAAACATCTCGCCAGGGGTGTGTTCCATCACCTTCATGCTGATATTGGTAAAGGCCTGACGGGTGGCATCGTCAAATATCGGCATCTCATTGAACGCCAGCGCACCGAGTGCCGTACCGATTAAATTTCCGAATAAAACAATGCCCCATAACCGCAACAGCAGACCCGCATTACTCCAGGTCGGTTTGTGCATCACTGGTAACACGGCGGTAACGGTATTTTCAGTAAACAGTTGCTGGCGCGCCATAATAACGATAACAAAACCAAAGGTATAACCGAGGTTTTCCAGCAGGAATGCGCCGGGTACGCCATCCAGATGCACCTGAAATATCCCCTTCGCCATCAGCGAGGCACCCATGGATAAGCCCGCCGCAATGGCTGACCAGAGCAGCGCCACACCGTCGCGCTCCAGCTCCTTCTCCCCATCCTGGCGGATCTCTTCATGGATGGCGGCGGCGCGGGAGGGTAAAGCCTCCTCATCGACTTCGATGTCAGTGCCCTTATCCTTCTCTTCACTCTCTACGTCGTTTGGACCCTGTTCATTACCTGATGAAGGCTTCATATTTTCTCCGGGTGATAGTGCTGTCGCGTAATAAGCGTAGCCGTTTTTTATTTGCTGATAATGTAACGACCAGTGCGAATAAGCGTAACAACGTTTTTCGGAACTGCATTTTTATTCAGACTCTTTGCGATATCGCACGAATAAGCTACTGGTATCGAAACTGAGCGGTAGCTCACACTTCGGCCCACAGCAACATTGTGGTAATATCCCGGCCACTTTTAGCTGGTGCGATTCTCCCCTCGATGTTGGAAATCATTACGCTCACTTGTGCATACGACGAACGCGCGCTGTTCCGGCGGCTCTCTTTTCGTGTCTCTGCTGGTGACATTGTGCAGATTGAAGGCCCCAATGGTGCCGGAAAGACCTCGTTATTGCGCCTGCTGGCGGGTCTTAGCCGTCCGGAAGAGGGTGAAATACGCTGGCAACAGCAGCCCATCCTGCGGCAGCGCGAAGCCTGGCATCAGGCGATGCTTTATCTTGGCCACCATCCCGGTGTCAAAGGCGTACTCACGCCGCTGGAAAATCTGCGCTTTTACCATCCCGGTTGCAATGATGCGCAGATCTTTGCAGCACTCGAAAGTGTCGACCTCACGGGTGACGAAGAGGTGCCGGTCAGCCGGTTGTCGGCGGGCCAGCAGCGTCGGGTAGCGCTGGCGCGGTTGTGGCTCAGCCAGGCCCGCATCTGGATTCTCGACGAGCCGCTGACCGCTATCGACAAAGCGGGTGTTAAAAAATTAATGGCGAAATTCGCCCGGCATGCCGATAACGGTGGCGCAGTGATCCTGACAACCCATCAGGATTTGCCCGCGGATGCTGCGCAGGTGCGTAAAATTCGCCTCGACGACGGGGAGGCAGGCTGATGCTGTTTCGCCTCATCCAGCGTGAATTGCGCATCGCTTTTCGCAGCGGTGCGGATGTGGTTAATCCGCTCTGGTTTTTCCTGATTATTATTACCCTGTTTCCGCTGGGAATCGGACCTGACCCGCAACAGCTGGCGCGCATTGCGCCGGGCGTTGCCTGGGTTGCCGCACTGCTGGCGTCGCTGCTGGCGCTGGAACGGCTGTTTCGCGATGACTTCAGTGATGGCTCACTGGAGCAACTGATACTGCTCCCCACGCCACTGCCGGTAACGGTCATTGGCAAAGTGGTGGCGCACTGGCTGGTCACCGGTGTGCCGCTGATCATTCTGTCGCCCCTGGCCGCGCTGCTGCTGTCGCTGGATTTTAATGGCTGGAGGGCGATGGCCCTGACGCTGCTGCTCGGCACGCCAACCCTGAGTTTCCTCGGCGCTATTGGCGTGGGTCTGACGGTGGGTTTACGGCGTGGCGGTGTGCTGCTGAGCCTGCTGGTGCTGCCGCTGGCGATTCCTGTCCTGATCTTCGCCAGCGCGGCGATGGAGGCAGCCAGTCAGGGATTGCCGATTGGTGGTTATCTGGCGATTCTCGGCGCGATGCTGCTGGGCAGCGCCACGCTCGCGCCCTTTGCCACGGCAGCGGCGCTACGCATTACTTTGCAGTAACCGGCTTGTATCCACCGCGCGTAAAAGACGCGGCAATACTCTTTTATCGTTAATGTGAGCATCTGATATGTGGAAAGCGTTACATCAGCTGGCCAGGCCTGAACGGCTTTATCAATTTTCGGGGCGACTGGTGCCCTGGTTTGCCGTTGCAGGGCTGGCGTCGTTGCTGCTGGGCTGGGTATGGGGATTCGGATTTGCCCCTGCTGACTATCAGCAGGGCGACAGTTTTCGCATCATGTATATCCATGTACCCGCGGCGATGTGGTCGATGGGCATCTATGCCTCAATGGCTATCGCTGCCTTTACTGGTCTGGTGTGGCAGATGAAAATGGCCGATCTGGTCTCTGCCGCCATGGCTCCGGTGGGCGCGGTTTTTACCTTTATTGCGCTGGTCACCGGGTCCGCCTGGGGCAAGCCGATGTGGGGCACCTGGTGGATCTGGGATGCGCGTCTGACCTCGGAACTGGTGCTGCTGTTCCTCTATATGGGTGTGATTGCGCTTTATCACGCTTTTGATGACCGCCGCACCGCAGGCCGGGCCGCCGGAATTCTGATTCTGGTCGGCGTGGTCAATCTGCCCATCATTCACTTCTCGGTGCAGTGGTGGAATACCCTGCATCAGGGCTCATCAGGCATTCTTCAGCAGGCAATTGCGCCGGTCATGCGCACACCGCTGCGCTGGGCGATTCTCGGTTATCTGCTGCTGTTTATCACGCTGACGCTGATGCGGCTGCGCAACCTGATCCTGTTAACTGAACGTCATCGTCCCTGGGCGATAGATGTGGCGAAGCAGGGAGAGCAGGCATGACCCCGGCATTTACCTCCTGGTACGCCTTCTTTGCGATGGGGGGCTACGCCTTCTTCGTCTGGCTGGCGGTTATCTGCACGCTGCTTCCGCTTATCGGCCTGACGCTGCATACCCTGTTGCTGCGACGTCGCCTGCTGGCTGAGATTCGCCAGCGCGAGGCGCGGGAACGCCGCATCCGGGCGGCGAAAACGAAAAAAGCCGCGGCTGAAGCGGCAGGAGAGACATTGTGAATATCCGTCGACGCAACCGTCTCTATGCGGCAGTAGCGATCCTGCTCGGCCTCGGCCTGGCCACCGCGCTGGTCATGTATGCGCTACGCTCAAACATCGATCTGTTCTATACCCCGGGTGAAATCCTCTACGGTAAAGGCGAGGCGCACGAGAAGCCGGAAGCGGGTCAGCGGTTGCGCGTCGGTGGCATGGTCATGCCCGGCAGCGTCCGGCGCGATCCCAATACCCTGGCGGTATCGTTCAAACTTTATGATGCGCGCGGTGTGGTCAGCGTCAGTTTTGAAGGCATCCTGCCGGATCTGTTCCGGGAAGGGCAGGGCGTTGTCGCACAGGGCGTGCTGGCGGCGGGCAACCAGGTGATCGCCAAAGAAGTGCTGGCGAAACATGATGAGAAATACACGCCGCCGGAGATTGAAGACGCCATGAAAAGTAATCACATCGGCCCGCAGTCGTTATATCAGGCGGGAAATAAATCCTCATGATGCCTGAAATCGGAACCTTTCTGCTCTGCCTGGCGCTGGGGCTTTCGCTGCTGCTGAGCAGTTATCCGCTGTGGGGCGCGGTGCGCCAGGATGCCCGCCTGATGGCAATGGCGCGTCCGCTGGCCTGCGGCCTGTTTGTCTGCATCGCGGCGGCGTTTGCGCTGCTGGTCTGGGCCTTTATCAGCAACGACTTTACCGTTGCCTATGTCGTCACGAACTCCAACAGTCTGCTGCCGGTCTACTACCGCATCGCCGCCACCTGGGGCGCGCACGAAGGTTCACTGCTGCTGTGGGTGCTGCTGCTCAGCACCTGGACACTGGCGGTGGCGATCTTCAGCCGCGGGATGCCGCAGGATGCGCTTGCGCGCGTGCTGGCGGTCATGGGAATGATTAACCTCGGCTTCCTGCTGTTTATCCTGCTGACCTCCAATCCGTTTAGCCGCACGCTGCCGGACTTTCCGATAGACGGGCATGATCTGAATCCGATGCTGCAGGATATCGGTCTCATTTTCCATCCGCCGCTGCTCTATATGGGCTACGTCGGCTTCTCGGTGGCGTTTGCCTTTGCCATCGCCTCACTGATGGCCGGACGGCTCGATACCGCGTGGGCGCGCTGGTCGCGTCCCTGGACGACGGCGGCCTGGATCTTTCTGACGATTGGTATCGTCCTTGGCTCGGCCTGGGCCTATTACGAACTGGGCTGGGGCGGCTGGTGGTTCTGGGACCCGGTTGAAAATGCCTCATTTATGCCGTGGCTGGCGGGCACGGCCCTGATGCACTCGCTGGCAGTCACCGAAAAGCGCGGCACCTTTAAAGCCTGGACCGTGCTGCTGGCGATTACGGCGTTTTCGCTTAGCCTGCTGGGGACATTCCTGGTACGATCCGGCGTGCTGGTGTCAGTGCATTCTTTTGCCTCCGATCCGGCGCGCGGGATGTTCATCCTTGCGTTTCTGGTGATCGTTATCGGCAGTTCACTGCTGCTCTACGCCATTAAAGGCGGGCAGGTGCGTGGCCGGGTTCAGAATGAAACCTGGTCGCGGGAATCGTTCCTGCTGGGTAATAACGTGCTGCTGATTGCCGCGATGCTGGTGGTGCTGCTTGGCACGCTATTGCCACTGGTGCACAAGCAACTGGGGCTGGGCAGCATTTCGGTCGGTGAACCCTTCTTCAACACGATGTTCAGCTGGCTGATGGCACCGTTTGCTTTGCTGATGGGGATCGGCCCGCTGGTGCGCTGGCGTCGCGATGAACCGCAGAAGCTGGCAAAACGGCTGGCGCTGGCGCTGATTGTCACTCTGGCCTGTTCCATGATCGTTCCCTGGTGGCTGCAGGATCGCATCGAAGCGATGACGGTGGTGGGTCTGCTGATGTCGCTCTGGATTATCGTGCTGACGCTGCTGGAACTGCATGAGCGCGCCACCCATCGTCATCCGTTCTTTGTGGGTTTACGTCACCTGTCACGCAGCCACTGGGGCATGGTGCTGGGCCATCTTGGCGTGGGTGTGACGGTGATTGGCATTGCCTTCAGTACGCAGTACAGCGTGGAACGCGACGTGCGGATGAAAGCGGGTGATAGCGTCGATATTCATCATTATCACTTTGTCTTCCGTGGCGTGCAGAATCTGCAGGGGCCTAACTACAGTGGCGGCATGGGCATTATTGATGTCACACGCAATGGCAAACATGAAGCGACGCTGCAGGCGGAAAAACGCTTTTATACCGCCGCCCGCACCATGATGACCGAAGCGGCGATTGATGGCGGTTTCAGCCGCGACCTTTACGCGGCGCTGGGAGAGGAGCTGGAGGATGGCGGCTGGGCCGTACGCATCTACTACAAACCCTTTGTCCGCTGGATCTGGTTCGGTGGTGCGCTGATGGCGCTGGGTGGGCTGTTCTGCCTGTTTGATCCCCGTTACCGTTCGCGCAAAAAAGCGGGCCCGGAGGCACGGACATGAACAAGAAAATCCTGTTTATTCCCCTGATGCTGTTTCTGCTGCTGGCGGCCGCGCTGCTGTGGCAGCTGACGCGTAATGCCGATGGTGACGATCCGACCCGTCTTGAATCGGCTCTGATTGGCAAACCGGTGCCGCTGTTCCGGCTGGAAGCACTGGATCAGCCGGGCAAAACGTACGATCAGCGCGTGCTGACAGATGGTAAACCGATATTGCTGAACGTCTGGGCGACCTGGTGTCCGACCTGCCGCGCTGAGCATCACTATCTGAATACGCTGGCGGAGCAGGGCATTCGCGTCGTCGGGTTGAACTATAAAGACGATCGTCAGAAGGCGGTTAACTGGCTGAATACGCTGGGCAATCCCTATGCGCTAAGTCTCTACGACGGCAACGGCATGCTGGGGCTGGATCTCGGCGTCTATGGCGCGCCGGAGACCTTCCTGATCGACGGTAAAGGGATCATCCGTTATCGCCACGCGGGCGATCTCAATGCGCGCGTCTGGGAGCAGGAAGTGAAACCCTTGTGGATAAAATACAGTGCGGAGGCGGGATCATGAAAATGCTGTTTCTGCTCTGCGGCCTGCTGTTCAGCATCAACCTGTGGGCAAGCATCGACACGCTGCAATTTGACTCGGAGGCTCAGGAAGAGCAATACCGCGATCTGACCGCGTCACTGCGCTGTCCGAAATGCCAGAATAACAGCATTGCCGACTCGAACGCGATGATTGCCGCCGACATGCGACTGAAAGTCTATCAATTGATGAAGCAGGGCCAGAGTCGCCAGCAGATTATCGACTACATGGTGGCGCGTTACGGCAACTTCGTCAGCTATTCGCCACCGGTCACGCCTTCTACCCTGATTCTGTGGGCGGGTCCCGCGCTGTTTGTGCTACTGGGTGGCGCCGTGATCATTCTGCGCAGTCGTCAGCGCAAAACCCGCAGTGAGCTGGATGAAGATGAGCAACAGCGTCTTAATGCGCTACTGAAGTCAGACAGGAAGCCGTAATGAGTGCATTCTGGATTACCCTTTTTTTGTTGCTACTGGCAGCCTGCACGCTGTTTCTGGCGGCAGGCTGGCGGCAACGTCAGGCGAGCGCCGGCGATCGCGATCGCCTTAATCAGCGTTTCTATCATCAGCGTATAGATGAGCTGGCGCAGGATGAAGCGCAGGGCGTCGTTGCTGAGCGTCCGCTAATGGAGCGGGAGCTACAGCAGGCACTCCTGGCGGATATTCCGCCAGCACAGACGCTGCGGTCACACAGCAGCCGCCGCTGGATTCTGCTGCCAGGTTTGATCGTACTGGTTGCGGTTTCGCTGGGGACTTATCTGAAAACCGGCGGACTGGCACAATACACCGGCTGGATGCAGGTGCAGCAGGCGTATCCTGAGCTGCGCGCCCGTCTGATGGACCCCGGCGCAAAATCGCTAAGCATGGAGGAGCTGGCGCGTTTACAGCTCGGATTGCGTACCGCGTTGCAAACTGAACCGGATAATCTGGCCGACTGGACAATGCTGGGACGGCTCGGCATGGTGCTGAATAATGCGGAGATTGCCAGCCAGGCCTTTGAGCATGCACTACAGCTGGCCCCCAACGATCTGGCGCTGAAGCAGGATTATGCAGAGGTGCTGACAAGATCCGCCGATCCGCAGGATAACCGTCAGGCATCACTGCTGCTGCAATCGTTGCTTAAAGCTGATCCGCAAAACCTGCGGACGCTGAGCCTGCTGGCGTATAACGCTTACGGTCAGCAACAGTATGATCAGGCTATTGATGCATGGCAGACTCTGCTGGGTCTGTTGCCTGCCGGTGATTCGCGACACGCGATGATCGCCCGCAGCATTGAAAAGGCCCGAAGCGACGCCGGGCAGCAGAGTCGTCAGCTGGCGCTGACAGTGACGCTGACCCCAGAGGCAGAAAAAATGTTACCGCAGGACGGAGTGTTGTATATTTCGGTTTCTGACGGGGATTCACCGGTACCGGTGGCGGTTAAGCGTATGCCACTCAGCCACTTCCCGCTGACGCTGACGCTGGATGACAGCAATGCCATGATGCCGAATCGCCTGCTTTCGGCGCAGCATCAGGTTGAGGTCCGGGTGCGGATTTCCCGCGATGGCAGCGCCAATCCGCAGCCAGGCGACTGGCTGGGTCTGAGCGCGGTGACGCCCTGGGATGGGCATCAGCCGATCGCGGTGGAGATCAATAAGCAGCTACCCTGAACGTCAAAATGATAACGTTAGAAATGATGCGTGCCATTGCCTGCTGCCTCTGGCACAAAGTCAGCTATGCTCATCGGATAAGCCGATACGACAGGGCTGTGACCTGAACGATGGGCTGACCTTTTTCATCCGCACAGGGAGATTGGAATGAATTATCGCCTGACCAGCCTGGCTGTCGCCAGCGTCCTTCTGGTGGGTTGTGCCAGTTCAAAGCCGGCGAATAGCGATCCTGCGCAGCGCAGCGATCCATTTGAAGGCTTTAACCGCACGATGTTTAACTTTAACTACAACGTGCTGGATCCGTACGTGCTTCGTCCGGTCGCTGTGGCCTGGCGTGATTATGTGCCGGTCCCGGCACGTACCGGGCTGAGCAATTTCCTCGGCAACCTGGAAGAGCCAGCCAGTATGGTCAACGCCATTCTGGTCGGTAACGGACGTGATGCGGGTATTCACTTTACCCGTTTCTTCCTGAACAGCGTGCTGGGACTGGGCGGTTTCATTGACGTTGCCGGCAAGGCGAACCCGGAACTGGCGCGTGAAGAGCCGCACCGTTTCGGTACCACGCTTGGTCACTATGGCGTCGGCTACGGGCCTTATGTTGAGCTGCCTGCTTACGGCAGCTTCACGGTGCGTCAGGATGGCGGCGACTACGTTGATACGCTTTATCCGATCCTCGGCTGGCTGACCTGGCCAATGTCGATTGGTAAATGGACGCTTGAAGGGATTGAGACCCGCGCGCAGCTGCTGGACTCTGATGCAATCCTGAAACAGCAGAGCGATCCGTACGCCTTTATCCGTAACGCGTACTTCCAGCGTCACGACTTCCTGGCACGTGGCGGCAAGCTCAAGCCGGAAGATAATCCTAACGCAGCCGCGATTCAGGATGACCTGAAGGATATTGACGCCGAGTAATCGCCCGCGCTGAGCAGCCAGGGATGGCGGTTTTGCGTCTTTGTGCAAGGCGTATGCTCCCTGAACCATTAAGCGATCCACGTCCATAAAAAAGGGCGACTCACCAGAGTCGCCCTTTATGATCGTACCATCCAGTCAGAACTTGTAATTAAAGTTCGCACCGTAGAGCCAGGCTTTACCTTCAGAGGTAAAGGTATAAGGCCCTTCTTTCACCGTCACTTTCTGTCCGTGCATATAAGAGATGCCTAAATCAACCGAGGCATCATCGTTAAAGGCATAAGACGTACCCGCACTCAGCCATAAACGATCCTGGTCCGGAATAGAGATAGAGCGCTTATCGGCCGGAACCGGGCTGTCATCAAACGCAATACCGGTGCGGAACGTCCAGTTCTTGTCGTAGGAATAGGTTGTGCCCAGTGCAATGCGGTAGGCATCGTGGAAGCTTTCATCTTTATAGAACAGCGTCTGGCCGTTAGAGCCAGTGGCTTTCAGCTCCTGGAACTGGCTCCAGCTGGTGTACGCCATGCTGTAGTGAACCGCCCACTGCGGTGCCACTTTATGCCAGCCCGATACTTCCCACATCTCTGGCAGATTCAGGGTTAACGCGCCAGGAACGGTGGTACCATTGGTGCCAAACGGCACACCTGACACTTCCGGATTATTCACTGCATTCAGTCGGGAAGAGAGGCTGCTTTTGTAATCGCCATCGAAGTCGACTTTCACTTCTGAACGATAGGTAAAGCCGAAGCGGTTATTCTCATCCACTTCATACAGGACACCGGCGTTCCAGCCATATCCCCACTCATCGCCTTTCAGATGGGCAACCTGCGTATCAGCCGGAACGCCCAGTCTTGCGCCTGACTCACCGGCATAGCGTTCAATTTTGGCTTTGGCATAAACCGCATCAAAACCGACGCCAAAACTAAAATGTTCATTTAAACGGTACGCGGTGCTGAGATTAAAATTGCCAGTCACCAGATCGGTTTTACCGCCGTAACCCCCCGCGGTGTAGCCATTATTAAACTCTGTTGCTAAGCCATAGTTAGAGGTTGCAGACGCGCCGATCCACCACTGATCGTTGATGGGCTGGACATAATGAATATTGGGAACCCACTGATTCGGGGCAATATTATTAGCATCCAGGCTGCGTCCGCTGGGACTGCGACCACTAATATTGACATCTGGCGCAATATAGACCGCACCGAGTGAAAATTCCGGACGATCCATTAATGCCATCGTCGCCGGGTTACGGCTGGCTGATGCCGCCGTATCGCCCATTGCCCCTTCGCCTGAATATGCGCGACCTAAACCAATCGTAGAAAACTCATTTAACTGAAACCCAGCTGCGTAAACGTGTGAAGAGACAAGCGCCACTGCAGCCGCCACGGCTGACTTTGCAAACAGGTTTTTATGGTTCATGACCACAACCTCATGTGAATTATTATTTAACGCTATAACGTCGCGTAACAAAGGACGGCGGATTGTAGGGACTGATGTAAAACGCACATATCAGACCAGTGCGGAGAGTATAGGTCCGACCTGTGTGCATGTTGCAATATTGTTTTTAAAATATTTCAGGTTTGATCGTTTAAAATTCGATCTGCATAACAAAACAGCCCTGATTCTGCACAGCATACCGATTCCAGTTTGTTCTGGATCAATTTTTATTGTGATATTCGTCACTTAGCGCCATGTACATGGCGCATCTTTACGCGAGCAGGTAAAATTTCGGCCATAAAATCGCTCAACCCACCAGATCGCTGGTCAGGAGAATGAAATGACTGATGCCATTAAAAAATGCAGTGCGACCGAAACAGCAGCCTGTTGTTGTGTTGATGTGGGCACGGTAATGGATAATACCGATTGCACCGCCAGCTGGTCGGAGTGGTTTGCTCAGCGTGCCGATGCGGAAGCCAAATTAGCTCTCCTCACCGAACGTGCACGTGAAGTTGAATCGGAACCCTGTGTGATTGAGTCACGCTTCAGTGAGGTGAATCAGGGTGTGCAGCTGGATATCGATTTTACTTTCAGCTGCCAGGCTGAAACGATGATTTTTCAGCTCGGTTTGCGTTAAGTCTCATAACGCCGCATTAATGCGGCGTTTTTCATTTTCGTGTTTCTCTTCGCACTTTTTCCTTTCCGGTATTGGCGGCTCACCCGCTTGTGGTTAACACTGATCAGGTCAGACCTCTTCAGGCAATGATGCCACAGTCCCAGCCACAGGTGAGAACAATGAGCAAAGCGCAGCCGCTGCTGACGCGTGATGGTGAACGCATCGCAATAACCCACGGATTACGCACCCCTTTCTTACGCCAGGCGACCGGCTTCCATGGCATTCCCGCCATTGAGCTGGGACGTATGGTGGTCAGCGAATTAATGGCGCGCAGTGAACTGCCGGCTGAGGTGATCGAGCAACTGGTCTTTGGGCAGGTGGTGCAGATGCCGGAAGCGCCGAACATTGCGCGTGAAATTGTATTAAGCAGCGGGCTGAGTGTGCATACCGATGCCTACAGCGTCAGCCGTGCCTGCGCCACCAGCTTTCAGGCGGTAGCGAATGTGGCAGAAAGTCTGCTGGCGGGCACCATCTCTGCCGGTATTGCCGGTGGCGCGGACTCTTCGTCGGTGTTGCCGATTGGGGTCAGTAAAACGCTGGCCCGCGCGCTGGTGGATCTCAATAAAGCCCGCAGCTTCGGTCAAAAACTGCACATCCTGCGGCGTCTGCGTCCGCGTGATCTGCTGCCGGTCCCGCCCGCAGTGGCGGAGTATTCGACCGGCCTGCGCATGGGCGATACTGCGGAGCAGATGGCTAAGCGTCACGGCATCACGCGCGAAGCACAGGATGCGCTGGCGCTGCGATCCCATCAGCATGCCGCCAGGGCCTGGCAATCCGGGGTACTGAATCAGGAAGTCATGGCAGCCTTTGTACCGCCGTGGAAAAGCGCCATTGATCAGGACAATAACGTGCGGATGAACGCCAAAGCGGAGGATTACGCCCGACTGCGTCCGGCATTTGATCGCCAGCACGGCAGCGTCACCGCGGCCAACAGCACGCCTCTCACCGACGGCGCGGCGGCAGTGATTCTGATGCGCGAGGGCCGCGCCCGTGAACTGGGCATCAGGCCGCTGGGCTATCTGCGCAGCTACGCCTTTACCGCCATTGGTGTGCAGCAGGATATGCTGCTGGGCCCGGCTTACGCTTCACCACTGGCACTGGATCGCGCCGGCATAACCCTGGCCGATCTGACGCTGATCGATATGCATGAAGCATTTGCTGCCCAGATGCTGAGCAACCTGCACATGTTTCGCGACGAGCGCTTTGCCCGTGAGGTGCTGAATCGGCCACACGCGCTGGGCGAAGTGAATGAAGAGCGCTTTAACGTGCTGGGCGGATCGATCGCCTATGGTCATCCTTTTGCCGCCACGGGCGCGCGCATGATCACCCAGACGCTGAATGAATTACGCCGTCGCGGTGGCGGGTTAGGACTGGTAACAGCCTGCGCGGCGGGCGGCCTGGGTGCGGCAATGATTCTGGAGGCCGAATAATGGAGCAGAATGCGTTTCACCTGAAGATGCGACTTGATCATGTTGGCATCATTACAATCGATGTCCCTGGCGAGAAGATGAACACCCTGAAAGCAGAATTTGCCGGGCAGATCACCGCCATCATTGCAGAGGCGCGACGCGATCCGCAGCTGGCAGGCCTGGTACTGATTTCGGGCAAAGCGGACAATTTTATCGCTGGCGCGGACATCAGCATGATCGATCGCTGTCAGAGCGCACAGGAAGCCGAAGCGCTGGCAAAACAGGGTCAGGAAGTGATGGCTGCGCTTGATGCGCTGCCATTCCCGGTAGTAGCCGCAATCCATGGTGCCTGCTTGGGCGGCGGGCTGGAGCTGGCGCTGGCCTGCGATGCGCGTATCTGCTCGCTGGATGAGAAAACCCGCCTGGGTTTGCCGGAGGTGCAACTCGGCTTACTGCCCGGCTCCGGAGGTACCCAGCGACTGCCTCGGTTAATTGGCGTGCAGCAGGCGCTGCCGCTGATTCTGACCGGCAAGTCGTTGCGGGCGAAACAGGCCCGTAAGCTGGGGGTGGTTGATGATGCGGTGCCGCAGGCGATTCTGCTGGAGACGGCTATCGCGCGGGTGAAAAAGGGCAAGGTCAGTGGGCGCACGCTGCCGCTGCGCGACCGTCTGCTGCACGGGCCGGTTGGCCGTCAGGCACTATTTACACTCGCAACCCGCCAGACTGCAGCCAAAACCCAGGGTAACTATCCGGCGGCAAACCGCATTATTGAGGTGGTGCGCATCGGGCTGGAGAGGGGCAGCCGGGCCGGACATGATGCTGAAGCGCGTGCCTTCGGTGAGCTGGCAATGACGCCGGAATCTGCGGCGCTGCGCGGACTCTTTTTCGCGACCACGGCCATGAAGAAGGAGCGGGGCGGTGAGGCGGAACCCGCTGCGGTGAAGGGTGTCGCGATTCTCGGCGGCGGTCTCATGGGCGGTGGCATCGCCAGCGTCACCGCAATCAACGCCGGATTACCGGTACGCATCAAAGATATCAGCCTGGAAGGCGTTAACCATGCGCTGAAAACCAGCTGGGATCTGCTGAGCAAAAAGGTCAAACGACGCCAGCTTACTCCGGCACAGCGTCAGCAGCAGATGGCTCGTATCACGGGCGGCATCGATTACCAGGGGTTCTCGCAGCGCGATGTGGTGATCGAAGCCGTGTTCGAAGATTTAGCACTCAAGCAGCAGATGGTCAGCGAAGTGGAAGCCCACTGTCAGCCGCATACGCTGTTTGCTTCTAACACCTCGTCGCTGCCGATTGAAGATATTGCCGCCAAAGCACAGCGTCCGGAAAACGTCATCGGCCTGCACTACTTCAGCCCGGTCGATAAAATGCCGCTGGTGGAAGTGATTCCCCATCTGAACACCTCCACCGCAACGGTAGTGACCATTGTGGCGCTGGCGCGCAGCCAGGGCAAAACGCCGATAGTGGTAGCGGACAAGCCGGGTTTCTATGTTAATCGCATCCTGACGCCCTATATAAATGAAGCGATGCGTTGCCTGCTGGAGGGCGAGCCGATTGACCATATCGATCGGGCGCTGGTGAAGGCTGGTTTTCCGGTCGGTCCGATTCAGCTGCTCGATGAGGTTGGCATCGACGTCGGCAGCAAAATCAGTCCCATCCTGCATCAGGCTTATGGTGAACGCTTTGCCGCACCCGCTGCTTTTGACGCGGTGCTTAAAGATGGCCGCAAGGGACGTAAAAACAGCAAAGGCTTTTATCGTTATGACCAGCCGCGCTGGCAGCGTAAAAAGCCGGACACCTCGCTGTATACGTTGCTGAAAGTCACGCCGCAGGCAAGACAGAGTGACGCGCAGATTGCAGAACGCTGCATGATGATGATGCTGAATGAGGCGGCCCGCTGCCTTGATGAGCAGGTCATTCGCTGTGCCCGCGATGGCGATATCGGTGCTGTGTTTGGTATCGGCTTTCCGCCTTTCCTGGGGGGTCCGTTCCACTACATGGACAAACTGGGTGCGGCGGAGGTGGTCGACCGCTTAACCCGCCTTACGCAGCAGCATGGCGATCGATTTACGCCCTGCGAAGCACTGGTTGAAGCGGCCAGAGAATAGACGAAATTTTACATTTCTGCTGTAAATGGAATAACCAATCCGATTCAGCGGGTTAGAAAAGCGCCGCCAGAGTGTGCGGCGCAGCATGATTCTGAGAAGCGCTTATTTAATAAACAACCGGTTGACTATACTGAAGCCATTAGGGTAAAACACAGCGTTCATTCGCAGAGTGAAGAGTCAGGCGCCAGGCGTCGGGCGATGTCGACAAACAACAGCGGTGCTTTATGCAAGTTTTTATCATGCGTCACGGCGATGCGGCTCTGGAAGCAGCCAGTGATTCAGTCAGGCCTTTAACCTTATGTGGCTGCAATGAATCACGCCAGATGGCCAACTGGCTCAACAGCCAGACGCCAGACATTGAGCGTGTCCTGGTGAGTCCCTATTTACGCGCGCAGCAAACCCTCGCGACCGTGCGTGAAGCTTTTCCCCTGCCGGAAAACCAGGATGTTCTGCCGGAGTTAACGCCGGGCGGCGATCCGGAAATGGTCGGGTGCTATCTGCAGACCCTCGCAAACGAAGGTGTGAAATCGGCGCTGGTGATCTCTCATTTACCATTGGTGGGGTATTTAGTCTCTGAACTGTGCCCGCAGGAAGCCCCCCCCATGTTTGCCACTTCCGCTATTGCCTGCGTGGAATTCGATCCCGCGCAGCATGCCGGTAAACTACTGTGGCAGGTCAGTCCCAAAAAGCTGGCGAAAGCGATCTGACGTCTTTGGGCCGATCCTCCCGGCCCCTATCAGGGCAACTCAGGCGGTTGCCACTCCTCAATCTCAATTAAAACCAGCAGCGCGGCGTCACCGCCAAACAGCTTCGGCGCCTGGTGAAAAGCCATCACCCACGGATGCTGGGCCAGCCACAGCGGCGTCTGCTGCTTCAGAATATGCTTTCCATGACCGGTCATAACGCTGGCGCAGAACAGATGTTCACGGCGGCAGGCGGCGATCAGTGCGCCCAGTTCCTGCTTGGCCTGCTGCTGCGTTAAGCCATGCAGATCGAGGAAAATCTCCGGCGTATAGTCGCCACGACGCAGTTTTTTCAGCTCAAAGTGGCTGACATCGGCACGCACGTAGCGGGTGGCTCCTTCGGTGGAGAGCAGCGGCTGGAACTCATCCGAAAAGTAATGGCTGTTGTCCGCCTGCTCTGAAAGCAGTCGTTTTACCGGCAATACGCGGGTTTTAACCGGTAATTTATGCACGAAAGTATCTTGTTTCAACTGACGCGTGCCAGTCATTAACTGTCGAAACAGCGCCTGGTCATCCGGGCTTAAGGGTGTTTTTTTACTCATGACGGGTCAGTTATCTAAGAAAAGTCTGCTACACAGCATAGGCGATACCTTACCGATTAATGTCATTAAATGTCAGCTTTTTCACCTTGCTGCGCTGAATTCTCCCCGGCTTCATGGCACACTACTGGCCGATTTAGCAAAAGGCCTGCGGAGGGCTACGTGGACAAAATTTTCGTCGATGAGGCAGTGAACGAACTGCACACTATCCAGGACATGCTGCGCTGGGCGGTAAGCCGCTTTTCCGCTGCCGGAATCTGGTACGGGCATGGCACAGACAATCCCTGGGACGAAGCCGTTCAACTGGTCCTGCCGTCACTCTGGCTGCCGCTGGATATTCCTGAAGATATGCGCAGTGCGCGTCTCACCGCGAGCGAACGTATTCTGATCGTTGAGCGCGTTATCCGTCGCGTTAACGAACGCATTCCGGTTGCCTATCTGACCAATAAAGCGTGGTTCTGCGGGCACGAGTTCTTTGTCGATGAGCGCGTGCTGGTGCCGCGTTCACCGATTGGCGAACTGATTGAAAACCGCTTTGCCGGTCTGGTGAGCACACCGCCGCGTCATATTCTGGATATGTGTACCGGCAGCGGCTGTATCGCGATTGCCTGTGCCTATGCTTTCCCGGAAGCCGAAGTGGATGCCGTGGATATCTCCACCGGTGCGCTGGCGGTAGCCGAACAGAACATTGAAGAACATGGACTCATCCACCAGGTGACGCCGATTCGTGCTGACCTGTTCCGCGAACTGCCACAGCTGAAATATGATTTGATCGTCACCAATCCGCCGTACGTTGATGCGGAAGATATGGACGATCTGCCGAACGAATATCGCCACGAACCAGAGCTTGGCCTGGCAGCAGGTAGCGATGGCCTGAAGCTGGTGCGCCGCATTCTGGCCTGCGCGCCCGACTATCTTAGCGAGCAGGGCGTACTGGTCTGCGAAGTGGGCAACAGCATGGTGCACATGATCGAGCAGTATCCCGACGTGCCCTTTACCTGGCTGGAATTCGACAACGGCGGTGATGGCGTCTTCACGCTGACGCGCCAGCAGATTGTCGACGCACAACACCATTTCTCTTTTTATAAAGACTAAAAGTGGGGCGAAGCCTCGCCCGCCGAACTCTGACAAGGAAACAGCATGGCCGGAAACAGCATCGGGCAATTTTTTCGAGTAACGACCTTTGGCGAGTCCCACGGTCTGGCACTGGGCTGTATCGTTGACGGCGTGCCGCCAGGCATCCCGCTGACCGAAGCCGATATTCAGCATGACCTCGATCGCCGCCGTCCTGGCACTTCGCGCTATACCACGCAGCGCCGCGAGCCGGATCAGGTGAAAATTTTGTCCGGTGTCTTTGAGGGTGTGACCACCGGCACCTCGATCGGCCTGCTGATTGAGAACACCGATCAGCGCTCGCAGGATTACGGTGCCATCAAAGATCTCTTCCGTCCGGGCCATGCTGATTACACCTACGAGCAGAAGTATGGTCAGCGCGACTATCGTGGCGGCGGCCGCTCATCGGCGCGTGAAACCGCGATGCGCGTGGCGGCCGGGGCGATTGCCAAGAAATATCTGCAGATGAAACACGGTGTCGTGGTACGTGGCTATCTGTCACAGATTGGTGATGTCGCCTGTGAGCTGAAAGACTGGAGCATCGTGGAGCAGAACCCGTTCTTCTGTCCGGATGCCGATAAGCTCGAGGCGCTGGATGAACTGATGCGCGGCCTGAAAAAAGAGGGCGACTCCATCGGTGCTAAAGTTACAGTGATGGCAGATAACGTGCCGCCAGGCCTGGGCGAGCCGGTCTTTGACCGACTGGACGCCGATCTGGCGCACGCGCTGATGAGTATCAATGCGGTGAAAGGCGTCGAAATTGGCGACGGCTTTGCGGTGGTTAACCAGCGCGGCAGTCAGCATCGTGATGAGATCCGCCACGACGGTTTTCAGAGCAATCACGCCGGCGGCATTCTGGGTGGTATCAGCAGCGGCCAGACCATCAGTGCCAATCTGGCGATGAAACCGACCTCCAGCATCACCGTGCCAGGTAAAACCATTACCCGCAACGGCGAAGAGGTGGAGATGATCACCAAAGGCCGTCACGATCCCTGCGTCGGGATCCGCGCGGTGCCGATCGCCGAGGCGATGATGGCGATCGTCCTGATGGATCATCTGCTGCGCCAGCGGGCGCAGAATGGTGACGTCAACAGCTCTGTACCGCGCTGGTGATGGCATGAAGGCGCTCCTGCTTACTCTTAATGCGCTGCTGATCAGCGCCTCCAGCCTGGCCGCAACGCCGTGGCAACAGATTCAGCAGCCGATCAGCGGCGCACCGCAGTCAATTGGTGGCTTTGCCAACGGCTGTATCGTCGGCGCGCAGGCACTGCCGCTCAATTCACCGCACTATCAGGTGATGCGTCAGGATCAGCGGCGCTATTTTGGCCATCCCGATCTGATTCAGTTTATTCAGCGGCTCAGCACCCAGGTGCATAACCTGCAACTGGGCAACGTGCTGATTGGCGACATGGGCATGGCGGCTGGCGGGCGCTTCAGCAGCGGTCACGCCAGTCACCAGACCGGCCTGGATGTGGATATCTGGCTGCAACTGCCAAAAACACGCTGGAGCGCGCAGCAACTGCTGAAGCCGCAGCCGCTGGATTTGGTTGGGCCGGGCGATAAGAATGTCATTGCGCGCCACTGGCAGCCGGAAATCGACAGCCTGATTAAACTGGCCGCAAAAGACGATGATGTTACACGGATCTTCGTCAATCCGGCGATTAAAAAGCAGCTTTGTGCGGATGCAGGTAACGATCGCGACTGGCTGAGAAAAGTGCGCCCGTGGTTCGCGCATCGTGCTCATATGCATGTGCGACTGCGCTGCCCTGCGGGCAGTATCGGCTGTGAAGATCAGCCCGCACCGCCTCCGGGCGATGGCTGTGGCGCAGAGCTGCAGAGCTGGTTCCTGCCGAAACAGCCGGGTTCTGGCGCGCCCGTGAAACGTGAGCCGCCGCCGTTACCGCCTGCCTGTCAGGCCCTGCTGGATAAACATTTACTGTAAGGGATTCCATGGAGTGGTTTGTTGTCAGCCCGCTGCTGGTCGGGCTGCTGTTTTTAATCGCCATGCTCGCCGGTTTCATTGACTCTATCGCCGGTGGCGGGGGGTTACTGACGGTGCCTTCACTGCTGGCGGCGGGCCTCTCTCCGGCGCAGGCGCTGGCGACCAATAAACTGCAATCGGTCGGCGGCTCGTTCTCCGCCAGTCTCTATTTTGTCCGGCGTGGAGCGGTCAATCTGAATGAGCAGTGGCTGAACATCGCCATGACGCTGTTGGGATCCATTCTGGGCGCGATACTGATTCAGCGACTGCAGGCTGATTTTCTGCGTCAGATGCTGCCGCTGTTTTTGATCGCGATTGGCCTGTGGTTCCTGCTGATGCCAAAGCTCGGTGAAGTGGATCAGGCACGCCGCCTGCATGGTCTGCCTTATGCGCTGGTGGGCGGCGGGGCAGTGGGCTTCTACGACGGATTTTTCGGGCCAGGCGCAGGCTCGTTTTATGCGCTGGCTTTCGTTACCCTCTGCGGCTACAACCTGGCCAAAGCGACCGCCCATGCCAAGGTGCTGAATTTCACCTCAAACATGGGCAGCCTGCTGTTCTTTATGTTCGGCGGCAAAGTGGTGTGGGGAACCGGTCTGATCATGATGCTCGGTGCCTTCTGCGGCGCGCGTCTGGGCGCACGACTGGTGCTGAGCCGCGGACAGAAATTGATCCGCCCGATGGTGGTGATTGTCTCTGCCGTCATGAGCATTAAATTACTGTGGGACAGCCACGGCAGCGACGTTGTGGCCTGGCTTACCACGCTGCATTCGTAACCTGAAACGCGATACCGTCATGAACCCGACCCATCATTATGAACAGCTGATCACGCTGTTTGATCGCTGCTTCAGCGATGAATTTCAGACCCGTCTAATTAAAGGCGACGATGAACCGATCTATCTTCCTGCTGATACGGAGTCGCCGTGGAACCGTGTGGTGTTTGCCCACGGCTTTTACGCCAGCGCTCTGCATGAGATCTCGCACTGGTGCATTGCCGGTGAAGCACGCCGCAAACTGGTCGATTTTGGCTACTGGTACTGCCCGGATGGCCGAGACGCGCTGACCCAGAGTCAGTTTGAAGCGGTTGAAGTGAAGCCGCAGGCGCTGGAGTGGATGTTTTGTATGGCGGCAGGCTGTCCCTTCAACGTGAGTTGTGACAATCTCGACGGAGATTGTGAGCCGGATCGCATTGCGTTCCAGCGTAAAGTGCATGCTCAGGTCATGAGCTATCTGACGTCGGGCATTCCCGACCGTCCCGCGCGTTTTATTACCGCTCTGGCGAAATTTTATGGCAGGCCTTCGCTCACCGCGTCGCAGTTTCCCTGGCCGGACGATCTGTGATGCAGGAAGGTATTATTAATAGAGGAATTGAGATGATCGCAGAATTTGAAGCGCGTATTCTGGCCCTGATTGACGACATGGTCGAGCATGCCAGCGATGATGAGCTGTTCGCCAGCGGTTATCTGCGCGGGCATCTGACACTGGCTGTGGCCGAAGTGGAGCAACTGGGCGAACATACGCCAGAAGCGCTGCAGATTCAGGTCTCCCGCAGTCTGCAAAATGCTATCGCTGCCGGAGAACTCTCACCGCGCGACCAGGCATTAGTGGTCGGAATGTGGGACAACCTGTTTGTTCAGGCACGCCAGCTCTCCGCATAACGTTGCAGGGCGGCGTGCCGCCCTCAGCATCGGCTAAACTGCTTTTCCCTTCAGTAATTTTCTCACCCAGTAGCGATTCGGATTAAGCGCTGCCAGTGTACTCACGTCCAGCGGCTGCGGTTCGCCCGTCAGCTGAGCTGCCAGTACTTCGGCTGCCAGCGGTGCACTGCACAGGCCGCGCGATCCCAGCGCACCAAACAGGTACAGGCCCGCCAGATCGGGCGCATCAGCGATATCGTGACTTGCGGCCAGCTGCGCCGGTAAATCAGCGTACTGCACCAACGTAGCGTCATAATCCGGCGCACCGCCCACCATCGGCAGGTGATCCCGCGTGGCGCAGCGCACACCCATTCTCGCCTCGCCGTCACTGACATCCACGCTCTCTGCCCAGCGACGGTCAGGCAGGCAATCCAGTAGTCGGCTGCGGTTCTCCTGCTGATCCTCTTCCCGGTAATCTATTGCGGTTTCGCCACGATGATAGCTGGCACCGATACAGTGGGTGCCAAACTGCGGGCTGACGGGCGTCAGGTAGCCGTCGTAACAGAGCACGGTCTGCAGCGCGTCGAGACCTGGGGTTGAAGGAACATGGCTCACCTGACCGGCCACCGGATAGGTCGGCAGCGGGGCGCTTTGCGCAACGTCGGCAATCGCATGGCCGTTAGCCAGCACCACTGTCGGATGACGGACCGCGGGGCGATCGCTGAACGTCAGCGTCCAGTGATCATCATCCCGTGAAAGGCTGCTCACCCGGTGTAGCCAGTGAATGCGCAATCCCTGGGTTTCACCATAAGCCAGCATCGCGGTGGTCAGTTCGGCCGGTGAGAGCCAGCCACCTTCCGGGTAGAAAATGCCGCTGCAGCCATGATCAACATTTGCCAGTGTCTCCGCCTCTGCGACATCCACGCCACGAGCGATGGATTCAGGCAGGCCCATCGCCAGCATCTGATCAATCTTCTTACGACTTTTCTCATCCCAGCCGAGCTGCAGCACACCGCTCCAGTGATGCTCATAGTGGACGGTTAACTGATCGTAGAGCCGCCGGGCGAAGCTGAAGGCCGCCGGGAAAAAGGTGGCGAGCGCCGGGTCGTGCTGGTTGAGCAGCGGATAGAGCGCGCCCTGACGATTACCGGACGCGCCCAGCGCGGGTGCTTCGTCGGCACAGTAAAGGGTGACCTGCCAGCCGCGACGCAGCAGCGCCAGCGCTAAGGTGGCACTGGCGACGCCGCCGCCAATCAGGGCAACATCACGCTGCTCCGCAGATTGACGATGATACCAGGGCTGCGGACTGGGTAACGGAGGCGCATCCTGCAACGGCCCGCACAGCATTTCGCGCTTGGGACCAAATCCTTTGCGGCGGATAACGTCAAAGCCTGCCTGCTGCAGGCCGCGCCGGACAATACCTGCGGCGGTAAAGGTCGCGAAGGTCCCTTGTGGACGCGCCAGTTTTGCCATCATGCTGAACAGTTCCGGCGTCCACATATCCGGGTTCTTCGACGGCGCGAAACCATCCAGGAACCAGGCATCCACCTGACGATGCAGGCTCTCATCCAGCTCTTCCATCAGCTGGTTGATATCGCCCAGCCAGAGATCGAGCGTGATCCGTCCCCCGTCAAACAGCAAACGCTGGCAGCCGGGCAGGGCCGCAGGCCACTGCGCCTGCAGCGTTTCGGCCCAGGGAGCCAGTTCCGGCCAGTGCTGCTGCGCAGCAGCCAGGTCTTCACGGGTTAACGGAAATTTCTCAAAGCTGATGAAATGCAGACGTTTTAAAGTGGCATCGGGCTGTTCACGCTGAAACGTATCGAACGCCTGCCACAGCGTCAGAAAGTTGAGGCCGGTACCAAAACCGCTTTCCGCCACGATCAGCAGATCGCGCGGATGCTCTGCAAAACGATCGGGAAAACCGTTGCCGCCAAGGAAGACATAACGTGTCTCTTCCAGACCATTGTCATTAGAGAAATAGACGTCGCCAAACGCTCGGGAAACAGGTGTACCCTGTTCATTCCAGTTTAGCTGTGCATGTTCAACCGGGGTTAGTTTCACGGTAAAGGCTCGTTTTTCAGGCAGTGGCGCGATTCTAACGACCCACGTGACATGACGCAAATTTACAAAAGGAAATAGCTGATCGGACTTGTTCGGCGTACAAGTGTACGCTAGAGTGCATGCCAATTAAGAAGAAGTGGATGAGGAAGATTGAATGAAACGTGCTGTGATTACTGGCTTAGGGATCGTTTCCAGTATTGGTAATAACCAGCAAGAGGTGCTGTCATCTCTGCGTGAAGGACGCTCTGGCATCACCTTTTCTGAAGAGATGAAAGATTCCGGCATGCGTAGTCACGTCTGGGGTAACGTTAAATTAGATACCACCGGCCTCATCGATCGCAAAGTTGTGCGTTTTATGAGTGATGCGTCCATCTATGCTTATCTTTCCATGGAAGAAGCGATTAAAGATTCCGGCCTCACCACTGAAATGTATCAGAGTAACCCACGTGTGGGTCTGATTGCGGGTTCAGGCGGCGGTTCTCCACGCTTCCAGGTATTTGGTGCGGATGCTATGCGCAGCCCACGCGGCCTGAAAGCGGTTGGCCCCTATGTGGTCACTAAAGCGATGGCCTCTGGCGTTTCTGCCTGCCTCGCCACGCCATTCAAAATTCATGGCGTAAACTACTCGATTAGCTCTGCCTGTGCCACCTCAGCGCACTGTATCGGTAATGCCGTTGAGCAGATTCAGCTCGGCAAACAGGATATCGTTTTTGCGGGTGGCGGCGAAGAGCTGTGCTGGGAAATGGCCTGTGAGTTCGATGCCATGGGCGCGCTCTCTACCCGTTACAACGACACGCCAGAGAAAGCGTCACGTACTTATGACAATGAGCGCGACGGCTTTGTTATCGCCGGTGGCGGCGGCATGGTGGTGGTGGAAGAGCTGGAGCATGCGCTGGCTCGCGGAGCACACATCTATGCCGAAATCGTCGGTTACGGTGCGACGTCAGACGGTGCAGACATGGTTGCACCATCAGGTGAAGGCGCAGTGCGCTGCATGAAGATGGCGATGAACGGTGTCGATACACCAATCGACTATCTGAACAGCCACGGAACCTCTACTCCGGTGGGTGATGTGAAAGAGCTGGGTGCGATTCGTGAAGTGTTTGGCGATAACACGCCTTACATCTCAGCGACCAAAGCAATGACCGGCCACTCACTGGGTGCGGCGGGCGTGCAGGAAGCGATTTACTCGCTGCTGATGCTGGAACATGGTTTTATTGCGCCAAGCATCAACATCACCTCGCTGGACGCCGCTGCAACCGGTATGAACATCGTCACTGCGCCGATGGAAAAAGAGCTGACCACCGTGATGTCTAACAGCTTTGGTTTCGGCGGCACCAACGCCACCCTGACCATGCGTAAATATCAGGCGTAATCATTACGTCAGTACGCTGAAGGGCCGGCTTGCCGGCCCTTTTTGTTTTTGGTGAACATGCTTCGCTGCAACGCATTGTATGCTCAGGGAACACGGGCAGATCGGAAAGACGCTAAAGCCAATCCCTGGCCGCTCGGCCCGCGCCGTCCATGGCGCGGGACGTTTTCCTCCTCTGCCCCTATTCCCTGCGCGTTGTGCTACTGTGTTGCGGTAAGATACATCCTGAATGGGGTTGGTCAGTCGTCTGACGTTTTACAGCCCATCCGCGTTACCTCGTTCAACCCTCCGTTTTAGCCCTCCCGCTGCAGCAGCCGCAGCAATGTATTGCATCCTGCCACAATCTCGTCAGGCGTCAGTGCGGCAAAGCCCAGCATCCAGCCTTGCTGAGACGAAGGCCCGGCATAGAGTGGGCTCAGACGCGGCAGCAGCAAACCCTGTTGAGCCGCCAGTGCGCTTAATCGCGCTTCATCCTGTTGCAGTCTGACCGTTACCTGTAATCCGCCGCTGCTGACAATCGGCGTGATCCAGGGCGAGAGCCGCTGAGCAATCTGCTCGAGTAACCGATCGCGACGGCTGCGATAGAGTTGACGCATCAGCCGCAGATGGCTGGCGAAATGTCCCTGCTGCAGGAAGGCAGCGGTGACAGCCTGCGGTAGCAGGGCGCTATGCCCATCAAGCACGCTGCGTGCCTGACCAATAGGCGTAATCAGCGCGGGCGGCACGACCATCCACGCCAGGCGCAGAGAGGGAAACAGCGATTTCGAAAAGGTGCCCAGCGTGATCACCCGCTGATGGCGATCCAGTCCCTGCAGTGCCGGAACAGGGCGATCATCATAATGAAACTCACTATCGTAATCATCTTCGATTAACCAGCATTGGTTGCGCTGCGCCCAGTCGAGCCACGCCAGACGCCGCGACAGGCTGAGCGTGACGCCGGTTGGATAATGATGCGAGGGTGTCAGATACATCAGCTTCGCACTGCCGCTGGCGGGGATAGCACCTTCGGCATCGACCTCAATGCCGCGCACCTGTGCGCCTGTGGCCCTGAAGGCGTTGCGCGCGCCAGGATAGCCAGGCTCCTCCATCCACACCGCATCACCGGGATCGACGAACATCATCGCCAGTAACTGCAGCGCCTGCTGTGAACTTGTCAGAATGATCACCTGCTCTGGCTGGCACGCTACGCCTCGTGAGAGCGCCAGATAATCAGCGAGTGCGCTGCGTAACGGCAGGTAGCCGCAGGGATCGCCATATCCCATTGCCGCGCTGCCCAGGGAACGCTGTACGCTGCTGCTCAGGCGTCGCCAGGTGTTGTGGGGAAAAGCGCGTAACTCCGGTGAACCGGCGGCGAATGCGTGCGGAAAAGGGGGATCCTGACAGCCACCGGTTGCCAGAACCTGCTGGCCCCGCGCCGAGAAGCGGACGGGCTGAGGCCGGGCAGGTAATGATGATGAATAGGAGGGGATGATGATGGCAACAAAAGTACCGCGACCGGTCTCGCGTCGCAGATAGCCTTCACTTTCCAGCTGTCCGTAGGCCGCTTCCACCGTCACACGTGACAGACGCAGATCCTGCGCCAGCTGCCGGCTGGAGGGTAACTGCTGACCGGCGTGCAGATGATGCCGGTTGATCGCCAGTCGCAGGGTAGAGCAGAGCCGCTCACGCACGCCGCCACTGGCCTGGTGCTGGAAAAATTGTAACCACGGTGAAGGCATATGGGTCTTAACCCTGCTGGATAATGGGTATCAGTAAGCAGTCCACTTTGCCGTAAACTGCAGCTTCATCACAACAGGAGAATCGCTATGTCATCGGTTTTACAGATTCCGGCCGCCACGCCGCAGCAAAGCCTCGACTATCTGCAGGCCAAACTCGCTTATTACACCGACGCCTGGGATCTGGCGGAAGATCTGGCCCGTCAGGCACCAGAAATTGTGGTGATCGATGCCCGTGCGCCGGAGGCTTATCGCGCCGGTCATATCTGCGGCGCGATAAATTTTCCGCATCGCGGGATGGATGCCAGCACGACGGCGCGGCTTGACCGCAGCAAAGTGTATGTCACCTATTGTGACGGTATTGGCTGTAACGGCTCGACGAAAGCGGCATGGAAACTGGCATCGCTGGGATTTCAGGTGAAGGAGTTAATTGGCGGGCTGGATTTCTGGAAACGTGACGGTCATCCGCTGACCTGGGGTGATGCAGCGGGCGAATGGCCTGCCGCCGCGCCCATAGCATCCTGCGGCTGCTGACTCAGAGTACCAGCCAGAGTAAAAGGGTGATGACCCCCAGTGCGACAAAAAATCCCAGCAGGGGACGCTGCGCCAGCGGCTGTATCGCGGGCGGCAGCGATGCCACAAAGGGTGACCAGATCGGCTGAGGTTTAATCTCGCTGGGTGCAAGCGGCTGCTCAAGAAGTTTTTCTGCCCGGTCAGCGCGACGGCTGAACAGGAAGTTCAGCAGATCCTGCGTCTGTGCAGTGGTCAGAACCATCTGCGGCGTCGCCTGAAAACGCTGCTGGCTGTAATCTTCCAGTTGCTGCCGTTCCTGCTGATCGAGCGGCTGCTTCAGGGACGCTTCCAGCAGTTGCAGCGTCGGTGCACTGTGCTGACTCAGCGTCTGGCGTACCTGCAGATACTGTGTCAGCAGCGGAAAGTGGCGTGAGGGGATCGGATCGCCGCTGGTCAGATTCACCAGTTTCAGCGCTGCCGACCACAGCTTACCGGTGGATTCGCCGGTGGCGGCGGCCAGGCGCACCACCTGCTGATTCAGGGTATGGTGCTCGGCAGGGAGCAGCGTGCGATCGCTGACGCGGATCTGCTGCGGCTGGGGAATCGTCATCTGCCCGTTCTGCAGCATCGTCAGCACCTGGCGCAGCTGATCCTGACTCAGCGCGCTCAGGACGGTCTGACCAAACTGCTGACGGATAAAATCACTGACGGCCTGACGGTTATTACCTTTCGGCAGCAGCTCGGTGAGCTGAGTCATCAGCTGGCGGGTGCCATGTCCGTTCTGCGCCTGCGTCAGGCGACCATTCAGATACTGTTCCGCAGCCGGAAAATGACGCGACTGTAACTCCGCTTCACTCTTTACGCCCACTTCATGACGGACGCCCGCCCAGAGTTCAGGCGCTTTAAGAGTGCTGAGCGATGAGATACGCACGATCAGGCGTTCTAACGTCGTGCGCTGAGCAGGGGAGAGTGGCTGTTCACCCGCCACAGAACCGTGACGGGTCACACCGGTTTGCGGATTGACAGATGAACGATCGACCGGCGCACCGGGGCCGCTGAGAGGTTGCATGGCGGATTCCTTGGGAAAACAGAACAGCGTGGGGTGCGCCGGAAAACGAATAGGCCATGATAGCAAAAGCCCCCGGGAAATCCCACGGGGGACTCGCGTTTCGCCGCGAGATTTACGCTTGAGTTGTGAACCTCAGCCGCCTTTATTTACCACCCTCTTTAGCTGCATCTTCACTCACCGCAGCCAGACTCCTTAATCGGCAGAAGGTATGATTCAGGATGGTGGCTGAATGACCGGTTTGTGCCGGGTTAGCGGCGTCCGCAGTCGCTGCGCCAGTATGACACCGCCCAGCGTCAGACCACCGCCAATCCAGTGGTAACTGTGCAGTTGCTCGTGCAGAAACAGCACGGCGATCAATGCGGTAAACAGCGGCGTCAGATTCATAAAGATGCTGGTGGTGCTGGCACCAAGGCGCTGCACGCCATGGATCCACAAAAAAGGCGCGATGATGGAGGCGAACAGCCCGGCAAACGCTACCAGTGGCAGGTTATGCCAGTTAAGCGACACGTCTGGTGCCAGTAAAAAGCCGGGCAGCAACAGCAGTACGCCGAATACGATCTGCACATAGAGACTCTGCCAGATTGGCAATGGCAGCGCCCAGCGTTTCGTCAGGACGCCATACAGCGCATAGGAGGTGGAAGCGGCCAGCATCATCAGTTCACCTTTGCCCATGCCATGATTCAGCAACTGCATCACGTCACCCTGACTGACCAGCCACACGAGTCCGCAAAAAGAGAGAATACTGCCGAGCAGGATACCGAGCGTTGGCGCAATCCGAAGGATAACCACGCTCAGCAGTACGGTGAGCAGCGGGATCAGCGCGCCAATAATGCCCATAAACAGTGCGCTGACACTATGTGCCGCGTAATAGGCAAGACTCTGATAGAGCACCATACCGAGCAGCCCAAGGATCGCCAGCCGCCACAGATGCGGTTTGATGATCTTACGCGAGCGCCACACGCCAGGCAGCACAAAGGGAGTAAGTACCAGCAGCGCCAGCAGCCAGCGATAGAATGAGATCGCTGCCGGATCGATCGCACTGGCCGACAGTTTGCTGACAATTGAGTTGATCGACCAGATCATCACCGCAAAGAGCGGGTACAGGAAAAACATGCTGACTCTCCATACGTCATTACACGCCATTGATGAGGCGCAGTGTACGCTTGTCCGGATTTATCCAGATAGTTAATATCGGACAAAATGAGCGAATGAGCGGACAGAATGAGCCTGAAAGTGACCTACCAGCCGCCGGTGAATGCGCCGCAGTTACGCTACTTTATGCGTTATGAACAGGCCAATGCCCGCACCGAATATCTGCCGCATGCGCATGCCTGGGGCCAGCTGATCATGGTGAAAAGCCACGTCCTGGAGATGCAGGTCGAGGGCGAGCGCTTGCTGACGCCGGCCGATATTCCGGTCTGGATCCCGCCGGGTCAGCTGCACAGTAGCTATAACCATCGTCAGGCGCAGTTTCGCACCTTTAATCTGGCGTCACCGCTCTGCGCCGACTTACCCCGGCGCGCCTGTCTGATGCTGATAGATCCCATTGCACACGCCATCATGGACGATTTCGCTGAGCAGCAAATCGAGCAACCCGCCACGGATGCCCAGTGGCGGCTGTGCGAGGTGCTGCGCGATCGCCTGAAGCTGGCGCAGGTGCAGGAGAGTTATCTGCCGACTTCAGATGATAAATTTCTGGCGCCTGTGTTACATGCGCTGGAAGCGCATCCGGGCGATAACACCACGCTGGCGGGCTGGGCGGCGCGGGTCTTTACGACCGAACGGACGCTGGCGCGGCGCTGCCAGCAGCATCTGCATATGACGTTTGGTGAGTGGCGGCAGCGTCTGCGGTATCTTCGCGCCATCGTACTGCTCGAGCAGGGAGAAAGCGTGCAGAGTATCGCCCATGAGCTGGGATACAGTTCCGCCTCGGCGCTGATTGTGATGTTCCAGCAACAGGCAGGCACCACGCCCGATCGCTACCGTGCGCGGTTAGGCTAACGCGTCGCTTTGTGCCAGAATAATTGCCTCACATGTAACAGACAGGAAAGCCGTGGTGAAAATTCTGGTCGATGAAAATATGCCTTATGCCCGTGAGTTATTCAGTCGCACCGGCGTCGTGGTCGCGGTGCCGGGGCGTCCGCTGCCAGTGGCTGAGCTGGCCGATGCCGATGGCCTGATGGTGCGCTCCGTCACCCAGGTGAATGAATCGCTGCTGGCAGGAAAACCGGTGAGGTTTGTCGGCACCGCGACGGCGGGCACCGATCATATCGACGAGAACTGGCTGCAGCAGGCGGGCGTTGCGTTTTCAGCCGCTCCCGGCTGTAACGCTATTGCGGTGGTGGAATATGTTTTCTCTGCGCTGCTGATGCTGGCGGAGCGCGATGGTTTTGAGCTGCGTGACCGCACAGTCGGCATCGTTGGTGTCGGTAACGTCGGCGGGCGGCTGCAAAAGCGTCTTGAGGCCTGGGGCATCAAAACCCTGTTGTGCGATCCGCCACGCGCCGATCGCGGTGACGAAGGCGATTTTCTGTCCCTGGAGGCGGTGACAGCGCAGGCAGATATTCTGACCTTCCACACGCCGCTGTTTAAAGACGGCCCCTACAAAAGCTGGCATCTGGCGGATGCAGCGCTGCTGATGGCGCTGAAGCCCAACACCATCCTGATTAACGCCTGTCGCGGCCCGGTAGTGGACAATAGCGCGCTGCTGGAGGTGCTGAAAATGCGCCATGACCTGAGCGTAGTGCTGGATGTCTGGGAACCGGAGCCGGATCTCTCGCTGGCGCTGCTGGATAAGGTCGACATCGCCACGCCGCACATCGCGGGCTACACGCTGGAAGGCAAAGCACGTGGCACCACTCAGGTCTTTGAAGCCTGGTGCGACTTTATTGGTCAGCCGCAGCAGGTGCCACTCAGCACCTTACTGCCGGAGCCGGAATTCAGTGAAATTACCCTGAATGGCTCGCTGGATCAGCCAACACTGAAACGTCTGGCGCATCTGGTGTATGATGTGCGCCGCGATGATGCCCCGCTACGTAAAGTGGCGGCGAAACCCGGCGAGTTTGATCGCCTGCGCAAGCAGTATCTGGAGCGCCGCGAGTGGTCTTCGCTGCAGGTAAGCTGCGATGACGCCTCAACGGCTGAGATGCTGAACCAGCTGGGCTTTAACGCAATCTACTCCCCAGAATAGCGGGCGCTGAAGGTCAGGCGCCCTGGCGCGGTTTCCGCACTGAATTAATCAGTGAACGGAAGGCGCGCGCTGCTGGCATGTCTGCATGACGGCGGGTTCTGGGGGGATATACCCAATGGATTTCGGGTTGCATTGAGGCGGCAAGAGAACGAATCCCGATGAGCTTACTCAGGTAAGTGATTCGGGTGAGTGAACGCAGCCAACAAAGATGCAACGTGAAAGACGACGGGGATAAATCTGAATCCCTGGGCGGTGAATATCACCGCCTTCTGTTTTTATGTCATTGTCTGGAGTAAACCAACATGTCTGACGGCTGGAATATTGCGCTACTTGGCGCGACAGGCGCAGTAGGGAACGCTGTACTGGAACTGCTGGCGGAACGCCAGTTCCCGGTTGGTGAATTATATTTGCTGGCCAGCGAAAACAGTGCGGGTGAAATCAAACGTTTCGAAGGCCGCTCGGTGCGGGTCGATAATGCAGAGACGTTCGACTGGTCACAGGCGCAGCTGGCCTTTTTCGTCGCGGGCCGTGACGCTTCGGCACGTTTTGCCGACGAAGCGGCCAATGCCGGTTGTCTGGTGATCGACAGCAGCGAGCTGTTTGCGCTGGAACCCGATGTGCCGCTGGTGGTGCCGGATGTGAATCCGCAGGTGCTGGCAGATTATCGCAATCGCAACATCATCAGCGTGGCGGACAACCTGGTGAGCCAGTTGCTGACCGCGATTAAACCGCTGGTAGATGCGGCCGGGCTGAGCCGTTTACAGGTGACGAATCTGATCTCGGTTTCCAGCTACGGCAAAGTGGCAGTCGATGCGCTGGCGGGGGAAAGTGCCCGCCTGCTCAACGGTATTCCGGCTGATGAACATCACTTTGGTCGTCAGCTGGCGTTTAACCTGATGCCACAACAGGCCGACGCAGAAGGTAGCGTGGAGAGTGAACGCCGTCTGATTGATCAGGTGCGCAAAGTCCTGCAGGACGAAGGCTTGCCCATTGCGGTCAGCAGCGTACAGGCTCCGGTGTTCTACGGTAACGCGCAGATTGTGCATATCGAAAACCTGCGCCCGCTCTCTGCGGAAGAAGCGCGTGCCGAGCTGGCGCTGGCGTCAGATATTCGTCTGAGCGAAGAGGATGACGTGCCGACGCCAGTGACGGATGCCTCAGGCAACGGCGAACTGAGCATCGGCGCTGTGCGCAACGACTACGGTATTCCAGAGCTGCTGCAGTTCTGGTCAGTGGCGGACAACATTCGTTTTGGCGGCGCGCTGATGGCGGTGAAAACCGCTGAGAAACTGGTTCAGGAGTATCTGTAACCATGTCCGATGGTCAGACGAAAAAACTGGCGCTCGGCATCGAGTATGACGGCAGCCGTTACTACGGCTGGCAGCGCCAGAATGAAGTTCGCAGCGTGCAGGAAAAGGTAGAGCGCGCGCTGTCGAAGGTCGCCGATCACCCGGTCAGCATTTTTTGTGCTGGTCGTACCGATGCGGGCGTGCACGGGACGGGGCAGGTGGTCCATTTCGAGACGACCTCGCAGCGGCCTGATAGCGCCTGGACGCTGGGCGTCAACGCCAATCTGCCGCCGGATATTGCAGTGCGCTGGGTGAAAGCGGTGCCGGATGAATTTCATGCCCGCTTCAGCGCCACGGCCCGACGCTATCGCTACCTGATCTACAATCAGCGCCTGCGTCCGGCGGTGCTGGCACAGGGCGTGACGCACTTCTACCATCCACTGGATGCAGAGAAGATGCAGCGCGCCGGGCAATGTTTGTTAGGCGAGAATGATTTCACTTCATTCCGCGCAGTGCAGTGCCAGTCACGTACACCCTGGCGCAACGTGATTCACCTCAACGTGATGCGTCAGGGTCCCTATGTGATTGTGGATATCAAAGCCAACGCTTTTGTGCATCACATGGTGCGCAATATCGTGGGCAGCCTGATGGAGATAGGCTGCGGCAATAAGCCGGAGTCATGGATGGCAACGCTGCTGGCGGCGAAGGATCGGACATTAGCCGCAGCCACAGCCCGGGCAGAAGGGTTGTATCTGGTGGCGGTGGATTACCCACCCCACTTTGCGTTACCACAGCCGTCGATGGGACCGTTGTTCCTTGCGGATTAATTCACTTTCAGGACTTAAAAGGGCGCGCTATGGAGTTTCTCCATTTTCTGGTCGATTTTATTCTGCACATCGATGTGCATCTGGCCGAGCTGGTTGCACAGTACGGTATCTGGATTTACGCTATTTTGTTCCTGATTTTGTTCTGCGAAACCGGGCTGGTTGTGACGCCATTCCTGCCGGGCGATTCGCTGCTGTTTGTTGCGGGCGCACTGGCTGCACTGCCGGGTAACGATCTCAATGTGCATGTGATGGTGGCGTTGTTAGTGGTGGCCGCGGTGCTGGGCGATGCGGTGAACTATACCATTGGCCGCCTGTTTGGCGAACGGCTGTTCAGTAACCCGAACTCGAAGATTTTCCGTCGTAGTCATCTGGATAAAACCCATGCGTTTTATGCCCGTCACGGTGGAAAAACCATTATCCTGGCGCGCTTTGTGCCAATTGTCCGCACGTTTGCCCCGTTTGTTGCCGGTATGGGCCATATGTCCTATCGCCATTTCGCGCTGTTCAACGTAACGGGTGCACTGTTATGGGTGCTGCTGTTCTCCTATGCCGGCTACCTGTTTGGCGATCTGCCGGTGGTGCAGGAAAACCTGAAGCTGCTGATTGTGGGCATTATCCTGGTCTCGATTCTGCCGGGTGTGATTGAAGTCTGGCGTCATCGCCGTCAGGCGAAGCAGCAGAAGCTGCCGTAAGACTTCGCTCAGGGGTAAGACCAGATTTTTATCCACAGTCTGAACAGGTTGTGGTTTAATGAGCGACATTTACCGTCTGCTGAAGCGGTTTTCAGCAGTATCAAGACGACTGGACCAGGTCAGTTTTAAACAGAAAGGTCATCAATGAGCTGGATTGAACGCATTCTTAATAAAAGCACCGGAACGCCTGTGCGCAAAGCCAGTATCCCGGAAGGGGTCTGGACCAAGTGTGACAGCTGTGGGCAGGTTCTCTACCGCGCCGAGCTGGAGCGTAATCTTGAGGTTTGCCCGAAGTGTGACCACCACATGCGTATGCACGCGCGTGAGCGCCTCGGCAGTTTCCTCGATCAGGGCACGATGGTTGAGCTTGGCAGTGAACTTGAACCCAAAGATCTGCTGAAGTTCCGCGATTCGAAGAAGTACAAAGATCGTCTGGTAGCAGCACAGAAAGATACCGGCGAGAAAGATGCGCTGATCGTCATGAAAGGTCAGCTGCACAGTATGCCAGTTGTTGCGGCAGCGTTTGAATTTGCCTTTATGGGTGGTTCAATGGGCTCTGTAGTGGGGGCACGCTTTGTACGTGCAGTTGAGCAGGCGCTGGAAGATAACTGTCCGCTGATCTGCTTCTCCGCCAGTGGCGGTGCCCGTATGCAGGAAGCGCTGCAGTCACTGATGCAGATGGCGAAAACCAGTGCGGCACTGGCAAAAATGCAGGAGCGTGGTCTTCCGTATATTTCCGTGCTGACTGACCCGACTATGGGTGGCGTTTCTGCCAGTTTCGCCATGCTGGGTGACCTCAACATCGCAGAGCCTAAAGCGCTCATCGGCTTTGCCGGCCCACGCGTCATCGAGCAGACAGTGCGTGAAAAACTGCCGCCGGGCTTCCAGCGCAGTGAGTTCCTCATTGAGAAGGGCGCGATTGATATGATCATCCGCCGCCCGGAAATGCGCTACAAACTGGCAAGCCTGCTGGCCAAAATGATGAACCTGCCGGCACCGCTGCATGACGGTGAACCGTCCGCTCCTGCGACGACTGAATCGGAAAGCAACGAGGCCTGACAGGAGATAGAGAGGCGCGCCTGTCGCGCCTCTTACCAATGCACCGTATACCGCAGCACCAGTCTGCCAGGTATAAATAAGCAAAACGGGACATATGGACAATCTTCACCTTCCTCAAGCCACGTCGCCTTTGGCCACGTGGCTTTATTATCTTGAGCACCTGCATACTCAGGCCATCGAACTGGGTCTGGACCGTATTCGTCAGGTAGCACTTCGTCTCGACCTGCTGAAACCCGCTCCGTTTGTCTTTACCGTAGCCGGTACCAATGGTAAAGGCACCACCTGTCGCATCCTGGAAACGCTGCTGATTGCCGCAGGCTATCGCGTAGGCGTCTACAGCTCGCCGCATCTGGTGCGCTATACCGAACGCGTCCGGGTTCAGGGCGAGGAACTGAGTGAAGCGCAGCACTGCGCCAGCTTTGCGGAGATTGAAGCCGGACGAGCTGATATTTCGCTGACCTACTTTGAATTCGGTACGCTCTCTGCGCTGAATCTGTTTCGCCAGGCGCAGCTGGATGTCGTGATCCTCGAGGTCGGCCTCGGCGGACGACTGGATGCCACCAACATCGTGGATGCCGATGTCGCCGTAGTCACCAGCATTGCACTGGATCACACCGACTGGCTGGGACCGGATCGCGAAAGCATCGGACGTGAGAAAGCGGGCGTCTTCCGCGCGGGGAAACCGGCGATAGTCGGTGAACCCGATATGCCACACAGCATCGCTGTGGTCGCGCAGGAAAAAGGCGCTCAGTTGTTACAGCGCAACCGCGACTGGTCCTGGCATGCGCAGGCCGAAAGCTGGTCGCTGCGTGATGTGCAGGGCGAGCTGAACGATCTGCCGCTGCCTCAGGTGCCGCTGCCTAACGCGGCGACCGCGCTGGTGGCGCTGCGTGTTTCAGGGCTTGAGGTCAGTGAAGCGCAGATTCGCGCCAGCCTGCCGCTGGCGATGCTGCCAGGGCGGTTTCAGACTATCAGTGAATCACCGCGCGTGATTCTGGATGTCGCCCATAATCCGCACGCGGCAGGCTATCTGGCGTCGCGGCTGGCGGCCCTGCCGAAACGTGGCAAGGTGCATGCCGTCGTGGGCATGCTGCACGATAAAGATATCGCCGGAACGCTCGCCGCATTGGCTCCAATAGTTGATGCCTGGTACTGTGCACCGCTTGACGGTCCGCGCGGTGCCAGTGCAGAGCAACTGCTGGACGCGCTGCCGCAGGGCGAGACCTTTGGTTCGGTTGAACTCGCCTGGCAGCAGGCACACCAGCGGGCTGCGCCGCAGGACACTGTGCTGGTGTGTGGTTCATTCCACACTGTGGCACAGGTCATGGAATCGATTGAAACGGAGAAAGGACGTGGCAAGTAAGTTTCAGAACCGTTTAGTCGGCACCGTTATTCTGGTTGCCGTTGGCGTGATTGTGTTGCCAGGGCTGCTGGATGGTCAGAAAAAGCATTACAAAGAGGAGTTCGCCGCCATCCCGCTGGTGCCGAAACCTGACGATCAGCAGGATAGCGAAATGGTGCCGCCGGTAACCCAGTCGCTGCCCGCTCAGCCGCCGGAAGGCGCAGGCAGTGCCGTCAATAGCAGCAATGGCAATGGTAAAACCAACGCCACGGCGGAGCAGGGACGGACGCAGCCGTATGAAGAGAGCGATCCTGTCGTCGTCTCGCCGCCGCCGGTCCATCAGTCTGTGCCTGCACAGACGGTGACGAAGCCGAAAGCGGCAGAGCAGCAGAAACCTAAAGTCACCGAGCAGCCTAAGCAGAAGCCGGTTGAACAGCAGAAGCCAAAAGTCGTGGAGCAGCCTAAACCGAAGCCGGTTGAGCAATCCAAAGCGGTTGAGCAGCCAAAGCAGGAAGAGGCGCCAAAAGTGGCAGAGACCACGGCTCCGGCGGGGCAGGCTTATGTGGTGCAGTTAGGTGCGCTGAAGAACGCCAGTAAAGTAAATGAGATTGTCGCGCAGTTGCGGCTGTCGGGCTATCGCGCCTTTACCGTGCCGTCAACGCCGGTTCAGGGTCAGATTACCCGTATCTACGTTGGCCCTGATGCCTCGAAAGCTAAAATGCAAGGCGCGGTGGGTGAACTGAAAAGCATCTCAGGACTGGGCGGTGTTGTAAAACCGTATAGCGCCCGTTAAACCGGCGATTGGCGCTGCCGATAGCAGTAACAGGCAGCGTCTTTTACCGGGCAGACAGCGCGCTTAACGCGCGCTGTCACGAAAAAGAGTGAAGATTTTCAACGGGCTGTCTGGTTGAGAATCACCCGGGCGATTGCAGTTTTTTTCATCGCCGCTTTTATGGATGCAGAAAAAGAAAACCGCTACGCAAACGTTTTCTTTTTCTGTTAGAATGCGCCCCGAACTGGATGCAGGGGTGCAATTGCACTGGCGCTGGAAGAGTTCATGATCTGGATTGATTACGTCATTATTGCGGTAGTTGGTTTTTCGGCTCTGGTCAGCCTGGTTCGTGGGTTTGTCCGGGAAGCCTTATCTCTTGTTACCTGGGGATGCGCGTTTTTTGTCGCCAGTCATTACTACGCCTACCTTGCAGTCTGGTTTACAGGTTTTGACGACGAACTGGTTCGTAACGGTATTGCCATCGGTGTGCTGTTTGTGGCGACGCTGATTGTGGGTGCCATTGTGAACTACGTTATCGGCACGCTGGTAGAAAAAACCGGCCTGTCGGGAACCGACCGGGTGTTGGGCGTCTGTTTCGGGGCGTTGCGTGGTGTGCTGATCGTAGCCGCTTTGCTGTTCTTCCTTGATACATTCACTGGCTTTTCCAAAAGTCCGGACTGGCAACAGTCTCAACTCATTCCCGAGTTCAGTTATATCATCAGGTGGTTCTTTGATTACCTGAAAAGCACGTCGAGTTTTTTACCCCGGTGATGTGACCGGGTGTGCGGCTAAATGAGGAAATGACAACATGTGCGGTATTGTCGGTATCACCGGTTTCATGCCGGTCAACCAGTCGATCTATGACGCGTTAACGGTGCTCCAGCACCGCGGGCAGGATGCCGCAGGCATTTGTACTATCGATGCGCTGAAATGTTTTCGCCTGCGAAAGGCAAACGGCCTGGTCAGCGACGTTTTCGAAGCACGCCACATGCAGCGACTGCAGGGCAATATGGGGATCGGTCACGCGCGTTATCCCACCGCAGGCAGCTCAAGTGCCTCTGAAGCGCAGCCATTTTATGTAAACTCCCCGTATGGCATCACCCTGGCGCACAACGGTAATCTGACCAACGCACATGTGCTGCGTAAGCACCTGTTTGAAAAGGGTCGCCGCCACGTTAACACCACTTCAGATTCTGAAATCCTGCTGAATATTTTTGCGCAGGAGTTAGATCGTTTCCAGAACGATCCGCTGGAAGCTGACAACATTTTTGCTGCGGTGGCTGCCGTACATCAGCAGGTGCGCGGTGCCTACGCCGTCGTAGCGATGATTATCGGCCACGGTATGGTGGCCTTCCGCGACCCTAACGGCATCCGTCCGCTGGTGCTGGGCAAGCGCGTTATCGCCGATGGCCGCACCGAATATATGGTCGCCTCCGAGAGCGTCGCGCTGGATACGCTGGGCTTTGAGTTCATCCGTGACGTTGCTCCGGGTGAAGCGGTTTATGTCACTGAAGCAGGCCAGCTTTCGACCCGTCAGTGTGCTGAAAACCCAAAAAGCAATCCGTGCCTGTTCGAGTATGTCTACTTTGCGCGTCCGGACTCCTTCCTGGACAAGATTTCGGTCTACAGCGCCCGTGTCCGCATGGGCACCAAGCTGGGCGAGAAAATTGCCCGCGAGTGGGAAGATCTCGATATCGACGTCGTGATTCCGATTCCGGAAACCTCTACCGATATCGCGCTGGAAATCGCCCGTATTCTTGACAAGCCTTATCGCCAGGGCTTCGTGAAAAACCGTTACGTTGGTCGTACCTTTATCATGCCAGGCCAGCAGTTACGCCGCAGCGCGGTGCGCCGCAAGCTCAACGCGAACCGCGCTGAATTCCGTGATAAAAATGTGCTGCTGGTGGATGACTCTATCGTACGCGGTACCACCTCAGAGCAGATCATTGAGATGGCGCGTGAAGCGGGTGCGAAACGGGTTTACCTGGCCTCAGCGGCACCGGAAATTCGTTTCCCGAACGTCTACGGCATCGATATGCCGAGCGCCACGGAACTGATTGCGCACGGCCGCGAAGTCGAAGAGATTCGACAGCTGATTAAAGCCGATGCACTGATTTTCCAGGACCTCGACGATCTGATCGAAGCGGTGCGTGAGGAGAATCCGGACATTGCACAATTTGAGTGCTCGGTGTTCAACGGCATTTACGTGACGAAAGATGTCGACCAGCAGTATCTGGAGTATCTGGAGTCGCTGCGTAATGACGATGCCAAAGCGCTTCAGCGCCAGAACGAAGTCGAAAACCTTGAGCTGCACAACGAAGGCTGATATCCACCCATAATCGGGCAGCATAAAACAGGGCGGGAGCAATCCCGCCCTGTTTGTTTTCAGAAACCCGCTGGCCGCGTATGATGGCCCATTGGCTGACATAAGGTTGGAATATGAAACGACTCATCATTGGCATCTCTGGCGCAAGCGGGGTGATCTATGGCGTGCGCATGCTGCAGGTGTTGCAGCAGGTGGAAGAGGTAGAAACACATCTGGTCATGAGTCAGGCGGCGCGTCAGACGCTGGGGCTGGAGAGCGACTATTCGCTGCGTGACGTGCAGGCGCTGGCCGATGTGGTGCATGACGTGCGCGATATTGCAGCAAATATCTCATCTGGATCGTTTAAAACGCTGGGCATGGCGATTTTACCCTGCTCAATGAAAACGCTCTCTGGCATCGTCCACAGTTACAGTGACTCGTTGCTGACCCGTGCGGCTGACGTAGTGTTAAAAGAGCAGCGTAAGCTGGTGTTGTGCGTACGCGAAACCCCGCTGCATGTCGGCCACCTGCGGATGATGACCACCGCGGCCGAACTGGGTGCCATTATCATGCCGCCCGTGCCGGCATTTTATCATCGGCCTGAAACCATCGATCAGCTCATCGACCAGACTGTTAATCGGGTAATCGATCAGTTCGATATCGAATTACCGGAAGATCTCTTTATGCGCTGGCAGGGTGCATAAAGTTCCCCTGGCGCACTTATTTAGTGCATAAGCGCGCCTCGGATCACTCTTCGTGCATTTGACGCACCAAAAGTTAACAACGTCGCTTTTTCTCGTTTACTTCACTGCTATATTCCCCTCACAAACTCAGCGTTTTCGCCTGTCTGTCATCACGTTAACGGCGTGGATAACTTGCAGAACTGGCATGAAACATGCAAATTACTTTGCGCAAACACATCACGAACCACATAACAAAAAGCACTTCACTTGAGGGTAATCTATGAAAAAGCGTGTTCTGGCTCTTTCCCTGATGCTGGGCTTAACCAGTGCTGCCAGCGTCTTTGCGGCAGTTCCGGGTTCAATCCGTATCGGCACAGATCCAACTTACCCACCGTTTGAGTCGAAAGACGCGCAAGGCAAGTTAGTAGGCTTCGATATCGACCTCGCTAACGAAATCTGTAAACGCATTCATACCCAATGTACCTACGTTGAAAGCGACTTTGATGCGCTAATCCCCTCGCTGAAAGCGAAGAAAATTGATGCCATCATCTCCTCACTTTCCATCACAGCAAAACGTCAGGAAGAGATCGCCTTCTCGGAAAAACTCTATGCGGCGAACGCGCGTTTAGTCGCACCGAAGGGATCGAAAATTGAGCCGACCATTGAGTCGCTGAAAGGCAAAAACATCGGTCTGCTGCAGGGCACCACCCAGGAAACCTACGCCAATCAGAACTGGCGGCCAAAAGGGGTGAACGTTACGCCTTATGCTAACCAGGATCTGGTCTATCAGGATCTGAATGCCGGTCGTATTGATGCTGCCTTCCAGGATGAAGTGCAGGCCAGCGAAGGATTCCTGAAGCAGCCGGTCGGTAAAAATTACGCCTTCGCGGGTCCGGCCGTGAAAGATGACAAGATTTTTGGCGTCGGTACCGGCATGGGACTGCGTAAAGATGACAGCGAACTGAAAGCCGCCATCGACAAAGCTTTTGCTGATATACGTAAAGATGGCACTTACGACAAGATTGCGAAGAAATACTTCGATTTCAATGTGTACGGCGACTAATCATCCTGTCGCTTTACCCGCTGTGACCCGGCTGCCGTTGTGTCGGGCCTGAGCTGGTTCTGCCTGGCGCGGAAACCGGACAGGCTTTCTGGCGTATGGCATTCACACAGGAGAGGTAAGGCTAAACTGCCCGTCAATCACTGGCGGGCAGCGTTTCGTTTTCACCCCACGACAGGACCCTCTCGATGCTGTATGGCTATTCTGATGTAATTCTCCGGGGCACGCTGGTGACGCTGGAGCTGGCGCTCACCTCCGTCGTGCTGGCAGTGCTGCTGGGCCTGATAGGCGCAGGCGCGAAACTGTCGCGCAGCCGGCCACTGGCGATGATTTTTGAAGGCTACACCACGCTGATTCGTGGTGTGCCAGACCTCGTACTCATGCTGCTGATCTTCTATGGTCTGCAGATTGTCCTCAACCAGGTCACCGACGCACTGGGCATGGCGCAGTTTGATATCGACCCGATGGTTGCTGGTATCATCACGCTCGGCTTTATCTATGGTGCTTACTTCACCGAAACGTTCCGTGGCGCCTTTATGGCGGTGCCAAAAGGGCAGATTGAAGCGGCTACTGCGTTTGGCTTTACCGGCGCGCAGGTGTTCCGCCGCATTCTGTTTCCGGCCATGATGCGCTATGCGCTGCCGGGCATCGGAAATAACTGGCAGGTGATCCTGAAAGCTACCGCGCTGGTTTCGCTGCTGGGGCTGGAAGATGTGGTGAAGGCAACGCAGCTGGCGGGGAAAAGTACCTGGCAGCCGTTCTACTTCGCCATTGTCGCCGGTGTGATCTATCTGGTGTTCACTACGCTGTCGAACGGCGTGCTGTGGTGGCTGAACCGCCGCTATACGGTCGGTGTGAAGAGGGCGAGTTATGATTGAGATTATTCAGGAATACTGGAAATCGCTGCTCTGGACGGACGGCTATCGTTTTACCGGTGTGGCTATCACCCTGTGGCTGTTAATTCTCTCCGTCACCATTGGCGGCTGTCTGGCCATTCTGCTGGCGATAGCCCGGGTTTCGCCAAACCGTTTTATCAGCTTTCCGGTCTGGCTCTTTACCTACGTCTTTCGCGGCACGCCGCTCTATGTGCAGCTGCTGGTGTTCTACTCCGGCATGTACACGCTGGAGATTGTGAAAGGCACTGAACTGCTGAATGCCTTTTTCCGCAGTGGTCTGAACTGTACGCTGCTCGCCTTCACCCTCAACACCTGCGCCTACACCACGGAAATTTTTGCCGGTGCGATTCGCTCGGTGCCACACGGTGAAATTGAGGCGGCACGGGCGTACGGCTTCTCTACTTTTAAACTTTATCGCTGCATTATCCTGCCATCGGCGCTGCGTACGGCACTGCCGGCCTACAGCAACGAAGTGATTCTGATGCTGCACTCCACGGCGCTGGCCTTCACCGCCACCGTGCCGGATCTGCTGAAAATCGCGCGGGATATTAACTCGGCGACCTATCAGCCGTTTACCGCCTTTGGTCTGGCGGCTGTGTTGTACCTGATTATCTCTTACGTGTTGATCAGCCTGTTCCGCCTGGCGGAACGTCGCTGGCTGGCCCACGTGAAACCCTCTTCATCGCATTGAGAAGAACTATGGCTGACAATAAATTAAGCGTCACCGAATTGCATAAACGTTACGGTGAACATGAAGTGCTGAAAGGGGTCTCGTTAACTGCTAAAGCGGGCGATGTGATTAGTATCATTGGATCGTCCGGTTCAGGGAAAAGTACCTTTTTACGCTGCATTAACTTCCTCGAAAAACCGAGTGAAGGCAGCATCATGGTGAATAACCAACAAATTACCTTAGTCCGTGACAAAGATGGTCAGCTCAAAGTGGCTGACAAAGAGCAGCTGCGCGCGTTACGTACCAGCCTGACCATGGTGTTCCAGCACTTTAATCTGTGGAGTCACATGACCGTGCTGGAAAACGTGATGGAAGCGCCGATTCAGGTGCTGGGGCTGAGCAAAGCGGCGGCGCGTGAGCGTGCCATCAAATACCTCGATAAAGTCGGGATTGATGCGCGGGCGCAGGCAAAATATCCGGTGCACCTTTCTGGTGGTCAGCAGCAGCGTGTGTCGATTGCGCGCGCGCTGGCGATGGAGCCAGAAGTGTTGCTGTTTGACGAACCCACTTCGGCGCTTGATCCGGAACTGGTCGGGGAAGTACTGCGCATCATGCAGAAGCTGGCGGAAGAAGGAAAAACTATGGTGGTGGTGACCCACGAGATGGAGTTTGCCCGTCACGTCTCAAATCACGTGATTTTCCTGCATCAGGGAAAAATCGAAGAGCAGGGTCCGCCTGCGGAGGTGTTCGGCAGCCCGAAAAGTCCGCGTTTACAGCAGTTCCTCAAGGGATCACTGAAGTAACGGTTATCGGGGAGGACAGGTGCGGGAAGCAGGACTCCGGCGTTACGTGCCCTGCGCCGGTACGCTGCCTGCCCGCTGCTTCACGTCTGCAGTAACTTCAGCGCCGTGTCCTCATCGGTCACCAGACCCGATACCCAGCCGCCCTGTAAGGCGGCTCGGATCGCCGGGTACTTGCGTTCGCTACCGGCAAAGCCAATGATTTTGCGTTGTGTCTGACTTTCCAGATGCACGCTGGTCAGGAGTTCATCCGTTTCCCCCCACACGCGTTCACCCTGCTGATTGAAAAAGTGACCGAGCATCTCGCCTGCGACGCCACGCGCATTCAGCGCCTCAACCTGCGCATCGGTAATAAATCCCTCGGCGTTCAGTGGACAGCCTGGCATCACTTCGCCAATCCCGACAAAGGCTACGTCTGCCCGTAAGGCGCGTTCGGTGACGCGCTGGTAGACCTTATGCTGCACCCACATCGCTTTATCCTCAGGCGTGTCGGCGTAGAGGGGGGCCGGAATAAAGAAATACTTACCCTGCATCTTTTCGGCCATCTTTAGCGGGACATCATAACGTGTTCCGGAATCATCCCGCGCGATGGCGCCAATCATCGAAACGCAATGATGCTGCGGGCGATCCACCCAGGGTAACGCGTCGATGATAGAGCGTAAGGTTTTACCGGAACCAATACCAAAGACCTGTGGCGCTTCCTCACTGATGAACTGTGCCATCACCGCCGCCCCTTCGACTGCCAGCATTTGCTGAATGGCATCCTCGTTCAGACTGGCCGAGGGCACGACGCGACAGAGATCCAGACCAAACTTCTCCTTGACCTCACGCGCCAGCTGCAGACAGTGCGTGACGGGATGATCGATTTTTACGTTTACCATGCCCATTTCACGAGCACTGGATACCAGACGCTGCGCCACCTGGCGCGATAATCCCAGTGCCTGCGCAATCTCCTGCTGTGTCACGCCCGCAACGTAATACATCCACGCGGCACGCGCGGCCAGCTCCTGCTTTTTCTCTTCTCTGCTCATCACGCTGTTCCGTCGAATTCAGGGAGACATCTTAACGCGAGCCGTGCAAAAAGCGCTAATCGGGCAAAAGCCCAATAAAAGAGCAAAAGCATTATTTGTGACAGAGCTCGCAGAAGGGTCTGCGTGATGAACACTATGCTAACGGCTATCGGGCAAATGCCCCTCATCGTGGCAAATGTTTAATTGAGGCGATTATGACCAATCAATCCGTGTGGATGCATATCGGCGCAGGATCTTTTCATCGGGCACATCAGGCGTGGTATCTGCATCAGTTGCGTAAGCAGGGCGACGAAAGCTGGGGCATCGCGCTGGGCAATATCCGCCAGGACGCCGCGCCGCTGCTTGATCAGCTCGCGCAGCAGCAGGGCGAATATGTGCTGGAAACCGTGACGCCTGAAGGTGAGCGCGACTATGAAACCATCACGTCGCTGCGCAAAATTTTGCCCTGGGACAGCGACATCAGCGCGCTGATTGAGCAGGGCGCGCGTGCGGAAACGCGTGTGATTAGCTTCACCGTGACTGAAGCAGGCTACTACCTGACGCCCGCGTTTACGCTGGATCTCAGTCAGGCGGACGTGAAGGCCGATCTGGGTGGCGATATCCGCACCCTCTACGGCGCACTCAGCCGCATTCTGACAGAGCGAGTTGCCGAGGGCGGGGCACCGGTCACGCTGCTGAACTGCGACAATCTGCGGCACAATGGTGAGCGTTTTCGTGACGCCTTCCTGGCGTTTCTGACTGCCAAAGGCGATACCACGCTGGCCGACTGGGTGCGTGCACAGACCCGTTCACCGAATACCATGGTCGATCGCATAACGCCGCGACCCACCCCGCAGGTGGCCGAACGCGTGCAGGCGGCGACCGGCAAACAGGATGGCGCAGCAGTAATGGCCGAATCTTTTATTCAGTGGGTCATTGAGGATGATTTCATTGCCGGACGCCCGGCACTGGAAAAGGCGGGCGTAGAGCTGGTGGAATCGGTGCTGCCGTGGGAAGAAGCGAAAATTCGCATCCTCAATGCGACCCATGCCGCGATTGCCTGGGCGGGCACGCTGATTGGGCTGAACTATATTGATGAGAGCACCCGTCATCCGGCCATTTATCAACTGGCGCACGACTACGTGACCCAGGATGTCATTCCCTCACTTTCGCCCAGCCCGCTCGATCTGGCGGATTATCGCGATGTGGTGCTGGCCCGCTTCAGTAATCCCTATATTCAGGACACCAATCAGCGCGTCGGTGCCGATGGCTTGTCCAAAATTCCCGGCATGGTGACGCCAACCCTGCAGGCGTGTTACCAGCGCGGCGTGCAGCCGGCCGCAACGGCGGTGATCCCGGCACTCTTCTTCCTGTTTATGCAGCGTTGGGCCAGTGACGACTTACCCTATCCCTATCAGGATGGTGCGCTTCAGGTCGAAACGCTGCGTAAACAGTTTGCCAGCGCCGATCCGCTCCGTGCGTTCCTGAGCGATCGCGCGCTGTTTGCGGAACTGGCGTCCGATAGGGCGTTTCATGAGCTGGTGACGCGCCGGGTGACGAGTCTGCAGCAGTGGCTGAAGCAGCCTGAACTGGCGGCGGTGTAATCATGTATCTCGGTATTGATATCGGTACTTCAGAGCTTAAAGCGCTGATCGTGAACACTCAGGGTGAGATTGTGGCGTCTCAGCACGCCACGCTCAGCGTGCAGCGTCCGCATCCTCACTGGGCAGAACAGGAACCTGAACGCTGGTGGCAAGCCTGCTGTGAGGTTCTGGCGGAATTGCGTCATCAGTTTCCTCAGGCATGGGCTGAGATTCGCGCGATAGGATTGTCCGGTCAGATGCACGGGGCCGTGCTGCTGGATGCCGGGGGCAGGGTGCTGCGTCCATGTATCCTGTGGAACGACACGCGCAGTGCACCGCAGTGTGAAAGGCTACGGAAGAGCAATCCCCGGATAATGGAAATTAGCGGCAATATGATTATGCCCGGCTTTACTTTGCCGAAACTGCACTGGGTCGCGGAACATGAGCCAGAAATCTTCAGCCGCATCAATAAGGTTCTGCTGCCGAAAGATTACCTGCGCTGGCGTCTGACCGGGCGCTTTGTCACTGAGCCTTCGGATGCTGCCGGAACGCTGTGGCTCGACGTGTCACGGCGTGACTGGTCGGACGAACTGCTGGCCATCACCGGATTGAAGCGTTCCCAAATGCCTGAACTGGTGGAAGGCAGTGCAGTAAGTGGACATCTGCAGCCGACACTGGCGAGCGAGTGGGGCTTATCCACCTTAGTCAAGGTTGCAGGAGGCGGCGGGGACAATGCCGCGTCGGCCGTCGGGGTAGGTGCGGTGAACGCCGGGGATGCTTTTATCTCACTGGGGACGTCCGGGGTGATTTTTGTCGTCAATGACCGTTTACAGGCGGACCCGCAATCCGGGGTGCACGCCTTTTGCCATGCGCTACCGGGCCGCTGGCATCAGATGAGTGTGATGCTCAGCGCCGCCAGTTGTCTGCGCTGGCTGTGCAATCTGCTGTCAGTGAGTGAAAGCCAGCTGATGGAGGAGATGGCACAGCTCAGTGATGGACAGCTGCGTAGCGCCCCGATTTTTTTGCCCTATCTCTCCGGGGAGCGCACCCCTCACAACGATCCTGACGCCTCCGGTGCTTTCTTCAATCTGCGGCATGAAATGCCGCGCGCCCTGCTGGGCTATGCGGTGATTGAAGGCGTGGCATTTGGACTGGCTGATGGGGCAGAGGCGCTCGGCGAGGCCCGGCACCACATTCAGCAATACAGCCTCACCGGTGGGGGAGCGCGCAGCACGCTGTGGGCGCAATTGATTGCCGATGTGCTGCAACTGCCGGTTATTACCCACCCGGCCAGCGCCTCTGGCGCGCTGGGGGCGGCACGTCTGGCGTGGCTGGCTGAGGGCGGTGCTGAGCATGAGGTGTGTCTGAAGCCGCCAGTCCAGGCGCGCTATCAACCGAACGACGCTCGCGGAGCCGTGCTGCAACAGCGGCTGCGTCTGTTCCGGGAACTTTACATCCAGCAGCAACAGGTGCGTAACCTGCTGCCTGCATAACGACTAACCAAACAGAAGGTGATTGTGATGCAATCGAACGAATACTGGTTTGGCTTACCGAAAAAGATGTTCTGGGGCTTCCTCGCTATCGCCATCTTTATGGCGGGTGATGGCTTTGAAATGGCGTTTCTGTCGCGCCATATCACCGACATGGGCTTTTCGCCCGCGCAGTCTGCCGTCGTGTTCACCTTCTATGGTCTGGCAGCAGCGCTGGCAGCCTGGGCATCGGGCGTGGTCGCCGAGCTGATCACGCCGCAGCGCGCGATGATGATTGGCTTTGTGCTGTGGATCGTCATGCATGCACTGTTTATGTCGCTTGGGCTTGGGCTGCGTAATTATCCCCTTATGGTGCTGTTTTACGGCATTCGCGGGCTGGCTTATCCGCTGTTTATCTACTCTTTCATGATGATGCTGGTGCAGGTCTTACCGCGCGAGAAACTGGCGGCGGCGACCGGCTGGTTCTGGGCGATGTATTCAATCGGCATTGGCGTGGTGGGCAGCTATCTGCCCAGTCTGACCATTCCGATGCTGGGGGAGACCGGAACGCTGTGGCTGGCCATCATCTGGGTCGCCTGTGGTGGGATTCTTGCCTGGTTCAGCCTGCGCAACGTGCCGGTAGATCGTTCCCGCGTGAATCTGCCGATGCGTGAGAAGATGACAGAGATGTCGCGTGCCGTGACCATCCTGTTCACCAATCAGCATGTCTTTTATGCCTGCCTGATTCGCATCATCAACACGCTGTCGCTGTTTGGTTTCGCCATTATCATGCCACTGCTGTTTGTCGACCGTCTCGGCTTTACCCTTTCTGAATGGCTACAGATCTGGGCGGTGTTCTTCTTTGTTACCATCTTTACGAATATCTTCTGGGGCCTCACCGGTGAGAAGCTAGGCTGGATCCGTCAGGTACGCTGGTTTGGTTGCCTGGGCATGGCTATCTCCAGCCTGACATTCTATTACCTGCCGCTGCATGCGGGGCATAATTTCTGGGTCGCATTAATTCCTGCGGTCATGCTGGGGATCTTTGTTGCCGCGTTTGTGCCGATGACCGCCGTCTTTCCGACGCTGGAGCCGCATCACAAAGGGGCAGCGGTCTCGATTTACAATCTCTCCGCGGGACTCAGTAACTTTGTGGCACCGGCTATCGCCTCCATCATGCTGCCATTTTTCGACATCGTCGGAGTGGTATGGGCCTATACCGCGCTGTATGTGTTCGCTGGCGTGCTGACCTTTATTATCCGCGTGCCACAACCGGGGCACACGCGGGAAGAGAAGGCAATGCAGTCGCGGGTGGCCGGACAGCGTAGCTAATTACCCCTGCGGCGGCCCTGGGCCGCTGCAGGGTTATCCTGCGACATCCTGTAAGGCTTCCTGCAAATCGTACCAGCGGAAGCCGAAACCAGAGGCTTCCAGCCGCTTTGGCAGCACATGCTGTCCTCCCAACACCAGTACCGACGATTCGCCCATCATGAGCTTAATGGCGCTGGCTGGCGTGCGCATAAAGGCCGGACGATGCATCACCCGCCCCAGCGTGGCGGCAAACTGCTCATTACGTACCGCGTAAGGGGCCACCATGTTGAACGGGCCGTGCAGATCCTCATGATCCAGCAGCCAGAGAATCGCGTTGACCATGTCATCGATATGGATCCATGGCATATACTGTTTGCCACTGCCGATCGGCCCGCCCGCGCCAAACTTAAAGGGGAGTTTCATTTTACTGAGTGCGCCGCCTTCACGAGCCAGCACCACGCCGGTGCGTATCAGGCAGACGCGGGTACGTTCACTCGCGGCGCTGAGCGCCAGCTGCTCCCAGCGGGCGCAGAGCTGATGGGTAAACTCATCCTGTCCCTGGTCCTCTTCAGTCAGCACCAGATCGCCGGTATTGCCATAGAAGCCAGTTGCCGAACCAGAAATCAGGACGGCGGGTGGCGTTGCACTGGCATTAATCAGTGAGGCAATCTGCTCGGTGATCTGCCAGCGGCTTTCGCACAGCTGCTGTTTGTGCGGCTCCGTCCAGCGCTTGTCGGCGATGGGTTCTCCCGCCAGATTAATTACCGCATCGATGTTATCCAGATTCGATTGTTGCGCCAGGCCTGACCAGAGTGCGACGTTCTCGCCCAGTTTTTCACGTGCGCTGACCACGTCACGTGTCACCACGCTTATCTGATGCCCCAGCTGTTGCAGGCGCGGGATCAGGTGTCGGCCAATCAGTCCCGTGCCACCGGTAATTAGAATGTGCATGTTGCGGCTCCCTTGATGTTTTTGTTATTTGCACCTTTCAGCATAGAAGAGTCGAGCCATTCCAGAGTGAGTCGCGTCGCGCTTTCTTATTCCGGTGGCAGAGATCGGAGCAGCTCAGCGTTGCCTTCGCAAAAAAAAATCGGTAAACATGATGCAACCCTGACAGCCAATTGAGGTAACCGATGAATTATCCGTCCATCACCCTGTGGTCAGATTCATCATTTTTCAGTCCTTACGCTATGTCTGCCTATGTTGCTCTTACCGAAAAAGGGATCCCATTCCAGCTGAAACGTGTCGATCTGTCGCAGAATCAGCAAAACGCCGCAGCATACCGCGAGCTGTCGCTGACCTGCCGTGTGCCGACTCTCCAGATTGATGACTTCCTGTTAAGCGAATCCTCGGCGATTACGGAATATCTCGAAGAGCGTTTTCCTGCCCCCGAATTTGAACGCCTCTATCCACGTGACCGTGAGAAGCGCGCCCGTGCCAGGGAGATTCAGGCCTGGCTACGCAGTGACTTCCTGTGGATCCGTCAGGAGCGTCCGACAGAAGTGTTGTTTGCTGGTGAGCGTTTTGCGCCACTGACTGCGTCAGCGCAGCAGGCGGTGGATAAACTGGTTACCGCTGTCGATCGTTTGCTGCCTGAGGGGCAACAGAACCTGTTTGGTGAGTGGTCCATCGCGGATACCGATCTGGCAGTAATGCTTAACCGGCTGGTATTACATGGCGATCCTTTGCCCGCCCGTCTGCGGCATTATGCTGAGTTTCAGTGGCAGCGCGCCTCGGTGCAGCTGTGGTTAGCAGAAAGTGGTAAAAATCGGTAACAGCCAGGGCTTGCTCAGGCTGTCGGAAGTGATTACCTTACGCCACATAAAAATAACGACGTGGCAAACTGCGTACACAACTGTACGCCAAACAGGAAAGGGTTACTGATGGTGGATCAAACTGCGGGTGACGGCATCGAGTGGGTCGATATCGTAAACGAAGAGAATGAAGTCGTTGCTCAGGCGACACGTGCGCAGATGCGTGCTCAATGCCTGCGTCACCGCGCTACCTATATTGTGGTTCATGACGGTATGGGTAAGATTCTGGTACAGCGTCGCACCGAGATAAAAGATTTTATGCCGGGCAAACTCGACGCAACCGCGGGCGGCGTGGTGCAGAGCGGTGAAGATATGCTGGAATCTGCGCGACGTGAAGCAGAAGAGGAGTTAGGGATCGCCGCGGTGCCATTTGCTGAACATGGCAAATTCTACTTCGAAGATCAGCACTGTCGTGTCTGGGGCGGTCTGTTCAGTTGTGTGTCACACGGGCCATTCGCCATGCAGGAATCGGAAGTCGATGAGATTATCTGGATGACGCCCGATGAGATCACCGCGCGTTGTGATGAGTTCACCGATGATTCGCTGAAAGCGCTCTCCCTGTGGATGAGCCGCAACGGCGATAACCGGGCCTGAAAACAGGCGCCTTAATTCAGGTTATTCATCTGCATCAGACCGGGCCGCTTTGTTACCGGCGAAAAAAAGGCATGCTCTGGGGCATGCCTTTTTCGTTATGACCAGCCGTTTAGCCTTCAGCCTGCTGAGACTGAATGGCGGTCAGGGCGATGGTGTAGACGATGTCATCCACCAGCGCACCGCGAGACAGGTCATTAACCGGCTTACGCATACCCTGCAGCATCGGTCCGATGGAGATCAGATCGGCTGAACGCTGTACTGCTTTGTAGGTGGTGTTACCGGTGTTGAGATCCGGGAAGATAAACACAGTAGCGCGCCCGGCAACCTGGGAATTCGGCGCTTTAGATTTCGCCACATCTTCCATGATCGCGGCGTCATACTGCAGCGGACCATCGATCACCAGATCAGGACGTTTCTCCTGCGCAATGCGCGTTGCTTCACGCACTTTCTCAACGTCGCTGCCCGCACCTGACGTGCCAGTAGAGTAGGAGATCATCGCAACACGCGGATCGATACCAAAGGCGCTGGCAGAATCAGCTGACTGGATAGCGATCTCAGCCAGCTGCTCAGCGGTCGGATCCGGGTTAATGGCACAATCACCGTAAACCAGCACCTGCTCCGGCAGCAGCATAAAGAACACCGAGGATACCAGTGAGCTGTTAGGCGCGGTTTTGATCAACTGCAGCGGCGGACGAATGGTGTTGGCGGTCGTATGAACCGCACCTGACACCAGGCCATCCACTTCGCCGCTCTCCAGCATCATGGTGCCGAGTACCACGTTATCTTCCAGCTGCTCCTGAGCGACGACTTCGGTCATGCCTTTGCTCTTACGCAGCTCAACCAGACGCGGCACATAGTTTTCACGAACCTGTTCCGGGTCAACAATCTCAACGCCTTTGCCCAGTTCAACACCCTGAGCCGCAGCGACACGCTGAATCTCCTCCGGGTTACCTAACAGTACGCAGGTGGCGATGCCGCGTTCAGCACAGATAGCAGCCGCTTTAACCGTACGCGGCTCATCACCCTCTGGCAGCACCACGCGTTTGCCCGCTTTACGCGCCAGCTCGGTAAGCTGATAACGGAAGGCGGGTGGTGACAGGCGACGGCTGCGTTCAGATGTGGCGGTCAGTGACTCAATCCACTCTGCATTAATGTAGCTGGCGACATATTCCTGCACTTTCTCGATGCGCTGCGTGTCATCAGCAGGCACTTCAAGATTAAAGCTCTGCAGGCTCAGTGAGGTCTGCCAGGTATTGGTTTTCACCATAAACACCGGCAGGCCGGTCTGGAAGGCGCGGTCGCAGAGACGGGCAATGCGATCGTCAATCTCGTAGTTACCGGTCAGCAGGATTGCGCCAATCTCAATGCCGTTCATCGCGGCCAGACAGGCGGCGACCAGCACATCCGGACGGTCAGCAGAAGTCACCAGCAGTGAGCCAGGACGAAAATGCTCCAGCATGTGCGGAATACTGCGGGCGCAGAAGGTAACAGATTTAACCCGGCGAGTCTGAATCTCACCTTCATTGATGATGCGAGCATCCAGGTGGCGGCACATATCGATCGCGCGGGTAGCAATCAGATCAAAGCTCCACGGCACGCAGCCCAGCACCGGCAGCGGACTGTCTGAGAACAGTTGCTTAGGATCGATATTGGCAATACTGGCTTTTGATGAGTCATCAAAGATTTCTGACAGGTCAGGGCGGGTACGTCCCTGATCGTCAACCGGTGCGTTGAGTTTGTTGATGATCACGCCAGTGATATTTTTGTTCTTCTGACCGCCGAAGCTGCTTTGCGTCAGTTCAATGCGCTCTTTCAGCTGTGCCGGAGAGTCATTGCCCAGCGCCATCACGAAGACGATTTCCGCGTTCAGGGTTTTCGCGATTTCATAGTTCAGCGCGTTGGCGAACTGATGCTTACGGGTTGGAACCAGACCTTCAACCAGCACCACTTCCGCATCCTGGGTGTTGGCATGGTAACGGGAGATGATCTCTTCCATCAGCACATCCTGCTGGTTGGAGCCCAGCAGTGACTCAACACGCGACATCTGCAGCGGTTCTGCGGCAGGAATCGAGGAGTTCTTACGGATGATGGTGGTGGTTTGATCCGGGGTGTCGCCGCCAGCACGTGGCTGAGCAATTGGCTTAAAGACGCTAAGGCGAACGCCTTTACGTTCCATGGCGCGAATAACGCCAAGGCTGACGCTGGTCAGGCCGACGCTGGTGCCGGTCGGAATGAGCATAATTGTACGTGACACGTTTGAACCTCTCAGTAGTGGCAGGGTGTCAAAAACAACTCCGTCAGCCTGAGCTGACGGAGAGAAGTATTTTACGCAGTCAGACGCGCGGCGTCCTGGGCAATGACCAGCTCTTCGTTGGTCGGAATGACCAGCGCCGGGCGGGTGCCTTCTTTATTGATGTAACCTGACTTGCCGAAACGGGCCGCCAGGTTGCGCTCGTGGTCGACGTCGAAGCCCAGCAGTGCCAGTTTTTTCAGTGAAAGCTCACGGACCATCGCGGCGTTTTCACCGATGCCGCCAGTGAACACGACGGCGTCAAGACGGCCATCCATCAGCGCGGTGTAGCTGCCGATATATTTCGCCAGGCGATGACAGAAGACATCCATTGCGCGCTTCGCATCTTCTTTGGTGGTGTAGTTGTCTTCTACGTAGCGGCAGTCGCTGGTGACTTCGGTCAGACCTAACAGGCCTGACTCTTTGGTCAGCAGTTTATTGATGGCGTCAACGCTCATACCCAACGTATCGTGCAGGAAGAAGATGATCGCGGGATCGATGTCGCCACTGCGGGTTCCCATCACCAGACCTTCCAGCGGAGTCAGACCCATTGAGGTGTCTACGCACTCGCCGTTACGAATGGCAGAAACTGAACCACCATTACCGAGGTGACAGGTGATAATGTTCAGGGACTCAAGCGGCTTATTAAGCATTTTGGCGGCTTCGTGAGTCACATAGAAATGGCTGGTGCCATGCGCGCCATAGCGACGAACGCCATGCTCTTTATATAATTTGTACGGTAGCGCATAGAGATAAGACTCTTCCGGCATTGTCTGATGGAAAGCGGTGTCGAATACCGCGACATTCTTATCTGACAGGTGCGGGAAGTTTTTCATCGCTTCATCAATACCGATCAGATGAGCCGGATTGTGCAGCGGTGCAAAAGAGGAGGCGTCTTTGATGCCCTGTACCACGTCTTCAGTGATGATGACTGACTGCGTCAGCTTCTCGCCGCCATGTACGATACGATGGCCGATTGCAGCAATTTGTGCCGAAAGCTCAGGTTTTTGTGCCAGAATGGTTTTAACGATAAAGTTCAGCGCTTCGCTGTGCGCTGCGCCAGCACCCAGAGGCGCTTCCTGTTTTTCGCCTTCCAGCTTCCATTTGATGCGGGCTTCAGGAAGATGGAAACATTCCGCCAGGCCTGACAGGAACTCTTCACCGCTGGCAGGGTTAAGGATGGCAAACTTGAGGGAAGAGCTGCCACAGTTCAGAACCAGAACTAACTTACTCGACATGGAAGTACCTATTTTTTGAGAGTGGCTAAATATAACGCAATCAGACTATCAGCGTAGCCCATGAAAGCTGGTAGATTAATGACAAACATCATGCGGTAGACAGAAATTCTCAATTCCGCAAAAAATTTTAGCAATCTTACGTGAAAATTTTAAGATTGCCTTGTCGAAATATGGCTCAGGCCTCTTCCCAAAGGCGCATTCCGCTCCCGGAGAGGTTTAAAACGGCGTCAGAATAGCCGGAGTCCTCTTTAAAGACAAAAATAATTGAAGGTTGTTACGTAAAGTTGTGTCTTTATAACTATTTTTTAATCTTTGCAGCATTAGTTGAGGTGAGCCATGGCGAATGAATCTGGCAGTACCAATTGGTTTCGGATGTTTCAGCGCGGCCAACACTATATGAAGACCTGGCCCGCTGATAAGCGCCTGGCCCCGGTGTTCCCGGAAAACCGCGTTTCATCGGCAACGCGTTTCGCCATTCGCTTTATGCCACCTCTGGCGATTTTTACGCTGACCTGGCAGATCGCGATGGGCGGTCAGTTAGGTCCGGCAGTAGCAACGGCGCTGTTTGCCTGCAGCCTGCCGATGCAGGGACTGTGGTGGCTGGGTAAGCGTTCAGTAACGCCGCTACCGCCTACGCTGCTTAACTGGTTTCATGAAGTGCGTGCCCGGCTGGAAGAAGCGGGGCAGGCGATAGCACCGGTAGAAGGCAAGCCGACTTATCAGGCACTGGCCGATCTGCTTAAGCGGGCGTTTAAACAACTCGACCGCACCTTCCTCGACGATCTCTGACCCATCCTGGGCTGGCGGTAAAATAGTTACCGCTAACCTGCGGCTAAATCAAAGAAAGGCGATACGGCGATTCCCGTGTTGCTAACGCTGTGCAATCATTTCTCCATTGTCGATTAACTGAGCGGTCTCTGACCGGGAGTAAATGATGGAAATGACCCATGCGCAGCGTCTGATTCTTACCAACCAGTACAAAATCATGGCCATGCTTGAGCCGGAAAACGCTGAACGTTTTCGCCGTTACCAGACCATTATCGAACGCGGTTACGCGCTGCAGATGCGCGAGCTGGATAAAGAGTTTGGCGAACTGAGTGAAGCGATCTGCCGGACAGTGATCGACATAATGGAGATGCATCACGCACTGCACGTCTCCTGGTCGAATCTTAAAGAGAAAAGTCAGATTGAGGAGCGCCGTCTCGCCTTTCTGGGCTTTGATGCGGCAACAGAAGCACGCCTGCTGGGCTACGTCCGTTTTATGGTCAATACCGAAGGGCGTTATACCCACTTCGATTCCGGTACACACGGTTTTAACGCGCAGACCCCGATGTGGGAAAAGTATCAACGGATGTTAGCTTTGTGGCAGACTTGTCCGCGCCAGTACCATTTAAGTGCAAACGAAATTGCGCAAGTGATTAATGCCTGATGAGGAGAAGCGCGTGACCTACAGAGGTTTTCTATTTGATTTAGACGGCACGCTGGTAGATTCACTGCCAGCGGTTGAACGAGCCTGGAGCCAGTGGGGTGCCCGTCATGGTATCGCCGCTGATGAGATCCTGGATTTCATCCATGGCAAACAGGCGATTACCTCTCTGCGTCATTTCATGGCAGGCCAGTCGGAAGAGGCTATCCAGGCAGAGTTTGTCGCGCTGGAGCAGGCTGAAGCGGCAGACACCGACGGTGTGCAGGCGCTGCCAGGCGCCCATGCGCTGCTGAACCGGCTGAATGAGTTGCAGATTCCCTGGGCGATAGTCACCTCTGGCTCGGTGCCGGTCGCTCATGCCCGTCACAAAGCGGCAGGATTACCGAAGCCCGCCGTGTTCATTACCGCTGAGCAGGTCGCTAAAGGCAAACCTGAGCCCGATCCTTACCTGCTTGGTGCGGAGAAGCTGGGGTTAGCGGCGACGTCATGTGTGGTGGCAGAAGATGCACCCGCGGGTATTTTATCCGGCCTGAACGCGGGTTGTGCGGTGATTGCCATCAATGCCCCGGCGGAGACACCGCGGCTGGATGACGTGGCGCTTCGGCTCGACTCACTGGCGTCTCTGGTTGTCACCCGCGAGTCTGACGGCAGCTTTACCTTCAGCCAGCAGGCTTAAAGATTTGCCCGGCGGCCAGGCCGTCGGGTTTACAGTGGCGTATCCTGCGAAATTTCATCCAGCGACAGGCTGAAACTCGGAATAAACACCTCAACGAAGTAATCCATCTCCGGCGAACGCCGCTGCGCTAACGTCTTTTCCAGTCGCGCTTTGGCCAGTAAAAATTCGTTATTTCCGGCAGACAACTCCTCAAGACACTTAACGTAGGCGCAGAGTGCATCCGCCTGTTTTACAACGGCCTGCTCCTCTTCACTGTGCAGATGCTCATCAATCAGCGGGCGATAGATTGCCTGAAACTCTTCCGGCAGCATCTCAATCAGCTTCTGCTGGGCAATCTTCTCGATTTTCTTATATTCGTGGGCAATCTGTGCGTTGTAATACTTAACCGGAGTGGGTAAATCGCCGGTGAGCACTTCGCTGGCGTCATGATAAAGCGCCAGCATGGCGATGCGGTCGGCATTAAGCGAGCCGCCAAATTTAAGATTTTTGATGACGGCCAGCGCGTGCGCCACCATGGCGACCTGCAGACTGTGTTCAGAAACATTCTCGGTACGCACATTGCGCATCAGTGGCCAGCGGTTGATCAGCTTAAGACGGGAGAGGTGAGCAAAGAAGTGGCTTTGTGTCATGAGCGTTCCTGTTAGCAGGCAGGGGAGAGACAGGCTCTCCCCAAATAGCATCAGTATACGCGGGCGTGATTACTGGCGATAGCCTTGCAGGAAGCGACCAAATTTATTAATCGCCATCTCCAGATCATCCACACGAGGCAGCGTAACAATGCGCAGGTGATCGGGCCATGGCCAGTTGAACGCGCTACCCTGTACCAGCAGCACCTTCTCCTGAAGGAGAAAATCCAGCACCATTTTTTGATCGTCAAAGATATTAAATTTTTTGGCGTCAATTTTTGGGAACATGTAGAGCGCGCCCTGCGGCTTCACACAGCTGACGCCGGGAATATCGTTGATCAATTCCCAGGCACGCTGGCGCTGCTCATAAAGACGACCGCCAGGCATGATAAATTCGCTGATGCTCTGGTAGCCGCCGAGCGCTGTCTGGATGGCATGCTGGGCCGGTACGTTGGCACACAGGCGCATAGACGCCAGCATCTCCAGCCCTTCAATGTAGCCTTTCGCATGTTTCTTCGGCCCGTTGAGTACCATCCAGCCCTGACGGAAGCCGGCTACACGATAGGTTTTAGACAGGCCATTGAAGGTCACGGTCAGCAGATCCGGGGCCAGGGCAGCGATGCAGTGGTGCTGTGCCTCGTCGTAAAGGATCTTGTCGTAGATCTCATCAGCAAAGATGATCAGGTTATGCTGACGCGCAATTTCAACCACCTCTAACAGCAGTTCTTTGCTGTAGACCGCGCCGGTCGGGTTATTCGGGTTGATAATTACAATACCGCGGGTACGGGGTGTTATCTTGCTGCGGATATCATCCAGGTCAGGGAACCAGCCTGCTGACTCATCACACAGATAGTGCACCGCTTTTCCGCTGGAGAGGGAAACCGCAGCCGTCCACAACGGATAGTCAGGTGCTGGCACCAGCATTTCGTCGCCGCTGTTCAGTAACGCCTGCATCGCCTGGACAATGAGTTCTGAAACGCCGTTGCCAATGTAGATATCTTCTACCGTGACATCACGCATGTCGCGCGCCTGATAGTGCTGCATGATCGCTTTACGGGCGGAATAGAGCCCCTTGGAGTCGCAATAGCCCTGAGCGCTGGGAAGATTACGAATTACATCGACCAGAATCTCGTCCGGTGCTTCGAAACCGAACGGCGCCGGATTACCGATGTTCAGTTTAAGAACTTTATTGCCTTCTTCTTCGAGGCGCTTCGCCTCTTTCAGGACCGGGCCACGGATGTCATAGCAGACGTTATCGAGTTTTCCGGATTTATCTATTTGAAAAGTCATTGTTACCGCCTTAACGGGCAGAATCCTTTTTGGCTGCCACTGAAATCGAACCAGCACAATGTACTCTCCTGCCGGTCACAAATGAAGGGTGCCGCCCCGTTTTGGCGGGTTCGACAACTTTTTAGACGGTGAGTAGCGTAAAAAAGATTTAACAAGGCGTGAGATGGTTGATAAAACCAAAAATGATGTATATAGAAATATTTTAAACTATCTAAAGGGGTGCTGAGACAACATAAGGCTCTGGTATTGTGAAATGAAATATGAACGTTATGTAAAGGACGCTTTTCTTTGCACCTGAAATATACACCCAGGTAAATAGTTAAAGGATATTTTATAAATGTTCACTTTGTGGACAATTTTATGACGCGTGCAACGTCTACGCCTTAACACTGCTTAAGAGTTGCCTGTTTAAGGCCTTGTGATCGCCGGAAAATTACCAAATGACGAGGCGTTTCTGGCACGCATTTATCAGGATTGTGAGCAGTACTTAACACTTCTTCACTAAATTTCGGAACGCTGAAGGCTTAAAAAGTGATCAATAATGTGGCATAAGGGTCCGGAAATGCCTTTAGCACAAAATTTACAGCGCTTTTCACAAAATCATTTCCATTTTGAAGTCAAAAATGATTAAGTATAATTTATTATTTAATACACATGGCCGCTTCGTCTTACTGGCCTGAAAAGTGCGATTTTTATCCCGCCCGATTATTTCTGGTGGGAATAAGACAACTACGCAGCTTCCTGCATTTGCGCACCCCAGCGCCATCGGTTCAGAAGTTGTATCTGTCTTGAAAAGTACTATGGATTGAAAAGCGCTATGGCCCTTTCAGGGGAGTCAACAGTGCAGGATCCACATAAATTTTTTTTGTGTCAGTCTTCACACAGGACTGTCATTAAGCACCATTACTGCTTATCACTTTGATAAGCTTGTAATAACACCAGGGTAGTAGTTCGTAAAAATCTTATAAGTGAAGAAAAAACATGACTAATGCAAATCGTCCGATACTTAATCTCGACCTCGATCTGCTGAGAACTTTCGTTGCCGTTGCGGATTTGAATACCTTTGCAGCGGCCGCTGCAGCGGTCTGCAGAACGCAGTCAGCAGTCAGTCAGCAAATGCAGCGTCTGGAACAATTGGTAGGTAAAGAGCTGTTTGCCAGACATGGACGTAACAAGCTGTTAACAGAGCACGGTATCCAGCTTTTAGGCTATGCGAGAAAAATTCTTCGTTTTAACGACGAAGCCTGCACATCTCTGATGTACAGTAACATTCAGGGCGTGCTGACCATTGGTGCCTCTGATGATACCTCTGACACTATTCTGCCTTTCCTGTTAAACCGGGTAACCTCGGTTTATCCGAAACTGGCAATCGATGTGCGGGTTAAACGTAATCCATTTATGATGGAAATGCTCAATCAGGGTGAAGTGGACCTGGTCGTGACCACCTCCAGCCCGGGCAACTTTACCTATCAGGTCCTGCGTACCTCACCTACGTTGTGGTACTGCGCAGCGGATTATATTTTCCAGCGCGGCGAAGCCATTCCATTGGTGCTGCTGGATGAGCCAAGTCCTTACCGCGATATGGCAATTGATCATCTCAATGAAGCGGGTATCCCGTGGCGTATCTCTTATGTCGCTTCCACACTGGCTGCAGTACGTGCCGCGGTGAAAGCGGGGCTGGGCGTAACTGCGCGTCCGGTAGAGATGATGAGCCCGGAACTGCGCGTGATGGGTGCGGCGGAAGGGCTGCCGGTTCTGCCAGATACGCAATATCTGCTGTGCCGCAATCCTGACAGCGATAATGAGCTGGCGCTGGCAATCTTCAACGCCATGCAGTCCACCAATGATCCTTATAACCTGAGCAACAATCCAGATGGTACATTGCTGCTGGATGACGAAGAGTAATTTCGCTAACGTGTTGTACTCAACACTGGCGTGATTGCCTTAACAAACGTTTATACATAGGCCTCTCTTTTCCTGAACAGAATGAGAGGCTTTTTTATTTCTGACACTCTTCAGACTTTTCCCACCTGCCACTCTGCCTGATGTAAAACCCTCACTACATTTCACTCACTAACGAACTGAAACTTGCCAACCGACTAAATGAACCATTTTTTCCGGATTGCAGCTTGAGGTGAAGAAATTTAACGCAAAAAGGGCAGAACTGTGTTCTGGATCAAGAAAATACCCCTGATAAGGGGAAGGAAAACAGAGTCATACCTGTCAAAATATGTTTGTTAAATGCACGATCCATGCATGTGAATACCCGCTACACTAAAATTAACCCTACAGACTGAAGCGATTTAGCTGGAAAGCGGGGCATCATTTGTTAATAATATGATGCAGGTGTGAAATAATGTTTGGATACTTTTGTCAAAGTTGACAAAAGGTTATAGAAAGGAGTAAAAACCCCATAAAATGGCTGCCTATTACCTGATAACAGCAACATTTAAAAGGTTTTTACCCTTCCCTTGAATCGATGTGGTCAGTTTGCTGCGGGAAACGCGTGCAGGATGCCAGCGCCACTTTTGATGAGTAAGCAATGAGTATGTCAACTACCACCGAAATCATCGCTCAGCACTGGGCGTTTATCGTATTTATCGTTATTGCCTTTGGCCTGTGTGCTTTCATGCTGACCGGAGGATGGCTGCTTGGCGGCAGAGCGCGCGCCCGCTACAAAGACACGCCATTCGAATCGGGCATCGAATCCGTTGGTGATACCCATATCCGTCTCTCGGCGAAATTTTATCTGGTTGCGATGTTTTTCGTCATTTTCGACGTCGAAGCCCTCTTTTTATACGCATGGGCGACTTCAATCCGTGAAAGCGGTTGGATCGGCTTTGTGGAAGCCGCAATTTTCATTTTGGTGCTCCTGGCGGGTCTGGTCTATCTGGTACGCATTGGCGCACTGGACTGGGCGCCAGCTCGCCGTCGCGTGGTGGTGAAAACCACTACGGTCAGCCACACCAATCCTCATAAGCAGTAAAAGAGAGGCAATAAGATGGACTATACGCTCACCCGCATAGACCCGAACGGTGGTGAGAACGACCGTTATCCTCTGCAAAAGCAGGAAATCGTCAGCGATCCGCTGGAGCAGCACGTTCATCGCAGCGTTTATATGGGCAAACTCGAAAATGCCCTGCATGACATGGTGAACTGGGGACGTAAAAACTCCCTCTGGCCTTATAACTTTGGCCTGTCATGTTGTTACGTAGAGATGACAACATCGTTTACCGCGGTCCACGACGTGGCGCGTTTTGGTGCTGAAGTTATGCGTGCCTCGCCACGTCAGGCGGATTTCATGGTTATTGCCGGTACGCCATTTACTAAAATGGCTCCGGTTATTCAGCGTTTATACGATCAGATGCTGGAACCAAAATGGGTGATCTCCATGGGTGCCTGCGCCAACTCGGGCGGTATGTATGACATCTATTCGGTGGTGCAGGGCGTCGATAAATTCCTGCCGGTCGATGTTTACATTCCTGGCTGCCCGCCACGTCCTGAAGCCTACATGCAGGCACTGCTGCTGCTGCAGGAATCGATCGGCAAAGAGCGCCGTCCGCTTTCATGGGTTGTCGGCGATCAAGGCGTTTACCGCGCCAATATGCCTTCAGAGCGTGAAAGAAAACGCGGCGAGCGCATCGCAGTCACAAATCTGCGCAGCCCGGACGAAGTTTAAAACCGTATGGATGGAAAACAGCGCCTGCAGCAGAACATCACAATTTAATGCATGGCCCCATCCTGACGCCTTCATTTGAGTGCCTGAGACCAGGCCGGAATGGTGAGTAACGTATGACAGATTTGACCACGCATGATCTCGCTCAGCCTCTATGGCAAACCCGTGATCACCTTGATGACCCGGTGATCGGCGAGTTGCGTAACCGTTTTGGGCCGGATGCCTTCACTGTTCAGCCAACCCGTACCGGTATCCCGGTGGTGTGGGTGAAGCGTGAACAGATACTGGAAATTATCGAGTTCCTGCGTAAATTACCCAAGCCTTACGTCATGCTGTATGACCTGCATGGCGTGGATGAGCGTTTACGTACCCACCGTACAGGCCTGCCTGCGGCGGATTTCTCCGTTTTCTACCACCTGCTGTCGATTGAACGCAACCGCGACATCATGCTCAAGGTGGCACTCTCAGAAAACGACATGCATCTGCCGACCATTACCCGTCTTTTCCCGAATGCCAACTGGTATGAGCGTGAAACCTGGGAGATGTTTGGTATCACCTTTGATGGCCACCCGCATCTGACGCGCATCATGATGCCGTCAACCTGGGAAGGCCATCCGCTGCGTAAAGATTACCCGGCGCGTGCCACTGAATTCGATCCTTTCACGCTGACCAGGCAGAAAGAAGATTTAGAGATGGAGGCGCTGACCTTTAAGCCTGAAGACTGGGGTATGAAACGTAGTACCACTAACGAAGACTTCATGTTCCTGAACCTCGGGCCTAACCACCCGTCGGCGCACGGTGCGTTCCGCATCATTCTGCAGCTGGATGGTGAAGAGATTGTCGACTGCGTGCCTGACATCGGTTATCACCACCGTGGTGCTGAAAAGATGGGCGAGCGTCAGTCGTGGCACAGCTACATTCCTTACACTGACCGCATCGAGTACCTCGGCGGCTGCGTAAACGAGATGCCGTACGTACTGGCGGTGGAAAAACTGGCCGGTATCGTGGTGCCCGATCGCGTTAACGTGATCCGCGTGATGCTCTCTGAGCTGTTCCGCATCAACAGCCACCTGCTTTATATCTCCACCTTTATTCAGGACGTCGGGGCCATGACGCCGGTGTTCTTTGCCTTTACCGACCGTCAGAAAATCTATGACGTGGTTGAGGCGATTACCGGTTTCCGTATGCACCCGGCGTGGTTCCGTATCGGTGGCGTCGCGCATGACCTGCCGCGAGGCTGGGAACGTCTGCTGCGTGACTTCCTCGACTGGATGCCAAAGCGTCTTAAAGAGTATGACAAAGCGGCACTGCGCAACAGCGTACTTATTGGCCGCTCCAAAGGCGTTGCCGCTTACAACATGGAAGAGGCGCTGGCGTGGGGCACTACCGGTGCTGGTCTGCGTGCGACAGGTCTCGACTTTGACGTACGTAAATGGCGTCCATACTCCGGCTACGAAAACTTCGATTTTGAAATCCCGGTTGGCGACGGCGTCAGCGATGCTTACAGCCGCGTCATGCTGAAAATGGAAGAGATGTGGCAATCGCTGCGCATTCTTGAGCAGTGTCTCAACAACATGCCAGAGGGGCCGTTTAAAGCGGATCATCCGCTGACCACGCCGCCACCTAAAGAGCGCACGCTGCAGCACATTGAAACGCTGATCACACACTTCCTGCAGGTGTCGTGGGGGCCGGTTATGCCTGCCAATGAATCGTTCCAGATGATTGAAGCGACGAAAGGGATCAACAGCTACTACCTGACCAGCGATGGCAGCACCATGAGCTACCGCACCCGCGTGCGTACGCCGAGCTTCCCGCATCTGCAGCAGATTCCTTCCGTAATCCGTGGCAGCCTGGTATCCGACCTGATCGTATATCTGGGTAGTATCGATTTTGTTATGTCAGACGTGGACCGCTAATTATGCACGATCAACACATTGCCATTAAAACGATCGACCCTAACGAGGTCTTCGTGCTGAGCGCGGAAGAGCATCACGCTATTGAGCACGAAAAACACCATTACGAAGACGCGCGTGCAGCCTCAATTGAAGCGCTGAAGATCGTGCAGAAACAGCGCGGCTGGGTGCCGGACGGTGCAATCAACGCGATTGCCGAAGTCCTGGGTATCCCGGCAAGTGATGTTGAAGGTGTGGCGACATTTTATAGCCAGATTTTCCGTCAGCCGGTGGGTCGTCATGTGATCCGTTACTGTGACAGCGTGGTCTGTCATATCACTGGTTATCAGGGCATCCAGTCAGCACTGGAACAGCAACTGAATATCAAACCGGGTCAGACCACGGCTGATGGCCGCTTTACGCTGCTGCCAACCTGCTGTCTGGGCAACTGCGACAAGGGCCCAACGATGATGGTGGATGAAGACACGCATGTGCATCTGACGCCGGAAGGCATCCCTGGTTTACTGGAGCAGTATCAATGACAATTAAACAGATCATTCGTACTGCTGAAACCCATCCGCTGACCTGGCGGATGCGTGACGACAAGCAACCTGTCTGGCTTGATGAATACCGCAGCAAAAACGGCTATGCCGGTGCGGAAAAAGCGCTGAAAAGCATGTCGCAGGATGAAATCGTCGCAGCAGTGAAAGATTCCGGCCTGAAAGGGCGCGGCGGTGCAGGCTTCTCTACCGGTCTGAAGTGGAGCCTGATGCCGAAAGATGAGTCGATGAACATCCGCTACCTGCTGTGTAACGCTGATGAGATGGAGCCGGGCACCTATAAAGACCGCCTGCTGATGGAGCAGATGCCTCACCAGCTGGTGGAAGGAATGCTGATCAGCGCCTTTGCGCTGAAGGCTTACCGTGGCTATATCTTCTTACGTGGCGAATACATTGAAGCCGCGGTGCATCTGCGTCGTGCGATTGCTGAAGCGACGGAAGCGGGCTATATCGGTAAAAATATTCTGGGTACCGGCTTCGACTTTGAGCTGATTGTTCACACCGGCGCAGGTCGTTATATCTGCGGCGAAGAGACGGCACTGATTAACTCACTGGAAGGCCGTCGTGCTAACCCGCGTTCCAAGCCGCCATTTCCGGCGAGTGCGGGCGCGTGGGGCAAACCGACCTGCGTGAACAACGTGGAAACCCTCTCCAACGTCCCGGCGATTCTGGCCAATGGCGTCGAGTGGTACAAAAACATCTCTAAAAGCGAAGATGCCGGTACCAAAATGATGGGCTTCTCCGGACGGGTGAAAAATCCTGGCGTCTGGGAGCTGCCATTCGGTATCACCGCGCGTGAAATTCTTGAAGATTATGCGGGTGGCATGCGTGACGGGCTGAAGTTCAAAGCCTGGCAGCCTGGCGGCGCAGGAACCGACTTCCTGACCGACCAGCACCTGGATCTGCCGATGGAATTTGCCAGCATTGGTAAAGCGGGCAGCCGTCTGGGCACCGCACTGGCGATGGCGGTCGATCACGAAATCAATATGGTTTCGCTGGTGCGTAACCTGGAAGAGTTCTTTGCCCGTGAGTCGTGTGGCTGGTGTACGCCGTGTCGCGATGGCCTGCCGTGGAGCGTGAAAATTTTGCGTGCGCTGGAGCAGAAACAGGGTCAGCCAGGGGATATCGAAACCTTACTGCAACTCTGCCGTCAGCTTGGCCCGGGTAAAACCTTCTGCGCGCATGCGCCGGGTGCGGTTGAGCCGCTACAGAGTGCGATTAAATATTTCCGTGAAGAGTTTGAAGCTGGCATGGCACCGCAGGTGTTTGGCAATACCCGCGCTATTGGTGGGATCCAGCCAAATCTGCTGAAAGCGCGCTGGTAATTCACCGCATCACACGGAACAGGCCTGGTGCCGCCGCCCCGACAATGTCGTGCGTCGGGGCAAGAATATGATTAACGCTCGTCTCTGACGAGCCTTACGGAAGCATGTCACTATGGCTACAATTCATGTAGACGGTAAAGAGTATGATGTGAACGGAGCGGACAACCTGCTACAGGCGTGTCTCTCTCTGGGCCTTGATATTCCTTACTTTTGCTGGCATCCGGCGCTGGGAAGCGTTGGGGCCTGCCGCCAGTGTGCGGTAAAGCAATTCCAGAATGCCGAAGATACCCGCGGCCGTCTTGTCATGTCCTGCATGACGCCGGCCTCTGACGGCACATTCATCTCCATCGATGATGGCGAAGCGAAAGAGTTCCGCGAAAGCGTGGTGGAGTGGCTGATGACCAACCACCCGCACGACTGCCCGGTGTGTGAAGAGGGCGGTAACTGTCACCTGCAGGATATGACAGTGATGACCGGCCACAGCTTCCGTCGCTATCGCTTCACTAAGCGTACTCACCGTAATCAGGATCTCGGCCCGTTCATCTCTCATGAGATGAACCGCTGTATCGCCTGTTACCGCTGCGTGCGCTACTACAAAGATTATGCCGATGGCAAAGATCTGGGTGTCTACGGCGCGCACGACAACGTCTACTTCGGTCGCCCGGAAGATGGCACGCTGGAGAGCGAATTCTCCGGCAACCTGGTTGAAATTTGCCCGACCGGCGTCTTCACCGATAAAACGCACTCCGAACGCTATAACCGTAAATGGGATATGCAGTTTGCACCGAGCATCTGTCAGCAGTGCAGCGTCGGCTGTAACACCAGCCCGGGTGAGCGTTATGGTGAGTTACGCCGTATTGAAAACCGCTATAACGGTACCGTAAACCACTACTTCCTGTGTGACCGTGGCCGCTTTGGCTATGGCTACGTGAACCGCAAAGATCGCCCACGTCAGCCGATGCTGCTGCGCGGCAACGACTGGGTCACGCTGAACGCAGAGCAGGCGGTCAACGCCGGAGCAGATTTGCTGCGTCAGGCGAAGAAAGTGATCGGTATTGGCTCGCCGCGCGCCAGCATTGAAAGTAACTTCGCCCTTCGTGAACTGGTGGGTGCAGAGAACTTCTCAACCGGCATGCCAGCGGATGAGCAGGCCCGTCTTGAACTCATGCTGAAAGTCCTGCGCGAGGGCGGAATCTATACGCCATCGCTGCGTGAAATTGAAAGCTACGATGCGGTGCTGGTACTGGGTGAAGACCTGACACAGGTGGGTGCTCGTGTGGCACTCTCTGTGCGCCAGGCAGTAAAAGGCAAAGCGCGTGATATGGCCGCTGCGCAGAAAGTCGCAGACTGGCAGATCGCCGCCATCATGAACATCGGTCAGAACGCGAAACATCCGCTGTTTGTTACCCACGTTGATGAAACCCGTCTGGATGATATCGCGGCATGGAGCTATCGTGCACCGGTTGAAGATCAGGCGCGCCTCGGCTTCGCTATCGCCAGTGCGCTGGATGAATCTGCGCCTGCAGTCACCGATTTCGACAGCAAACTCAGCGGGAAAATGGATGTTGTCGTTCAGGCGCTGGCCGGCGCGAAAAAGCCATTAATTATCTCCGGAACTCACTCAGGCAGCAGCGCAGTCATTGAAGCCGCTGCTAACGTGGCGAAAGCCCTCAAGGCACGTGGTGCAGATGTCGGCATTACCCTGCTGGCGGGTCACGCGAACAGCATCGGGCTGGGCATGATTGGCGGCAATCCGCTGGAGCAGGCGCTGGAGCAGCTGAGCAACGGTGAAGCTGATGCCCTGGTAGTGCTGGAAAATGACCTTTATCGCCATGCGCCGAAAGCGCTGGTGGATGCGGCGCTGGCTCAGACCACTAACGTGATTGTGGTGGATCATCAGCGTACCCCAACGCTGGAGAAAGCGGGTCTGGTGCTCTCAACCGCCAGCTTCGCCGAAAGCGACGGTACCTCAATTAACCATGAAGGCCGCGCTCAGCGTTTCTTCCAGGTTTATGATCCTGCTTATTACGACAACAACATTGTGATGCTGGAGAGCTGGCGCTGGCTGCATTCACTGCACAGCACGCTGGAAAGCCGTCATGTGGACTGGACGCAGCTCGATCACGTGATCGATGCGGTAGTCACCCGTCTGCCACAGCTCGCGGGTATTAAAGAAGCCGCACCTGACGCCAGCTTCCGCATTCGCGGACAGAAACTGTCGCGTTCACCGCACCGTGCCAGTGGCCGTACCGCGGCGCGCGCGAATATCAGCGTGCACGAACCGCGTCAGCCGCAGGATCAGGACACGATGTTCGCCTTCTCAATGGAAGGGAACAATCAGCCAGGCGCACCGCGTTCACAGATTCCGTTTGCCTGGGCACCAGGCTGGAACTCACCACAGGCGTGGAACAAATTCCAGGCGGAAGTGGGCGGCAAACTGCGTCATGGCGATCCGGGCGTGCGCCTGTTTGAAGCCAGCTCGAGTGAGTTGCCGTGGTTTACGACCGTACCAAAAGCCTTTGTCAGTGATGCACAGTGGCGCGTGGCGCCTCTTCACCGGTTGTTCGGCAGCGAAGAGATGTCACAGCGTTCACCGATCTTCCAGCAGCGTATGGCTGAGCCTGCGCTGGTGATAAACCCGGAGGATGCGGCGAAGCTGGGCGTCAACAATGGTGCGGCGGTGGAGTTCAGCTGTGCCGGAGAGACAGTGCGTCTGCCGGTCCGTTTCTCGGCGTCACTGCAGGCGGGACAGATTGGTCTGCCGCTGGGAATGCCGGGCGTTCCACCATTCCTGGCGAACGGTAAAATCGACACTCTGCAGGAGGCAGCGCAATGAGCTGGTTAACACCGGACGTGATCGACATTCTGCTGGCCATTGTTAAAGCCATCGTGATTCTGCTGGTGGTGGTGGCCTGCGGCGCGTTCATGAGCTTCGCTGAGCGTCGTCTGCTCGGCCTGTTCCAGAACCGTTATGGGCCAAACCGCGTAGGCTGGGGCGGTTCGCTCCAGCTGGTGGCGGACATGATCAAAATGTTCTTCAAAGAGGACTGGGTTCCGCCGTTTACCGACCGCTTTATCTTTACCCTTGCGCCGGTTATCGCCTTTGTTTCACTGCTACTGGCCTTTGCTATCGTGCCGGTTTCGCCAACCTGGATGGTAACAGACCTGAATATCGGTCTGCTGTTCTTCCTGATGATGGCGGGCCTTGCGGTCTACGCAGTGCTGTTTGCCGGCTGGTCGAGTAATAACAAATACTCGCTGCTGGGTGCGATGCGCGCCTCGGCACAGACCCTGAGCTATGAAGTGTTCCTGGGGCTGTCGCTGATGGGTGTGGTAGCGCAGGCGGGCTCGTTCAATATGAACGATATCGTCAACAGCCAGACGCATCTGTGGAACATCATTCCGCAGTTCTTCGGCTTCGTGACCTTCTGTATTGCGGGCGTGGCGGTGTGTCACCGTCATCCGTTTGACCAGCCAGAAGCGGAGCAGGAACTGGCGGACGGCTACCACATTGAATATGCCGGTATGAAGTTCGGTCTGTTCTTTGTTGGCGAATATGTGGCGATTACCACCGTTTCAGCGCTGATCGTAACGCTGTTCTTTGGTGGCTGGCACGGCCCATTCCTGCCGCCGTTCATCTGGTTCGCCCTGAAAACGGCGTTCTTTATGATGATGTTCATCCTGATTCGTGCTGCGCTTCCGCGTCCGCGCTACGACCAGGTGCTGTCATTCGGCTGGAAAGTGTGTCTGCCGTTGACGCTGTTGAACCTGCTGGCGACTGCCGCAGTGATTCTCTACACAGCGCCGTAAGGGGTTAACAAATGACTTTGAAAGATATTGTCGTAGGCTTTGGCACGACAGTTCGCAGTATCTGGCTGATCGGGCTGCACGCCTTCGCCAAACGTGAAACTCAGATGTATCCGGAAGAGCCGGTTTATCTGCCACCACGCTATCGTGGCCGTATCGTGTTAACCCGCGATCCGGATGGTCAGGAGCGTTGCGTCGCCTGTAACCTGTGTGCGGTTGCCTGTCCGGTTGGCTGTATCTCGCTGCAGAAAGCAGAAACCAAAGATGGCCGCTGGTACCCGGAGTTCTTCCGAATCAACTTCTCACGCTGCATCTTCTGCGGCATGTGTGAAGAAGCCTGTCCGACCACGGCGATTCAGCTGACTCCCGATTTCGAACTGGGTGAGTTTAAGCGTCAGGATCTGGTGTATGAGAAGGACGATCTGCTGATTTCGGGGCCGGGTAAATATCCGGAGTACAACTTCTACCGCATGGCAGGTATGGCGATTGACGGTAAAGATAAGGGCGAAGCAGAAAACGAAGCGAAGCCTATCGACGTCAAAGGCTTATTACCTTAAGGAGCAAGGCATGGAATTTGCGTTTTATCTTTGCGGACTGGTGGCGGTGCTGACGACGTTGCGCGTCATTACCCACACTAATCCGGTACATGCATTGCTGTACCTGATCGTTTCGCTGTTATCGATCGCGGGCGTCTTCTTCTCAATGGGAGCCTATTTTGCCGGTGCGCTGGAGATCATCGTTTACGCTGGGGCCATCATGGTGCTGTTCGTCTTCGTGGTCATGATGCTGAACCTGGGCAAACAGACTGAGAAGCAGGAGCGTGAGTGGCTCAGTCCGTCGCTGTGGATTGGTCCGGGCATCGTTTCGTTACTACTGCTGGTGGTAATGATCTACGCCATTCTGACGGCGAATGACCAGGGCATTGATGGCACCATCATCGACGCTAAAGCGGTCGGCATCAGCCTGTTTGGTCCTTACGTACTGGCGGTCGAACTGGCCTCTATGCTGCTGCTGGCGGGTCTGGTCGTGGCGTTCCATATCGGTCGTGAAGAGCGTCAGGGCGAAGTCCTGAGTAACCGCAATGCTGATGCCGCTCAGGTGAAAAAGGAGAACGCATGATCCCGTTACAACATGGATTGATTCTTGCTGCCGTGCTGTTTGTCCTTGGATTGACGTCGCTGGTGATACGCCGCAATCTGCTGTTTATGCTGATCGGCCTTGAAATCATGATCAACGCCGCCGCTTTAGCTCTGGTGGTTGCCGGGAGCTACTGGGGTCAGGCCGATGGACAGGTGATGTATATCCTGGCGATCAGCCTGGCGGCAGCGGAAGCCAGTATTGGTCTGGCACTGCTGCTTCAGCTCTATCGTCGTCGTCAGACGCTGAACATTGATACTGTGAGCGAGATGCGCGGATGAATCTTCTCTATTTAACTGTCTTGTTTCCGCTGATCGGCTTTCTGCTGTTAGCGTTTTCCCGCGGTCGCTGGTCTGAGAACCTGTCGGCCACGGTAGGTATGGGATCGGTGGGTCTGGCCGCACTGACGACGGCGTTGATCGGTTTCGAGTTCTTCGCCAGTGGTCAGCAAGCTTATACTCAGTCACTCTGGACCTGGATGCATGTCGGCAACTTCGACATGAAGGTGAACCTGACGCTGGATGGCCTGTCGCTGACCATGCTGTCGGTGGTGACCGGCGTCGGCTTCTTCATTCATATGTTTGCCTCCTGGTACATGCGTGGAGAAGAGGGCTACTCCCGCTTCTTCGCCTATACCAACCTGTTTATCGCCAGCATGGTTATTCTGGTGCTGGCCGATAACCTGATGCTGATGTATCTGGGCTGGGAAGGGGTAGGGCTCTGCTCTTATCTGCTGATCGGTTTCTATTACAGCAATCCGGAAAACGGCAAAGCGGCGATGAAAGCGTTCATCATCACCCGCGTGGGCGACGTCTTCCTGGCATTTGGCTTGTTCATTCTCTACAACGAGCTGGGCACGCTGAACTTCCGCGAGATGATGGAGCTGGCTCCTGCGCACTTTGCCGCAGATAACCATATGCTGCAGTGGGCAACGCTGATGCTGCTGGGTGGCGCGGTCGGTAAATCGGCACAGCTGCCGTTACAGACCTGGCTGGCAGATGCGATGGCCGGTCCGACACCGGTTTCAGCACTTATCCACGCCGCGACCATGGTGACGGCAGGTGTTTACCTGATTGCCCGCAGCCACGGTCTCTTCCTGCTGACGCCGGAAGTGCTGCATCTGGTCGGCATCATCGGGTCAATTACCCTGGTGCTGGCAGGCTTTGCCGCGCTGGTGCAGACCGACATCAAACGCGTTCTCGCTTACTCCACCATGAGCCAGATTGGCTATATGTTCCTGGCGCTGGGTGTTCAGGCGTGGGATGCGGCGATTTTCCATCTGATGACGCACGCCTTCTTTAAAGCGTTACTGTTCCTCTCTTCGGGTTCAGTGATTCTGGCCTGCCATCACGAACAGAACATCTTTAAAATGGGTGGCCTGCGTAAGAGCATTCCGCTGGTCTACACCTGCTTCCTGGTAGGCGGCGCGGCACTGGCGGCACTGCCGCTGATTACGGCGGGCTTCTACAGTAAAGATGAGATTCTGTTTGGCGCACTGGCTAACGGTCACATCAATCTGATGGTCGCGGGTCTGGTGGGGGCGTTCCTGACCTCTATCTATACCTTCCGCATGATCTTCATTGTGTTCCATGGCGAAGAGAAAATTCATGCGCACGCAGGTAAAGGCATTACCCATCATCTGCCGCTGATTGTGCTGCTGCTGCTCTCCACCTTTATTGGTGCGCTGATCACGCCACCGCTGGCAGGTGTACTGCCAGCCAGCGAGTTCGGTGAAGCGGGCAAAGTGGGACTGGAAATCACCTCGGGCGTGGTCGCGATCGTTGGCATTCTGATCGCTGCCGCGCTGTGGCTGGGCAAACGTGAGCTGGTTACCCGCATTGCAAACAGTGCGCCAGGCCGTTTCTTCGGCACCTGGTGGTTTGCGGCCTGGGGCTTTGACTGGCTCTACGATAAAGTGTTCGTCAAACCTTACCTGGGTATTGCGTGGCTGCTGAAGCGCGATCCACTGAATGGTCTGATGAACCTGCCTGCGCTGCTGTCACGCATTGCCAACAAAGGCCTGGTGGTCAGTGAGAATGGCTACCTGCGCTGGTACGTTGCGTCAATGAGCGTGGGTGCCGTGCTGGTGCTGGCTCTGCTGCTGGTGATTTAAAGATTGATGAGCGGGGCAGGTTAGCTAATCTGCCCATTGAGAATGTCAAAAATTGTCCTGAGCAAGGGCGTTATCGTCGCGGCCAGTTTGGCTACCGCCAGCGCACAGCAACCGGAGCATACCGAGGTATGTGAGGATTGCGAGCACTATCGGGAAGCAAAATGGCAAGTAAGATAGCCCGAACTAAGACAAAGAAAAGGGAAGTGTGCCGTGTTATTACCTTGGCTAATTATCATACCCTTCGTCGGTGGTCTGATCTGCTGGCTCACTGAGCGCCTTGGCGCGAAGGTGCCACGCTGGATCGCGCTGATCACCATGGGGCTGACGTTGGCGCTTTCACTGCAACTCTGGTTGCAGGGAGGCTATTCACTGACGCAGGCAGCGGGTATTCCGCAGTGGCAGTCAAGTTTCTCCGTTCCGTGGATCCCACGCTTCGGCATCAGCTTCCATTTAGCCATTGATGGCCTGTCACTGCTGATGGTAGTGCTGACCGGTCTGCTCGGTCTGATGGCGGTGCTCTGTTCCTGGAATGAGATCTCAAAGTATCAGGGCTTCTTCCATCTGAACCTGATGTGGATTCTGGGCGGCGTAATCGGTGTGTTCCTTTCCATCGACCTGTTCCTGTTCTTCTTCTTCTGGGAAATGATGCTGGTGCCGATGTACTTCCTCATCGCGCTCTGGGGTCATAAAGCATCGGACGGCAAAACCCGTATCTCCGCCGCGACCAAATTCTTCATCTATACCCAGGCTTCAGGTCTGGTGATGCTGATTGCGATTCTGGGCCTGGTATTTGTTCACTACAACGCGACCGGCGTCTGGACATTCAACTACGAACAACTGCTACAGACACCAATGTCGAGCGGTGTTGAATATCTGCTGATGCTGGGCTTCTTTATCGCCTTTGCGGTCAAGATGCCGGTGGTGCCTTTGCACGGCTGGCTGCCGGATGCACACAGTCAGGCGCCAACAGCCGGTTCTGTCGACCTGGCGGGTATCCTGCTGAAAACCGCGGCTTACGGCTTACTGCGTTTCAGCCTGCCGCTGTTCCCGAACGCGTCAGCCGAGTTTGCGCCCATCGCCATGTGGTTAGGCATCATCGGTATCTTCTACGGTGCCTGGATGGCCTTCTCGCAGACCGATATCAAACGTCTGATTGCGTACACCTCGATTTCGCACATGGGCTTTGTGCTAATTGCCATCTACACCGGCAGCCAGCTGGCGCTGCAGGGTGCGGTGATTCAGATGATTGCGCACGGTCTCTCCGCTGCTGCACTCTTCATTCTGTGTGGTCAGTTGTATGAGCGTCTGCATACCCGTGATATGCGTCAGATGGGTGGCCTGTGGTCGCGCATCAAATGGATTCCGGGTCTGTCGCTGTTCTTTGCTGTCGCCAACCTCGGTATGCCGGGCACCGGTAACTTCGTCGGTGAATTTATGATTCTGACCGGCAGCTTCCAGGTGGTGCCGATGATTATTATCATCGCGACCTTTGGTCTGGTGTTCGCCTCCGTATACTCGCTGGTGATGATGCAGCGCGCTTACTACGGCGAAGCGAAATCGAAAGATCCGCTGCCAGGCATGTCACCGCGTGAGTTTATGACCATCGGTGTTCTGGTGGTGCTGCTGGTGCTGCTGGGCGTCTATCCACAGCCGATTCTGGATACTTCGCACGCTGCCATGAGCAATATTCAGCAGTGGTTTACCGCTTCAATTTCAACTACAAGGCCGTAATTCGCCATGACAATAACTCCTCACCAATTGATTGCGTTGCTACCGCTGTTAATCGTCGGATTGACGGTGGTGGTTGTGATGCTGTCCATTGCCTGGCGACGCAACCACTTCGTTAACGCCACGCTAACGGTAGTTGGCCTGAACCTGGCGCTGCTCTCGCTTTACTTTGTCGGTCAGGTCGGGGCGATGGATGTCACGCCGCTGCTGCGCGTCGATGGCTATTCGATGTTCTACACCGCGCTGGTAATGCTGGCGAGTCTGGCAACCTGCACCTTTGCCTATCCGTGGCTGGCAGGCTATCCCGACAACAAAGATGAGTTCTATCTGCTGGTGCTGATTGCGGCGCTCGGTGGCATCGTACTGGCCAGCGCTAACCATCTGGCCTCGCTGTTCATCGGCATTGAACTGCTATCACTGCCGTTGTTTGGTCTGATTGGCTACGCTTTCCGCCAGAAACGTTCGCTGGAAGCGGCGCTGAAATATACCATTCTTTCTGCGGCGGCCTCATCGTTCCTGCTGTTTGGTATTGCACTGATCTACGCTGACTCCGGTAACCTGAGCTTTGTGGCGCTGGGTCAGAGCCTGACAGACAGTATGATCCACGAGCCACTGCTGCTGGTGGGTCTGGGCATGATGATCATCGGTCTGGGCTTTAAGCTCTCACTGGTGCCGTTCCACCTCTGGACGCCCGATGTCTATCAGGGTGCGCCTGCGCCGGTTTCAACCTTCCTGGCCACTGCCAGCAAGATTGCCATCTTCGGTGTCATCATGCGTCTGTTCATGTATGCGCCGGTGACCGACAGCGAAGCGGTGCGCACGGTGCTGGCCATGATCGCCTTCGTGTCGATTCTGTTCGGTAACCTGATGGCGATTTCGCAGAGCAACATCAAGCGTCTGCTGGGCTACTCCTCTATCGCCCATCTCGGTTATCTGCTGGTCGCGCTGATTGCGGTGAAAGATCATCAGCTGTCGCTGGAAACCTCGGGTGTATACCTGGCGGGTTATCTGTTCAGCAGCCTGGGTGCCTTTGGTGTGGTGAGCCTGATGTCCAGCCCGTATCGTGGCCCGGATGCCGACTCGCTCTACTCCTATCGTGGTCTGTTCTGGCATCGTCCTATCCTGTCAGCCGTGATGACGGTGATGATGTTGTCGCTGGCGGGTATCCCGATGACGCTGGGCTTTATCGGTAAATTCTACGTTATCGCATCAGGTGTGAGTGCGCACCTGTGGTGGCTGACCGGAGCTGTGGTTGCGGGTAGTGCGATTGGCCTCTACTACTATCTGCGCGTGACGGTGAGTCTCTATCTCAGCCCGCCGGAACTGCATACCCGTGATACTCCGGCTAACTGGGCATTTACGGCTGGTGGTGTGGTCGTGCTGATCTCCGCCATTCTGGTGCTGCTGTTAGGGGTTTATCCGCAGCCGCTGATCAGACTGGTGCAGATGGCACAGCCACTGATGTAAGCAGCTGACTGCAAGTGATGAATCAGGCCTTCGGGCCTGATTTTTTTTGCCTGTCAGACGCCGTGACCAGCAGGTGCTGGCGACACCGCACTGATGTAGAGTGTGTGGTTTAAAGGAGAGACGATGAACATTGACTGGCAGGATAAACATCATAGTGGACTCACCGCCCCGGAACTCTATGCGCTGCTGGCGCTGCGCAGCGCCGTGTTCGTAGTCGAACAGCAGTGTGCTTACCTTGATGTGGATGGCAAAGATTTGGAGGCGGAAAACCGGCATCTGCTGGGCATGGCGGATGACCAGCTGGTGGCCTATGCGCGCCTTCTCTCTCCGATTGATGAAAACAGCCCGGTAAAAATTGGACGGGTAATTGTATCAGATCGGGTTCGCGGTGCGCGGCTGGGCAATCGTCTGATGGAGCAGGCGATCAGCAGCTGTCAGCAGCACTGGCCGGGTCGTGACATGTTTCTCTCCGCTCAGGCGCATCTGGAAAACTTCTATGAGCAGCATGGATTTGTGGCGACAGGGGAGAGTTATCTGGAAGATGGTATCCCACACGTCGATATGCTGAAGAAGGCGCCGTAAAAACGCGAGGCCTGAGCCTCGTCTCATACAGCTGACAAACTCAAATCAGGGTGCAACTGGCAGCGATGGATTAGTTCAATACGCAGGGGATATGGTCAGAAGAGGAAAGCGTCCCGCGCCATGGACGGCGCAGGCCCAGCGAGGCAGGGATTGGCGTAAGCGACTTTCCGATCTGACCATGTTTCCTGCACTGGCTTGGTCTCACAGCTAACCGGGCCACACTTTGTCATTAATCTCAGGCGAGGCCTGAGCCTCGCCTGTTTACATCAACCCACCGTCATCTGGCGGTCATCAACATATTTGCGCTGATCCGGCGCAGGCGGGAAATACTGATAAAGCCAGGTTTCACTCAGCGTCTCATCCTTGCTGCGCAGGAACAGACGCATCTCAACCGGCTGGGTGGAATCGCTGTTCGGATACCAGTCAAACAGGATGCGGTAACCCTTGAGCGGATCGACATACAGAATTTCAACCTGCTTCATACTGCCCGATGAGACAGTAATCACCGGCTCAATGCCTTTCGGCGCAGCGGCCTGCAGATCACCACCAATAAAATCGATGGCGAAGCGACGGCACCAGGTTTCAGGGAAGTGCTCGCCAGGCGCCCAGCCTTCCGGGAAGCCACCGATACCGGTACGGGTAGCATCCACGCGCGCCAGACCGCTTCGTACTGGCGGCAGACCACTCCAGTAAAGCTTGTAGGAGAAGTTCAGCTCGCTGCCCGCTTTGACTGGTTCAGCCGGTTGCCAGAAGCAGACCACGTTATCCAGCGTTTCACCGGTTGTCGGGATCTCCATCAGGTTGATCGCGCCTTTGCCCCACTTGCCGACCGGCTCAACCCACAGGCTCGGACGTTTGTCATACCAGCCGATCACATCCTGATAATCTTTGAAGTCGTGATTCAGCTGCAGCAGGCCAAAGCCACGCGGATTCTCATCTTCATAGGCGTTGAACTGCAGACGCTGCGGATTATTCAGCGGGCGGGCAATCCATTCGCCTTTACCGGTCCACATCGCCAGACGGTCGGAGTCATGGATCTGCGGATGGTAGGTATTGCACATGCGACGCTCGTTGGTACCACAGCTGAACATGCTGGTCATCGGTGAGATGCCGATCTGACGGATCTCTTTACGGGCAAACAGGTGGTTTTCTACTTCCATCACCACACGTTTCTCTTCGCAGTGGATGATGAACTTATAGGCACCGGTAAGGCTGGCACCATCCAGCAGGGCGTAACAGGTGAAGGTGGTATCTTCCGCCTTTGGCGTTTCAAACCAGAAGGCAGTGAAGTCCGGAAACTCTTCCTGACCGTTGCTGAAAGTGTTAATCGCCACACCACGCGCCGAGAGACCGTACTGGAAGGTATCGTCCACGGCACGGAAGTAGCTTGCGCCGAGGAAAGAGACGATGTCGCGACGGGTCAGCTCCGGCTTTTTAAAGGCGCGGAAACCGGCGAAGCCGAGGTCAGTTTTGCCCTCCAGCTGCTTTGTATCAACGTGCGCATTGTTGTAGTTGAACAGCTCGGGGCGGAAATGAATCTCGCGCGCCTCGCGGCTTGCGCCATCAACAGAGAACATACGGATGCGACGCTTAAAGCCCATACCGACATGGAAGAACTGCACATCCAGCTGACGGTCGGGCAGGTTATTCCACAGCGAGTGGTTAGCGTCATACTGAATTTCGTTGTACGCCTGCGGGGTCAGTGTAGCCAGCGTCTCCGGCAACGCGCCTAGCGCACCGCCCCAGGGTTTTTTCGCCAGCGCGGCCGCATTTTTCTTCAGTACGTCAAAATCGAAGCGTACGGCGGTGCCGTCAGCAATGCCATCTTCTGCCCATGCTGATTGCGCAAACAGCGTTGACAGGCCGGTCATGCCGCTGACGGCGGAGAAGGCCATTGACGCTTTCATAAACATTCTTCGATTCATGCCAGAGATCATTCCTTAGCTGTTCGAGGGTGTCGTGACTGTCGTGCAAAATGCACTTTCATGGCCCGATAATCACAGGCAACAGAGGGGTACGACAGTAGGGTTACTGGAAAATTCAGTCCCGACAAAATTTATCAGATTAATCAAAGAAGCGAAGCGAAATTCGGTGGTTGCCGTGGCGTCTTACATTTCTTTGCGCAGCGAAACGGCGCACCGCCTGAACTGAGCAACTTTAGCAGATGAAAAATCAGGTGATTCCTGGAGCAGGAAAACAGCAGAGCGCCAGATTATGACTATAGTTAATGAACTGCTTTGCAATTCACACGGAGGAAATGATGGTAAATCAGACAAATCAATTCGAATCGGGCCTCGATGACGATATTGCGTTACTGACCGAAACCCTTGAAGAAGTGCTTAAGGCATCAGGCGATCCGGCCGATCAGAAGTATATTGAGCTAAAAAGCAAAGCTGAACAGGCGCTGAACGATGTGAAATCCCGTGTCAGCCAGGCGTCAGATAGTTACTACTATCGCGCTAAACAGGCGGCTTACCGCGCTGACGATTACGTGCATGAAAAACCGTGGCAGGGCGTCGGTATTGGTGCAACTGCCGGTCTGGTGCTTGGTCTGCTGCTGGCGCGTCGCTAATCGCGACCTGCTCACACAGTTGTAGCAGACAAACGTAGTAAAAAACGGCGGGGAAATCCCGCCGTTTTTGTGGGTCTCTCACTATCCTGAATACTCTCATCTGAGTCATACAATCCTGCTCCACCCTCTGACTTTCAGGCGCTACGTGCTGCCTCCGCCGCAACAATCATAATCGCGGGTAATGCCGATTGTGTTTCCCGGGTGGACTTCATACAGTGAAGCAAACGTGAAAAGGAGGATCCGATGTGATTAGAATAGAGATGCTGTCAACCGGGGATGAGGTGCTGCATGGCCAAATCGTCGACACCAATGCAGCCTGGCTGGCGGATACGTTGTTCCAGCAGGGTTTACCCATGACCAGTCGCACCACGGTAGGCGATTCACTCGAGTCGCTGATCGCCACGCTGCAGGCGCGCAGTCATGAGGCCGATGTGCTGATAGTCAATGGCGGCCTGGGGCCAACCAGTGACGATCTCAGCGCGCTGGCTGCCGCGCATGCCTGTGGCGTAGAACTGGCAATGCAGCAGGACTGGCTGGAACAGATGGAAGCCTGGTTCGCCAGTCGCGGACGGATAATGGCGGCCAGCAATCGCAAACAGGCTGAAATTCCGGCCAATGCGGAGCTGATTGATAATCCCGTCGGAACCGCCTGTGGTTTTGCCCTGCAACTTAATCGCTGCTGGATGTTCTTCACGCCTGGCGTGCCGTCTGAATTTAAAGTGATGGTGGAGCAGCAGATCATTCCCCGTCTGAAAGCCAAATTCTCGCCCCCCGAGCCGCCGGTTTGCCTGCGACTGACGACCTTTGGTCGCGGTGAAAGCGATATTGCCGCTGAACTGGAGCCGCTGGCGTTGCCGGAAGGCGTGGTGATGGGGTATCGCTCATCGATGCCGATTATTGAGATCAAACTTACCGGCCCGGCCAGTCAGCGGGTAGCGATGGAGCAGGTGTGGCAGCAGGTGCGTCTGCTGCTGGCGGAGTGCACCATTTTTGAAGGCACCGAAGGTCTGCCCGCCCTGCTGGCCCGCGAGCTGGAGCAGCGCGGTGAACAACTGGCAGTCAGCGAGCAATACACCGCCGGTCTGCTTTACTGGCAGCTGGCTACCGCCAGCGTGCCGTTGCGTGGTGCTGACATTCTGCCACCACAGCAGGAGACGCTGGAGCAACAGGTGAACCGCACCCGTGATTTTGCCGCGCAGCAGCAGGCAGCGCTGGCACTCTCTGTTGGCAGCCTTGAGCAGGAGGAGATTTCGGTGGCGCTGCATACGCCGGATGGCAGCTTTGGTCAGCGCGTGAAGTTCAGTACCGGTCGCCATAATCTGGAGACGCGGCAGAAGGTGGTGGCAATGATGGCGATGAACATGCTGCGCCGCTGGTTACACGGCAGTGAAGTCAGCACCGGTCACGGCTGGATTGATGTGGTTGAAACTGTCAGACAGTAATATCAGTGAAAATAAAACGGGCGCCTGAGGCGCCCGTCTTGTATGTGACTGCGAATTAACCCCATACAGCGTCATTCTCGCAGCAATAAATTAGCTCAAAGCGCAGGGAACACGGGCAGAGGAGGAAAGCGTCCCGCGCCTGGGACTAAAACGCCGGGAGCGTTTTTGAACAACGCAACGCGTTGGTCCGGCTACGGGCGCACCTCAGGGATGAGGTGCGTACTAAAAACGCCGGGAGCGTTTTTGAACAACGCAACGCGTTGGCCCGGCTACGGGCGCACCTCAGGGATGAGGTGCGTACTAAAAACGCCGGGAGCGTTTTTGAACAACGCAACGCGTTGGCCCGTTTACGGGCGCACCTCAGGGATGAGGTGCGTAATCGCGCGGGACGAGCTGTCAGGGATGACGCTTTTTGCGTCTTTCCGATCTGACCGTGTTCCCTAAGCTGACTCGATCTCACAGCAAATCAAGCCAGACTTATTCCACCTCAGTTATAACTCCAGCTCAATCTCGCCTTTGGCTTTGCAGCAGCAGGGCAGGATCTCATCCTGCTGCACAAAGGCCAGCGGCCGCTGTGGATAATGCACTTCGCCTTTCAGCAGCCGCATCCGGCAGGAGCCGCAGTAACCTTCGCGGCACTGAAACTCCACGCAGAGATTGTTGGCTTCCAGCAGCGTCAGCAGATTGGTATGCTCGTCTGTGCATTCCAGCCGGGTGCCGGAACTGCGCAGAATAACAACGTCACGGCTCATGATTAAAGCTGGAAGTCGTCGAAGTCGTTAGCGCCCACTTCAGAGTCGATCTGACCGACCAGGTAAGAGCTCACTTCCACTTCCTGCGGCGCGACCTGAACGTTATCAGACACCAGCCACGAGTTGATCCAGGGAATCGGGTTAGAGCGCGTCTGGAAGGGCAGGTCAAGACCCACCGCCTGCATACGGATATTGGTGATGTACTCAATATACTGGCAGAGAATGTCTTTGTTCAGGCCGATCATAGAGCCGCCGCTGAACAGATATTCTGCCCACTCTTTCTCCTGCAGCGCCGCCTTCTTAAACAGCTCGAAGCACTCTTCACGGCACTCTGCTGCAATCTCTTTCATCTCTGGATCGTCTTCACCGCTGCGCAGCAGGTTCAGCATATGCTGAGTGCCGGTCAGGTGCAGCGCTTCATCGCGAGCAATCAGTTTGATGATTTTTGCGTTACCTTCCATCAGCTCACGCTCAGCAAAAGCGAATGAACAGGCGAAGCTGACATAGAAACGGATTGCTTCCAGCGCATTGACGCTCATCAGGCAAATATAGAGCTGCTTCTTCAGGGCGCGCAGGCTGACCACAACCTGCTTGCCGTTGACCTGATGCGTGCCTTCGCCCAGCTGATGCCAGTAGTTAGTCATCTCAATCAGGTCGTCGTAATAACGTGAGATATCCTGGGCACGCGCCAGAATCTGTTCATTGGTAACGATATCGTCAAACACTACCGCCGGATCGTTAACGATGTTACGGATGATATGGGTGTATGAACGAGAGTGAATCGTCTCAGAGAACGCCCAGGTTTCAATCCAGGTTTCCAGCTCAGGAATTGAGATCAGCGGCAGCAGGGCAACGTTCGGGCTGCGACCCTGAATCGAATCCAGCAGCGTCTGATACTTCAGGTTGCTGATGAAGATATGCTTTTCGTGATCCGGCAGTGCCTGGTAGTCGATACGGTCGCGTGAGACATCCACCTCTTCCGGACGCCAGAAGAAGGAGAGCTGCTTTTCGATCAGCTTTTCAAAGATGTCATATTTCTGCTGGTCGAAGCGCGCCACGTTGACGGACTGACCGAAAAACATCGGCTCTTTCAGCTGATCATTTTTGTTCTGTGAGAAAGTAGAGTAAGCCATAAAAGTTGTCCAAAAGTAGACGAAGCCAGGCCTCGTGAAATGAATGAGGCGGGAGAGTCTCCCGCCTGACCATTAGATCTTACAGGCGCCGCTCTCGCAGCCATCATCCTGGATAGAAGGTGCCAGGTCATCCTGCGCATCTTCCGCACCGTCACGGGTGTTCTGATAGTAGAGCGTTTTCACGCCGAACTTGTACGCCGTCAGCAGATCTTTCAGCAGCTGTTTCATCGGCACTTTACCGTTGGCAAAGCGTGACGGATCGTAGTTGGTGTTGGACGAAATGGCCTGGTCGATGAATTTCTGCATCAGACCCACCAGTTGCAGGTAGCCATCGTTGTTAGGCATTTCCCACAGCAGCTCGTACTGATCTTTCAGACGCTCGTACTCCGGCACCACCTGACGCAGGATGCCATCTTTTGATGCTTTGATGCTGATGTGGCCACGTGGCGGCTCAATGCCATTGGTGGCATTGGAGATCTGCGACGAGGTTTCAGACGGCATCAGCGCGGACAGGGTCGAGTTGCGCAGGCCGTGCGTCTTGATCTCTTCACGCAGGCTCTCCCAGTCGAGATGCAGCGGTTCGTTGCTGATCGCGTCCAGGTCTTTCTTATAGGTATCGATCGGCAGAATGCCCTGTGCATAGGTGGTTTCATTGAACCACGGGCAGGCACCTTGCTCTTTCGCCAGCTCGTTTGACGCTTTCAGCAGGTAGTACTGAATCGCTTCAAACGTTTTGTGGGTCAGGCCATTAGCGCTGCCATCGGAGTAGCGCACACCGTGCTTCGCCAGATAGTAAGCGTAGTTGATGACGCCAATGCCCAGGGTACGACGACCCATGGCACCACGCTGTGCAGCCGGAATCGGGTAATCCTGATAATCGAGCAGGGCATCAAGGGCACGCACCGCCAGGGTAGCCAGCTCTTCCAAATCGTCGAGGCTTTCAATGGCGCCAAGGTTGAACGCAGAGAGCGTACACAGGGCGATCTCACCGTTTTCGTCGTTAACATCTTCCAGCGGTTTGGTCGGCAGGGCGATTTCCAGGCAGAGGTTAGACTGGCGAACCGGCGCGATGCGCGGATCAAACGGGCTGTGAGTGTTGCAGTGATCGACGTTCTGAATGTAGATACGGCCAGTTGAAGCACGTTCCTGCATCATCAGCGAGAAGAGATCGACCGCTTTAACACGCTGCTGACGGATGCTCTTATCCTGCTCATATTTGGTGTAAAGGCGCTCAAACTCATCCTGATCGGCGAAGAACGCGTCATACAGGCCAGGCACGTCAGACGGGCTGAACAGGGTGATGTCTTCGCCTTTCAGCAGGCGCTGATACATCAGCTTGTTGAGCTGAACGCCATAGTCCATGTGACGCACGCGGTTACCTTCAACACCACGGTTGTTTTTCAGCACCAGCAGACTTTCGATTTCGAGATGCCACATCGGGTAGAACAGCGTCGCTGCGCCGCCACGTACGCCGCCCTGAGAACAGGACTTCACTGCGGTCTGGAAATGCTTATAGAACGGAATACAGCCGGTGTGGAACGCTTCACCGCCGCGAATCGGGCTGCCCAGCGCACGGATACGACCGGCGTTGATGCCGATACCGGCACGCTGAGAGACATATTTCACAATTGCACTGGAGGTGGCGTTGATGGAGTCCAGGCTGTCGCCGCACTCGATTAGCACACAGGAACTGAACTGACGCGTCGGGGTACGCACGCCCGACATGATTGGCGTCGGCAGTGAGATTTTAAACGTGGAGATCGCATCATAGAAACGCTTGATGTAATCCATACGCGTGTCGCGCGGATAGCCAGAGAAGAGGCAGGCAGCGACCAGAATGTAGAGGAACTGCGCGCTCTCGTAGATTTCACCCGAGACGCGGTTCTGGACCAGATATTTGCCTTCCAGCTGCTTTACCGCTGCGTAGGAGAAGTTCATGTCACGCCAGTGGTCGAGAAACTCGTCCATCTGCGCGAACTCTTCCTGGCTGTAATCTTCCAGCAGGTGGCGATCATATTTGCCCATGTCGACCATCTTAACGACCTGGTCATAAAGCTTCGGCGGCTCAAACTGACCATACGCTTTTTTACGCAGGTGGAAGATTGCCAGGCGGGCAGCCAGGTACTGATAGTCAGGGGCATCGCGAGAGATGAGGTCTGCTGCGGCCTTGATGATGGTCTCATGAATGTCAGAGGTTCTGATGCCATCATAGAACTGAATGTGGGAGCGCAGCTCCACCTGTGACACTGAGACGTTGTTCAGCCCTTCAGCTGCCCAGTCCAGCACACGGTGAATTTTGTCGAGATCAATGCGCTCCTGGCGGCCATCGCGTTTAGTAACGAGCAGACTCTGGTTCATGTCGCGTTTTTACCTTTGCGTGAGTATCCAAAAATTAAAAGAAATCCCGGTTTATACACAGCCTATTCATTGTGAATAATGTGTGGATAAACACTACATCTAGGGGGTGATGAGAAAAGTCATAACTACATGGGGGCATATTTTAGTATTTTACGGCCGCTTAACAAGAGCAAAAAATGATGGCTGGAGGGGTTGTAATTCTTGCGAAATTTCTTAGCCCACGCCTTGTAAGGCCTGGCAACATGTCAACCAGATCACACTTTTTTTTCTAACTTTGATCGGACGCGTATTTCTTATTCAATCCTCCCTTTTCGGCCCTGCAGGGGAGGAAAAAAAGCGAAAAGAGACTACGTGCATGGGCCGTTGCAAGATGACGCGGACTGAAATCTGAGGCAGAAGAGAGTGGGTGAGACGTAACCCACTGGCAGATAACACTATGCCTCTGTTGCGGTTGGTTCCGGCGGCAGCAGGCGATGAAAAGCAGAAAGGGAAGGACAAGCCCGCCCTGATTCAGGCGGGCCGATCACTTATACGGCGCGGTGCGTGTGCACCATATAATTCACGTCAGTGCCGGGGGCCAGTTTGAAGCGATTGGTCAGCGGATTGTAGTGCAGGCCGATAATGTTACGTTCACGCAGCGTCGTTTCATCCACCCAGCCCAGCAGTTCGGAAGGACGGATAAACTTCTTCACGTCATGGGTGCCGCGCGGCAGCATGCGGAGCACATATTCCGCGCCAAAGATCGCCAGTAGCCAGGCTTTGGGATTGCGGTTTAGCGTAGAGAAAAAGACTTCGCCGCCGGGTTTGACCAGTTTCGCACAGGCGTGAATCACCGAGCGGGGATCCGGCACGTGCTCCAGCATCTCCATGCAGGTCACCACATCATATTTCCCTGCGTTCTGCTCCGCATGCTCTTCAACGGTCTGCTGAACGTAGTCCAGCGTGACGCCGCTCTCCAGAGCATGCAGACGCGCCACGGCCAGTGGTTCGGCACCCATATCCAGACCGGTCACAACTGCGCCTTCACGCGCCATGCTTTCGGATAAAATGCCGCCGCCGCATCCAACGTCGAGCACGGTTTTACCGAACAGGCCATTGCTGTGCTGCGCGATGTAGCCCAGGCGCAGGGGGTTGATACGGTGCAACGGTTTAAATTCACCCTCCAGATCCCACCAGCGTGAGGCAACGGCCTCAAACTTGGCAATTTCCTGCGCATCGACGTTATGCTGATGATTCTGCGGTTGTGCATTCATTGAATCGTAACTCCTGACAAAATGTGCCCACAGTATAAACGCTTAACCGCAGTTGGCACACCTTTCAGGGGCAATGAAAAGCAGGGGAAATCGGTGGTTAACGTTCACCAGAGCATTGCAGTGTGATATACTTTCGCACCTTTAAAATCCGGGATTAAGTAGAGGGATAGCGGCTCCATGAGCGACCTTGCGAGAGAAATTACACCGGTCAATATCGAAGAAGAATTAAAGAATTCTTACCTCGGTTACGCCATGTCGGTCATCGTTGGCCGAGCTTTACCCGATGTGCGTGATGGCCTGAAGCCGGTTCACCGTCGCGTACTCTATGCGATGAGCGTACTGGGTAACGACTGGAACAAACCCTATAAAAAATCTGCCCGCGTCGTCGGTGACGTTATCGGTAAATATCACCCGCATGGTGATTCCGCCGTTTACGACACCATTGTACGTATGGCCCAGCCTTTCTCCCTGCGTTACATGCTGGTGGACGGACAAGGCAACTTCGGTTCCATCGACGGCGACTCCGCTGCAGCGATGCGTTATACCGAAATTCGCATGTCGAAAATCGCCCACGACCTGTTAGCTGACCTGGAAAAAGAGACCGTCGATTTCGTACCGAACTATGACGGCACTGAGCAGATCCCTGAAGTTCTGCCGACCAAAATCCCTAACCTGCTGGTGAACGGTTCTTCCGGTATCGCCGTGGGTATGGCAACCAACATTCCACCGCACAACCTGCGTGAAGTGATTAACGGCTGCCTGGCGTACATTGAAGATGAGAACATCAGCATTGAAGCGCTGATGGAGCACATTCCGGGGCCTGATTTCCCGACCGCCGCCATCATCAATGGTCGCCGTGGCATCGAAGAAGCGTACCGCACCGGACGCGGCAAGATTTACATTCGCGCACGTGGCGAAGTGGAAGCCGATGCGAAAACGGGCCGCGAGACCATCATCATTCACGAGCTGCCGTATCAGGTGAACAAAGCACGCCTGATTGAGAAGATTGCGGAGCTGGTGAAAGAGAAGCGTGTCGAAGGCATCAGCGCACTGCGCGATGAGTCTGATAAAGACGGCATGCGCATCGTGATTGAAATCAAGCGTGATGCGGTCGGCGAAGTGGTGCTGAATAATCTCTATTCACTGACCCAGTTGCAGACATCGTTTGGCATCAATATGGTGGCGCTGCATCAGGGCCAGCCGAAGATTATGGCGCTGAAGGAAATTCTGGATGCCTTTGTTCGCCATCGTCGTGAAGTCGTAACGCGTCGTACCATCTTTGAACTGCGTAAAGCCCGTGACCGCGCGCATATCCTGGAAGGTCTGGCGATTGCGCTGGCGAATATCGATCCAATTATCGAGCTGATTCGTCGTGCACCAAACCCGGCAGAAGCGAAAGCGGGTCTGATTGCACAGGCGTGGGATCTGGGTAACGTGTCAGCGATGCTGGAGCGTGCCGGTGATGACGCCGCGCGTCCCGAGTGGCTGGATCCGCAGTACGGCATCCGTGATGGTCAGTACTATCTAACCGAGCAGCAGGCTCAGGCGATTCTGGATCTGCGTCTGCAGAAACTGACCGGCCTTGAGCACGAGAAGCTGCTGGATGAGTATAAGGCACTGCTGGAGCAGATCGCTGAGTTGCTGCACATTCTGTCGAGCGCTGAGCGTCTGATGGAAGTGATCCGCGAAGAGCTGGAGCTGATGCGCGATCAGTTTGGCGACGATCGTCGTACAGAGATCACCGCAAATACCGCCGATATTAACATCGAAGACCTGATCAATCAGGAAGATGTTGTGGTGACATTGTCGCATCAGGGCTATGTGAAGTATCAGCCGCTGACCGACTATGAAGCGCAGCGTCGTGGTGGTAAAGGCAAGTCAGCCGCACGTATCAAAGAAGAGGACTTCATTGATCGTCTGCTGGTGGCGAATACCCACGACACGATTCTTTGCTTCTCAAGCCGTGGCCGTCTCTACTGGATGAAGGTTTATCAGCTGCCGGAAGCGAGTCGTGGCGCACGTGGACGTCCAATCGTCAATCTGCTGCCGCTGGAAGCCAACGAGCGTATTACGGCGATTCTGCCGGTACGTGAGTATACCGAAGGCTTCAATATCTTTATGGCAACCGCGCTGGGTACCGTGAAGAAGACTGCGCTGAAAGAGTTCAGTCGTCCGCGTAGCGCCGGCATTATTGCCGTGAATCTGCGTGATGACGATGAGCTGATCGGTGTGGCGCTGACCAACGGTAATGACGAAGCGATGCTGTTCTCAGCGGCCGGTAAAGTGGTGCGCTTCGCAGAAACCGCAGTTCGTGCCATGGGTCGTACCGCTTCTGGCGTGCGCGGCATCAGGCTGGCTGAAGGCGATCGTGTCGTGTCGTTGATTGTGCCGCGTGAAGAGGGTGCCATTATGACCGTAACGCAGAATGGTTACGGTAAGCGGACTGCCAACAGCGAATACCCGACCAAGTCGCGTGCGACGCAGGGTGTTATTTCAATCAAAGTGACTGAACGTAATGGTCCGGTAATTGGCGCGGTTCAGGTTGTCGATGGCGATCAGATTATGATGATCACCGATGCCGGTACGCTGGTGCGTACTCGCGTTTCAGAAGTGAGCGTCGTGGGTCGTAATACCCAGGGTGTGATCCTGATTCGTACCGCAGAGGATGAGAACGTAGTCGCTCTGCAGCGTGTTGCCGAGCCGGTTGAAGAAGAAGAGCTGGATTCAATCGACGGCAGCGTGGCGGAAGGCGAAGATGATATTGCGCCGGAAGCTGAGATTGACGATGAAGAGATTGCACCGGAAGCGGATGCAGAAGACGAAGACGACGCAGCTGAAGACGAAGAGTAATTTGTCTGACGTGAGCTGAGGTTCGTTGCAGAAACGGCAGGTCAGGGGAAACCCGGCCTGCCGTTTTTTTGTGTGTGATGGACAGATTGCAGGGGCAGAGAGTTTATGGCGGGTGGCTGGGAGCTGATGGCTGTGAGTCGGGAGCCGTCGCAATGCCTGCTGTGCCCGATCGCAAAGGATTCCCGCATCCCTGCGGATCGGCCACGCCATCCCTGCCGTGGACACGTTGCTCTTCGGGCACAGCAGGCCTTTTTTGTGGGGATTTGGGTGTCGCTTTGAGGGGATGGGCGTGGTGTTTGAGGGGTGAGATGTGGGGCGGGCACATGGCTGGTGGCTATGAGTCGGGAGCGGTCGCAATGCCCGATCGCAAAGGATTCCCGCATCCCTGCGGATCGTCCATGCCATCCGTGGCGTGGACGCTTTGCTCTTCGGGCACAGCAGGCCTTTCTTACTGGGGTTGTGGTGTCGCTTTGAGGAGATGCAGATGGCGCTTTGGCTGTCTTAAAAGATTCCCAAACCTTCCGCTAAGCCTGCGGCTGGCTGGCTTTTTTCGCCCGATAAAGCTAGTGTATGGGCATTAAAAATCGATGATGCGACTAACCTTGCCAACTGCGAGTTACCTTTGAAATATCCTGTCTCTTTCCGCACTACGCTTCGCATCTCGCGCTATCTTTTTCGCGCGCTGGCGCTGCTAATCTGGACGCTGGGTGCCGTTCTGACAGCGTTTTACATCATCAGCGTACTGCACAATAAAGAGACGCAGGTCCGGCAGGAGTTCGCCAGCAACTACGGCACGATACAGTGGTATGTGCGCCATTCGGCGGACATGATGCGTGAGCTGAAGTACATCACTGAAAACCGCTTAACCAACGCCAGCAGTGGTCTGGATGTGCTGACCGGCATGATGCCAGGTAAAGCCACCCAGCCGCAGTATACGCCGCTGTTCTCGGATGGCGACTGCACCTCAATGAGCAATACCTGGCGCAATTCGCTCGATTCACTCAGCTACTACATCAATTACTGGAAAAGTAACTTCGCCTCATCGTATGAACTGAATCGGGTGTTTTTTATCGGTGGCGAGAGCCAGTGTCTGGCCGACTTTACCATTGGCAGCAGTAATGCCGATCGGGAACGCAGCCTGAAATCGCTGCGTGAGAATGTGCTCCGCTATCGCAATAGCAGTGAGGAGGATCGCCGCAATCCGATGTACTGGATCAACAGCAGTGCTCAGCCCGGTGTCGGCACCTTCTATATGGTGGTGCCGGTTTACGTCGCCAACAAGTTACAGGCGCTGCTGGGTGTTGAGCAGAATATCCGCCTGGATGAGTTTATTCAGCCGGGTAGCCTGCCGGTCATTGCGTCCATTACCGATGAAAATTATCGTCCACTGCTTAACTCGCGGCGCGGCGGGCTGGGCTTCTCGCTCGATAATCTGCCGGATGATAAAACCTGGTTCGGTTATCTGAATGGGTATCGTCAGCTGGTGCTGAAGAAACCGCTGCCGCCGTCCGACCTTAATGTGGTCTGGTCGATACCCACCGATGTGATGGTGGATCAGCTCAAGCTGATGATCATTAATGCGCTGCTGCTCAATATTTTCAGTGCGGTGATCCTGTTTACGCTTGCCTGGGTATTTGAGCGGCGGATGTTCCTGCCGGCGGAGGAGAATGCGCACCGGCTGGAAGAGCATGAGCAGTTTAACCGTAAGATTGTTGCTTCTGCGCCGGTCGGGATCTGTATTTTACGCACCAGCGACGGCACCAATATTCTGAGTAACGAACTGGCGCATAACTATCTGACGTTGCTGACGCAGGAAGATCGTCTGAAGCTGAATGAGATAATCGGCGGACAGCAGGTCAATTTTGTCGATGTGCTGACCGGCAGTAATACCAACCTGCAAATCAGCTTTGTGCATTCGCGTTATCGTAATGAGAACGTGGCGATTTGCGTGCTGGTCGATGTCTCAGCGCGTGTGCGGATGGAGCAGTCTCTGCAGGAGATGGCTCACGCGGCAGAGCAGGCGAGCCAGTCAAAATCGATGTTCCTTGCTACCGTCAGTCACGAACTGCGCACGCCGCTGTATGGCATTATCGGTAACCTCGACCTGTTACAGACCAAAGAGCTGCCCAGCGGCATCGACTCGCTGGTGACGGCGATGAACAACTCCTCCAGCCTGCTGCTGAAGATCATCAGCGATATTCTCGACTTCTCGAAAATTGAGTCCGAGCAGTTGAAAATCGAGCCGCGTCCGTTTGCCCCACGTGAAATCGTGACCCACATCGTCGGCAACTATCTGTCGCTGGTGGTGAAGAAGCGGCTGACGCTCTACTGCTTCATCGAACATGACGTGCCACAGGTGCTGGACGGCGATCCGCTGCGTCTGCAGCAGGTGATCTCGAACCTGCTGAATAACGCGATTAAGTTTACGCACACCGGTTGTATTATCCTGCATGCCTGGGTTGCGGAGGGCTATCTGGCCTTCCGCGTCCGGGATACCGGGGTCGGCATCCCGGCGAAGGAGCTGCCGCGCCTGTTTGATCCCTTCTTCCAGGTGGGAAATGGCGTGCAGCGTAATTTCCAGGGCACGGGGCTGGGACTGGCGATCTGTGAAAAGCTGATCAACATGATGGATGGTGACATCGAGGTCGACTCAGAGCCGGGCATGGGCAGCCAGTTCATTGTCCGTATTCCGATCTACAAAGGACAGAAGCCGTCGCTGATGCTGCTGGAGGGTTTGCAGGATAAGAAAATCTGGCTGGCGATGCGCAATGACTATCTGGCGCAATTTGTTACCCGCCAGATTCAGCAGCAGGGCATTGAGGTTGCGGAGTATAACGGTAAGCCGGGTCACGACGATGTGGTGATGACCGATTACGAACTGGAAATCGACTTACCGCTGCGGGCGCTGATCACCTTTGACGGATCGCATGTGGATATGCCGCGTGAACGTCAGCCGGGGCGCTGGATCCACTCGACAGCCACGCTGCACGAGGTGCCGGCTCTTCTGGCGCGCATCTATCGTATTTCGCTGGGCCACGATACAGCGGATGCGTTGCTGCTTGCCGCGCCGGTCGAAGAGAAAGTGCATAACGATGACATCATGGTGCTGATTGTTGATGACCATCCGATTAACCGCATGCTGCTATCGGAACAGCTTGGCACGCTGGGCTATCAGGTCAAAACCGCGCAGGATGGCGTGGATGCGCTTAACGTGCTGAGTCGTAATGAAATCGACATCGTGCTGACGGACGTGAACATGCCAAACATGGATGGTTATCGCCTGACGCAGCGGTTGCGTCAGCTGGGCCATCTCTTCCCGGTGGTGGGCGTGACGGCGAATGCGCTGGCGGAAGAGAAACAGCGTTGTATGGATGCGGGTATGGATAACTGTCTGTCGAAACCGGTGACGCTGGATGTGCTGAAGGTGACGCTGGCAATCTATGCTGATCGGGTGCGTAAAACGCGGCCAGGATAAAGCAGGATAGGGCAGGAGAAGAGGCGGTACAGACTGCACCGCCTCAGACGTAACTTAGTCTCTTTCGACCTGACTCTGGCTGACAGACGACAGGTAGTTCAGCAGCGCGATATCATTATCCACGCCCAGTTTCATCATTGCTGATTTCTTCTGGCTACTGATGGTTTTGATACTGCGGTTCAGTTTCTTGGCGATTTCGGTCACCAGGAAACCTTCTGCGAACAGACACAGTACTTCGCTCTCTTTCGGTGACAGGCGTTTGTCGCCATAACCACCTGCGCTGATCTTCTCCAGCAGCTTCGCAACGCTTTCCGGCGTATATTTCTTGCCTTTCTGCAGTGCAGCCAGTGCTTTTGGTAAATCGGTAGGCGCGCCCTGTTTCAGGACAATCCCTTCGATATCGAGATCCAGCACAGAACTCAGAATCGCCGGGTTATTGTTCATAGTCAGAACAATAATCGACAGATCCGGATAGTGACGTTTAATATATTTAATCAGCGTAATGCCATCGCCATACTTCTCACCTGGCATAGAGAGGTCGGTGATCAGGACGTTAGCATCAAGCTTGGACAGATTATTGATCAGTGCTGTTGAGTCTTCGAACTCACCTACAACGTTGACCCATTCAATTTGTTCCAGAGACTTTCGGATACCGAAAAGGACAATTGGATGGTCATCGGCAATAATTACGTTTAAGTTATTCATCTTATTGGTTACCTTGCTGCAGCAGTTGATTGACGTAAGCGTCAATATCACTGGTGGTATTTGTAATGTTTGAATCGTCACACGCTTTAATGTGGTGTTCTAACTCTTCACAAAGCTGTTTGCCGGGAGTCAGATTGAGCATGGCAAACACGCCCTTTAGGCGATGCGCTGTCTGAGCAAGCGAGGCGTAGTCCTTTTCCGCTGACTCAGTATACAGTCTCTTCACATCAACCGGTACTGTCTCCGTAAACAGCTGGAAATAGCCACCGCTCATCAATGGCGTGGCCGTGTCGTCTTCCATGTCATTATCCATCACATCATGCGACAGTTGCTTCTCAATCAGGGCCAGTAAGGCATCGAGCATCGCATTACTGAGATTGAAATTGACCCGATACTGCTGGTCGTTCAGTGCATGATGACCCAGCTCATCTTCCGCCAGCAGCAGTGCCCAGCCGCTAAGCTTTGCGGGATCGTCGGTCACCAGCACATCGTGATCCTGACCGGAAATGCGCTCATCGGGCGTCAGACAACGCGCGCCCCAGTTTTCCAGATGGCGGCAGACGATTTTATGTACGTCCTCCACGGTGATCTCCACCAGCGCGGTCACACCATCCAGAATCTTCTCCTCTTCTTCTTCGCGCTTCTCTTCCAGCACCAGCGGCAACTGCATGTTGTAGCGCGTGCCGATATCCGCTTTTGCCACGATATCGAGACTGCCACCCATCTGCTTGCAGAGCTGCTTACACAGGAAGAACGCCATGCCGGAAGCCTGTCCGTAGCGATCCTGACTGGTATCGCCCAGGAACGGGAAGTCGACATTCGCCAGCTCATCCACCGTCAGACCCGCACCGGTGTCCACCAGTTCGATGATCACTCTATCGGCCTGTTTGTCCGCAGCCTTAACTTCCAGGGTGATTTTTCCCCAGCGGGTGGTGGTCAGAGCATAGTGCATCAGCGTGGTCAGCACTTTGCGCAGTGCGCGACGGTCGCCAAATCGCGTCTCGTCATTCGCCAGATGATTATTCACCACCAGCGACAGTCCTTTGCGACGCATCAGCGGCAGGCTTTCCAGTGCGATTTCGTCCAGCAGCTCCTGCAGGTTAAAGACGGTCGCATCCGGTGACCAGTCATGCGCCTCAAGCCGGTTGAGCAGCACGATATCATCTACCAGTCGCGCCAGTCCCTGGCTCTCATCGAGCAGGTCCAGCACGGTCTCATCGGCATCACGCTGGCTGAGCTGCACCAGCTGCGTCACCATCTTCTCCAGAGGCTGATTCAGTGCATGGCCCAGATTGTGCAGCAGCTGCTGACGCATCTGATGATTGCGATCCAGCACCTGCTGCGCTTTCTGCAGTTTCTTATTCACCAGCAGCTCACGATCCTGGTCACGCATCATAAACAGCTGAGTATGTGGCGACAGCACGCTGCGGGCGTGGCGAATCTCATACACTTCGTTATTGATAGTGGCCTGCAGCACGCCCTGATGCTGGTCGGACATATTAATAATCTTCTGCAGATTGAGATGCGGCAAAAGATGTTCAGCAATCTTATTGCTCAGCAGGGTGCGGTTGCTGGCAAAGTCATACACCAGCAGGCCGACCGGCAGGCTGGCCACAATCTCTTCATTCAGTACCCGTAGCGAATCAAGTTCAGCGCTCTGATTCTCGCTGGGACGCAGCGACTGCTGGCGCAGCAGCACAATACCCGCCAGCGACAGCAGGAACAGCAGCAGGTTGATCAGCAGCGGCCAGAGCAGGTTGTGCAGGCTGTCGATAATCAGGCGGGTAATCGGCACCTGATAGACCAGTTGCAGCGACGTACTGGGCAGGGTGGCCGTAATCTCAATATTGGGATTAACCAGCGTGATGCGGGTGTTTTCCACCTCCTGCTGATCGGCTGTCGTGGCAGGCATTGAGCTGTCCTGACGTAGCTGGAAGTTTTCCAGCGGCATGTTCTGCGGAACAATATCGTTAACCGGCAGATCAAAGGCGACCACCGTGGCCAGATGGCCCGGCTGATTGAAGGTGGTGCGCAGCGTGAAATAGTGGTCGTTCTGGAAGGCGAGATGGCGCAGCGGCGAGAAGCTCTCGCGTTCATCCAGCGCATTGGCCTGCTGCAGCATCTCCGCGCGGCGGCTATCTACCATTGAGCTGATAGCGCTCTCTTTATAGCGCGTCGCCATATCTTTCAGCGGCAGGGTCGAGATCATAATCAGGCTGTTGTCCTGACCATTTAAAAAGTACATCGACCAGGTGGGATTTTCTGCGCCCCACAGCGTGTCGAGATAGTTCGACATCCGCATGGTCATATCCAGCGTGCTGCTGTCGTGTGAGCCGAAAATCAGCGCCTCGGTTTTACGCCGGGTTTTTTCCAGGTAATAGACGTCAGGACGCAGCCGCGTCTCCTGCAGATTACTGCCGGGTGTTGCGCCTGCCGCACTGGTGGAGAGATTTTCATAGATCTGCCAGGTGGCAAAGCGGTAGGCGTCGATGCGCTTCTGCACGTCACGCGCCAGATCGTCCATCGCATAGCGTTTGCCAGTCAGCCAGGCATTGACCGAGTTATGCACCATAAAGCCCAGCGCCAGCAGCAGCACCAGATTGAAAACCACAAAAAAGCGGGTGACATTGCCGGAGGTCAGTGGAAACTTATACAACATAGCGTGTCAGGTACCTGAATTATCGCGCAACTTTTCGCGCACTGGCGGCTACCGCTAGCAGCAACAGCGCGATCATTAGAAATGCGCCGCTGAGGCTGATCCATTGCGAAATGAATCCGATTAAAGCCGGACCTGAGAGAATACCCGCATATCCCAGCGTTGTCATGGCAGAAATCGCCAGGTTCGCAGGCATATCCTGTTGATTCCCGGCAGCATTGAACAACATCGGCACCGTATTGGATAAACCAAAGCCAACCAGCAGGAATGCCAGCAGGGCGATCTCCGGCCACGGCAGCCAGACGGCCAGCGTCATGCCCGCTGCGGCGGTCAGTGCGCCCGTCAGCATCACCGGATAGCGGCCAAAACGCTGGATGATCTTATCGCCGCTAAAACGGCCCAGCGTCATCGCCACCGAAAAGACCGCATAGCCCAGACCGGCGTAAGCGGGTGACATCGCCGGGTTCTGCAGCAACAGCAGCGCACCCCAGTCCAGCACTGCCCCTTCCGCCAGGAACAGGATAAAGCAGAGCAGGCCAAGAAATGCGACCCAGCCACGTGGGATCACCAGCCAGGGCTGATCGGGCTGGTGCAGACGCTGGCTCATTAACACCGGCAGTCGCCACAACAGCAGTAACAGCATTACGGCCATCACCACCAGGGTCGCGTGCAGCGGCGTAAATGAGCGGCTCAGCAACAGGCTCACCGTACCCGCACCGAGAATCCCGCCCAGACTGAAGAAGCCATGAAAGCCAGACATCATCGGCTTATCAGCAGCCTGCTCAACCTGTACCGCCTGATAATTCATCGCCACATCCAGCATGCCCAGACCGGCACCAAACAGCATCAGCGCCGCGGCCATTACCAGATGAGAGTCAGCCGTGGCCAGCAGCGGCATCATAAGCAGCACTAACAGCGTCGAGAAACCCATCACCCGACGGCAGCCAAAACGTGCCACCAGCGTGCCGGTCACCGGCATCGCGGCCAGCGAACCAATTCCCAGGCAAAGCAGTAACGCGCCTAAGGAGGCACCGCTGAGCTGCAGACGATCGCGGGCAAACGGCACCAGCGGTGCCCAGGCTGACATCCCCAAGCCATTAATCAGAAAGATAGTGCGCGTGCCCCAGTTCAGGCGGCTCTGATGCTTATGTTGTTGTGCAGCGTCCAGTGCAGTCATAGGTCAGATTCATCAAAGATAAAGCGGAAAAGTGTAGCTCTGGCCGCGAGTTCAGTGGCCGTTGCGCCTCTTATCAAAGTGGTGCAGCAACATCGTTTAAAGGGCAAAACCGGGAGTTTACCGACTTTTGCTGCGCCGCGAATTTTTTCCAGAACTTTCCTGGTATGACCACCACATTCGCGGCGTGACTTAACTCAAATTTCAAGACCAGTTTTCAACCACTTGCTGCCCAACAAGACGGAACAGGACCAGTCATAAATGATGGCTGAATCGCATAATTAACAAATTTATTTTTCCGGTCTCAGGTTTTCTAAAGGGTGGTTTTTTAACCGTTTTTTATCATTCATGGAAACAGTCAGCAATAAATTGACATAAAAAACAAGGGCAAAGCACATTTTTTGAAAACTGAACTTCATCTGTGGCTAATGTAATCAAGATTAAATCATAATGAAATCTGTACATTTACGTTGATTTTTATCGCGGTTACGCTAAAAATCACCCTGTCAGAACTGTTACATTTCGCGTCAGTCTGTACAGCTAAATCTAACAATAATACCGCCACGCTTCGCTTTTCCAGGGGCGTGTGACGCACTTTTGTTTTGCCGTTTCTATATGCACCAGGTTGAGACGCCTTCTGTTGTTCAGAAGGTGAAACTATGTGTGAAGGCTATAAGCATAAAATAATTTTATGTTTATAGATTCAGTATATTAGCCAATCTGGTGGAATAGAGGTTACAAATGGCAGAACTCACGCAAGGCCGTGTAGACATTATCTCGCGCGAAAACGGCACACTCCTCTCACAGACCGCTGGCGGTTCGTCACAATCCATTAACCTCACCGAACCCAGCGTTGTGCGCATCAGCGGCACGCGCGACATGGTGACGCAGTTCGAGCGCCAGGGTAACGATCTGGTGCTGAAAATGCGAGACGGTAGCACGGTACGCTATCAGAAATTCTTCCTCGACGACGCCGATGGTCAGCACAGCGAACTGGTGTTCGATGATGGGGTCAATCCACCGGAACATGCGCTCTTTCCGCAGACTGCCGAGGGTGCTGAACTCGCCTCCAGTTCGGTGCCGCCCACCTATGAATCACTCGACAGCGTAGAGCCACTGCTCCTGGCGGATAACACCAACACCTCAATGGGCGTGATAACAGCGGGCGGTCTGGGTGTGCTCGGCTTAGCCGGGCTGGCCGTTGGCATCGGCGGCGGCGGCGGTGGTGGTGGTGGTGGTGGCGGCAACGATGGCGGCACGGATCCCGGTACACCGGTTACGCCAGGGACACCTGCTATCACTCTGAATACATTCGCTGGCGACGATGTACTGGATAACGCAGAAAAAGCCACCGACCAGGTGCTGAGCGGCACCACCAGCAATGTTGAAGCGGGACAGATTGTCACTGTTACGCTGGGCGGCCAGACCTACAACGCTACCGTAGGTGCGGACGGCAGCTGGAGCGTTACGATCCCGGCAGCGGCGCTGGCGGGACTGGCTGCAGGCACCACCACCATCGATGTCAGCGTCACTAACACAGCAGGCACGGCGGCCACCGGCAGCCTGCCGATTACCGTCACCGCTGCCGATCCTGGCACGCCTGCGACGCCAGCTATCAGCCTGAACCCGTTTGCGGGCGACAACCTGCTGGATAACAGCGAAAAAACCACGCCACAAACGGTATCCGGCTCCACCAGCAATGTTGAGGCAGGTCAGATTGTTACCGTCACGCTGGGTGGTCAGACCTACAATGGCACCGTGGGTGCGGATGGCAGCTGGAGCGTTGCGATTCCGGCTGCGGCACTGGCAGGACTCGCGGCAGGCACCACCACCATCGGCGTCAGCGTCACGAATGCCGCAGGCACGGCGGCCACCGGCAGCCTGCCGATTACCGTCGCCGCCGCCGATCCTGGCACGCCAGCGACGCCGGTCATCAGCCTGAACCCGTTTGCGGGCGACAACCTGCTGGACAACAGCGAAAAAACCACGCCACAAACGCTGTCTGGCTCCACCGGTAACGTCGAAGCAGGACAGATTGTTACCGTGATACTGGGCGGCCAGAGCTACAGCGGCAGCGTAGCAGGCGACGGCAGCTGGAGCATCACCGTGCCTGCCGATGCGCTGAGCGCGCTGGCCTCAGGCACCACCACCGTCACGGCAACGGTCACTAACCAGGCGGGAACCGCCGCCAGCGGCAGCCTGTCTCTTACCGTAGAGGCACCGCTGACGCAGCCGGGTACGCCGGTCATCACCATCGATCAGTTTGCCGGGGATGACATCCTCAGCAATGCTGAGAAAAGCGGTGACCAGCTGCTGAGCGGCTCGACCACCAACGTCGAAGCCGGCCAGATTGCCACTATTACGCTGGGCGACCAGACCTATAGCGCGCTGGTGGATGCGCAGGGCAACTGGAGCATCACGCTGTCGCCTGCACAGCTGAATGCGCTGGCCGCCGGAACGGTTGCCATTTCGGCGGTCGTCACCAATCAGGCTGGCACTGAAGCCAGCGAAAACCGCGCCATCACCGTCGATACGCCGGTGGTTACGGGCCCGCCAGCGGTCACAGTGGATGACTTTACCGGTGACAATCAGCTGAGTAATGCGGAGAAAGCCGCTGACCAGATCGTGACCGGCAGCACCAGTAACATCGAACCCGGCCAGCGGGTGACGGTGACGCTGGGCGGTCAGACTTACAGCGGCAGCGTGGATGCGCAGGGCAACTGGAGCATCACATTGCCATCAGCGGCCCTGAGCGTACTGGCTGCTGGTGAAACAACCCTGACGGTTTCGGTCAGCAATGCTGCCGGTAACACCGTGACCGGCAGTCTGCCGATCAGCGTGGAAGCGCCAGTCACGCAGCCGGGCGAGCCGACCGTGACCATTGGTCAGTTTGCCGGGGATGACATTCTCAGCAACGATGAAAAAGGGACGGCACAGACCCTCTCCGGCACGACCACCAATATCGAAGCGGGCCAGACGGTAACCGTTACCCTGGGGGGGCAGACTTATCCCGGCACCGTCGATGGCAGTGGAAACTGGAGTGTGATTATTCCGACAGCCGCGCTGGGCAATCTGCCAGCGGGCTCGAATGCCATTGGCGTCACCGTCAGTAACGTCGCGGGCGTAACCACCAGCGAAACCCGCGATATTTCGGTGGATGCGCCGACAACAGAGCCAGGCGTACCCGCCCTGACCCTGAATGATTTCGCGGGCGATAACGCTCTGAGCAACGACGAAAAGGCGGTTGATCAGCTGGTCAGCGGCACCACCAGTAATGTTGAAGCCGGACAGCTGGTGACGGTTACCCTGGGCGGCCAGACCTACAGCGCCAGCGTGCAGGGTGATGGTAGCTGGAGCGTCACCGTTCAGTCAGCTGCGCTCAACGCGCTGGCAGCCGGCACGACCACACTCACCGTTTCGGTCAGCAATGCGGCGGGCGATGTCGCCACAACCGCGCAGCCGATCACCGTCGAAGCCCCGGCAACGCAGCCGGGTCAGGCCACCGTGACCATCGACGCCTTTGCCGGGGATGACATCCTCAGCAACAGCGAGAAAGCCAGCGACCAGTTGCTGAGTGGCACTACCACCAATATCGCTGAGGGGCAGCAGGTTACTGTCACGCTGAACGGAGAAACCTTCACCGCCACGGTTGGCGCAGATGGCAGCTGGAGCGTCACGATTCCGGCCAGCTCGCTGGCCGCGCTGACAGCCGGAAGTGCGACCCTGAACGCTACGGTTAACAATCAGCCCGGCACCCCCGTCAGCGAAACCCGCGACTTCCTGGTGGAGTCATCGGGCACTGCGCCAGGTACCCCGACATTAACCATCAATGCCTTCGCTGACGACAACGTCCTGACCAACGATGAGAAGCTGGACGCTCAGGCGGTCTCCGGCAGCACCACCAATGTCGAAGCGGGACAGATTGTCACGGTGACGCTGGGCGGCCAGAACTACAGCGGCACGGTCGGCGCCGATGGCAGCTGGAATATCGCTATCCCTGCCGATGCACTCGGTGCGCTGGCGGCGGGCGCAGCCTCGCTGGTCGTGACGGTCAGCAATGCGGCTGGCACCACCGTCAGCGATACGCTGGGAATTACCGTGGAACCACCGGTTACTGAGCCGGGCCAGCCGGTGATCACGCTCGATCAGTTTGCCGGTGATGATGTCCTGAGTAACGACGAGAAAACCAGCGATCAGCTATTGAGCGGTACCACCACCAACGTTGAGGCGGGTCAGATTGTTACGGTCACGCTGGGTGATCAGACCTACAGCGCCACGGTTGGCGCGGATGGCAGCTGGAGCCTGAGCATTCCTGCCAGCGCGCTGACGGCCCTGGCGGCGGGCAGTGCCACCATCGCGGCCACGGTCACCAGTCAGGCAGGCGTAACGGTAAGCGAAGATCGGGTGATCGCGGTGGAAGCGCCTGCGGAGCCGGGCACGCCGACAGTCACGATCGCTCTGTTTGCCGGTGACGATCTGGTGGATAACAGCGAGAAGGCCGTCGATCAGACGCTGTCCGGCAGCACCAGCAACGTGGAGGCGGGCCAGACGGTCACCATTACCCTGGGGAGTCAGAATTACAGTGCGCTGGTCAACCCGGACGGCAGCTGGAGCACGCAGCTCCCGTCTGCGGCGCTCAGTGCCCTGGCGGCAGGCACCACGGCCATCACGGTTAGCGTCACGTCGGTAGCCGGTGCTTTAGCCACTGACAGCCGTGACATCAACGTGGCGCCGGCAGCCGGTGAACCTGGCGTGGTCTCTATCAGTGAACCTGTCAGCGTTGATGGTTTCCTTAACCTGCAGGAATTGAGCAGCGATCTGATCATCGGCGGCTCGGCGGTGGGCGTCAATCCGGGCCAGGCGGTGCAGCTTAACTTCAACGGCAACAATTACAGTGCGGTGGTGGGCAGTAACGGCTTCTGGAGCGTTACCGTTCCGGCGGGCGATCTCAATGGTATCACCGACGGTGTGAAACTGATCTCCGTCACCGCAACCGACGCCAGTGGTGCGCTGCTGACCGACTCCGCTCAGCTGAATGTGGTCACCACCACACTGCCGCAAATCACGCTGAATGAAAGCGCGATTACCGATGGCATTCTCAATCAGACCGAAGCGGGCAGTGATCTGCTGATCGGTGGCAGCACCGGTAAAGCGGTGGCGGGCCAATTGGTCGAAGTACTACTCAACGGCAAAACCTACAGCACCACGGTCAATGACGACGGCAGCTGGGACCTGACGCTGCCTGCCGCCGATCTCGCCTTACTGTCGCAGGGCGCTAACAGCCTGACCATCACCGCGATTGATGAGGCGGGCAACCGCGTGGATGAGACGCAGAGCTTCAGTGTCGACACGCTGCCACCGAACCTGATTGTGGCGGAAGTCGCAGGCGGTGATGGTATCCTTAACAGCACGGAAGTAGCTGCAGGCGTGCCGGTCAGCGGTTCAGGTGCGCTGCCGGGCGAACGGGTAACGGTCTCGCTGAACAACGTCATTTACAGCGCAACCGTGGATGAGCAGGGCAACTGGACAGTCGATCTGCCGCCAGCGGCGCTGCAGGCGCTGTCAGATGGCAGCAGCTATACGCTGGTAGTGACCCTGACCGACGCCAGCGGCAATATCGCCACCCAGGCGCAGACGCTGGCAGTCAGCACGCAGCCGCCGGTTGCCACCGTCACCGTACCGGGCGGGGATGGCGTTCTGACCAATAATGAACTCACTGAGCCGCTGCTGATCAGCGGAACCGGCACCGCGGGCGACAGTGTAGCGGTCGGGTTAAATGGTAAAACGTATGCTGCTATCGTGGACGAAAACGGTAGCTGGCGTGCATCCGTCCCGGTTGCCGATCTTGCCACGCTGACCAACCAGACTTATCCGGTCACCGTGACCGTGACCGATCCGGCCGGTAACAGCAGCACGCAGGATACCGATCTGCGGGTTGCTACCGAAGTACCTGCTTTAACCCTGAATCCTCTGGACGCTGACGGCGTGATCAACATCAGCGACGCGCAGCAGCCGCTGATTGTCAGCGGAACCGGCGACGAAGGTGACATCATTCGCGTCACGCTGAATAACCTGACCTACAGCGCCGTAGTGGCGCAGGATGGCAACTGGAGTGTAAACGTTCCGGCTGCCGATCTGGTGGGTGTGCCCAACGGTACTCAGCTGGTCTCGATCGTGGCGACGGACGCGGATGGCAATACCACGCCAGCCAGCAGCTCGCTGATTTTCGCGACCACGCCGCCACTGCTGGACGTCTCTACGCCGGGCAGTGATGGTTATATCAACATCGCTGAACACACGCAGGATCTCACCATCAACGGGCGCGGAGGGACGCAGGGCGACACGGTGGCAGTCAGTTTCAATGGCGAGACTTACACCGCCACGGTTGACACCAATGGCGCATGGAGCGTGACGGTACCCGCTGCCATCATCAGTCAGCTGGGAGACGCTCTCTACCCGGTTGACGTGGTCATCAGCGACGCTTATGGCAACAGCACGACCGTCGCTTCCAGTGTCACGGTGCTGGCGGCAACGTCACCGGCACTGACTATTGATCCTGTGACCGGCGATAACCAGGTCGACAGCGCGGAACAGCTCACGGACATTCTGGTCACCGGTAGCGTCACTGGCGTACCGGCCGGTCAGCCGGTATTACTGACCATTAACGGTCAGTCTTATGATGGCGCAGTGCTGGGGAACGGAAGCTGGAGCGTGACTCTGCCCGCCGGATCGCTGGGTGCCGCAGGCGATAAAACCTTTACCGTGGCGATTACCGACGTGGCCGGAAATCCGGCACTGCCTGCCGAGGGGCAGTTCACCGTGATCGCCACCAACGTGCCGTCGCTGTCGATTGCCCCGATCAGTGATGACAACGCACTCAACGTGCTGGATGCGCAGAGCGATTTGATCCTCAGCGGCAGTTCCGCAAACCTGCCGGCGAACAGCCCAATCAGCGTGACGCTGGTGCCGGGCGGCACTCTGTACAGCACCACAACCGATGAAACCGGTAGCTGGACCCTGACCGTGCCCGCCGCCGACCTGGCGAACCTGGCGCAGGGTAATACCACCGTTACCGTCTCCTCAGGGGATGTACAGACCAGCCAGACGCTGCTGGTGGCAACGACGCCGCTGGCAGAACCCCAAATCAACACACCTTTCACTGACGGCATTCTCAACACTGAGGAAGCCAGCACAGCGCAGACGCTGACCGGCTCTGTCCAGCCTGGCCAGGCCGTCAGCGTGACCCTGGGTGGCATCAGCTATCCGGCAACGGTAGCGGCAAATGGTGACTGGAGCGTCACGCTGCCGCCCGATGCGCTACAGGCACTGGCGCAGGGCAGCAATCCCGTTACCGTAACGGTGAGCGATGTCGCGGGTAACAGCACCAGCATCATTGAACCGATAACGGTGGATACCGGGGTACCGGCGCTGACCGTTAATCCGATTGCCATCGATGGCATTATCAATGCGGCTGAAACAGTCACCGATCTGACCATCAGCGGCACCGTCGCCCCGGGCAGCAGCGTCAGCTTTGTGCTGAATGGTGAGACCTACAGCGCCACGGTTGCCGCGGATGGCAGCTGGACCGCCACCGTACCCGCTGCCGATCTGCAGCAGCTGACTGATGGCCGTTACGATCTCAACGTGACCGTTACCAGCGTCAGTGGCAACGTTGCTACCACGCCATTGCCGGTCACCGTGGCTACCACCGCACCCGACTTTAGCATTAATGCGCCCGCTGGCGATGGCGTGCTGAACATCGCGGAGCAGGCTGCTGGCTTCAGCTTCAGCGGCGCAGGCAGTGATGGCGACCGCGTCAGTGTGACGCTGAATGGCGTCACCTATACCGGCACGGTTGATGCTGATGGAAACTGGGCACTGGCCGTACCGCCTGCTGCGCTTGCCGGTCTGACCAACGGCAGCAGCTATCCGGTGGTGGTCACCGTCACCGACGCGGCTGGCAACAGCAGCAGCCAGAACAGTGCGCTGACGGTTGCCACCACGCCGCCGCCGCTGGTGGTCGCCCCGGTCAGCGGTGACAACGCGCTGAGCACCGCTGAACTGGCGGAGCCGCTGGTCGTCAGCGGCAGCGGTCAGAACGGCGACATTGTCACGGTCCAGCTCAGTGACCAGCTCTACAGCACCACCGTCGGCGTAAATGGGCAGTGGACGCTGCAAATCGACGCGAGTGATCTGGCGGCGCTGCCTCAGGGCACGAATCCGCTCACCGTTACCGAAATCAATGCTAACGGGAATCAGAGCAGCCAGGTGGTTGAGCTGAATGTGGCAACCTCGCCGGACGTGCTGCCTGTGCTGACTGTCGATAGCAGCGCCTTTGCCGGCGACGGTATCGTCACGGCCGCCGAACAGTTACAGCCGATTACGGTGCGCGGCAGCAGCAGTAACGTCGAAGCGGGCCAGCAGGTCGTCATCACCCTGAACGGCACCGACTACAGCGGCGTGGTCGGGGCCAGCGGCAACTGGAGCATTACGCTGCCTGCGGGCGCACTGGCAGAGCTGGGCGAGGGCAGCCAGACGCTGAACGTCAGCGTGATCAACGTCGTCGGCAACAGTGCCAGCAGCTCGCTTAATTTCAGTGTGGACAACACGCTGCCATCGATCGCGCTGGCACCGATCAGCGACGACAACTACCTCAATGCTCAGGAGCTGGGCGGTGCCGTTGTGGTCAGCGGCAGCACCAGCGGCCTGCCTGATGGCAGCATTATTACCGTGCTTGCCAACGGCACCACAGCCAGCACCAGCGTGGCGGCCGATGGAAGCTGGAGCCTGACCTTACCGGCAGGCGCCTTTAACGGCGCGGCCGATGGCGCGCAGACGATTACCGCCACAGCCAGCGACGGCAGTGGACAACAGCTTGCCACCAGCGACGCTACCCTGACGGTGGTGGCCAGCACACTGCCGGTGGCCACCCCAGGCGTGGCCTTTGATGACGGCATTCTCAACGGCGAGGAAGCCCTCAGCGGCGGCGTGATCACCGGTAACACTGGCGTGCCCGGTGACGGCCAGACGGTTATCGTCACGCTGGGCGGCACTAACTACAGCGGCACGGTCGACGCAGCGGGTAACTGGCAGGTCGCGGTTCCGCCAGCGGCGCTCTCTGCGCTACCACAGGGCACCACGCCTTACACCGTAGTGGTCAGTGATGTGGCAGGCAACAGCAGCCAGGCTGACGGCAACCTGGTGGTGGATACCCTGCCACCGGTACTGAACTTCATCACCCCTTCCGATGGCATTATCAACGCCGCTGAGAGTCAGCAGCCGCTGACGCTGACCGGCAGCAGTGAAGCCAATGCACTGATTGTGGCCAGCTTCAACGGCACCAGCCTGAGCACCACCGCAGACGTCAACGGCAACTGGTCGCTGGATCTGCCCGCCACGGTTTATACCGGGCTGGGCAACGGCACCTATCCTCTGACCGTGACCGCCAGCGACGCAGCAGGTAATGCCAGCACCACCAGCCGCGATCTGGCGCTGAAAGTAGAGGCTGGCACGCTGCCGACCCTGACGCTGGATGCCTTTGCCGGTAATAATGTGGTCGATGGTGCGGAACGCCTCACCGATCAGCGTCTGACTGGCACCACGTCCAACGTCGAAGCGGGCCAGCTGGTCACCGTGACCCTTGATGGCACGGTCTACAGCGCCGCCGTGCAGGCGAGCGGAGCATGGAGCCTGATCGTGCCAGCCGGTGCGCTGGCGGCGATTGCGGATGGCAGCGCCAGTTTCACCGTGGCGGTCAGCGACGTGGCGGGCAACACCACCACCACTAATCTTACCTTTGACATTAACAGCAATGCGTCTGGCCTGGCGATGGATGCCATCAGTCAGGACAACTATCTGAATGCACAGGAGCTGGGTCAGCCGCTGATTGTCACTGGCACCTCGGCGAATGTGCCTGAAGGCAGTCTGGTCACGCTGCTGTTTAACAACATCAGCTACACCGCGCAGGTCTCGGCCAGTGGTCGCTGGAGTGTGATCGTTCCGGCTGAGTCACTGACGGCGCTCGCCGACGGGCCTTACACCGTCGCGGTCACCGCGACGGACAGCGGCGGGGCGACCCTGAGCAGCGAAGCCGCGCTCAGCGTGCTGGCGACGCTGCCAGCACCGCAGATCGTCTCTGCTTTTGGCGATGGTCTGCTTAACAGCAGCGACATCACCACGTCACAAACCCTGAGCGGCACCACAGGTGTGACAGGTGACGGCCAGACGGTGAGCGTGCTTCTCAACGGCGTGACCTACAACGGCACGGTCGACAGCAATGGCAACTGGCAGGCCAGCGTGCCAGCCTCCGCGCTGGCCGTTCTGCCGGAAGAGACGCTTAACTACACCGTTAACGTACAGGATGCGGCGGGTAACACGGGCAGCAGCCAGGGCAGCGTCACGGTCGATCTGACGCCACCGACCCTGTCGCTTGATCCGGTTGCGGGCGACAACAGCGTCAATATCGCTGAAAGCACCGCGCCGATTGTGCTCAGCGGCAGCAGTAATGCCGAAGCCGGTCAGCAGGTCACTCTTACCCTTAACAACCAGATCTGGACCACCACCGTCACCCAGGATGGCGTCTGGAGTCTGACGCTGCCCGCGGGTGCCCTGGCAGGGATTCCGGCCGGTGCGTATACCCTGACCGTGACGGTCAGTGATGCGGCGGGCAATCCGGTTACGGAGACGCGTGAAATCACCGTCGCAACCGGTGCCCTGTCGGTCAGCATTAATACACCATTTGGCGATGGCTATCTTAACCAGGCTGAAACGACGGTCAGTCAGACGCTGAGCGGCAGCACCGGCGTCGCGGGCGAGGGTCAGACCGTCAGCGTGACGCTGGGCGATAATGACTACCCTGCTGCAGTCGATGCGCAGGGCAACTGGACGCTGATCTTAACGCCAGCGCAGGTGCAGGCACTGGGTGAGGGCGTGACGACCCTGGTGGTCAACGCCAGCGATGCCGCCGGTAACAGCGGTTCACTGACCAGCGCCGTCACGGTCGATCTCACACCGCCTCCGTTAAGCATCAATCCTATCGGCAGCGACAACGTTATCAATTCAGTTGAGGTGCTGGAAGCAGTCGCGATTAGCGGAACCGCCTCAGTCGCGGATGCCGGACAGACGGTCACCGTCAGTTTCCAGAATACCGATTACACCACCCGGGTCCTCTCTGATGGCACATGGCAGGTGACTCTGCCTGCCGGTGTCGTACAGGGGCTGGCGGATGGCAGCTATCCGGTCGATGTGACGATCAGAGATGCGGCGGGTAACCTGACCACGGTGACCCAGACGCTGACGCGTGATGCTGACAGCCTGAATCTGCCGACCCTGACCATCGGGACAATCAGTGACGATAACTTCCTTAACCAGGCCGAGTCGCTGCAGGATCTGAGCATCGGCGGCACCAGCACCAATCTGTTGGAAGGCCAGCTGGTCACGGTAACGCTGAACGCCATTCAGTACAGCGGCACGGTGGCTGCGGATGGCAGCTGGACCGTAATCGTTCCGGCTGCCGATCTGGGCAATCTGCCGGATGGCGATCAACTGCTGGTTGTCGTCTCAGCGGATACGTCTGGCAATCCGGCCAGCGCCAGCGCCAGCCTGGTCGTGCTGGCCAGCGCGCTGGTTCAGCCAACGCTGACTCTGAACGTGGTGGCAGGCGATGATGTGATCAATGCGACTGAGGCCACCACGGATGTCGCGGTCAGCGGCAGCAGTACCCTGCTGGCGGCAGGAACGCCGGTGACCGTGTCGTTTAACGGTACTGATTACAGCACTACGATTGATGCTGACGGCAACTGGACGGTGACGGTACCGTCTGCAGCCTTCATCAACGTTGCGCCGGGCAGCACGCAAACCTTTACCGTCACCGCCAGTGATGTTGCCGGTAACCCGGCCGTCGCCACGCAGGAGGTCAGTTTCAGCACCACACCGCCTGTGCTGGCAGATATTACGGTCAGCGCGGGTAACACCCTTAATCTGGCGGAGTCGCTGCAGGATCTCACCATCAACGGCACCACTACAGGCGCCCTGCCGGTGACGGTAACGGTGACGATGAATAATGTCAGCTACACGGCCACGGCGGATGCTGACGGGAACTGGACCCTCACCATTCCCACAGCCGACGTGCAGCAACTGGCAGACGGCCCTAACGTCATCATCGTGTCGGTCACTGACGCGGCGGGCAATGTCACCACCGACACCACCACCACACTGGATGTGGCGTTTAATACCCTGCCAGCGCTGACCCTGAACACGCCGTTTGGCGATGCGCTGGTCAGTGCAGCCGATGCCGAAGGCGCGTTAACACTAAGTGGTGACAGTACTAATCTGCCGGAAGGCAGCGTAGTGAATATCACCGTCGGCACACAGACTTTCAGCACCACCACCGATGCCAGCGGTAACTGGACGCTGAACCTGGCTGCAGGCGCACTGACGGGCCTGGACGATGGACTGACACAGGTAGTCGTCACCGCCGCGGATGCGGCAGGAAATCCGGCGCAGGTTACCGCAGGCGTTGAGATCCTGCAGAGTGATCCTGTTTCAGCCGCCTTCGACACGACACTGTTCGGCGATAACATCATTAATATCAGCGAAGCCGGTTCCGTTCAGCTGGTAACCGGCACCTCCACCGTCGTGCCGGGCCAGACCCTGAGCGTCACGGTAGGCGATGACAATATCCCGCTGTCGGTGACGGTCGATGCCAATGGCAACTGGACTGCCAGCCTGCCCCCAGAGTTCATCGCCAATCTGGGAACCGGTGAACACACGCTGACCCTGATTACCACGGATCGGGCCGGTAATAGTATTGAAACGACCAAAACGTTCGTCGCCGCGATTACGCCGATTGCTAATCCAACGCTGGATACGCCATTTATCGATGGCCGTATCAATGCTGAAGAGGCCGCTGCAGGCGGATCCCTGACCGGTACGGTAAACATTGATAATGCCACCTCGGTTACGGTAGCCGTTAATGGCACGGTCTATTCCGCTACGCTCAGTGCGGATGGTTCGCGCTGGTCGCTGGATCTGCCGCCTTCTGTATTGCAGTCATTGCCGGATGGCAACTGGCCGGTGAGCGTGACCGTCACCGACGCGAACGGCAACAGTGCCAGTACCAGTGGCACTGTGCTGGTGGCCGTCAATGCGCTGCCGGACGTGACGCTGAACCTGCCGTTTGGTGACGGTGCGCTGAACGCCACCGAAGCGGGAACAGAGCAAATCCTCAGTGGCACTACCGGCATTACGGGTGCAGGACAGACGGTATCGGTGCTGATCGCCGGCTTTAATGGCGACCAGCCGCTGGCCGCCACGGTGCAGAACGATGGCAGCTGGTCGCTGGCTCTGTCGCCGGCACAGTTAGCCACCTTCACCAGCGGCACGCATACCATTACCGTGACCGCCACCGATATTGCGGGTAACAGTGATGTGACGGCCCTGAGTGTGGTAACCGAAGTGGCTGTGCCTGTCCCAACCTTCAATACTGGCGCGTTTGGCGGCGATAACGTCCTGAATATCAGTGAAGCCGCGGCAGGTATCACCCTGACCGGCACCACCGGCAGCGTGGGGGATAATCAGGCGGTCAGCATCACTGTTGATCTCAATGGCAGTCTTTATTCCGGCTCGGTGGATGGCAACGGCAACTGGACCGTTGACCTTCCTGGCAACGCGCTGAGTTCTCTGGGTAACGGGACGCAAATCCTGACGCTTAACGTCGTGGATGCGGCGGGTAACAGCACATCAACACAGTTGCCGTTCACCTCCGATCTCAGCGCGCCGCAGCCTGCGGTCAATCCGGAATTCCTCGGCGGCTATGTGAATAGCGGCGATGTTGACACAGGCATTACGCTAAGCGGCACCACCGGTGAGGCGGGCGCGAATCAGACGGTGCAGTTAACGCTGGGCGGCACGACTTACCCTGCAACAGTGGATGCCAATGGCAACTGGACAGTGCCACTGACACAGGCGCAGCTTTCAGCGCTGCCGGATGCCACCTATCCGGTTACCGTGACGGCAACGGATGCAGCGGGCAACAGCACGACCATTAACAGTTCGCTGGTGCTCGATAAAACCCCGCCGGTGCTTAGCTTCACAGCCTTTACTGGCGACAACGCACTGAACTACGCCGAGAGCATTCAGCCGCAGATCCTCAGCGGCACCGCGTCAGGCGCTGAGACCGGTGCCGTCGTCACGGTGTCGCTGAATACCACAACCCTCGGCACGGCAATAGTTGACGGTAACGGCAACTGGAGCGTGACGCTGACGCCGGAGCAGATGGCCACCTTTACGCCATCGACCACCCTGGCGCTGGCCGTGACCGATCTGGCAGGCAATACTGCAACCAGCAGTGTCCCGCTGACGGTGGATCTGACGCCACCGCCAGGCCCGCTGGTCACGCTGGGTACGGTGTCAGGCGACAATATCATCAGTTCTCAGGATGTGGCGGGTGGCGTGGTGTTAAGCGGTACTTCGGCTAACCTCGGCACGAGTGGTTCAGTGACGGTCACTATTAACGGTCAGACCTATGCCACTACGCTGGATGCATCGGGCAACTGGTCAACGGCTGCGTTGCCGGTCACTGCCTTTGGCAATGCGGATGGCAGCGTCGCCATCACGGTAAATGCCACTGATGGCACGACTCCTGTCACCGTTAGCGGTAATGTGCTGATTGATCTGACGCCACCGGCTCTGACGATTAATGCCTTTGCGGGTGATAATCAGGTCAATGGTAATGAAAACGCCACCAGCCAGGCAATTAGCGGCACCGCCGATGTCGGTGAAGCAGGCCGTACGGTGGTTGTGACCTTCAACAACCAGACTTACAGCGCCGTAGTGCAGAGTAACGGCACCTGGTCCACCACCGTTCCTGCCAGCGCGATGCAGGCACTGACCGATGGCAGCGCGCCGGTGATCACCGCGCAGTTGGCGGATGTCGCCGGTAACGTGACGACCGTGACACAGCAGGTGACGGTGGATACTGCCGCGCCGCTGGTGCAGGTTGACGCGCTGGCGGGTGATAACGTGCTTAACGCCGCTGATCTGGCCGTCAGTCAGGTACTGACAGGCAGCGCACAGGGCGCAGAAGGCCAGACCATCGGCCTCTACCTGGGCGATGCCGCGCCGATCGCTACCGCAACGGTGGGTGCAGATGGCCGCTGGAGCATCGATCTTGCACCGAATGTCCTGTCGGGCCTCACTGACGGTGCGCTGGTGTTTGGCGTGCGGGTGAATGATTTAGCCGGTAACCAGACCGACGCGACGCTGACGGTCAACAAAGTAGTTAACAGTGCGCTGACGCTGGTGGTTGATTCGGTATTCGGCGACGGCACGCTCAGTGCGCTGGATACCACGGTGGCGCAGACCATCTCGGGAACGGCGACGTCGGCAGGTGTCGGGGCCACGGTATCGGTGGTACTGGGCGGCACCACGCTCTCTGCTTCGGTGGGTCAGGATGGTAAATGGGCCATCGTGGTGCCACCTGCGGTGCTGGATCTGGTCACGGACGGCAATCTTGCGGTTAACGTCACCCTGACCGATGCGGCAGGCAACACCCGCACGGTGGGTGAAACCGTGACGGCGATTGTCGATGCGGTGCCGGTGGTGGGCGCGCTCACCGGGCTGTTTGGCGGCGATAACCTGCTGAACATTGCGGAAGCGGCTGCCGGACAGCTGGTGGGTGGCGTAATCAGTAATGCGGCTGCAGGTTCACAGGTGACGGTGACCTTTGGCAGCAAAACTTACAGCACGACAGTGCAGGCGGGCGGAGCATGGAGCGTTAGCCTGCCGGGCAGCGATCTCACCTCACTGCTTGATGGCAATCTGACGCTGGGCGTCAGCGTCCGGGATGCGGCGGGTAACGTCGCCTCGAACAGCGCGTCGATTGGCATCTTTACCCAGACACCCTCCATTTCCCTGACCTCTCTGTTTGGCGATGGCGTGCTGAATCTGGCTGATATCGCCACCGGCCAGGTCATCAGCGGGGTGGTGAACAACGTTGCGCAGGGCAGTGTGGTGACGCTTTCAGTGGGCAACAGCCAGCTGACCGCGACCGTGGGTGCGGGCGGCGCCTTCAGCGCCACGGTGACGCCGGATATCCTGGGCACCCTGGCGCAGGGCAATCTGACGGTCGGCGCGTCAGTAACGGATGCAGCGGGGAATACCGCCAGCACCAGCGCCGGTATTCGCGTCGATACGCTGCTGCCAACCATCACGGTAAATCCGCTGTTTGGTGATGGTCTGCTGAACGTAGCGGATGCGCTGGTAACCCAGGTGATTGGCGGCGTCGTCGGTGGTGCAGAAGCGGGATCGCGTGTTGTCGTATCGGTGGGTTCACAGCAGTTTGTGACGGCAACCGATGCCAGCGGCAACTTTAACGTCTCACTGACGCCTGCGCTGCTGCAGGGAATTGCGGATGGCAATCTGACCGTCGGCGTCAGCGTCACCGACAGCGCCGGTAACACCAGCAGCACCACTGCCGGCGCGCTGGTAGGTATTCACAATCTGCCGAAGGTTACGCTCAATCCGTTGTTTGGTGATGGCGTGCTGAACCTGGCGGAATCGCTGGTTACCCAGACCATCAGCGGCACGGTCTCCGGCGTGGCAGCGGGCAGCAGCGTCAGGCTGGCCATTGGCAACACAACAGCCACCGCGCTGGTCAACGCTGATGGCACCTTCTCCACCACCGTTTCGCCAGCTGTGCTCTCGACACTGCTGAACGGTAACTTCACCGTCAGCGCGGCGGTCACTGACCCGGTCGGCAACGTCAGCAGCACCAGCGCAGGCGTGTCACTGGGGCTGGTGCAGCCAACCCTGACGGTGAATACGGTGTTCGGCGATGGCGTCCTGAGTGCCGCCGATCTGGCCTCGAACCAGACGCTGAGCGGGACCTCCAGCCTGTCGGCCGGTTCGACCGTCAGCGCCACGCTGAACGGTCTGACCTATACCACCAAAGTGGTGAGTGGCGGCAACTGGAGCATCAGCGTGCCGAAAGCGGATCTTGCCGCGATCACTGACGGCAGTAAAACCGTGACGGTGACCGGCACAGATGCCTACGGTAACGTGGCGAACAGCAGCGGAACACTGAGTGTTATCAGTCAGTCAACGCCTGTGGTCGCCATTACCTCACTGTTTGGCGACAATGCGCTGAGTGCAGCCGATGTCAAAACCGCGCAGACTATTTCAGGCACCGCCAGCAACGCCGAAGGATCGGTAATACGCGTTACGCTGGGTGGCCAGACTTACAGCACCACGGTGAGCAGTAACGGCAACTGGAGCCTCTCTGTACCGGCGGCCAACCTCGCCGCCATTGCGGATGGTCTGCAGACCGTGACGGCCAGCGTCATCAACGGCGCGGGCAGCAACGGTTCCACCTCGGCGTCGCTGGGTGTGGTGAGTCACACCATGCCGACCGTCAGTGTGAACAGTTTCTTTGGTGGCGATGGTTATCTCAACATCGCGGAAGCCAATACGGCTGAAACCATCAGAGGAACCAGTACCAACGCGGCGGGCGGTACGGTAACGGTTAACGTGGCAGGCAATGTCCTTACCACGACCATCGGCGCGAATGGGGCATGGAGCATCAGCGTGCCGTCAGCGACGCTGAAAGGGATCGCAGATGGCAGCCATCCACTGACCGTGACGGTGACGGATATTGGGGGCAATACCGCGACCAGCACCAGCAGCTTTACTGCGCTGTCCCATAATCAGCCGCTGGTCGGGGTTGATCCGGTGCTCAGCATCGTCGGTTCTCTGCTTACCGGTCTGGTCGTGCAGGGGGGATCGCTGAATGCAGCGCAGGGATCGAAAGTCAGCGTGACGCTGCTGCTTTCCAACGGCAGCAACGGGCCAACGCTGAACACCACCACCGATGCGCTGGGGCGTTACGCGGTCAACTTCTCACCCTCACTGCTGTCGGTGGGTGGCCTGCTGCTGTCGCTGAACACGCTGGCAAAAGTCTCCATCACTGACGTGGCCGGTAACAGCTACACCACCACCAACACTCTGTTGCTGGGTTCGCTGCTGCCGGCAACGCTGGCGGCAACCGAGTCGGTGGCACTCTTCTCGGTAGCGGACGACAGCGTTACCGTCGCCAGTGCCAGCGTGGAGACGCAGCATAGCAGCAGTACCAGCAGCGACGATAACAGCGCCCATGTAGCCGTGGCCTCGACGCTGATTACCGAAGCGGATACGGTGACGCCGGTCAGCAGCAGTGAAACCGTGGTAGCCAGTGACACCGCTGTGGCGGCGGCACCGGCAGAGGAGGTGGGCTACACCATTGGCGGCGTCGTGATTACGCTGGCCGATGGCAGTACGGCAGAGGGCGCTTCGGTGATCGGCAGCAGCGGTGCAGATACCGTGACGGTCAGCGATCTTAACTTTACCCATATTGATGGCGGCGCAGGCACCGATACTCTGGTGCTGAATGGTGAGTATCTCAATCTGGATCTCACCGCGCTGGGCCTGAAAGTTGAACACATTGAAGTGCTTGATTTGGGTAAAACCGGCACCAACTCCGTGAAACTCGATCTCAATGAGGCACTCAATATTACGGACAAACAGAGTGATGATTTGCTGATCAAAGGCGCAGAAGGCAGTCAGGTCACACTGGCGAACAGCAACGGCGGTATCTGGGAAGTGACCGGCGAGCGCACGGTGGAGGGCAGAGTCTTTGAGATCTACCACAACTCGGCGCTGAGCAGTGAAAACACCCTGGGTGATGTGCTGGTGCAGCAGAACCTGCAGGTCCACGTGGCGTAGTCACAGCAACGTCTGTCAGGTCGCTCTGAGAAGCGGGTGCGTAAGCACCCGCTTTTTTTATTTTAGTCACGTAATAATTTCACTTTCCAGATTATCGCCACTATCCATTAGCAGAATGAAAGATTAGGGTAAGCGCAGCAAACGGCGTTACGCCGTAAATCAGCATTCTGGCTCCATTTGTCGCTTTTATCAGCGTCCTCTTTCATCATCCCTGTTACCTGCGGGTAATCAGTTCCGACCAGCGAAAACGGGCAGCGTCAGCTGACCCACTACCTATCGACAGTCTTAACGTCCGGTTTATCCGGGCCCTTTGGTCTGCATTTCTGTTCTGAACTGAGGTTACCTATGTCAACACGCGATACGCTTCGTTCCGTCCGGTTCGAATCCATTTTCCAGACGGCGGTGAGCGACTTTGCCGTCGCCGACAGCGCGCTGCCCGCCATTGCGCCAGTCACAACGCAGAGTCTCTCTCTGCCTGTTACCCCTTTCTCTGCGGAGTCACCGCATAGCAGCCCGCTCAACTACAGTGCCCTGGCTGTCAGCGCGGTTGAGAGTCCCCCTCCTGTTGCGCTACGCCCCTATGAACCTCTTGCTATGGATGGTGTTATTGCCGGCTGGGAGGCGCAAAAACCGGTACATCTGCGCGGCCGGGCGGAAGGCGAAGCAGGCTCAACGGTCACACTGACGTTCAACGACCAGAGCTGGCACAGCACCGTTAACAAGTGGGGCTACTGGAACGCTTCCATGCCGGCTGAGGCGCTAAAAGGTGTGCCGGATGGCAATCACTCGCTGACGCTGACCCTTACCGATAAAGCGGGCCACAGCACCACAACCGACGTCGATTTTGGTCTCTATGTTGACCGCACCATCAAACCGACACTGACAGTGGACACGATCAGTGGCGACAACGCGGTAAATATTGCTGAGAGCATTTACGGCGTTGAAATCAGCGGTAGCGCAACGCACCTGCCGGCGGGGTCGGTGCTGAAATTAACGTTGGGCACGCAAACGACCACCGCCGTCATGGGACGTGATGGCAAGTGGTATGGCTCTTTCCAGGAAAGTGATATGAAAGCGCTGGCGGATGGCGTCTACAGTCTGAAAGTCGCGGCGACCGATCCCAATGGAAAAACCGTGACCGAATATCACGATCTGACGTTGATTACTCACCTGAGTAGCGTGCCCATCATCACCTTTGATAAGGTCACGTCGGACGACGTCATTAATCTGGCGGAAACCCAGCAGGATCTGCTGCTGAGCGGCACGCTCTCTACCGTGATGCCGGGTCACCGGCTGGTGATCACCGGTGCCAACCAGAAAGATTATGCCGCCACAATAGGCGAAGATGGACACTGGCAGGTGGTAATCCCGGCAGCGGATGTGCCCGCTTTTATCAACGTTGGAGAAATTCGTGCCTGGTCGATCGACGGGGCCAAAAACTACCTTGACGTCACGCATGAGCTGAATATCCACACCGGTTTTATTCCGATCTACACCGAAATGGATATCGGCGGTGACATGACGCTTAACTATCAGGAGGCGCAGCACGATCTGAGCTTCTACGTTGAAGGTGCCAACACCCTGGAGATCAACGGTAAAACCTACCAGCCTGATGCCAAAGGTATGGTAACACTGACCTCCAGCGAGCTGCTGGCACTGCCGGATGGCCCGGTCGCCGCCATCTTTCACCGCTGGGATGAATATGGCAACAGCGACACCCAGACCAGCGATAAACTCTTTACCGTAGCCGTGCATCAGCGCCCGACGCTGACCCTGGATACGGCTTTTGGTGACAATAAAATTGATGCTGCCGATGTCAACAGCTGGCATCTGATCCAGGGTAGCTCCAGCCATCTGCAACCGGGCAGCCTGGTAGAATTAACGCTGGGCGATCAGCACTACAGCGCCAGCGTAAAAGCGGATGGTGGCTGGGCGCTGACTATTCTGGCCGGACAGCTGGCACCGCTGGATAATGGTGAGTACCAGATGACGGTCAGCGGCAAAGACAGCGCCGGTAATCTGGCCACGGCCAGTCAGACGGTGCAGGTGGCATCGCATACCGAAACGGCCAGCCTGATGGCGGACCAGACGGTGGATAATGTGCTTGAAACCGTCACTCTCACTCAGCAGGCAGAGACTGCGTACGTTGCGCACACCTCCACGGCTTCTGCTGTTCCGCAGGAGAGCCATCTCTTCTCCGATGTTCCTTATACCCTTGCCGACCATCTGCTGCAGCATCCTGCAGCACAGCCGATAGTCTGACGCCGACACATTAGTAAAAGCACTGCCTTCCGGACAGGTTTGTTAAGCCTGTCTGGATTGGCATGGACTTGTCTGATGGTTGTTTTTCGTCCGTTCAGGAGAAATATTAATGATTTCATCTATTTTTAGCAGGAATAAGCGCGGGATATGATCTAATAATGTTAAATGTCGTTTGGCGTCCCGCTAACAAACCATAAAAAAAATAAAGCAATAACGCTGTCTGGCTCTGAGACATACTCCTTTTAGCTCGCTTTGTTCACCAGGAAAAACACCATGATGATAAGAACCCCTGCTGGTATTGATGATGAACAAAGCGCGATTAACTTTTTTGTTGTGCGCCCTGAGTGGCGTGGCAGTGCACGCGGCCTTTGCCGCACCGTTACCTAAAGCCGAATTTAACTGGCGTGCTGCGCCGACCGAAGAACAGATTGCCAGCTTAACGCTGCGCGACGCCATTCTCCGGGCCTTCGCCCGCAATCCGAAAATCTCGGAAGCGGCGGCACAGATCCACGTCGGCAAGGGGGATATGGATGCCGCCCGCAGCGCCTGGTATCCGCAGATCTCACTGCAGGGTGCCGCGGGACGCTCTCACCAGACCGACTCCGCTGGCAGTCTGAACAATAATGGCTCCGGCGGTATCACACTCAGTCAACTGCTTTATGATTTTGGCCGCACCGGCAGCGCCATCGATGAACAGCATGCGCTGTCAGATGCCTATCGTTTCGGCTTGTTTGATTCGATGACTACCGTGGCGGAAGATACGCTGCAGGCCTACCTTGAAGTCAAACGCTATCAGGCGCTGTCTGAAACGGCGCACACCAATATCGCCTCGCTGCAGCGGGTTCGGGATATTGCAAAACTGCGCGCCGATGCCGGACTCAACTCGCAGTCAGATGTTTTGCAGGCGGAAACCCGCATCGCCGCAATGCAGGCCACGCTTGAGCAATATCGTGCCCAGCACCGTTCCGCCACCGCGCAGCTGACTGTGCTGACCGGCGTGGTTCCCGCCACGCTGCCGGAACTGCCACAGGCGCTGCTTAAGCAGCAGATCACCCTCGACAAAATCGCCTATGAAAGCAGCGCGGCGGTGCGCAGCGCGCAGTCGAAACAGGAAGCCGCCCGTGAACGGGTGCGCCAGGCAGAGTCCGGTCACTGGCCGACGATTAAAGTGCAGGCGGGCCGGACCCGCTATGAAAACGATCGTGCGTCTTACTGGGATGATGAAGTGCAGCTGCAGGTGGAAGCGCCGCTTTATCAGGGCGGCATGGTCAATGCCAGAACCGCGTCAGCGGAGGGCGATCGTGAAGCGGCGCAGGCCGCAGTTCAGCAGGCCAAACTCGCCATTAATCAGAATGCCTCCACCGCCTATGCCGACATGATTGGCGCGCAGCAACGGCAGGCTGCCGGGGAAGTGCAGCTGGCCAGCGCCGACCATACCCGAAATGTCTACGCCGATGAATATCGCCTGAGCAAGCGCAGCCTGAACGATCTGCTGAGCGTGGAACAGGATGTGTTTCAGGCTGACAGCTCACGTATCACCGCGCTTTATGACGGCTGGGATGCCACCGTGCGCTATGCCGCCGCGGTAGACAATCTGCTCGATATCATGGGTATCGATCGCCAGCAAAGCAGCGGCGATCTCCTTCCTTCGCTGCAATAGCGATAAGGCATTAATAATGAGTACATCAACCCTGAATACCGATAACTGGATTGCCGCCATGCTGCGCGTCGCCGCGCGATTCGGTAAACCTGCCGATGGCAAAACCCTGCGTCAGCAGATGCGCTGGTTTGAACATCTGCCGGTGTCCCAGCAGCTGGAGCGGCTCTCCGGGCTGCTGGGATTGCATCTGACCATGGTGCCGCAGAACAAACTGCGCTGGCGTCAGGAGATCACTCCGGTAGTGCTGGTGCTGGAAAATGCCAGCGTGGCGGTGCTGGAGAGCATTGATGCCGACGGCAGCGCGCGCTACTGGCTCAGTGAAGGCGGCGATGTGGTGCGTGAAAGCGCCTTATCGGAACTGCTGGCACGTGCTCAGGGCGATGTCGGGGTGATAGGCGTAGCGGCGCGTGGCCGGGATGCGCGTATCGACGAATTCGTTCAGCCCTATGAGCCGCACTGGTTCTGGAAAAACTTTCGCGGCATGGGGCGCCGTATTACCGAGATCTCGCTGGCCTCAGTGATCAGCAACGTGCTGGCGCTGGCCGGTATTCTTTTTTCGATGCAGGTCTACGATCGGGTGATTCCGGCGCAGTCGCAATCCACGCTGTGGGTGCTGTTTGTCGGGGTGCTGATCGCCGCGGCCATTGAGTATGTGATCCGGCTGATGCGCACCCAGGTATCAGACCTGATGGGTAAACGCATCGACCTCAAAGTCTCGGCCATGCTGTTTGCCCGGGCGATGAGTATCCGAAATGAGGCGCGGCCAAAATCGACCGGCTCCTTTATCTCGCAGCTGCGTGAGATCGACCAGGTGCGCGAGTTGCTAACCTCAACCACGGTGGGTGCAGCAGCCGATCTGCCGTTTGTCATCCTGTTCCTGTTTATCATGTCATTTGTGGGGGGCTGGCTGGTGCTAATCCCGCTGGCGGCGATCCCGCTGATCGTCATTCCCGGCCTGCTGGTGCAGATTCCGATGGCGAAGCTGGCCAAAGAGGGGCTGCGCGAGGGCGCGCTGCGCAATGCGGTGCTGGTGGAGACCATCGAGGGGATTGAGGATATCAAGGCGCTACAGGCGGAACCCTATTTTCAGCGTCAATGGGAACAAACCCACGAAGTCAGCGCTTCAATCAGCAATCAGCAGCGGTTATGGGGCGCGCGTCTTACCGGCTGGGCGTCAACCGTGCAGCAGCTCACCTATGCCGGAATGCTGGTGTTTGGTGTCTATCTGGTGCTCGATTCTCAAATCACCACCGGTACGCTGGTCGCCTGTAGCCTGCTCTCATCCCGTACCATCGCCCCGTTAATGCAGCTGACGATGGTTTTCTCACGCTGGCAGCACGCCAAAATGGCGATGAAAGGGCTGGATGAGCTGCTGAAAAAGCCGCTCGACCAGCCTGAAGCCGCTACGCTGGCGCACTGTCCGACGCTTACCGGCCAGTACGATCTGCGCAATGTCCATTACAGCTATGACGAAGAGAATGAAAAGAATGTGCTCAACGTGCAGCAGCTGCAGATCAAGCCCGGCGAGAAGATTGCCATTCTGGGTAAAGTCGGGGCAGGGAAGTCGACGCTGCTGAAGATCCTGGCCGGTCAGGCGCAGGCCACTCAGGGCAAGGTGATTGTCGATGGCGTCGATATTGAGCGTATCGATCCTGTCGATTTACGCCGTCAACTCGGCTGGCTGTCGCATGACTCCCGTCTCTTCTTTGGCACGCTGCGGCAGAACCTGATGCTGGGTAATCCCCACGCCAGCGAACAGGAGATGCTGCAGGCGCTGCGCATCAGCGGCGCACTGTCGCTGGTCCAGCAGGATGCCGCCAGTCTGGATCGCATTATTAATGAAGGCGGACGCGGACTGTCAGGCGGGCAGCGTCAGATGGTGATGCTGAGTCGTATGATCCTGCGGCAGCCGCAGGTCGTCCTGCTGGATGAGCCGACTGCGGCCATGGATGAACAGCTGGAGGAGCATGTGATCCGTCAGCTACAGGGCTGGATCAGTGGCCGGACGCTGGTGCTGGTGACGCACCGGCCGGCGCTGCTGAAGATGGTCGACCGTATTGTGGTGATGGATAACGGCCGGATTGTGGCCGATGGTCCGCGTGACGAGATCCTGCGCCGTGCGACGACGCCAGCGACGCCAGGGAAAGGAGATGCTGCATGAGTCTGGTTATTGTTGATAAAGATCTTGCCCGTCATGAGCGCCGGACATCGGCGATTATCTGGCTCTGCACCGCCGCACTGGCAATTTTTCTCATCTGGGCGCACTTCGCCATTCTGGATGAGGTGACCGTCGGCATCGGCAAGGTAACACCTTCCAGCCGCGCGCAGGTGATCGACAGCCTGGACGGCGGCATCGTCAAACAGCTGAATGTGCATGAGGGCGATATTGTTGAGAAAGGGCAGGTGCTGGCCACGCTCGATCCGACGCGCTTCCAGTCCAACTTCGGCGAAGCACAGGCCAAAGTGCGCACGCTGCGTGCCTCATCCGAAAGGCTTGAGGCGGAGTTGTCAGGCACGCCGCTTACGTTCAGCGCCGAAACCCTGAAGGAGCCGAACCTGGTCACGCGCGAACGGCAGCTCTACGAGTCGCGTCGTCGTAATCTCACCGAAACCATCAGTAACCTGCAGCAGTCGCTGAGACTGGTACAGGATGAACTGCGGCTGACGGAACCGCTGGTGGCTAAGGGTGCGGCAGGGCAGGTCGAGGTGATTCGTTTGCGCCGTCAGGTCAGCGATCTGCGCGGTAAAATTGATGAGGCGCGTAACGACTATCTGGTGCGCGCCCATGAAGAGCAGGTGAAAAACAATGCCGAACTGGATGCACAACTGCAGGTTGCTGCGGGCAAAGAAGATCAGCTGACGCGTGCCACGCTCTACTCGCCGGTACGCGGCATCGTCAAAGATATTCAGGTCACCACGGTCGGAGGCGTACTGGAGCCGGGCGGTAAACTGA